>QCCG01000036.1 GCA_003281335.1 Prochlorococcus sp. AG-347-K19 | reverse complement strand
TATTTAATAAGTTATAGCTTTGGAAGATTCTGGATTGAAGGTTTAAGAACTGACCCACTTTGCATTGGTGGACTTCCACCTTTTTGTGATGGCGGTATAAGAATGGCTCAATTTATAAGTATTTTTCTATTTTCTTCTGGATTAATTGGAATATTTTTATTAAGATTGAGAACGTATAGTGGGAAAAATAGAAAGAATGGATAAAAAAATATCCTTTGTTGGTGTTGGTCCAGGGGATCCAGAATTATTAACTTTAAAAGCATTAAAAAAGATAAAAATTGCAGATGTCATTATTTGGACTGACTCTCTAATTCCTGAAAAGATTTTAGATCTCTCTAAAAAAGGGTCTGAAAAAATAAAAACAAGTTCCCTCAACTTAGAGCAAATCACCTCAATTATGATAGAAAAATTTCAGACAGGGAAGACTGTTGTAAGGTTGCATGATGGAGACCCTTGCCTTTTTGGAGCAATTAAAGAACAAATCGAAATTTTAAAAAAAGAAAAAATTGAAATCGAAGTCGTACCTGGCGTAAGTGCTTTTCAAGTTGCTGCAGCATATCATGAAGCTGAGTTAACCATCCCTGACCTAACACAAACAATAATCTTAACTAGAGCAGGAGGGCGAACAGGGATGCCCGAAAAAGAATCTCTGAAAGATCTTGCAAAACACAATTCCTCTATATGTCTTTATCTAAGTGCTAGGCATGTGAAAAGGTCTCAAAAAACTCTACTAGAGTTTTACCCTCCAGAGACTAAAGTGATAGTTGGATTTAGAGTATCTTGGGATGATGGTTGGACATCATTAATAGAATTAAAAGATATGGAAAAATTTTCTATTGAGAAAAAACTAATTAGAACAACTATTTACATAATTAGCCCAGCAATTAGTAATTCTCAAAAAAGATCTAATCTTTATAATCCATTTTATAGGCATCTCTTTAGGAATAAATAATCTTAAAGTTGATAGAAAAGTATTAATTACTATAATTAGTAAAAATTCATTAGTTTTGAAAGAAATAAAATCTAACGCAGAAGACAATGCCAAAAGAGAACAATCCCCTTTAAAGAGAATTGGAAATTTTATTAAAGAGGCAAGGTTAAGTAGAGAGCAATCTGTTGAAGAATTAGCTTCTGATTTAAAAATTGGATCTCATCAACTTAAAGCCATTGAAGAAGGTAATGAAGAAGAATTACCTGAAAAAGTATTTGTCAAAGCAATGGTTCGTAGAATTTCACAGAAGCTAAAACTTGATACAGAATTTATAATGAATGAATTCAAGACAGAAAGGCAAGAGATAAAAATTGACGAAATAGTTGAAGAAGTTGCTAAAAAAACTAATAAAACTAGACAATCTCAGAATCTAAGTCCAATAGGGTTTTGGCTATTTATTTTAATTTCAGGCCTTCTCGGACTAATCACTTCATCCTTTATTTTCAATTTATTTTCAGACTCTTCTCAGAATCTAACTCCAAAACAAGAACTTATTAAAAAAACTAAATAACTTTTAAATCCAAATTCTTTAGTTCTTTTATTACATTACTGCATAATCCTAAGTTCCATTTTTCAAGAAGAAGATCATGGTTTTTACTAAAAGGTAGAAGTTCAAATGTAAGCATATTTCCCTGCAATTTTATTTGAACTGAGGAGATCACCTTGTCAGGTCTTTGATCAAGAGATGCTGCTAGTCTCAAAATCAATGACATTTCCAGAACTAATGTTTTATCTTCTTTGGCTATTAAATTTTGCCAAGACTCATGTCTTTTCTTGGGTAGAGTCTTTCTATGGTATCTAGCGATTGAAGCAATAATATTTGTTTCTGCTTCAGAATATCCTAACAACTCACAATTTTTTATTAAGTACCAAGAGTGTTTGTGATATGAACTAACATTAACGTATTTCCCACAATTATAAAGATTAGAAGCTGCCCAAAGAAGTTCTTTGGCTTTAGGTTCATTGTCGCTATGAAAGATATTTTTGGTCTGATCGTAAATTTGAAAGGCAATATCGATAACTTTCTCAGCTCTCGTACCATCTACGCCAAACTTTCTGGCCTGATGAACTATGGTTGTTTTTCTAATATTACTTTGAATATTTAACTCGTTTTTTATTATCCCTTTACGAAGCATCCAATCAACAACTAAACCTTCTCTAAGCGCCCTCTCACTTATGGTTAATTCATTAAAGTTCATCATCTCCA
>QCCG01000035.1 GCA_003281335.1 Prochlorococcus sp. AG-347-K19 | reverse complement strand
TTACTAATAATTCAGATAAAAATAATTTCGCAAGAATAAAAAAAATAGTAAAAGGATATAGTCCTGAAAAGTTAATAATATTGGGAGATTTATTCCACAGCAAATATTCAATAGATAAAACTCTCCAAAAAAAAGTTGAGGATCTTCCTGAGCTACTAAAAACTAATGTTGAACTCATCCTCGGAAATCATGATGTAGGTTGTGATATTAAAAATATAAAAATTTCTGATATTAGAAAATCTAAAAATATTACATTTAGCCATGAGCCAGTTAATTTAGAAAACAATAAAACCTTGAATATTTGTGGACATTATCATCCAAAAATCTATTTAAAAAGCAATGGAGATAAATTACCTTTTAGGTGTTTTGCAATGGATATGAATAAAAATGTTTTATATATGCCTGCATTTGGAGACTTAACAGGAGGATATCCCTGCAAAAAGTCATTTAAAAAATGGGCAATTGTATCTGAAGAAGAAATTATCGAAATAAAATCTAAAAAAAAATCCTCTTGAAGTGACTTTAATTTTTCATTATGGTATACCAATTTATACTTAAAATTCTCGTTTATTTTATTTATCTATTATTTTGTGATTATTAATCTATTTCTAGTAGTAGAAATAGATAATAAAAAATTTATACAGCTAATGACCCTTTCTTTAGCAAACAATCCACGTTATAAAAAAAATAAACACATTTTATAGAAATGAAAAAATTAATAACCTTGATTATATTTCCATTTCTTTTCATGCCATTTGGGGCAAAAGCAAATGATAATTTTTCCGTTGAAATAGAAGCACTTACATTAGTAATGGAGAAATATAAGGAAGAAACCGAATCAAGTGTTGAATTAGATATTGAAAACATAAAGCCAAGTTATATGGCTCTTAAACAAGACGAATGTAATGCAACTGTTGAAGTTACAGAAAAAACAGGATTAGAAGTTGTAAATACTGAATCTTTCGATGTAAATGTCTGCTTGAAAGAAATCTATAAAGTAATCAACTAAATAAGAAGATTAAAAAATATAATAAAAACATCAAATTAAAGAGGTCTTTTACTTAAAGAAGGTAAGACCTCGAGACCTAACAGAAAACTTTGGAACGGGTTCTGCATACCCTATAAGTAACTACAATAAGATTGTAGAGGTGTAATTAAAAGTACAAAAACAAAAATAATTTTTTTAAAAAAATTATTTCTTCTTTGATAATGTTTGTGATTCTTCTCTAGACATTAAAGCTTCGATTTGAGCAAGAACTTTTTGAAGTTCATCCGTTTTTGTAAGAGAGGCTTCTGCTACTTCTCTTAATTTTTCTAACTGTTCTTTAGTTTTATCCATGATAAATAAATTAGAAATTAACCACTTTTAAAAATGGTTTTAATACAGATTTTTCACTCCCACACAGATTCATATTCTCTCTTTTTTTTATAAAGTCAAATAAATTTCCCTTTATTAAAGTTTTATGAGGACTTCCAATTAATTCTTTATTTATTATTGAAACCATAAGATTACCGTAAATATAAATACTCTTAAATTATGAAGTAAATACAGGCAATCCTATTGTTGCAGTTGTTATGAGAGCCCCTGCGAAAATCAAGAAAGGTAGAAAAGGGTAGTTTTTCAAAAATAAACTTACTAATTCGAAATAACTATATAGGTATTTATACTGTTTGTCTACCCTTTATCCGTTTTAAAGCTAAAAATCTTTCTTTTAAAAGTAAAAATTTAACATCAGCCAAATTTGCCTGATATGTATTCCTGAGTGGTTTTTTCTTTTGGAGAGTTAAAAATTTTCTTTGTCGAATTAAATTCTGCGAGGTAACCAACCTTTCCTCCATCACCATCTTCAAACTCAATTGCATTAAAAAATGCAGTCATATCGCTAACTCTTAACGCCTGTTGCATATTATGAGTAACGATTATTATTGTGTAATTCTTCTTAAGTTCATGCATCGTCTCCTCAATTTTTAAAGTAGAGATTGGATCTAAAGCTGAACATGGCTCATCCATGAGAATTATTTCAGGCTCAATTGCGATGGTTCGAGCAATACATAATCTTTGTTGTTGTCCACCAGATAAAGAGTAACCACTATCATTTAATTTATCCTTACATTCATCCCATAAAGCAGCCTTTTTTAGTGAACTTTCAACTAATTCATCCATATCTCCTGTAAAGCCATTAATTCTTGCTCCAAATGCGATATTTTCGTAGATAGATTTAGGAAAAGGATTAGGCTGTTGAAAAACCATTCCTATTCTTCTTCTTACTTCTACTGGATCTACTCTTTTATCGTAAATATTTGTTCCATCAAACAGGACAGTGCCCTTCAGTGAGCAATTAGGAATTAAATCGTTCATCCTATTTAAGGATCTAAGAACAGTTGATTTACCACAACCGGAGGGGCCAATAAGGGAAGTTATATTTCCTTTTTTAAAATTACAAAAAACATTTCTTACTGCTTCGAAAGTTCCATAGCTAATAGAAACATTCTCAAGAGACAAAATAATATTTTTTGGTATTTTTTTATTAGTTTTAATCATTTATACTCTCTTAGTTTTCTCTGTAAAAGCGGCCAATATCCTTGAAAATATATTTACTGATA
>QCCG01000034.1 GCA_003281335.1 Prochlorococcus sp. AG-347-K19 | reverse complement strand
TATAAAAAATTTATTCTCCGAATATAAACCCAAAAAGGTAGTAAATCTTGCTGCTCAGGCAGGAGTGAGATATTCTATAGAAAACCCTAGTAAATATATTCAGAGTAATGTAGTTGGTTTTGGGAATATATTAGAGGCTTGTAGGAAACAGAAAGTAGAACATCTTATATATGCATCAAGTAGTTCCGTTTATGGAGGTAATACCTTAAAACCTTTTCTTGAAGATAATAATGTCGACCATCCAGTAAGTCTATATGCGGCAACAAAAAAATCAAATGAATTAATGGCTCATACCTATAGTCATTTGTATGATTTGCCTACAACAGGATTGCGTTTCTTTACTGTATATGGCCCGTGGGGCAGGCCAGATATGGCTCTTTTTAAATTTACAAAGGCAATATTAAACAACGAGCCAATAGATATATATAATCATGGGAATATGGTTAGAGATTTCACTTATGTAGAGGATGTTGCTGAAAGTTTAGTTAAATTGATATTTAAAATTCCAAGAAAAAATGAAAAATTCAATACTGATTATCCAAACCCTAGTTCAAGCTGGGCTCCATATTTAATTTTTAATATAGGCAATTCAAATCCGATAAAATTAAAAGATTTTGTTGCGGAAATTGAGAAATCATTAGGAATAAAGGCTATGAAAAATTATTTACCAATGCAAATGGGAGATGTTCCTGAAACCTCTTCAAGTACAAAACTTCTAGAGGATTGGATCGGTTTTAAACCAACCACAAAGATTTCTGATGGAATAAGTAATTTTATCGAATGGTATAGAATGTACTATAAAATTTAAGAAGAAATATGAATAAATTTCCAAAAGTTAATAATTGTAAAATTGCAATTATAGGTCTGGGATATGTAGGATTGCCACTTGCCGTTTTATTTTCTAATAAACAAAAATGTCTTATAACTAATGAACAAAAAGAACATAAAATTATTGGATTTGATATCAATTTGTCAAGATTAGAAGAGCTAAAAAAAAATCATGATAGGACTAATGAGGTTAATTCTACTGATCTTCAAAAAGCTGATAATTTATTTTTCACTAATGAAATAGTTAATTTATATCAGGCTGAAGTTTTTATAGTTACTGTACCAACACCAATAAATAATTTAAATAATCCAGATTTGAGGGCTATTAAATCTGCAACTAAGACAGTCGCAAGTGCTTTAAAAAATAAAACATATAATAATTATCCAGTAATTATTTATGAAAGCACAGTTTATCCAGGAATGATTGAAGAGGTATGCGTACCAATATTAGAATCTGAATCTGGATTAAAGTTTAATTTAGATTTTTATTGTGGATACTCTCCAGAGAGAATTAATCCAGGAGATAAAGAACATAGAATAGAAAATATTATCAAAATCACAAGTGGCTCTTCTAATGAGTGTGCATCTTTTGTGGATAGATTATATGCTTCAGTTATAAATGCTGGAACTTATCAAGCAAATAGTATAAAAGTTGCTGAATCTGCAAAAGTAATTGAGAATATTCAGAGAGATTTAAACGTTGCACTTGTTAACGAACTGGCTATAATTTTTCGCAAATTGAAAATCAATATATATGAAGTCTTAGAAGCAGCAGGAACTAAATGGAATTTTTTAAAATTTAAACCTGGTTTAGTAGGAGGTCATTGTATTGGTGTAGATCCATATTACTTAACATTTAAATCTAAAAGTTGTGGATATACTCCTGAGGTTATTCTTGCTGGTAGAAGATTAAATAATCAAATGGGAAGTTGGATAGTAAAAGAAGTTTTAAAAGAAATGATTATAAATAAATTTAATATTAGCCTGTCAAAAGTATTAATTATGGGATTTACATTTAAAGAAAATTGCCCTGATATAAGAAATACTAAGGTTATAGATGTTGCTGATGGTTTAAATGAGTATTCAATAAATTATGATATTTTTGATCCTCTGGCTAATAAAGAAGAGGCTTCTAAAGAATATAATGTAGTTTTACTTGATAATATTGATGATTTTTCTATCTATGATGCGATTATAATTACTGTTAAACATGATGCATTTTATCATTATGATTGGGATTCAATTTCAAAATTAAATGTAATTTTGTTTGATATTAAAGGATTTCTCCCAAAGGATATTGATGCAATAAGATTATGAGTAAAAATTTTAAGAATTTAGATATTTTTTATTCATATGAAACTATTCAAAAACCTTGGGGTGGCGCTAATACTTTTTTAAATTATTTATATAAAAGTATAGAGACAAAAAAAGGAATAAAACTAATACCAATAAATCAATTTAAGGATAATAAAAGAGGTATATTTTTTTTAAATCAATTAGGAACCGGTCCGAAAAATAAATCTAGAAAATTTAATAAAGAAGAATTAAAATTTTTTATAAAATCTCATAATAAATTGATTGTAAGAGCAGTTAGTTTACATGGTAATCTCAGAAGAAAATGTAAAATACCTTTTTTAACAAAAGAATGGGGTTCTGATAAGTTAACTATATATTTATGTAATAATGCAGACCATGTTATTTTTCAAAGCAAATATCAGCTTAATGTATTTAAGAAATTTGGTTTCAAGGGAAATTCATTTTCAATAATAAATAACGCTTCAACTATTTCTGATTATTTAAATTCTAACCATAACAAATTTATTTCCAATAATGATTTAAAAGAAAGTAATCTAAATTTAATAAGTTCAACATTTTCTACTAAACTTAATAAGAGGTTTGATTTAATAGCTAAATTCTCTAAAATAAATAATGTTAATATCGATCATTTTGGTAATTGGCCAAAAAATGTTGACCCATGCGAAGTTAAAATCAGAAATACTGTCTCACATAAAGAACTAGTTTTTGAAATACTAAAAAGGGATTTTTTATTACATCCAGCAGAAAAAGATATGTGTCCCAATTCTGTTATCGAGGCTTTGTCGATAGGTGTGCCAGTAATTTATGGGTCAAATAGTTCTTCAGCTGAGATAGTTAAAGAAAATGGCATTCAAATAAATCTAAAAAGGATGGAGGAAACTGTTAATTTTGCTTTAAAAAGAAAAAAAATTTTGAAAAATAATTTAAAAATTAATAAGTTCAATTATAGAATTGAAAAAGCATCTTTAAAATACCTCAATGTTTTCAA
>QCCG01000033.1 GCA_003281335.1 Prochlorococcus sp. AG-347-K19 | reverse complement strand
GCACATTAAAACTTCTTCTTCTTTTATTCCTAAAAGTTCCGCAATCTTTCCTGTAGCAATTTGAAAATGTTGAATGCCAAGATTTCCTGTACATGCATTTGCTTGACCAGAATTAATTAATATTGCTCTTACAAAACCTGAAGTTGTTTTAATCCTTTCCTCACAAATATCCACACAAGAAGCTCGAACAATTGATTGGGTAAACATCCCACTAAAAATACTTCCTTCTGGAGCGAGTATTAGTGCTAAATCTTTTTTATTAGAAGCTTTTAAACCAGCAGATATCCCAGCAAAAAGAAACCCCTTGGGTGTTACCTTACTGTCATCAACAAACGACCAATTGGAATCTAACTGGCTCAAACTTTTTGGTATTTTAATTCATACTAACTACTCTTTAAAACTAAAGAAACTAAGTAAGTTAGATTATTATAAATTATATGGATATTCTTCAAAAATTAAAAAACAACCAAAGAAGGATTGGTTTAACAGGAGGTATTGCAAGTGGGAAGACAACCATAACTAATTACATAAGAAAACATAAAAACATACCAATATTAGATGCAGATCATTTTTCAAGAGAATTAATCAAACCAAACACATATGGATATAAGAAAATTTTAGATTATTTTGGAAATAAAATTATTGATAATAAAAGCAATTCAGAAAGGGAAATAAACAGAAAACTTTTAAGGAACATTATTTTTAAACATTCAGAAAGCAAGGAATGGATTGAAAAACTACTGCACCCTTTAATTAAAGAAAGAATGATAGAAGAATGCAGTCAATACAGAAATAATCAAACTATAGTATTGGTTATTCCATTATTGTTTGAAGCAAAATTTGAAGATATTTGCACTGAAATATGGTTAGTTAAATGTCCTAAAGAAATACAAAAAAACAGACTTATCACAAGAGATAAAATTAGCGAAAAAGAAGCATGTGAATTGATAAATTTTCAATTAAGTTTTGAAGAAAAAAGAAAATTCTCAGATATTATTTTAGAGAATTCGGATGATCAAAATAAATGGATCAATACGATAAAAGAGCTTATTTAAGCTTTAGCTATTTAATTTTTCCATAAGAAGTTTATTTGCAAGTTTAGGGTCAGCTTTACCTTTTGTTCTTTTCATAAGTTGACCAACAAAAAAACCAAGTAACTTAGTTTTGCCATTTTTAAATGCTTGAACTTCATTTGGATGTTCATTTATAAGTTCATCAATTATAGGTGAAATACTTGAAGAATCAGATATCATTGCTAACCCTTTTTCTTCAACTAATTTTTTCGGGGAAATATTTTTTTGAATAAGTTCAGGTAAAATTTCTTTTGCAATTTTTCCACTAATTATATTTTTTGAAATCATGTTAATCATTTCAGCAAGATTTTCAGGACTAAGCTTTAATTCACTAAAACTTAGTTTGTTTGATTTTAAATAGCCCACAATATCACTTGTTACCCAATTTGAAGCTAGTTTAGCCTCAGCACCATTTGCTACTGTTTCTTCAAAAAAGTTTGCCATGCTTATTTCATCAGAAATTACCCTTGCATCATATGCAGACAATCCAAATTGACTTACGTATTTATATCTTTTCTTTGAAGGTAATTCTGGTAGTTCTTTAAACCATATTTCTTGTTGGGCTTTTGTTATTTCAATTGGACCTAAGTCAGGATCAGGAAAATATCTATAGTCACTGCTACCTTCTTTTAATCTCATACTTTTCGTTAATTGCTTAGCTTCATCCCATAACCTTGTTTCTTGGAAAATTTTTCCTCCATTTTCATAAACTTCTATTTGTCTAGCTATTTCATAATCACAAGCCTTTTGAATTGCAGAAAATGAATTCATATTTTTTATTTCCACTTTGGTACCAAAAGGAGCATTAGGTCCTTTTCTAACTGAAATATTGACATCGCAGCGTAATGAACCCTCTTGCATATTTCCATCTGATACCCCTAGATATCTAACTGTTCTTCTAATCTCTGAAGCATATTCAGATGCCTCTTTACCTGATCTAATATCTGGTTTACTTACAATCTCACACAATGCTATTCCGGCACGATTGTAATCAACTAAAGAATACTTAGAGCCAGCTAATCTATCACTACCTGAATGGACTAGTTTTCCGGCGTCTTCTTCCATATGTAGCCTTTCTATACCAATTTTTTTTATATAAGGTTCTCTGTCCTTTTCAATTATTTCAACCTCTAACCAACCATTTTCAGCTAGTGGCTCATCAAATTGTGAAATTTGATAATTTTTAGGAAGATCAGGATAAAAATATTGTTTTCTATCAAATTTACAATGTTCTGCAACGTTTAAATTTAATGCTAACGAAGTTTTTACAGCATACTCAAGAACAGTCTCATTCAGAACTGGAAGAGTTCCTGGTAAACCACAAACTACAGGATCTATATGGGTATTAGGTGCATCACCAAAAGCTGTTGACGCAGATGTGAATATTTTACTTTTCGTATTAAGCTGTACATGAGTTTCCAAACCAATCACAGCTTCCCAAGATTCCAAATTGTTCATTATTAAAAGTCTCTTTATTAATATTATTGGATATAAAGGAAAAGAGGACCAAAACACAAATAAAAATATTAATTTTTAAATGGCACAAGAAACCAAAAATTCAATATTAATCATTGGAGGTGGACTTTTAGGTTTATCTATTGCTTATGAATTTTCTAGAAATAACTTCAAAGTTTTAGTTTTAAGTAAAAACAGAAATGAATCAGCTGGATTTGTTGCTGCAGGAATGTTAGCTACTCATGCTGAAGGGCTCGAAGATGAATTACTAAAATTTGGCCAAGAAAGTCAAAATCTAATTCCAAAGTGGATACACAGTATTGAACAAGATAGTAATATTAAATGCGGTTTAAAAAAATGCGGCATAGTAGTTCCTTTTAAAAACAAAGAAGATCTTGAAGAGTTTCCCACTTATGAATATGGAAAATATTTAAATCACAAAGATCTTCAAACAGAAATCAATGGAATGAATTCTATTTGGAAACATGGTTTACTTTTTGAACAAGATGGTCAAATAGATAACCGAAGAAAACTGATGCGTGCTCTTGAGAGAGCATGCTCCTTGAATGGAGTCGAATTTCAAGAGGGATCAGAAGTAGAGGATTTGACATTCGAAAAAAACAAAATTACAGGTGCAACAGTTTTATGTGCCACTGGGGAAATAAAAAAAATTAACTGCGAAAAAGCAATTATATGCAGCGGTGCGTGGAGTAAAAAAATTTTTAATAAGATTCCTGTCTTTCCTGTAAAGGGACAAATGCTCTCAATACAAGGTCCAACAAATTTTTTGAAAAGGGTTATTTTTGGTCCAAAAACTTATCTAGTTCCCCGTGATGATGGACTT
>QCCG01000032.1 GCA_003281335.1 Prochlorococcus sp. AG-347-K19 | reverse complement strand
TAACAGATGGTTCTAAAGATCCTTTAATAAAAGTTGTTAGAAAAGTCGATCTTTCTGAATTTATAGACTCTTTATTTAAAAAATCATTTTTAAGTCTTACCGCACCAATTCTAGAACTGGTAAGAGCTATAGCATCTTTTTTATCAGCAAGTATTAATTCTGTAGATCCTCCTCCAATATCTATGATTACAAAAGACTGATCTTCAAAAGCCATTCCAGAAAGAACACCAAGGTAAATTAATCTAGCTTCCTCAGAACCACTTATCATTTCTATTTGAATATCAGTTTCATCAAGAACTCTTTTAATAAAATCTTGACCGTTTGGAGCTTCCCTAACTGCACTTGTTGCTGCTGTTACTATTTGTTTTACTTCATTACTTTTACAATATTCCTTAAATCGTTTAAGAGTAACTAATGCTCTTTGGATTGATACTTCAGTAAGATTACCCTCCTCATCTCTTTCTCCAAGACGAGTGGTTGATTTATCAGTGAATTTTATTGCAAATGATTTTAATTCTAAATTAATTTCTGCTACCAAGAGATGTGTAGAGTTAGTTCCAATATCTATAGAAGCTACTAAAATTTGCTTTTCTTGAAAAATTCTTAAATCTTGTTTATTAAAAATAATAATGAGGAGAATGAAAATTAAAATATTCCACAATGACTCATAGAGAAATGTAGGATGAAAAAATTCATAATTAAGAAATTGTAAAGGCCTATTCTGGATAGGTATAAATAATTTCCAAGGCAAATTTGTAGGAACTCCAAAGGCTTCATTATTGAAAAAATTTCCCCACCTTCCTATTGATTGTCCAAGAATAATCGAGGGTATTAATATATCAATAAAAGTTTTTAAATTAATTTTTTTCGACTTACAGAAATAGATAATAGATATTAATCCTCCAATTAGACCTCCATGGATTGCTATGCCTCCTTCCCAAACTGCAAGAAAAGATGGTATTTGAATCATGTTATTTAATATTTCATAAGAAGTAAAAAAGTTATCTCCGCTATATTGCCTCCACTCAAAAATTACGTAATAAGCTCTAGCTCCAATTATTGAAGATATTATTAATGATGGAAGTATTTCACTAATATACTCTGGGTTAATATTTCTTGCCTTTGCAAGTTTTTTAGAGACAAATAGGCCTATTAAGACTGAAACCGAAATAAGGAGTCCGTACCATCTAATAGTTATAAATCCTAAATTTAAAAAAGTTTCTCCTGGAGATTGTATAAAAGCTTGTAGTATAAGCATTTACGAAAGTTAGATACCCTCTGCTGCTTGCACTTTTTCTACTTGTTTTTTCTTTAATACTAAAAGTATTTGTGTTAGGCCTACACCAATAAAGAATGCAATCAATCCAATTACTCTATAAGGGCTCTGGAGTACAACCTCAGCATCTAATTGCCCAAAGCCACCAACGTTGGGATCATTAGTAAGAGGGTCACCTGCATTAATTTTGTCTTGTGCTTTTACGATAAGTTGAGGACCAATAGGCACTGCTTCAGTAGTTATCTCACCATTATCTTTTTCTATATTGATCTTATAGCTACCATCTTCAATTGTTTCTATTGAATTTATAGTTCCTGAGGTGGAAGAGGTGAAAACTACATTATTGCTTTTGTCTCCAGTTGGATATACCTGACCTCTACCTCTATTGCCTCCGATATGTAACGAGTATTTCCCATAGTGATATTCTTTATTAGTGGATGGGTCAGGGGAAAGTACGGGAAAAACTATTTCTTTATTAGTATCGCCAGGTAAAGGTCCCACAATGATGATATTATCTTTCTCTTCACTGTAATTAGTAAAATACACCCCTTCTGTCTCCTCTTTGATTTCTTCGGTCCATCTTTCTTGTGGAGCAAGTTTAAAGCCATCAGGCAGCATTACAACTGCACCAACTTGTAATGGGACTTCAGAACCATCAGCACCGATCTCTTTTAAGTCATTTTTGTAGGGTATTTTGACTACAGCTTTGAAAACACTGTCTGCTCCAACAGATTGTGGAACCTCTGCAATTGTAGGCATCTGAGCTAGATGACAATTTGCACAGACTATCTTTCCTGTGGCTTCTCTTGGGGATTCATAGTTTTGCTGAGCCCAAAATGGATAAGCAAAAGTGATCTTTGGATAAAATACAATGCTTGAAATAAAAAGCAAAGTACAAATAAATAAACTTGTTTTTTTCATGATTTGATTTTTGAGACCTTTCATTTTTTTTATGCCCACCATGGATTTTCATTAGTTCTAAAGTCAGTTTCTGACCATTGTTTGACGAGTACAGCATCATCTTCAATATCGACATGAGCTAGAGCTAAAGATAAAGGAGCAGGCCCTCTTACTACCTTCCCATTTGTATCGTACTGACTGCCATGACAAGGACATATGAATTTATTAGCACCACTATCCCATGGGACAACGCAACCTAAATGAGTACAAATTGCATTTAAACCAAATTCTCCTATTTCCCCACCCTCATTAACTATTAAATAAGTTGGATCTCCCTTTAGTCCTTGCACTAGACTTCTGTCTCCTGCTTGATGGGTAGATAACCATCCTGTCTTGGTTATTGGATTCCCTAATTCATCTTTAGCAGAAGTTCCACCACCACCACCACCCGCTCTTAAAGGCATGAAATAATTCGCTACAGGGTAAAGGGCTCCTAACGCTACACCAGTTGCAGTACCAAATGTAAGAAGATTCATAAATTGCCTTCGACCCATTGAAGGGACATCATTGGAACTTAATTGAGTCATTCGCTACTTGGATCTGTTATTTATTAGTTATTATGGATCAAATTGTTCAATTTCTGTTGCAAATAGATAGGACTTTTAATAATTTAAAGTAAAAGTAAAGGAAGTCTTAATTAATTGTTTTAAATGAGCCCATTACTAGTAGATGAAGTTATATATTATTTAATTCATCGCTGGGGAAAAAAATATGATTTTAGACTCTTTAGAAGAGGAAAATTTGTTTATTTGCAAATGATGTGGGGATTTCTTGGACAGGAATCATTCCCTTTAAGTGAAGATGAATATAAAAAATCGATAGCTGATAAAATCGAGATTTTAAATAGATGTGGATATTCAGAAGAAGTAAGGGAATGGCTAAAAAAAGTCAATGCCAAGCCAAGATTAGGTAGAGCTGTCAGCTTGCAATTAAATCTTAATGAGAAGATGAAAGAGTTTTTGACTTAAGATTTTCTGATAAATAAGTTAATCCAGTACCTACAAAAAATAAAAACACAATCGATATAGAAAGCAATGACATAGTCAATGGGTCCGTTGAAGGGGTAATCACTGCAGATAATACTGCTGAGGAAATTACAACTATCTTCCAATTCGAAATCATTTTTTCTGTTGTGATTATTCCAAGTGAACCAAGAATAAATTGTAATACTGGCAATTGAAAAGCTATTGCAGTGCTGGACATTAATAAAAGAACAAAATCAAAATATCTTTCGATAGACCAAGTTGGTTCAACAATATCAGCACCAAAACTAATGAAGAAATTTATTGCTGCAGGGACTAATATCCACCATGAAAAAATTAATCCTAAAAAAAACAGAAGACCTGAACCAAAAACTGCTG
>QCCG01000031.1 GCA_003281335.1 Prochlorococcus sp. AG-347-K19 | reverse complement strand
AATTTCAATCAAAGCTCCACAAATTAAAAGAAAAATTGTTCCAGGATTAATTTGTAAGAAAATATATGAATCACAAAAAATTAAGAGTTTATTATGTTTGACAATGGATAATTTATTTATTCATATAAAACCCTCATACATAGTGAGTATTTTTAATGATTTGGATGCAATTGATGTCTTAGGACTTGAAGTCCCAAAGATATATTTTGCTGGTGAAGCATTTAGGGGAGATGATATGTCTCAGTGTTATGCGGATCGAATTTTAGAAGTTTCTAAAAAAAATGATTTACAAACTCCACAATATGACTTGACAACGGAAGTTTTGGCACAAAAGCAACAAATTAATAATTTAGAAGAAACAATTACCGATCATCCCGCACATAGATTTGGAGACTCCAAGAAATTAAAGAAATATAGAAAAAGAATTATTGATGTTGAACAAGAAATAAATATTAGAAAAAAACTTCTTGAGGATAAAGAAAATCATAACTGGAGAACTTTTACCGATTTGATTAAAATTTTGAATCATTTTGGTTGTTTAAATGATTTGGAATTAACAGAAGTTGGACAAACAGTTGGTGCAATAAGAAGTGAAAATGAATTATGGATTGGTCTTGTTTTAGTTAGTGGTTATTTAGACGATTTAGATCCTCCTGAATTAGCTGCAATTATTCAAGCTATATGTGTTGATGTAAGGAGGCCTAATCTTTGGTGTAATTTCAAGCCTTCTTTAAAGGTAGTAGAAGTTTTTAATGACCTAGATGGTTTAAGAAAATTAGTCTCTTTTCAACAAAATAAGTTTCATATTGAAATTCCTATCTATTTAGAAACAGAGTTGACTGGAATTATTTCTGAATGGGCAAGAGGAAAAAAATGGAAAGATTTGGTTTTTAATACTTCATTAGACGAAGGTGATGTAGTGAGGATTATTAGAAGATCAATTGATGTACTTTCTCAAGTGCAATACTGTATTGGTGTCAGTAACAAATTAAAAACCAAAGCAAAGCTAGCATTAAAAGCTATTAATCGTTTTCCTGTTTCTGAATCTAATGATCTTATTAAAGTCTCTGAAGATATTAATCCTGCAACAAAAAGAATTGACAATAATTCTTAAATTTTTTTAATCAAATCATTGAATCGATATTCATTGCTTCATCAAATTGATCAGCGTTTAAATAACCTAACTTAAGTGTTGCTTCTTTTAAATTTAATGATTCTTTGAAGGCAAGGTTTGCAATTTCAGCTGCTTTTTCATAACCAACTTTTGGCACTATAGCTGTAACCAACATTAGTGAATTTTCTAAATTTAACTTCATTTTCTTTTGATTAGGTTCCATCCCATCAACTAATTTTATTCTGAAGTTTTCTATAACATCTTTAAGTAATTTTAAACTTGTGAGAATATTAAATCCAATAAGAGGCTTATATTCATTCATCTGTAAAGTGCCGCTAGAATTTGCAATTGAAACTGCATATTCAAGACCCATTATCTGAGTGCAAACCATTGATAAGGCTTCGCATTGAGTTGGATTCACTTTACCCGGCATGATAGAACTTCCAGGTTCATTTTGAGGAATAATTAGTTCATAAATTCCTGATCTTGGACCAGAAGATAGAATTTTTATATCATTTGAAATTTTAAATAATGCACCTGCTAATATTTTTATCTGACTCATTACTTGAGCTAGACGATCATGCGAGGCCATGATAGAAAAATTATTTTTTGATTTGTAGAACATTTGATTAGTATCATCGGAAATTGATTTTATACACTCTTCACAAAATCCTTTTGGACAATTAATCCCAGTTCCAACTGCAGTTCCTCCCAGAGGTAAGAAATACAATTCATTCAGACTCATAATAATTGCATTCTCAGCATCTTTAAGTTGCTCTGACCATCCTGATATTTCTTGCCCAAAAGTAAGGGGAACTGCATCTTGAAAATGGGTTCTTCCTATCTTAATAAGGTCTTTCCATTCTTCACTTTTTTTATCAAGTATCTTAGTAAGTTCTCTGATCGTTGGAACTAAATTTTTGATTATTTCATTAACAACAGATATTTGAATAGCAGCAGGAAAAGTGTCATTAGTTGACTGAGATTTATTTACATCATCATTCGGATGAATTGGTTTGTGACTACCAAGCTCTGAATTAGTTTTTAAAGCTGCAATATTTGAAATTACCTCATTAACATTCATATTTGTTTGCGTGCCACTACCTGTTTGCCAAACCTTTAAGGGAAACTGTGAATCGTGAAGCCCATCAAGTATTTCCATACATGCCTCTACTATCAAATCTTTTTTCTTTTTATCTATTAAACCTAAATTGAAATTCGCAATTGAAGCAGCTTTTTTTATGAGGGTCAGTGAATAAATTAACTCAATTGGAATTAATTCTTCTCCAACAGAAAAATTTATTATCGATCTTTGTGTTTGAGCACCCCATAAAGCTTCCATGGGAACCTCTATTGTTCCCATGCTATCTTTTTCAATCCTAAAGTTTTTGGTCATTATTCCTCTGAAAACACTGGTTTAACTTAGATAAGGTTTTCAGTAATCCTAGATACCTAACTTCTCCCATATTACACTTAAATTATTAAGATGAATTGAAGGATTAAAACATTCTTCTAAGTCACTTTGATCATTAAAATCCATAATTTCATTATCTTTCTCTATATTTTGTTTGAAATTCCCATCCTGAGAATTCCAGGCCTGATGCGCATTTTTTTGTACTAAGCTATAAGCCTTTTCTCTAGAAAAGCCCTTCTCTACAAGCAAAAGTAAAACTTTCTGACTAAAGATTACACCACCATATATATTTAAATTTTTGAGCATATTTTTTGGATAAACTTCTAAATTGCATACTATATCTTGCATTTCCCTAAGCATAAAATGCAAGCAGATTGATACGTCGGGTAGCATGATACGTTCATTTGAACTATGGCTTATATCTCTTTCGTGCCAAAGTGGAACATTTTCCAGTGCTGTTAAGACGTAACTCCTCAAAATTCTTGCTAAACCACTTACTCTTTCACTTCGAATAGGATTTCTTTTATGAGGCATGGCAGAACTTCCTTTTTGCCCTTTTGTAAAGCCCTCCTCAACTTCTAAAACATCAGTTCTTTGTAAATTTCTTATTTCAGTTGCGAATCTATCTAAAGAAGCGCCAACTAGTGCAATAGTTTGCACATATTCTGCATGTCTGTCTCTCGATATAACCTGCGTACTTGCTGTATCAGGTTTTAAGCTGAGTAAATCACAAGTTATTTGTTCTACCTTAGGATTCGTATTAGCGTAAGTTCCCATTGCACCACTTATTTGTCCAATTGCTACAGAATCTTTCAGAGTTAACAATCTTTTTTTGTTCCTTATTATTTCTGCTAACCATCCAGCAAGTTTAAAACCGAAGGAAATTGGCTCCCCATGAATTGCATGAGATCTGCCAATCATTAATGTGTTTTTATGCTTCCTTGCTAATAATCTGACCTCATTTTCTAGGTTCTCAATTTCTTTTAATAACAATTCGCAAGAATCTACTAACTGAAGAGATAAGCCAGTATCAAGTACATCACTACTGGTCATACCAACATGTATGTATCTTCCTGAATCTCCTACAAATTCATTAACGCTTGTAAGAAATGCTATGACATCATGTTTAACTACTTTCTCAATTTCAGTAATTCTAGATTCATCAAACTTTGCATTTGAACGTATCTCTTTCATGGCATTCTCAGGGATTTTCCCGAGGGAAAAATTTGCTTCACATGCAGCTATTTCAACCTTAAGCCAACTCTGAAATTTTGCACTTTCAGTCCAGATTTTCCCCATTTCGGGTAATGTGTAACGCTCGATCACAATTTTTATTTATTATCAATTTAAACTTTATAACAAAATGGAATTATTGCCCCA
>QCCG01000030.1 GCA_003281335.1 Prochlorococcus sp. AG-347-K19 | reverse complement strand
TATTAGTAGTGGAAATAAAACTTCAGTAATTGATGGATTAGAACCTGGAGAGCAAATCTTTATTGATATTCCACCTTGGGCTAAGAAGAGAAAATGAGTTTAAAATCTGAAAACTCTAAAAAACCAATTTTACTTTTAGTCGATGGCCACTCACTTGCTTTTAGAAGCTTCTATGCATTTAGCAAAGGGATTGATGGAGGTTTAACTACCAAAGAGGGATTTCCAACAAGTGTCACATATGGATTCCTAAAAAGCCTTCTGGATAATTGCAAAAATATTAGTCCTGAGGGTGTTTGTATTACGTTTGATACCGAAAAACCTACTTTCAGACATGAATTAGATCCAAATTATAAGGCCAATAGAGATGTAGCACCAGATGTTTTTTTTCAGGATATTGAACAACTAGAAATCATTTTAGAAGAAAGCCTTAATTTACCAATTTTTAAATCTCCAGGATACGAAGCAGATGATCTCCTAGGCACAATTGCAAATGATGCTTCTTCTAAAGGATGGTGCGTGAATATTCTTTCTGGAGATAGGGACTTATTTCAATTAGTAGATGATCAAAAAGATATTTATGTACTTTATATGGGTGGTGGTCCATATGCGAAAAGTGGAAATCCAACTCTTATGAATGAAAATGGAGTAAAAGAAAAATTAGGTGTTGCGCCAGAAAGAGTAGTTGATCTCAAAGCCCTAACTGGTGATAGTTCTGATAATATTCCAGGTATTAAAGGAGTAGGGCCAAAAACTGCAATTAATCTACTAAAAGAGAACGATACGCTTGATGGAATCTATCAGGCTTTGGAGAAGATTCAGCAGAACAACGATAAGAAATATAAAGGATTCATCAAAGGTTCAGTTATAGAAAAGCTCAGAAACGATAAACATAATGCTTTTCTTTCCAGGGATTTAGCAAAAATAAATACTGAGGTGCCTTTAATTTTAAGTAACGGTTATGAATTAAAAAATATAAATCAAGAACTACTTTCAGAGTCACTGAAAAAATTAGAACTATCAACACTACTTAGACAAATTGATATTTTCAATTCAACTTTCAGTAAAGGTGGTTTTGACAAAAATAATGTAGTCAAAGAGGAGGGGAAGGCACCAAAAGTCACAAATAATAATGAATTAGAAATTAGTGAAAATAAAATACCTAAAATCAAAGTAACTGTTGTAAATAATTTCGAATTACTTGATAAATTAATTCAAAGATTAGACAAGACCAATAAGATAGTTTCTTTAGATACAGAGACCAATAGTTTAAATCCAATCGATGCGGAACTTGTTGGGATAGGGTTATGTCTTGGAGAAGAAAATGATGATTTATTTTATATACCTCTTGGTCATCAAACAAAAAAAGAGACCCCCAATCAATTATCAATTGAAGATGTTTTCTCAAAGCTAAGAACTTGGATAGAAGATCCGAAAAAAGAAAAGGCACTCCAAAATTCTAAATTTGATAGGCAAATATTTTTTAATCATGGACTTGACCTTAAAGGCGTAACCTTTGACACCTTGTTAGCAGACTACCTTCTTAATAACCAGGAAAAGCATGGTTTAAGTGAAATTAGTTTTAGATTATTTGGATTTAAGCCCCCTTCATTTAAAGAAACAGTTGGGAAAAATAAAGATTTTTCATTTGTTGATATTGATGAAGCAAGTATTTACTGCGGTTATGATGTATTTCTAACTTTTAAGATTGTCAAAATTTTTAAAGAAAGATTTTCAAAGGAAAAAGATGAATTAATCAAATTGTTCGAAAAAATCGAGCTGCCTTTAGAGCCGGTATTGTCTCAAATGGAAATGAATGGAATAACCATCGACATCCCTTATTTAGAGGAACTTTCAAAAGAACTAAAAAGTACCTTAGAAGATATTGAAAATAAAGTTTATGAGTTAGCAGAGGAGAGTTTCAATCTATCTTCACCAAAACAACTTGGTGAGATCTTGTTTGAAAAATTAAATTTGGATAAGAAAAAATCACGGAAAACAAAAACAGGATGGAGTACAGATGCAGTAGTTCTGGAACGATTAGTCGACGAACATGAAATAATCCAACATTTAATCAAACATAGAACTCTTAGCAAATTACTTAGCACCTATATTGATGCTCTTCCAAATCTTATTAACGAAAAGACAGGAAGAGTTCATACAAACTTTAATCAAGCTGCTACAGCGACTGGGAGACTAAGTAGTAGCAATCCTAATCTTCAAAATATCCCGGTTAGGACTGAATTTAGTAGGAGAATCAGAAAAGCATTCTTGCCTGAAAAAAATTGGAAACTTTTATCAGCTGATTATTCTCAGATCGAATTAAGAATACTCGCTCACTTAGCGGATGAAGAAATACTAATAAATGCATTTCATAAAAATGATGACATTCATTCTTTGACTGCAAGATTAATTTTTGAGAAAGAAGAAATTTCTTCTGATGAGAGGAGAGTTGGGAAAACAATAAATTTCGGAGTTATCTATGGTATGGGAATTAAAAAGTTTGCACGTTCTACAGGAGTAAGTTCTCCTGAAGCAAAAGAATTCCTAATAAAATACAAAGAAAGATATTCAAAAATTTTCAAATTTCTTGAACTTCAAGAAAGGCTTGCCTTATCAAAAGGTTATGTAAAAACAATTTTTGGTAGAAAGAGAGAATTTAAGTTTGATAAAAATGGACTTGGAAGACTAATAGGAAAAGATCCTTACGAAATTGACTTGCAATCCGCAAGAAGAGCTGGCATGGAAGCACAGTCACTAAGAGCCGCAGCCAATGCCCCAATTCAGGGTTCAAGTGCAGATATTATTAAAATTGCAATGGTTCAACTAAATAAGAAATTCATAGAAATGAATGTTCCAGCAAAAATGCTTTTACAAGTACATGATGAATTATTGTTTGAAGTTGAACCAGATTCTTTGGAAATTACGACAAAATTAGTAAAGAAGACTATGGAAGATTGTGTAAAATTAAATGTGCCTCTTTTAGTTGATATTGGAATTGGAGACAATTGGATGGAGACAAAATAAACCTTATGAAATACTTATTTTAAGATGATCAAACTTTTTAATACTTTAAGCAAAAAAGTTGAGGTTTTTAAGCCTATTGATGATGTAGTAAAAATTTATTGTTGTGGGGTAACTGTTTATGATTTATGTCATCTTGGTCATGCCAGAAGTTATATCGCTTGGGACGTATTGAGAAGATTTTTAATTTACAGTGATTTCAAAGTAAGGTATGTTCAAAATTTCACAGATATTGATGACAAGATCTTAAAAAGAGCTAAAGAAGAAAGCATTTCCATGAAGGAAGTATCTGAAAAGAATATTATTGAATTTCATAAAGATATGGATTCCTTAGGGATAATGCGTCCTGATAGCATGCCAAGAGCAACGAATCATATATGCAATATCTGCTCCTTCATAACAATCCTTGAGGACAAAGGTTATGCATACTCTAGGGATGGAGACGTTTATTATTCTGTTTTCAAAAATAAAAATTATGGAAAGCTAAGTAATCAAAATTTACAAGAACAAAATATCAATCAGCAAGGAAGAATGGTTAATGAGGAAAATAGTAAAAAACTTAATCCGCAAGATTTTGCGCTATGGAAAAAAGCCAAAGATGATGAACCATTTTTTGATTCACCATGGGGTAAAGGTAGACCAGGATGGCATATTGAATGTTCGGCGATGGTTAAAGATGAATTAGGAGATACTATCGATATTCATTTAGGTGGCTCTGATTTGATTTTTCCACATCATGAAAATGAAATCGCCCAATCAGAAGCAGCCAATGGCAAAAAGCTAGCGAACTATTGGTTACACAATGGGATGGTCAATGTAAATGGACAAAAGATGAGTAAATCCCTCAAGAATTTTAAAACTATCAGAGAGCTAATTAAGTCAGGTATTAGCCCTATGACTTTGCGATATTTTGTTATGACTGTGAATTATAGAAAACCACTTGATTTTACTGAAGAAGCTTTAAGGAGTGCTTCAGAAGCTTGGAAAAACATTAATGTAGCACTTTCTTTTATGGACCTTACAAAAGGTGCTTT
>QCCG01000029.1 GCA_003281335.1 Prochlorococcus sp. AG-347-K19 | reverse complement strand
GGACTAATCACTTTCCAGATTGCAAAGGGAAAATAATAATTTTTGAAGATATTAACGAAGATATTTATAAAATTGATCGCATGTTGACTTACCTAAGAATGACTAAAACACTTTCTGAAATTGCGGGTATTGGATTCGGAAGTTTTTCTAATGATTCCTGCGACCTTGAATGGAAAAATTTATTAAAAAACTGCATTATTGAAAGACTCCAAGAGTTTGATTTTCCTATTCTTTTTGAACTCCCAATAGGCCACATATCAGGAAATGCTTGCATTCCTTTAGGATACGAAGCCACCTTGAATGGTAATGATGGCATTCTTAGTATCGATTCACCTTTTTAACTAGGGATTCTTCACAAAAAATTTTGCTAGTTTCAAATCTATAGGGGATGTAATTTTTATATTTGAATAAGTTCCTTCAATAATCTTCACTTTCCAATTAAGCATTTCGAATAGAGAAGCATCATCTGTGACTTTCCAGTTGTTATCAATTGCCATCTTATGAGCTTTTTTTAAGCTATCTACTAAAAAGCCCTGAGGAGTTTGCGCTGCCCATAAAAAATTTCTGTCTGGTGTTTCTTTAATAAAACCTTCATTATCAACAATTTTTATAGTGTCGGTTACCTTAGTAGCCAAAATTACAGCTTCATTTTCATCTAATTGCTTAGCACAAAGGTCTATCAATTCAGGATTAATTAGACATCTAGCACCATCATGTATTAAAACTTTTTCAGCATCTTTTGGTAATGCTTTTAAACCATTAAAAACCGAATGTTGTCTGGTATCACCACCATTAATCCAATGAACTTTATGGGCAAAATCCTTTGCTGAATTTAATAATAAATTTTTATCTTTCGGTTGCCCAATTATTCCAACCCAATTTGTTGAGCTTGCAGAAAATACAGATTTAAGTGTCCAATAAATCAAAGACTCACCCTCTAAATCAATAAGTAATTTATTTTTTCCAGCTTTCATTCTGCTACCGCTCCCTGCAGCTGGTATTAAAAAATGCACAATAGAAGGTCTTAATATTTTCTAGACAATTATAAATAAAAGTAATATCTTTACACAAATAGTACTACGATTGAAAATTATAAAATTTCATAATGTCCAATACAGATTTATTATCAGGCAAAGTTGCTTTAATCACTGGAGCTAGCAGAGGAATTGGCAAAGAAATTGCTTTAGAACTAAGCCGATTGGGAGCAGAAGTTTTTATTAATTACTCTTCTTCTGATGAAAAAGCTGAAGAAGTTGTAAATTTAATTAAAATTTCAGGAGGTAAAGCTCATAAATTAAAATTTGATGTTTCAAAAGAGAATTCTGTCAGTTCAGCTTTTGAAGAAATAATCAAAATTAATGGCACCATTGATATCCTTATTAACAATGCTGGAATTACTAGAGATGGACTATTGATGAGAATGAAATCGGAACAATGGGATGATGTACTAAATACAAACCTAAAAGGAGTTTTTCTTTGTACAAAATATGCTTCAAAATTTATGATGAAAAAAAGAAGCGGTAACATCGTAAATATTTCATCTCTTGTTGGAATAATTGGTAATCCTGGTCAAGCAAATTATTCTGCAGCCAAAGCTGGAGTTATTGGATTTACCAAAACTTGCGCTAAAGAATTTGCCTCAAGAGGTATAAATGTTAATGCAATAGCTCCAGGTTTTATTGAAACAGAGATGACTGAAAAACTTAATACTGAAGAGATTCTAAAAGTTATTCCTTTAGGGAAATTAGGAAGTTGTACTCAAATTGCAAACTTAGTATCATTTTTAGTCTCCAGTGATGCAGGAAGTTACATTACAGGGCAGACAATAAGTATAGATGGGGGTATGAGTATTTAATTATGTACTTTCATAAGGCTGGCCTAATTCATCTCTCAACCTTCTAATTTTTTGTAAAAGTTTTAGTCTTCGACTTCTAGCAGTTAATGTCAAGAAAAATCTTAAAGGAAAGTATATTAGTGTCATAGCAATCGCGAGGATTGCGGTAAGAGTAAAAATAAGATTATTTGTTTCTTCCATAACTTAAAGATACTCTTATTTGATTTAATTTGTTTGTCTAATACAAAGAAATTCGGCTTTCCCCACTTAATTAAATATCCCTTAAAAATGATTCTATGGGAGATTAGAATAAGATTATAGATTAAGCAAAAAATGGCTAAACAGTTAAGTTTTTCTAATGAATCAAGAGAAGCATTAGAAAAAGGTGTAAATTTCGTAGCTAACGCGGTAAAGGTTACTATTGGGCCAAAAGCAAAAAACGTTGTAATAGAAAGAAAATTTGGTTCACCAGATATAGTTAGAGATGGGTCCACAGTTGCTAAAGAGATTGAGATTGAGAACCCTATTTCTAATTTGGGTGCGAAATTAATAGAACAAGTTGCATCCAAGACAAAAGAGAGTGCAGGAGATGGAACAACAACAGCCACCATTTTGACTCAGAAGATGGTACAAGAGGGATTAAAAAATATTGCTTCTGGTGCCAGTCCTATGGAGTTAAAAAAAGGTATGGAGATAGGCCTGGCTTTTGTTCTAGAAAAATTAAGCTCCAAAAGTATTTCATTAAGTGGTTCTGATATCCAAAAAGTTGCAACAGTTAGTGCTGGAGGTGATGAAGAAATTGGATCTATAATTTCGAAGGCAATGGATATTGTCACTTCAGATGGTGTAATAACTGTCGAAGAATCTCAATCACTAGATACAGAATTAGATATAACTGAAGGAATGTCTTTTGATAGAGGCTATAGTTCTCCATATTTCGTAACTGATCAAGAAAGACAAGTTTGCGAACTTGAAAACCCTAAAATATTAATAACTGATCAAAAAATTTCAACTTTAGTAGATCTGGTTCCAATACTTGAAGAAATTCAGAAATCAGGCTCACCTTTTCTAATTCTTGCTGAAGATATAGAAGGAGAAGCTTTAACCACCCTGGTTTTGAATAAGAATAGTGGAGTTTTAAACGTAGCTTCCGTAAGAGCTCCGTTATTTGGGGAGAGAAGAAAAGCTGCCCTTGAAGATATTGCTATTCTTACTGGAGCTAAGTTCATTAGTGAAGATAAATCGATGGCACTTGATAAAGTATCGATTAATGATTTAGGCAAAGCAAAAAAAATAACAATCACAAAGGACAAAACTACAATTGTTGCCTTCGAAGACACTAAAGATTTGGTTAAAGCGCGAGTAGAAAAATTAAAGAGAGAAGTTGCCATAACAGACTCAGAGTATGATCAGGACAAAATCAATGAAAGGATCGCAAAATTAGCTGGAGGAGTAGCACTTATCAAAGTTGGAGCTGCAACAGAAACAGAGATGAAGTACAAAAAGTTAAGAATCGAAGATTCCCTTAATGCTACGAAAGCTGCTATTGAAGAGGGTGTAGTTTCTGGAGGTGGACAAACTTTAATTGAAATATCAGAAGACCTTTTAAATTTAAGTCAAACATCTTCCGATGATTTAAGAACAGGGATAAATATAGTAAAAGAAGCCCTTTTGGAACCTACTAAACAAATAGCAAAAAATGCTGGTTTTAATGGTGATGTAGTTGTCGCTGAAATTAAAAGACTTAACAAAGGCTTCAATGCTAATTCAGGAAAATATGAGGATTTAAAAGATTCAGGAATATTAGATCCAACCAAAGTAATAAGATTAGCTCTTCAAGATTCAGTATCCATAGCAGCTATGCTCCTCACAACAGAAGTTGCGATGGCTGACATTCCAGAACCTGAAGCCGCAGCCCCAGGAGGGCCAGGTGGAGATCCAATGGGAGGAATGGGCGGCATGGGTATGCCAGGTATGGGTGGTATGGGTATGCCAGGAATGGGCGGCATGGGTATGCCAGGAATGGGCGGCATGGGTATGCCAGGTATGGGTGGCATGGGTATGCCAGGTATGATGTAAAAAAAAACTAACTTGCTTTTTTATCTTTATTAATCCATTTTCTTAAATTTTTAATATTAGGCAGTGGTAATTTTGGGGTTTTAATATTTTGATTTTCTTGATTAGAATCTTCTTTAGCATTCAAGACTTTATTATTGTTAGAAATTTTTAAGTAATTTGATTCACAA
>QCCG01000028.1 GCA_003281335.1 Prochlorococcus sp. AG-347-K19 | reverse complement strand
TCTGGATATTGTGCTGTTTCTCTAGCTTTTTTCTGATAAGTTTTAAAATCCATGACTTAAATAACTAACTTTGGGTATGGTAAATTTATTTATATCTAGCAATATTATCTATATATGTCGAATATTGATTTAAAAAGAAGAACAAAAATAGTAGCAACTATTGGCCCTGCAACTCAATCTGAAGAGATAATTACAAATTTAATTAAAGCTGGAGTAACAACATTCAGATTAAATTTCTCTCATGGAGATCATAAAGATCATGCTGAGAGAATAAAAACAATAAGGGAAGTATCAAAAAAGTTAGATATAGATATTGGAATATTGCAAGATCTTCAAGGACCTAAAATACGATTAGGGCGCTTTAAAGATGGGCCAGTAAAAGTTAAAAAAGGCGATAAATTCACACTTACATCAAATGAAGTCCAATGTACAAATACTATTGCAAATGTTACCTACGACAAACTTTCTCAAGAAGTTAGCGAAGGGAAAAGAATACTTTTAGATGACGGAAAAATAGAAATGATTGTAGAAAAAGTTGATACAAAAGCTAATAATTTGGAGTGCATGGTAACTGTAGGAGGGGTTCTTTCAAACAATAAAGGTGTTAATTTTCCAGATGATCAATTATCAGTAAAAGCATTAACAGAAAAAGATAAAGAGGATTTAAAATTCGGTTTATCTGAAGGAGTTGATTGGATAGCACTAAGTTTCGTAAGAAATCCATCCGATATAAATGAGATAAAAGATTTAATAAATAAAAATGGGCATTCAACTCCTGTAGTCGCAAAAATAGAAAAATTTGAAGCAATTGATCAAATCGATACAGTATTACCCTTATGTGATGGGGTAATGGTTGCAAGAGGTGATTTGGGAGTTGAAATGCCTGCTGAAGAAGTTCCTCTTTTACAAAAGGAGTTAATAAGAAAAGCTAATTCATTAGGTATCCCAATAATTACAGCGACTCAAATGCTTGATTCTATGGCTTCTAACCCAAGACCAACAAGGGCCGAAGTTAGTGATGTTGCTAATGCAATTCTGGATGGTACAGATGCTGTAATGCTTTCAAACGAAACTGCAGTTGGCGATTATCCTGTAGAGGCAGTTGAAACAATGGCAACCATAGCAAGAAGAATTGAAAGGGATTATCCACTTAAGGCTATTGATAGCCACTTACCCAGTACGATCCCAAATGCTATTAGTGCAGCAGTAAGTAATATAGCTAGACAACTTGATGCAGGGGCCATAATCCCTTTAACAAAATCAGGTTCTACCGCTCGAAATGTAAGTAAGTTCAGACCACCAACACCTATATTGGCAACTACTACAGAGAGGAGTGTAGCGAGAAGATTGCAACTCGTTTGGGGAGTTACTCCAATAGTAGTTAAAAATGATGAAAGAACAGCAAAAACTTTTAGTTTAGCTATGCAAATTGCTCAGGAGATGGGAATCCTAAATCAAGGAGATTTAGTAGTTCAAACCGCAGGTACATTAACTGGAATTAGCGGTTCTACAGATTTAATAAAAGTCGGTTTAGTAAGAAAGATTGTATCAAGAGGAATTTCAATAGGAGAAATCGGTGTTACAGGTAAAGCAAGAATAATTAAAAATAATCTTGATATATCCTTAATTTGCCCAGGAGAAATATTATTTGTTCCGAAAGAATTAATGAAAAATATTCCACTGAGTAAAAATATTGCCGGTATTGTTACTAACCAAAATGTAAATGATGTTTATTCTTTGTTTAACAAAAATAATAAAAAGATTTCTACAATTTGTAATTTAGAAAATATGGATAAACATGAAATCAGTAATGGCGACCTTATTACACTGCAGCTTAATGAAGGTGTTATATACATGGGGCAACTTGAAGATTATGATGATGCATTAGATAAATATAAATATGTCTAGGAATATCTCAATAAAAGAAGCCTTAGGCATGGCCACAAAAACTTTAGTTTCGAACAAATTGAGAAGTTCGTTAACAATGCTGGGGATAATTATAGGAAATGCATCAGTTATTACACTAGTTGGTCTTGGAAGAGGTGCTCAAACATTAGCTAAAAACCAATTAAGTAATTTAGGTGCAAATGTTTTATTCATTGTTCCTGGAAATAATGACACCAGAAGAAGAGGAATTTCATTTCCTAAAAATCTTGTTTTAGAGGATGCACTAGCAATAAGTAATCAAGTCCCAACAGTTAAAAAAGTTGCGCCTCAAATTTCTGCTAATGAAATAGTTCAATCAAATTCTAAAAGTCTAAATATATCAATTGCAGGAGTTACTCCTGAATTTCTTGAAGTAAGAAGCTTTGAAGTTGATAAGGGAAGATTTATTTCTAAGAGTGATATTAATAGTGCAAGAAGTTATGTAGTAATAGGTCCTGATCTTAAAGACGAATTTTTCAAAGATAATTCTTCATCACTTGGGGAAAAAATCAGAATTAAAGATCATACTTATGAAATTATTGGAATATTAAAACCAAAAGGTGCTGTATTTGGAAGTAATCAAGACAAAAATGCTTATATTCCATTAACCACCATGGTCAATAGGATTACAGGGAAGGACCCAACATATGGAGTAAGTTTAAGCTTCATTAGTGTTGAAGCGATAGATAAAAATGCAACTAGTGCTGCTAAATTTCAGATTACTAACTTATTAAGGCAAAGACATAAAATAATCAGAGATGATGACTTTGCGGTTAGATCACAAGAAGATGCTTTGAATATAGTAACCAATATAACAAGTGGGCTAACGTTTTTATTGGCTGGTATTGGGGCAGTATCTTTAGTGGTTGGGGGAATAGGAATCATGAATATTATGCTTGTTTCTGTAAGCGAAAGGACTGAAGAAATTGGACTTAGAAAAGCAATAGGAGCTAAACAGTCAGATATATTAATTCAATTTTTGATTGAAGCATTGATTTTATCTACAATTGGCGGGTTAATTGGAACAACAACAGGATTATCAGGTGTTTTTCTTTTATCTCTGATAACACCACTTCCTGCATCGGTTGGAATTACAACTACTTTTTCCACCATGATCATTTCAGGATCAATAGGTTTAATCTTTGGCGTTTTACCTGCAAAAAGAGCTTCTAAATTAGATCCAATTGTTGCATTGAGAAGTTTATAAATAGAATTTATAATAATGCTCAATTTTTATAAATTAATTGAGATACTGGTGAGTCTTCAATCAATAGTAATAACATCAATGTTACCTGTTTATATTCCACTACCTTTTTTCTATAAATCTTCTAATAACTTTGAGTTACCTATCACATGGCAAATTCCGACCATAATTTTATTAACACTTATATTCCATAAAAAAGTTGTTTTCAGAGCATTATCTATATATATAATTTTGGGGTTATTTATACTTCCTGTCTTTCACCAAGGAGGTTCATTAGGTTATTTGCTCACTCCAAATTTTGGTTATTTATTAGGTTTATATCCATTAATCAAAATAATTGATAATTTAAATAATAGAAATAAAATAAACCTTGGAAACTTTTTAAAAAACGGATTTATAGCAATATGTGCTATGCATTTAACTGGAATAATTTACAACTTCATACAAATTATTTTCTACAGTCAATATAATTTATTTTTATATAATTTAGGGAAATACTCATTAGGTAAAATTGGATATCATTTTTTAATGCTTTTTCCACTTTTATTACTTATTAAACCTATAGAACGTTTAAAACGTAGCAAATAATGATTATTAATATAAAAACAAAATTATATTTTGCATCTTTAAGTATTTTTATTGTTCTAATAGATCAATTTACGAAATATTTAATGTTTTATAATAAAAAATTATTTATAAATAAAGATTTTCTTTTATTCAAATTAGACTTTGTAAAAAATTACGGAGCAGCATTTAACATATTTAGTGGTAGTAGAGTATTTTTATCTTTAATAAGTATATTTTTTTCTATATTACTTATTTATTTGATATTTAGAAAGAATACTTTAAACTCATTCGATCTATATTCTTATAGCTTTATTCTTGGGGGAACTATTGGTAATGGTATAGATAGGATATATAGAGGTTTTGTAGTTGATTTTATAAATTTAAATATTATAAATTTTCCATTATTTAATATTGCTGATATATCT
>QCCG01000027.1 GCA_003281335.1 Prochlorococcus sp. AG-347-K19 | reverse complement strand
TGAACTGCTGTCTTACATGATAAGTCAGAAACATTACCATTTTCAACAATTCCGTAAATTATCCAATGGTCTGGAGTCTCCAGTCTTGAACTGACTTTACAATCTAAAAAGGCGAGTGAATCTGAGAGAACAGGTCCTCCTTCAGCGATGTTGCTAATTACATCAACATCAGCAAATCTATCAGCTCCAGGGGCAAATCTTTTTAAAAAATGTCTGAACATTTTTTGATAGTTATCTTCTCTCAAGATATTCACAACAAAACCTTTACCAACTTGCATATATGATTCAATAGCTCTATCTTTTGCTACTGCAACTGTAATACCTGGTGGAGAAAAGCTTGCTTGACTAACCCAACTTGCTACCATTGCACTTTGTCTAAATGTCGAACCTTCCCCTTGACAAGCTGTTACTACATATAATCCTCCACTTAATCTACCTAACGCTTTATCTAAATTTGAATCAAGGCTCTTCATAGAGGCAATATTCTTCTTTTTATTGATCAATTGACCCAAATCAGTTCCAGCTTCTTCGAATTGTTGATAAACAATCGGATCTGGAATATTTTTAACTCTTAAGGGAGAGAAAGCTTCTTTTTGACCAAGTTCTCTTAATTTATTTGCTAAGGAATCTATAGGTTCATCATTTCCACCAAATGCATCATAAACTGCAGTAAATTGTTTTGGCTTTAGTGCTGCAAATAAAGTACCGAGAGATTCTTTTAATTCATTATCTGAGTCTACAGGCCATGTGGGAATGACTACTGCTTTTGATTCGGAAATTAAACTTGTTAATTCTTGCGGGTCAGAAGATCTTAGATCAATTAACTGAACCTGAGCATCTGCTTTGCTTATTCCATGAGATATCGCTTGACTGAGTCGATCACAATAACCATAGTCGCTTATATAGCAAACTGACACGAAATCATTGCCTTTGCTTTTATTGCTACTCCATTCTAGATATTTTCCTTTCCAGAAATTAACCTGATTGTGGAGCAAAGGCCCATGACCCACAGCTATTGTTTTTAATTCAGGTAGCTTATCTATTCTTTTAATTGCCTGCAAAACGCTTCTAGCGTTTGGACCCATAAGGCAATCGTAATAAAAACGGAAATCATCGTATATTTCTTTTTGATCAGTGTCAAAAAATTCATCAGAACAATAATGTAGTCCAAAAGCATCGCATGTATAGAGAACATTTGTGCTGTGATCATATGAAAATATGGTATCTGGCCAATGCAAATTTGGTGCGCTTATAAATTCAATATTATGTTCTAAACCACTATTAGGATTAGTTCCGAGATTTAAAAACTCTCCACTCTTAACCTCTAGACGTTTAAAGGGAATATGTATTTGGTCTTCAATAAATTTAAGTGCTAATTTTGATCCAACTACTGTGATATTTTGGTTTAATTCTAAAAGATTACCTATTAAACCAGAATGATCAGGTTCTGTATGGCTAGTAATTAGATAATCAACTTCTTGCGGATTTACCTTTTTCAGTAATTCTTCAAACCATAATTCTTCAAACTTTGCGTGACTAGTATCAATGATTGCTAGTTTTTTGCCTTTAATAACAAAACTATTGTAAGTAGTTCCATTTCTTAAACCAAATTCAATATCAAATCTACTGCGATCCCAATCCAAAGATCTTATGGCACAAGAATCATCAGCAAAGTTTTGAGATTGAACCGTCAACTTGTTATTAGTTTGTGCCAATTTAGAATTACTTGTCTGGGCAGAGGCTATCATAGAATAATTAGCTTTATAAATTAACTTTAGTTATATAGAATATAAATTCGCGTGATTATCTTTGCGAAATAACCGAAATTACGCTTTTCTTTAATTTTTAATCTTTTTATTCTGGATAAATGACATCTCAATTAATTAAAAAAATAGTTACTGGAGATGAGATAAGAAATGCTTTTTTAAAATTTTACAGTGAAAAATTACATAAAATCATTCCAAGTGCATCTTTGATTCCAGATGACCCTACGGTTATGCTCACAATTGCTGGAATGCTACCTTTTAAACCAGTTTTTTTAGGTTTAAAAGAAAGACCATCAAAAAGGGCTACATCTAGCCAAAAGTGCATCAGAACAAACGATATAGAAAACGTTGGAGTTACAGCTAGACACCATACTTTTTTTGAAATGCTTGGTAATTTCTCTTTTGGAGATTATTTTAAACGAGAGGCTATCCAATGGGCTTGGGAATTAGTTACTAATATTTATCAACTTTCTGTTGAAAATATAATTGTGAGTGTTTTTCACGAAGACGAAGAGTCTGCAAAAATTTGGAGAGATGAAATTGGTATTCATCCAGATAGGATAGTCAAACTTGGTGAGGAAGATAATTTTTGGTCATCTGGCAAAACAGGTCCATGTGGACCTTGTTCAGAACTTTATTATGATTTTCATCCTGAAAAGGGTCTGCAGAACATTGATTTAGAAGATGGAGATCGTTTTATTGAATTTTATAATCTTGTTTTTATGCAATATAATCGTGATCCTAATGGAAAATTGACAGATTTAAAATTTAAAAATATTGATACAGGAATGGGTCTTGAAAGGATGGCTCAAATACTACAAAAAAAGCAAAATAATTATGAGACAGATTTGATTTTTCCTATTATTCAAAAAATTTGTGAGATTGCAAATATTGATTATTTTTCTTCAGATGATAAAAACAAAATTTCTTTAAAAATAATTGGTGATCATACAAGAGCTGTTATTCATTTAATATCTGATGGAGTATCAGCAAGTAATCTCGGTAGGGGATATATATTAAGAAGGCTTATTAGAAGAATGGTCAGACATGGCAGATTATTAGGCATAACAAATGAATTTTTACCTCATATTGCTACTGTCGGAATTAACTTAATGCAAAATAATTATCCTGATTTAAAAAATAATAATGATTTAATTTTGAATGAGATAAAAATTGAAGAAATAAGATTTAGGGAAACTCTTGAAAGAGGAGAGAAATTGCTAGATGAGTTAATTTCTTCAGGGCAGAAATTAATTTCTGGTTTTAAAGCTTTTGAACTTTATGATACTTATGGATTTCCTCTAGAACTTACTGTAGAAATTGCTGAAGAACATAGTATCAGTGTAGATGTAAAGGGTTTTGAAGAAGAAATGAATGTACAAAAAGAGAGAGCTAAAGCTGCTTCAAGTAATATTGATTTGACATTAGAGGGATCATTTGAGCGAGAAATAGATGTTTTTAACAAAACTGTTTTTAATGGTTATAAGTCACTCCTTTCGGAAGCTGAAATAAAGGGTATATTCTTGGATTCAACATTAGTTAAGGAAGCAAGTGAAGGTCAGAAAGTTTTAATTGTTCTTGATCAGACAACTTTTTATGGAGAATCTGGTGGTCAAGTTGGTGATATTGGAACGATATTTTCAAACGATGTTGAGGTCTTGGTTGATAATGTCATGCGAAAGAAAAATGTTTTTTTACATTATGGAACGATCAAAAAAGGAAAATTAATTACTGGACAAAAAGTTAAGACTAATGTTAGCTCCTCTAATAGAGCTAGGGCTGCTGCAAATCATACAGCTACTCACTTATTACAATCTGCACTTAAATCAGTTATTAATGAAAGTGTTGGACAAAAAGGTTCATTAGTAGCCTTTAATAAATTACGATTTGATTTTAATTCTTCTAATCCTATTTCTAAAGATCAAATTTCTAAGATTGAGACTTTAGTAAACTCTTGGATTATGGAAAATCATGACCTAGAAATAAAAAATATGTCTAAGAGTGAGGCCCTTGAAAAGGGCGCAGTCGCCATGTTTGGAGAAAAATATGATGATGAAGTGCGCGTTGTTAATGTACCAGGAGTTTCAATGGAACTTTGTGGTGGCACACATGTTAAAACTACATCCGAATTAGGTTCTTTCAAAATAATTAGTGAGGAAGGAATCTCAGCTGGAGTCAGAAGAATCGAAGCATTATCAGGCCAATCAGCATTAGACTATTTCAGTGATAGAAATGCATTAGTAAACCAACTAAGTGATTTGTTAAAAGCAAATCCTAATCAACTTTTTGAAAGGGTTAATAATTTGCAAGCAGAGCTTATTAATAAGAATAAAGAGATACAAAAAATGAAAGATGAAATTGCATATTTCAAATACTCTTCTATAAAATCATCCGCAGAAATAGTAAATTCTTTTTCAATTTTAGTAAATCAGATTGATGGCTTAGATGGGAATTCTTTGCAATCTACAGCACTTAATTTAACTTCTCATTTGGGAAATAAAGCAATAGTGATTCTTGGGGGAATACCAAATCCAGAAAATAGAAAGTTGTTATTTGTGGTTTCTTTAGGTGATGATGCAGTAAAAATAGGATTGAATGCAGGTAAATTAATTAATGAGATTGCAA
>QCCG01000026.1 GCA_003281335.1 Prochlorococcus sp. AG-347-K19 | reverse complement strand
AAAGTTACTTTTCATTGTGGACTTTATTAAATGAAAAAGTTGTCCACTAACTTTTTTTATAATTTATGCTCTTTGTATTCATTTTGCAGTAAAAGAAATTATATTTTATGTTTTGATATCATTTATTTAATTTTTTCTTTTTATCAAAAAAGAGTAATTTAAAGTTCCTTTATTTTTTAAACTAGTAAGTACTGGGGGATGGTCTGAAACAATATATATTTCTAATTCCTTATTCTTATTTTCTCTTAAAAGTAATTTTAAAAAATTAGAAATCTGGGAAATTGAAATTTCAGCTTTTTTATAATAGTTTTCTAATTCATTTCTTTCCTTTGAAATATTCTTACCTCTAAATGGTCCATGCCCTTCAACTGTAAGAATATTAAGAAAAAGATTTGTATTTTTAATTTCTTTGATTTTTTTTAATGCAGATTTAAAAAGTTCTTCATCTGAAGGTGCACAAAAATTCCTCGAAAAACATAATTTAATTTGTTTAATGATATTTCTTTGTTTAATTAAAATTTCTCTTTGAGAGAAAAGTTCTTGAAAACCTATTTCTCTCATTATTTTGCTTCTATTATAAAATTCCAAACTGGGAGAATGCATATATATTGATTCCCAAGAATTTTTATTTTTTAAAAGATTTGGAAGACATTTATCAAATAATTCCTCTTCATATTGTTTGAAATTATTACATAAGCTCATATATTCCATACGTAAAGTACCTCCTGGCGAATTTTCATTTTTTAAGCGTAATAACTCAAATTTGTTGTCTTGAGTATCATTAATTACTGATTGAAATTTGTCTTGAAACAATTTCTCAATTCTTAATTCTAAGTCTTTATCTTCCACAATACCTAAAGACTCTGCCACTATTAGTATTATAATTTTTCTTTTTATATCTGTATTATCAATAGAATTTAAAATTAATTGATATAAGCCAGATTTATAATTCTTTGTCTTTGGATTATATTCTTTTGAGAATTTGTAATATTCTGATTTTGAATCCTTAATAAAAAAATCAATTATTTCTTTTAAGGTATTAGGATGAGCGCCTGAAGGAATATACTTAGATTGTGAAAATATAAATGCGATGAAAAATATTAATAAAAGATTTACTCCAGTTCTTAAATATTTTTCTCCAGCCTTGAAAGTCATTATTTTTTATTTAAAATATAGTTTTTTTTATATTATTATAAACCTATTTTTTGCACCTTTAACAGGAATTTTTCAGACTCTTGCACCTCCTGTTACTTTATTTTTTGTTTTTTTTATAAAAAAAATACGTTATAGAATTATTATTGGTATTCCTCTTTTATTAGTTTTTTTTGTAGATTATTTGCGTGCAAATTATTATTTGTCTGTTTATCAAATAATATCTTCATTTACCTTTTCCCAAATTTTAGTATCAATTTATCCTGCTTTTTTAATTTTATTGGCCTCAAGTTTATCAATGTTTATCTCAAGTAAAATTCAATTTAGAAAATTATTAAAAACTATTAAAAGAATTTGAGTGACATAATATGAAAATATTTTTATCTTTTATTTTTATTTCTATTTTTTTATCCAATAATTTAGACTCCATAAGATTACTTATAGATGGTCAATTCAAAAGAGCTTTAATCCTCTCACTTAAAAAAGAAGATTGGCGAGTGAAAATAAATAATGAAAAAATTAAAGTTAATAATAGTTGGATTAATATTGCCAAAAAACATAAATTGATTGCCCATAAATTGGGCGATTATTCAAGCCCGAATACACTTCAAGCTGCTATTAATTCCCATAAATTAGGAATAAAATTTATGGAGGTAGATTTGATAAATGATAACAATAATAATATTTGTCTTTTAGAAAATAAAGGTATCCAAAATTGTAATTTTAATAATCTTTTAGAATTCATCGCACAAAATGATATCTATCTTATTATTGATTTTAAAAACTCTACATTTAACAGCTCAATAAGATCTACATTAAATTTAATTGAAAGTTTATCTAATCCAAAAAAAATATCTAAACAAATTATTTTTCAACTTTATAAACCACAAGATATAGAAACTTTTTTTGAAGTTAATATTGAAAAGAATTATTATTTTAATCTTCCTATAGTTACTCTTTATAGATCGCATTCAACTTTTAATAATTTTAGACATAAAAAACCAAAATTTCTTAAAGCAATAACTATCCCAATTGCAAGAAAAAATGAAATAAGAAATTCAGGAGATATTGAAGATTTATTATTAATGACACATCCAATAAAAAACTGTAGGGATTTTCAAATAGCTAGTAACTACAGTTTTAAACTTGTTTATGGCCCAAACAATTTAAAAAAATGTAAGGGAATTTAATAAAACACTAGTCCTAAAAATCCTTATTTTTTAATAGGTAATATCTAAATTTCTTAATAGGTAATATCTAATTTTTTAGTAATTATCCTAATCGAAATAATTTTAATTGTTACTTAGTTTATAGACATAAAAATATAATATTTTCTTTTAAATTATTTAGGATTTCTTTCTGAATTTATACTATTTTTAATTGAGAAAAAAATATTTCAAAAAATAATTTATCATTTCAATTTGTAATATATAATTTTGAAAAAAAATAATTAATTTTATTATTTAATAATATGCAAAATAACAAACTTAAAATAGCTGTGGTTACTGGTACGAGAGCAGAGTTTGGCTTGCTTAGAATTTTGATAAAAAAACTTTTTGATGATGATGATATAGATTTATCTTTATTGGTTACAGGGACTCATTTATGCAAAATGCATGGTGAAACAGTTCAAGAAATAATAGAAGAGGGAATTCCAATTAGTTCGAAAATTGATTTGCAGTTAAATTACGATACACCCGAAGCAATTTCTTTGGCTACTGCAAATGGAATTATTGGCTTTTCCAGAGTTTTTAAAAAATCACGACCTGATTTATTAATTGTTCTAGGGGATAGATACGAAATTTTATCTGTAATCCTCCCTGCTTGTTTTGAAAATATACCAATAGCTCATATTCATGGTGGGGAAAGGACTGAAGGTGTTATTGATGAATCTATTAGACATTCAATAACGAAATTTTCACATCTTCATTTTGTCGCTTCTGAAGAATATAGGAATAGAGTTATTCAATTAGGTGAATCCCCTAAAAGAGTTTTCAATGTTGGAGGTTTAGGAATTGATGCGATGAATGAATTAACTCTAATCGATAAGAATGAAATAATAAAAACACTTGGTATAAAATTTAGGGAAAAGAATTTACTCATTACTTATCATCCAGAAACTCTAGATAAAGAATCATCTCAAAAAGGTATAATTGAGCTTCTTGCTAGTCTAAATAAATTTAATGATATAGGTCTAATTTTTACTTTGCCTAATGCGGATATTGATAATAAATTCATAAAAAAATCAATATATGATTTTGTACAAAAAAGATCTAATGCATATTTATTTGATTCTTTAGGTCAATTAAGATATTTTAGTTTATTAAAATTGTGCGATGGGGTTATTGGAAACTCGTCAAGTGGTTTATTGGAAGCGCCCTTTTTTAAAAAAGCAACTGTTAATATTGGAGATAGACAAATGGGTCGTTTAAAAGCAAAAAGTGTATTAGATTGTGAGCCTAAAGAAAAATTAATTTCTAAATCAATTATTAAGATTTTTACTGAAGATTTTAAAAATATCCTTAAAGATGTCGAAAGCCCTTATGGTTTACCGGGAGCTCCAGAAAAAATTATAAATATTTTAAAAAAAACTAATTTTAATAATCTATTAAAAAAATCATTTTATGATATTTAAATTATAGAAATATTATAACTAGGCTCTTCAAATTTCTACTAGGGCTTTATTGAATCTCAATAAAATAATCAAACTAATATCACCTCTTTTTTAATTAAGGTATTAATAATCTCTTATAAAGTTTTAGTAAAATATTTATTAAAAGTTCAATAATTTATGAAACTATATGCATAAAAAAATATGGATTAGATTAATCGAAATATTTTCTCATATTTATTAATTGATATGTCAAAATCCAAATATAGAAATATAAATTTAATAAATATATATTAATAATAACAAAAGGAATTTCTATTCTAGTAAGTGAAGAATAAATCCTTTAACTAGTTATATTAAAATTACTCATACTTGTATCGCTTTAGAATCTTTTAAGTATTAAACAAATGGAATAATTTTATTGAATAGGCTCATCTATATTGTATTCTTTGGTGGATTTATTTCCTATTATTTTGTCCCATAACATAGGAGATAAACCATTAAAAGGTCTCTTACAGGTTAAATTGTCTTCACAAAATAAATCTCCTTTTTTTATTTTTTTTGATGCAACTATTGATTTTCGAACTTGCTTACTATTAATAATTTCTGTATTGGAGGGTGACTTTATTTCACTGCCAAGTGATTCTTCAATAAGTCTAATTCCTTTAACCATCATCCTAAATTCTTTAGGATCTAAGCTAGCCTTATGGTCTGGACCAAATTGATTCTTATCAAGTGTAAGGTGTTTCTCAATTATTTTTGCACCTAATGCTGCTGCTGCTAATGATACTTCAATTCCAAGTGTATGATCTGAATATCCAACTTCAATATTAAATTGATGCTTGATATTATTCATGGCATTTAGATTTACAT
>QCCG01000025.1 GCA_003281335.1 Prochlorococcus sp. AG-347-K19 | reverse complement strand
CGCTAAGGCTGTTAAGGCTAAAGTTAATATTCCAATCCAAGGTCAATGCGAACCGCCTGATGATCCTATTTGGTTTCAAAAAATGAAAGACTCAGGTATAGATAGTTTAGGCATGCATTTAGAGGTTGTAGAGGAGGAGATAAGAAAAAAAATTCTGCCCGGCAAATCTGAAATTTCTCTTGAAAGATACTATAAATCTTTCGAAGAAAGCGTAGCAGTTTTTGGAAGAGGAGAAGTTTCTACATATCTATTAGCCGGATTAGGTGATAGCAAAGAATCTCTAATAAATTGCAGTAAAAAATTAATATCTATAGGAGTTTATCCTTTTATAGTTCCATTTGTGCCAATAGCAGGGACTCCTCTAGAACATCATCCCTCCCCAAGTACTGATTTCATGATTGATATTTATCAATCAGTTTCACATTTACTAAATGAAGGCAACATAAAATCTGATGAAATGTCAGCTGGTTGTGCCAAATGTGGTGCCTGCTCAGCTTTATCCCTATTTGAGAATTAAAAAATTATGTTTTTTATAGACCCCTCAAGTCAGGATATAGGCAGAAGCTTTAGCTCTGCGCCTTACTATTTCACACCCTCTGTAAGATCAGGTATCGGGATTGAAGAAGAAGATTTCATGCTATCTCCAAATTCAAATTCAGAAAACTTTTCATTTCATTTGCTTGAAGAGAATTCTCCTCTTATCAAAGACTACTGGGGATTACGAAAGAGAATATTTTGCGAGGAACAAAATATTTTTGCTGAATCAGATATTGATGAAATTGATCAAGTTGCGTACCCAATAGTTTCTTTGAATTATGGATATGGCACTAAAGAGAGAGTCGTTGGAGTAGTAAGAATTTACGAAACAGAAAAAAGACAATGGTACGGTGGGAGACTAGGTGTTGATTCTACTTTCCGTAAATTCAACCAAATAGGAAAAGGATTGATCTGGAAAGCAGTAACTACAGCAAATGGATGGGGTTGCGATCAATTTTTAGCCACTGTTCAGATACAAAATGTAAGGTTTTTTAGACGACTCAAATGGAATTCAATTAAACAAATTGAAATCAAAGGAATAAAACATCACTTAATGGAGGCTGACTTAAATTATTACAAGCCATCAAAATTAAGCAGACCAGGCTCATATTTAGTGAAAAAGTGATCATAAAAAATGTTAGATAATCTTATCAAAAAATTGCAAACACATAGTGGTATTGAATCTAAAAAAGACATTCAAAGTGCTGCAAAAAACTTCTCACATAGCCCGTTCAGTGAACTTGGCAAATCTGCAATGCTTGGAGATGATGCTGCAGTAATCCCTAAACAATCAGGTTTGTTATTAATGGCAAGTGAAGGAATTAGTCCAAGCTTGGTAGAAAAAGAGCCGTGGTTCGCAGGCTGGAGCAGTGTATTGGTAAATATCAGTGACATCGTTGCGATGGGAGGTAAACCTTTAGCTTTAGTTAACAGTATTTGGAGTGATAAAAATGATTTAGAAAAACATAATCAAATTCTTTCTGGCATGAGTTTTGCGTGTGAAAAATTTAATGTCCCAATGGTCGGTGGTCACTCAAATCAAAAAAGTCCTTATACTGCTTTATCAGTATCAATTCTTGGAATGGTAGATGGTCCTATTCTTTCTTCAAGATTCGCAGAGTCTGAAGATGAATTATGGATAATAGCAAACAAGGATGGATGCTTTTTTAAAGATTATCCCTTTTGGGATGCAGCTACGAAAGCATCTGCAACTTTACTTAGAAAACATTTTTCATTGATACCGTTTCTTGCTAAAAAAAATATCATTCATGCGGCCAAAGACATAAGCATGGGCGGTATAACAGGTACTGCAGTTATGTTTGCTGAATCTGCTGGAAAAACAATTGTAATTGATCTTGAGAAAATTCAACGCCCTAAAGGAGTAAAAGAATTCGACTGGCTTACTTGTTTCCCTAGCTATGGGTTTCTTTGTGCTATTAAGCCATCTAAAGCTAATTTTTTAAAGGAAGCTTTAAGAGCATATGAAGAACTAATTTGCTGTCATGTCGGCAACTTTAAAAACGGGAATAGCAGTGTTTATATCAAAAATTCAAATGGAGCAAAATTACTTTGGGAAGAAGATACTCCTCTCACTGGATTTACTCATGCAAATTAAATAAATAATGCTCCAATCCACTAAAATTTTCATATAAAACAAAGAAAACTAATTTAAAAATGCCAGAAATTAATTTTCAAATGAATTTACCTGACGGTAAAAAAGCATCTCTATATTCACCTTCTACAGTAATTTTAGAATATTTGAAACCTGGAGATTCCTTAAAAATTTCAGATTTTAAGTCTCTTGCTATTCAAGCTTTGCATAAAGCTTCTGAAAAAGTCAGAGCAAAATATGGTTTTGCGTGTACTAGAACATTAGAAGAAGAAGAAAAAATACTTAGTTGGATTTCTAATTATGATCCTGACCAACTTATTTCAATATCAATGGAATAAGCTATTCAAAATTAGATTTACTTAAGAAAATAGAAGCCTAAATCAAGCTTTTCCTATCTAGACCTAATAAAACCTTTAAAAAAGTATTTTTTCTCATCTCTTAAAAAGAATACTTGCCCATTTATGATGCCAAGAAAATAAAAAAATTAATCCCAAAAAACAACTATTTAAAGAATTATGTAACGGGTATGTTACATATATGTATTAAATATATTTAAAATAACTTAATTTAGGCTTAATACTTTACATTTGTTAATAGTAGTGTTACATTAGTTAACAATTACATAACTCTAATGGCTAATTCAAACGTTACTACTGAATCAGGTGGCAGACAGAATATGTTTCCTACTGAGACACGTCCTTACATAGATGAGTCTGTTTCTTACGATAGCTACCCACAAAATGCAGAAAAAGTTAACGGTCGTTGGGCAATGATTGGCCTTGTTGCATTAGTAGGTGCTTACGTTTCAACAGGACAAATTATTCCTGGCATATTTTAATGAGTCCACTTTCAGGTTTCTTAGCCGTAATTGTATTCTTTACAGCCATCCTCGTTGCTTATTTAACCAAGCAATTTCAAAACGAAAATTTAAACTATTCATCTCCTAATCAAATGAAAAACACCAACACAAAAGTCAAAACAATCGAAAAAGAAAAAGTTGTTGCTGAAACTCTTAACGGCAGATTCGCAATGCTTGGATTAATTGCTGCTGTTGGAGCATACCTAACAACAGGTCAAATAATTCCTGGTTTCGTTTAAAACCTACTATTTAACATTTCTACAAATCAGAAAAATGGAAAATTCAAAAACAACTTATTGGCAAAACGCCGAGAGAACTAATGGAAGAATGGCAATGATGGGCTTATTTGCATTAGTTGTAAATTATGGCTTATTCGGATGGATAATCCCAGGAATTTTTTAAAATGAATTTAGGCTTACTTTTCCTTAAAGTAAATACTTTGGGAGTTATAACTCTTTCTGAACTTGATTGGATAACTAACCATCAATCTGAATTTTCAAGGTTAGATATGGCTTTAGTTATTAAGATCGGCCGTCTTATGGATTCTGGAGTGGTAGAAATTGATAATAGATTGCCTGTTTAATTTTTAAAAAATAATCGTCATGAGTGTTTGTCAATAGGGATACTGACAAACACTTTTTTATGAGAAAAAATATTTGTAAAAAAAAGAGATTGTTTCTTAGCTAAAAACAATCTCTTAATTACCTAATTCTTACATGAAAATTTCAAGTAAGCTTTCAGATCTTAACTGATTTGTTTTTATAGTAAATCCGTAAAAATGTTTTCGTAATTTATCTTTTTAAACCACCTCTTTTTATCCAAAGGAACCATGTAACCCAAATAGGAGGGAGGAATCTTATTAAAAAAGAAATTTTATACATATAAAATGGGGCATCTTCACTTTGAAATAAATTCATCAAAAAGGAAGATATAGTTACCCAAAGTAAAATTATTAATATATTTGCTCCCAACAAAGCGAACTTATTTTGTTTGAATATTTTTGGCATAAGTTTATTTTTTTATATTCTTAATTTTAAATAACCTTGGGAAGTAAATTATACATTTTCAAAAAAACTTTAAATTTAAAATCCATATCCAAATAAAAAAAATACTAAATTTTAATCCCTCTCCAAATAATATGCCGAAAGTAATAGGAGGCGAAAATATTAAAAAAAGAATAGAGAATAAACTAAATAAAGCAAATGATCCTCTTAAAAAATAATTCTTTCTTTTTGTTCTTCTTAGACTTTTTAAGGTATTCCACTCCCATTGAATAAGCCTGTAGAACTTTTCTGATAATAAAAATAAATACTTCATTAATATTATTAATTTCTATCGGCTTTTCTTATTTATAAAATTAATTTCACCTGTTAGCAATAAACCTTATGCCCTTCTTCAGAAAGATAGTAAATTTTATTTTCTGAACTTACGAAGAAAGTTAATCCCTTATATTGTGATCTTTTGAATTTATCTAATCTAAGTTTGTGTAAATCCCAATTATCAGTACTTATATCAGGATTAAATTCTTGTTCTTTTAAGAAAGGTACATAAGTTGGACTAATTGTTGTTTTTTGGGCTAACCCTCTATTTCGTTTTGAATAAAAAAGTAATAAAAATAAAAGTACCAAAAAAAGAATTAATAATATATTTGTCATTGTCAATTTTTCTAATTTGAAAAAAACTTTATTTGGAGAATCAAGAACTTTTCACAATAAATTTCTTAGTAAGTAAAAAATCCTATTTTTATATTCTTGTATTTTTGAATACTTATCAAGGGGTTACCTAAATCAGATTATAAAATGAGTTGCATTTTCAACATGACTCAAAATTCCATGAATACTCCTTATGCAAAAAGAGTAGCTGAAAAATTTAGAGAGGCTCAAAACTATTTAAAAACTAATGGTTTTAGTAGATCAACTAAACATTTACTGGAAGATATTGAAAATTCTGTTGAAAAATAATGCCAATACCTCCTCACTTACCACAACTACAATATGGCTACGATGATGGCTTTACAACCATTGTTTTTGGGTTAATAGGAAGTTGCTTAGGATGTATCTTAATTTTATTAATTTCATTTTTTGAATTTAAATTCAAAAAGCAAAATAGTAAGCCTTAAGAGACTTACTAAACGTTAAATAAAAACTCCATTACATCACCTTCGTTAACAATATATTCCTTACCTTCACTTCTTAAAAGACCTCTAGTTTTTGCATTGGCAATTGAACCTGAATCAATTAAATTTTGATACGAAATAGTCTGAGCTCTTATAAATCCTTTTTCAAAATCAGTATGAATTACTCCTGCTGCCTGTGGCGCAGTCATCCCATCTTTTATTGTCCAAGCTTTTGTTTCCTTTTCTCCGGTAGTGAAATAAGTTTTTAATCCCAATAATTTATATGTTGATCTAATTAATGAACTTAATCCCCCTTCTTCTACTCCTAAGCCAATAAGATAGTCTTTTTTATCTTCTGGT
>QCCG01000024.1 GCA_003281335.1 Prochlorococcus sp. AG-347-K19 | reverse complement strand
ATTGCTTTTTTTATATCTTTTGAATTAGTGCTTAATCCAATACTTAACCTTATTGAAGATTCTGCTTCTTTAAAAGATCTACCTATTGCTAGTAAAACATGGGATGGTTCACCATTACTACATGCAGATCCACTAGAACAAATTATTTTAGATTTTAAAAGTTTATGAAACTTTGTTCCGTTTAAGTCCAATACAGTCAAATTTAAATTGTGAGGTAATCTTTTTTCTATGGAGCCATTAATTAATAAACCAGAATTATTTTCTAACAACCCCTCTAAAAGTGTATTTCTATGCAAAAGTAATTTCTCAGCATTATTTTTTTGATTAAAAACTGCTATCTCTATTGCTTTAGCAAAGCCAACTACTAAAGGAAGAGGTAACGTACCAGACCTGAGACCATATTCGTGACCTCCTCCAAAAATTAAAGGCTCAAGATTCATTTCTTCATCAATCAAAAGAAGTCCTATTCCTTTAGGACCATATATTTTGTGAGAACTCATCGTTATCATATTTACATCTGATAAAAGATTGTCTATCTCGATATAACCTAAACATTGCGCAAAATCAGAGTGAAAAGTTATTCCTCGCGATTTACATATCTTTGAAATATTCTCTACAGGCTGGATAACTCCTATTTCGTTATTTGCCAACATAACACTCACCAGAAATGTATCTTCTCTTATATTTTTTTTGAATTTTTCTTCTGAAATTAAGCCATCTTTCTCAGGATTAATTTCTGTAACCGTAAACCCCTCTTTTTTTAGTTGGTTTAGGGGCTCCAAAACAGCTTTATGCTCTGTTTTTAAGGTAATAATATGTCCATAATTTCCTGTTTTTTTATAGAAATTTCTAGCAAAACCTAATAAGGCTAAGTTATTAGATTCAGTTGCCCCGCTTGTAAAAATAACTTTTTTATTCTTAAGAAATAAATTTTGTTCTATTTTTTCTCTTGAGGCTTCCAATATAGCGCTTGCATTAATCCCCGCCAAATTAGATTTGCTTGCAGGGTTAGAAAATATCTCACTCCAAAAAGGTTTCATAGAATCAACAACATCTTTAGAGCAAGGAGTCGAAGATTGATAGTCTAGTAGTATGGGAGTTGATAGCATTATGTTTAGTATATAAAATTCTGTTTATTACTAGAAAATCAAATTTAAGAATTTAAAAAATGAATGAAATTAATCAAATAAATAATGAACCGGTAAGAAAATCAAGAATTTTATTAGTTGATGATGAGCCTGGTTTAAGAACAGCTGTTAAAACATTTCTAGAAGATGAAGGCTTTGAAATATTTATTGCAGTAGATGGCGAGGATGGTTGGGAAAAAGCTCAAACAATTTTCCCCGATTTGATAATTAGCGATGTTATGATGCCACGAGCCAACGGTTATGATTTATTAGAAAAAATTAGAGAGGATGAAAAATTAGGAGGAACTCCAGTTATTTTTCTTACTGCAAAAGGAATGACCCTAGACAGAACAGAAGGTTATCTTGCAGGAGTTGATGACTATATTTCCAAACCTTTCGATCCCGATGAATTAGCTGCAAGAGTTAAAAATGTAATCAATAGACAAGAACGTTTACTAAAAGAAGCTGCACGATTCGCAGATATTGATGTAAGCAAAATGGCAAAACAAATTACTGAAATAAAATCTATGCTCACAGATCAAAACCAGACTAATCCAGAAAATAAAATAAATCTTCCTAGTTTTACCCCGAGAGAAGCAAGTGTGCTTCAACTAGTAGCAGAGGGACTGATGAATAAGGAAATCGCAAGAAAGCTTGAAACATCTATTAGAAATGTTGAGAAATATGTAAGTAGACTTTTTATCAAGACAGGTACATCTAGCCGAACCGAATTAGTTCGTTATGCACTTGAAAATCATTTAGTAAAATAGATTATTTAATTTTTTCGAATTCAATAAGTTTTGAAAAATAAAAAGGTGCTTGATTTAATTTCTTTTTAACCACTTTGAATCCTCTTTCTTCGGCCGCATCAATAATACCCTTTTCTTTTAATGTATATGCTCTTGTAGTTTTACTTGGGCCAGGAAATAATTTCCCAATATTTTTTAGAACAGCAAGAACTGGAGTATAAGGAGCAAAGCTAACAATTAGTTTTTCTTTGCTTAAATCACATAGATGTTGAACCATTTCTTCTGCTACCGGTTGAGGATAATGAATAAATACATCCAAACAAACTACAACATCAAATAATCCTTTTAATTTTTCCAGATCACAGACTTTATATTTAATTTTAACCTGATTCAAGCCTAATTCATTAATGCGTTTCTTTGTTTCTTTAATCATTTCAGAAGAAATATCGCTAACCTGTAGTTCATTTACACCAAGTCTTAGTAAAGGTATTGAAAGACTTCCTACACCACAACCTGCATCACAATAACTTTTTTTTGTTTGTTCAGGATAATTTTTGATGAATGAGACTACATCATCTACAGTTTTTTGATGTCCTTTCCTAATATTTTTCTGAACTGTATTAATTTCATCAGATTTGCTATAAATTTTGTTCCATCTTTCAAAACCTATACCATTAAAATATTCCTTAACTTCACCTTTTTCGATAATCTTATTTGACGCCATAATATCCTGTGAAAATTTATTCTTTTATACTAACTAACTGGCGCTAAATTAATTGCACGCCATTATAGGAAAGAATTGATTTGTTATTTTGTCAAAATTGAATACTAAAGATATTTATAAAATTGCTGTCGTGATGGGTAGTGATTCAGATCTAAAAACATTGAAACCAGCCATTGATATTTTGAGAGAATTTGAAATAAAAACTGAAGTTTGTATACTTTCTGCTCATCGAACTCCCATTGAAATGATGGAATATGCAAAAAATGCAGAATCAGAAAACATAAAAGTAATAATTGCCGGTGCTGGTGGTGCTGCTCATCTTCCAGGAATGTTGGCATCCATAACTTGCATTCCTGTAATAGGAGTTCCAGTAGAGAGTAAGACACTTAAGGGAATTGACTCTCTTTTATCAATCGTTCAAATGCCCACTGGGATTCCAGTTGCAACAGTTGCAATAAATGGAGGTCAGAATGCTGGATTATTAGCAATAGAGATGATCAGTTTATTTGATGAATCCATAAAGAAAAATTTAAAAGAATTCAGAGAGAATCTACATACACAGGTAAGAACTAAAAACAATAAGTTATCAACTATTGGACCTGATAATTATCTTCAAAATAAATGAACTAATATTCTTCTATTAGGCCTTGTTAAGAAAATTTTCTTTCTTAAGGTAGTCAATAACTTTTTTAACTGAATCATTTAAATCTAACGTACCTGTATCAACAACAATTTCGGGATTATTAGGAGCCTCATAGGGACTAGAAATCCCTGTAAATTCCTTAATTTCACCCAAACGAGCTTTTTTATAAAGACCTTTAGTATCCCTATTTTCACAAACTGTGATGTCAGCAGCACAATAAACTTCAATAAAATCCTTAGATCCAATAATTTTTCTCACCTTATCTCTATCGCTAATAAATGGTGAAACGAATGCTGTAATAGTTATTATTCCAGCATTCATAAATAAATTAGCAACTTCTCCAATTCTTCGTATATTTTCTTCTCTATCTTCATCCGAAAAACCAAGATCTTTACATAAACCGTGTCTAATATTATCTCCATCCAAAACGTAAGTCGAAAAACCATCTAAGTGTAAAACTTCATTTAAAGCGTTGGCTAAAGTGCTTTTACCAGATCCAGATAAACCTGTAAACCAGATAACCATTCCTTTATGACCTCTCATATTCTCTAACTTTTCTCTATCAATAGTTAAATTGTGCCACTTTATATTGGTTGACTTTGTTTGATCTTGTTCTTTCATTTTTTGGATCATCAAAATTAAAACCCTATCCTAACTCTTGCTTCATAAATTATGAAATCCCTCTTTACGAAGAAACTCAATTGATTTCGACACCATATCACCCTGTAACTGGATATCTCTATCAATTAATGTTCCTCCAGTACCACAAAAAACTTTAATTTTTTTCAGTAATTCTTTTAATAAGATTTCATCCTCAACAACTAAACCTTTAATTAAAGTTATAGTCTTGCCCTTTTTACCTTTTTTTTGTTTTGAAATATTTATTTTAAATCTTTTATTAAAAGTTTCTTCCTTAGCTGTTTCTTCAGATTTTTTTTCTTGATTATCAAATTCGATCCAATTTTTTTTTCCCATTATTTTCAATTTAATCTATAGTTAGTTAATACTTATTCTATAGAAAAAGTGGTAAGTACATTTTCTCGCAAAGATCAAAACTATACAAATGACGATTTAAATCAACCCTCTAAAGAGGGAAGATTTGGAAAATATGGTGGTCAATATGTTCCTGAAACACTAATGCCTGCCCTTTTTGAGCTTGAAAAAGCTGCATCTAATGCATGGAAAGATAAACTTTTTGTGGAAGAATTAAATCATTTACTTAAGACTTATGTAGGAAGAGAAACACCACTTTATGAAGCCAAAAGACTTACTAAACATTACAAAACTAAACAAGCAACTCCCAGAATATGGCTTAAAAGAGAAGATTTAAATCATACTGGTGCTCACAAAATCAATAATGCCCTTGGACAAGCTTTATTAGCAATAAGAATGGGTAAAAAAAGAATAATTGCAGAAACTGGAGCAGGTCAGCATGGAGTTGCTACTGCTACTGTTTGTGCGAGATTTGGCTTGAAATGTATTATTTACATGGGTGCTGAAGATATAAAAAGACAATCCCTTAACGTTTTCAGAATGAAACTTCTAGGAGCTGAAGTTAAAGTTGTAAATTCTGGAACTGCAACACTTAAGGACGCTACTAGTGAAGCCATCAGAGATTGGGTTTCTAATGTCGAAACCACACACTACATTTTAGGATCAGTTGCCGGCCCACATCCTTTCCCAAAGATCGTGCGAGATTTTCATGCAGTTATTGGTGAAGAAACTAAAAAACAATGTTTGGAATCATTTGGATCTCTTCCTGATATTTTGCTTGCTTGTGTAGGTGGAGGATCAAATGCAATGGGGCTCTTCCATCCTTTTGTTAAAGAAACTTCTGTGCGCCTTATTGGTGTTGAAGCCGCGGGAAGCGGAGTTGATACAGACAAACATGCCGCAACCATCACTAAAGGTTCAGTTGGAATTTTACATGGATCAATGAGTCTTCTTTTGCAAGATGATAATGGTCAAGTACAAGAAGCTCACTCTATAAGTGCAGGTTTAGATTACCCTGGCGTTGGGCCTGAACATAGCCATCTAAAAGATATAGGTAGGGCAGAATATGGATCAGTCACAGATCAAGAAGCTTTAGATGCTTTAAGACTTGTTAGTGAACTTGAAGGAATTATTCCGGCACTTGAAACGTCCCATGCCTTTGCTTGGTTAGATAAATTATGCCCTACTCTTGAAAAAGATACTCATATAGTTATCAATTGCTCTGGTAGAGGTGACAAAGATGTTAATACTGTTGCATCTTCATTAGATATTTAATCAATACCTAGGAATAGATGGGTCAATATATCTACTCCATCCATCAATACCTTCCTCCAAATTCCATATTTCGCTCACAATATTATTATCCAAGCACCATTGAGAAAAGTTATAACTTCTTATTCCTGCATGACAGGTAACTACAATTTCTCTGTCTAATAAACCAGAAAAAATTTCTTCAACGTATTCAAATGTGACTTTACTAATTGGTATATGTAAAAATTCTTTTGAAAAACGAGCTAGTTGAAGCTCTGAATGTTCTCTTACATCAATCAAAACTGGATCTTCTTTCTCAGAATTAAACCAATCATTGAGATAAGAAGCATTTATAGATTTTGGATAATTTCCCAACTTATAGGATAAATTAT
>QCCG01000023.1 GCA_003281335.1 Prochlorococcus sp. AG-347-K19 | reverse complement strand
TACCATTTCTGGTTTTAACGATCGAACAGGACCAAATTTTTCTATTGTATTTTCCCTTATCCATTTATCTAGCTCTTTAATCTCAATATTCGTTAAACCAGAATATGCACTTGCAAATTTAATTAATTCATGGTCTTTCCATAATGCAAAACTGTAATCTGTATACAGACCAGCTCTTCTACCGCTACCTCCCTTGGCGTAAATTAGAACAGCATCCAGTTGCATGGGATCAACTTTATATTTCCACCAAATACCTTTTTTTCTCCCAGTCGCGTATATAGACGTCTTTTTCTTAATTATTAATCCTTCAGTATTATTTTCTCTAGATTTTTCTTTATAAGTTAATGCATCAGGCCAATCTTTAGGAAATATTAAATCACATATTTTGAAAATATCAGAGATATTATTCTCAGTTTTATTTTGCCATTTTGAAAAATATTTTTCTAACTCAATTCTTCTATTCTCTAATTTAATTTCTCTTATATCTCTTCCATTAATCTCTAAAAGATCATAAGCAATAAAAATGATTGGATATTTTATTTGGATAGATCTAGTAGGAGACTTTCTATTTATTCTTTTTTGAAGTAAAGAAAAATCAAAGGCAATTTGTTCTTTAAAATTCCAAACTAATAATTCCCCATCAAGAACAAAATCATCTTTTATATATGACATTTTCTCTACTAATTCTGGGAAAGATTCATTGACTAATTCTTGCCCTCTTGTCCATAACGAAATATTGCCTGATCTTTTAATTAATTGCATCCTTATACCGTCGTATTTCCATTCAAATTGAAAATCATTTATTGAATGTTTGAAGATTTTATCTTCAATAGTATTCGCTAGAAGAAATGGAAATGGTTTGGAATTTAACTCTTGAAGATTGATATTCTTATTAATTAAAAATGCATATGAATCAATTGAAGGCTTGAAATTACCCATCAACCTATGAGAAATAATTTCTTCATCAATATTAATTAGTTTCGATATTGATTTTGTAATTAATCCGATAGAGACTCCTACTCTAAAAGTGCCTGTAAGAATTTTATTGAAAATTAAATGGTAATCTTCAGGTAATCTTTCCCAAATACTTTTAATTTGTGAATTTTTCTCCTCCTCATTAAGGTTTGATAACTCAGGTATTGTTTTGCTTAGTAATTCATTGAGACTTATATTTGATAATTTTTTATTTCTGGATGTAGTTTTATTTTTCAGTAATAATGTTATTACCTCAGCAGAATCACCAACTTTTAAATAACACGTATCAATTAACCATTGAGGATATTCATATATTTGAGAAAAAAGATTCTTTAAATATCTTCCACTAATAAATCTCTTATTACTTTTTCCAGTAAGTAAATATATTGCCCATGAATTATCTATTGGTTCATTTGATAGAAAATATCTTTTTAAAACTTCAATTTTATTATTTGTACTATTAATTGAATCTAGATCGCCAAATAATTCTGAAAACTTTTTTAAACTCATATTTATTTACCGAATAAAAGGACATTTATTGATTCTTTTTCAACTAAATATTTACTTAAGGCTTCACTATCTCCATGATGAAAAAATACATTTTTTGCTTCAGACTTTTTTACTACTTCCAGAATTCCATCCCAATCCGCATGATCAGAGATTGCGAATCCTTTATCATAACCTGATCTTTTTCTTAGAGCTCTTATTGACATCCATCCACTCGCAAAAGCTGTTTGAATATTTTTGAAATTATTTAGATAAGAGCCCTTACTTAAAGATGGCGGTAATAATATTAGACTTCCCTTGAGTTCATCTATCTTTTTTTTATTTTCAATTTTTATAGTATCTTTTATATCAATGCCTAGTTTTTTATAACTATTGTTCATTTTATGAATACTACCATGGGAATAAATATTGCCTTTAAAATTCGTTTGACTAATTTCGTTTAACAATCTCTGAGCTTTTCCAAGTGAATAGCAAAAAAGTAAAGAAGTTTTTTCTGGAGAATTAGTGATCCATTTTGAAATATCATTTGCTATTTTAGTTGTTTCATCCCACTTAAAGATTGGCAAACCAAAAGTACATTCACTTATTAAATAATCAGTTTTTACTATTTCATATTGTTTGCAAGTCTGATCTTTTTGAAGCTTAAAGTCACCTGAAATTAGCCATTTTTCTTCAGCAAAAATAAACCTTATTTGACTAGATCCAAGGATGTGACCGGATGGATGAAAAGAAATATTAATGCCATTTATCTTAAATTCTTCTCCATATTCAAAAGTCTTAATTTTGATATTATCTCCAACTCTTTCTTTAAGAAGTATCGCAGTTTCCTTAGTAGAAATGTATTCTTCACAGCCAAATGTAAAGTGATCAAAATGAGCATGAGTTATTAATGCCTTTTTTACTGGCTTGCTTGGATCAATCCAAATATCAGCAAGTTCACAATAAAGATTTCCATCTTTATATCTAATTAAATATTCTTGTTTAGTTCTCAAAACTACATCTCTTACAATGAAGTTAATTTAGCTAATTATGTCCAAGCTTGTTTTGATAAAGCTATAGCTGAAATTGTTAGTAAAGCAATAATTACAAATTTGTTACTCCAACTAATCATGAATGAACTAATTTTGTTGAAAGAAACCCTATTAGATGGCAAAAATTTTTTTTTATTCATAATGTGATGATTTTCATTATTTTCTAAGTAATTTAAATTTTTAATCTCATTTATTAATTTAGATTCGCAAGTTGAGAGTTTTTCTACTTGATTTAATAATTCAATATCTTCTGGCCTTAATAAAGAATTTAATTCTTTAATTTGTCTTTCGTTCTTCATAAGAAATTCATTAACTATCTCATCTGTGCCTAACCCCTTCTTTATATTTAAAAGAATGTCATCTCTTTCCCAGGATTTTTCAAGAGAATTTAAAATTTTGCTTATACTCATTTTAAGTATTTTTACTTATGATAAATTATTGTTTTTTTCTTCTGTGGCTTATTCCTTTAAGTAATTAAAAAAAATCATTTTTATTTAAGATTTACGAATAAGTCTGTTAGCAAAATATTTTATCTTTACATTTTCTACAATTTTTTGAGAACTACTTTTAGTTTTAACTTTATTTAAATTAATCACTTCATCTGACACATTCTTGCCCGTTTCAAAATAACTTTTAATTTTTTCTAATTCTTCTTTATTTAATCTCTTTGTTGCACCTTTTGCATTGATTCCAAGTTTCTTGCAAGCTAATAATATTCTATTGCTTTCGACATTAAGATCTTTAGCAATACTGTAAATAGGAGTGTTGATAGACATTATTTTCTTTACTATGAAATTTATTATTAATAGTATATTTATAAATTAGAAATTAAATATATTTTTAATTATTATTAATTTTAAAAACTTTTTTAATTAGGCGACTTCTTCTTCAAAATTATTTAAATCATTAAACTTCTTCTTCATGGTTGGATTATTTTTAGTTAATTTCTTTACTGTCAAATCTTGAGATTTGCTGTCAGCAGATAAAAGATGTTTTTTTGAGAGAACCAAAGCCTCCTTAGTTTTTTTTAGATGGGTTATTGATTTATCAATTTCTGAAATTGCATCATTAAATCTATCCTGGGCAAGTGAAACATTTTTACCAACTGCATTTTTGAATTGCTCAAGAGTACTTTCAAAATTAGTTATGTCAAAATTCTCACGTTTCATTAAATCAATTTGTGATTTGTATTTTAAGGTTTCCATAGATGCATTTCTTAGCAGAGAAATAATGGGCAAGAAAAATTGAGGTCTTATGACATACATTTTTGGGAATCTATGAGAAACATCTACTATACCAGCATTATATAGTTCACTATCTGGTTCTAGAAGCGATACGAGTACAGCATATTCACAAGATTTTTGTCTTCTATCTTTATCTAATTCTTTTAAAAAATCTTCGTTTTTTCTTTTATTAGTTCCATTTAAACTTTCATTCTTCATCTCAAACATTATAGATACGACTTCGGTTTTATTTTCATCAAATTCTCTAAATATATAGTCACCTTTACTTCCTGAAGTGGCATCATTATCCTTTTCGAAATATGAGTTTTTAAAAGCAGAGGCACGATTCAGATTAAATTGAGTTTCGCAATGGATTTCTAATGTTTCTCCTATCATCTTTGTAGATAATCTAGATTTCATTTCTCTTAACTCCTGAATAGTCAGGTCCCTTTCACTAATTTTGCTTTTAAACTTTTCTTCAATTAATTTTTCATTAATTGAATGTTCAAGCTTCATCTTTTCAATGGAATTTGTTAAAGATGAGTTTTCTTTTTCTAAATTAGTAACAGCTTCACTAATTTTGTTTTTTAAAGATAACTCTGAAATTAAAGACTGGTTTTTAATTTCGTCTTTCAACTTGATTAATTCATTATTCAATGAATTAATTTTATTTGTTGCTTGATTTTTTAAATCATTAAGGGCATTTGTTTTCTTTTCTTCAGCTATTTTTAATTTAGATTCAAGAGTTTGGATCTCAGACTCTTTAATCCGATTCTGCTCTATTAACTGTATCTTTAACTCACGTTTTAAAATTTCCAAAGCTTTTTTATTATCTTCTTCCGCCAAGACAAGTCTTTCTTTTATTTGTTTATTAAATTCTTCGTCTTTTATCTGAAGAAGTATTTCTTCAAAGCTGCTGGGATCAATTCGGAAAGTTTTGCCACATGAAGGACATTTAATATCTTTCATTTTTTAATTACAAAATTAATATTAGAAAGGGTTTAATATTCGAATTATTTAAAAAGAATATTCTTGACTAAGAATAAACAATGAACCAATATTATGCATAAAAAATAAAGTAATTACTCAATAAAAGTTATATTAATCCTGATTCCTTAAGAATGTTTATTTTATTTGCTAATTCTATATCTGCAGAAGATATTGAGCGGTCTAAAGTTTTGTGAGATGAAACTGTGTAACCACTGTCATCAACAAATTCGTCTTCCCCATCTTTTAAGTGGGCATTTTCATTTTGGAGATCTTTAAAATTATCCGACTTGAATATATTTGATTTGCTGATATTACTATATCCAAAATTCGCAATTCCTCTGGCATCTAATGCTTCCTCAACTAATATTCCAACTACTTTAGATCTACTTATAGATTCGCTCTTGGATATTTCATCAATAATTTCAAGTACTCTTTTTCTAGGAAGATATCCTATTCTTTTAACTTTATTTTCCATAAGTCTTTCAATATGCCAATATTGTAACACTTCTGTCAAATCAACTCAGATTTTGATTAATAGCACTTATGTATAAATTTAAATAGTAGGATTAAAGTATAATTTCAAAGAACACTCATTCAAAGTTATTTCTCAAATACTCATGGGGATAGTTTTAAATGCTTCTTCTAATTACTTTTTCAGTTTGGTTCTGATTTTTGAAATTTTCTAAATTTAAATTCCAAGTATTATGAAAGATAAACTATATGATAATGCTGATAGCTTTGCAATGACATTTGATGAGGAATGGGAAAATGTTGATTGTGATGATATACGATTAAAGATAGATAAGGTATTAGAACTTTTATCAGATCACCCTTTTTTAATATCTAGTCCTGAAAATGCCAGAAAAATATCAGAATTTAGGGTATATTCATTAAAAAAATTTCAATAATTATTTTTAAATTTTTTAAAGTTAATTATTTAAAATTAATTTTATTTACTTAAGATTTAAATAGTTGGTGAATTAAAAAATCCCTTGCTGTATAAAAATATTATTATGCCAATTATTGGACCTATCCCAAAAACAAAAAGTACTAATTTCGCAGAATTTTTTGTTTGACCTAATTTTTGATCTTTTAAATTTGAATTAGTTTGTTTTTTTTTAGATTTTTTCTTTTTCATAAAAGATATATTACTATAATTCGACTTTAAAAGATTTTGATATGTTATTAGGTTTGAAAAAAATTTTTCAAACTGACAAAACTTATATGGGAGTTAAAAAAGATCTTATTGTATAATGTAAAGAATAAAAAGGAAATATGAGTGCAACTAAGAGAGATGAAGTTTGTTCTCACCTTAGATATATAAGGTTAGAGCTTAGAGAGATGCATCAAATGCTCCTCAAAGAAGATTTGATGCCAGATCTTAATGAAGCAAAGGAAGTACTCGCTCAGCTTGATGCTTTATTAGATTTATTATCAGAAAAAAAAAGTAACCAAGATAAAAAGCCAATTTTGAAAGCTTTCAGTTAAATTGATTGTATTAAAGATAATTTGTAGCTGATTCTATTTTTTTTCTATTGTCATGCATTTGTTCTAATTTATTGTAAATTTCTTTAATTTGGATTTGTATTAGATCGGTCGAATGTATATTACTTAACGCATCTAATGTTGATAGAAGGCTTTCTTTGGCTTCAATTAAATGTCTACACTCTTTACTGCCTGCTTCGTAGGACATAGGATTATTATAAAGAAAATTATTATCCTAAATATATTAATAATTCTTCAGTATTGCTTGATACTCTTATTAAATCAACGCTTATTATTGTAATTTTCAATACAGAATAAGAAATTATTTTTATTAAGATTCAAGAAAAACAAATGCAAGAAAACTCCAACGATTATAAATATTGCATTAATTTGGCATTAGATAATGCAAAAAAAAGAATTAATTTATTAGATAATTTTGATAAAAAGTGTGTTCTAGAAGAATATAAAGAATGGATTAATGACGGCTTAAATAAACATACGGTTTTACTACTAAGAGATGATCCGATC
>QCCG01000022.1 GCA_003281335.1 Prochlorococcus sp. AG-347-K19 | reverse complement strand
AATGGCGAAAATCTATTCATAAATTTACAGGAAAAAGTTGTATATATTGCGGAAAACCATCTGAATCTATTGACCATGTAATCCCACAAAGCCAAGGAGGCTTAAGTACTACAGAAAACTGTGTCCCTGCATGTCTTTCCTGTAATGGGGATAAATCAGATGAAAATGCTTTGTATTGGTATAGAAGGCAAAAATTTTATGATCCTCGAAGAGCAATGGCTATTAGAGCTTGGTTAGAAGGAGATTTAAGATTAGCCATTAGATTACTTCAATGGGCTAATCCTAATTTTAAACTAAAAAATTATGAAAAAGATGAATCAGAATATAAAGCAGCTTGACTACCAAACATTACATATTTTTATAGAGTTATAACTCTGACATATATTTTCCAATTCTCTTGGGGATTCTGGTAATATTAAAATTGTCGAAATTGAAATAAGAAAGACAAATAATTTTTGGTAGAATTTAGAATTAACTAAATTTACTTCTTTCTCTTTAAGACAGAGATAACTTTTGCTAATAAGGAAAGTTTTTGATTTTAAATCAGACTTAAGAGCTGTCTTCATTACTAATTAATACATATGTACTACTTTAAACCAACATGAAGAAGCCTGCAAGTTTACTCGGAAATAAAAATAAATTTATAATCTTTGGATGTGGTTTCAGCGGTAGTTTTTTTGCAGAAACCATTAGGAAATTTGGTTGCACTGTTTTAACAAGCTCAAGATCTACAAGCAAAGATCCTAATAGTTTTGTTTTCAACAGTGAAGACAGTATTGTGCCTGATAAAAAAATTTTTGATGGAGTCACCCATATTCTAAGTTGCATCCCTCCTGACAAAGATGGTAATGATCCCGTATTAGAAAAACTTCACGGCAAACTAAAAGATTTATCCCTTGAATGGGTTGGATATTTATCTACCACAGGAGTATATGGAAACACCGAAGGTGGATGGGTTGCTGAGACAGATCAGCCTAATCCTTTTCAAAAAAGAAGCCATAATAGATTAAATTGTGAAAACAAATGGATTGAATCAAGTTTGCCCGTGCAAATTTTTAGATTACCGGGCATCTATGGACCTGGAAGATCCACGTATGAAGCGATCAAAAATCAAAAAATTAAAGTGATTTTAAAGAAAGATCAAGTATTTTCAAGGGTTCATGTTGCAGATATTACACATGCGATTATTTATTTATTACAAAATAAAGATAGTTTAAAGTTTCACCAAATCATTAATATTGCAGATGATGAACCCTCTTCTCAAATAGAAGTAATTCAATATTGTTACGATCAACTTGGTTTAAAAATGCCAAATCCAATATTGTTTGAAGACGCAAAAAACGAATTATCACCTATAGCTCAATCGTTTTGGATGGAAAATAGAAGAGTCTCTAATAAATTATTATGCGAAAAGCTTGGATATAAACTAATTTATAAAAACTACAAACTAGGCTTAAAAAGCTGTTTTTTAAATAATTAAAAAATAAATTTAAATAATTTTTTATGAATATTGTTAAATCTAATAATACTTTTAAAGTTGTATTAAGCGTTGGAGATGAGTCTGGCATAGGGCCTGAAATAATTTTAAAAGCTCTTTGTTCTGATGAGTTGCCAGACAATATTGACTTTATATTGGTAGGTTCTAAAAAAAATCTATTAGATACATATAAACAACTTAGATCCCTAGGATTAGAAAACATTGCAAATCCTAAAAATTTAAATATACATGATCTCGACATTTCCCCATCTAATGATAAATCTAAATCGAGTTATGGTAATTCAAGTTTCTATTACTTAATAAAAGCAATCGAAATTGTAAAACAATATCCCAATTCAGCACTTGTAACTGGACCAATTTGCAAGAAATCTTGGTCTCTGGCAGGTCATTACTTCTCTGGTCAAACTGAAGTATTAGCAAAAGCATGTGGAGTAAAAAAAGTTGGAATGTTATTTACAGCAAAATCACCAATTACAGGTTGGAGATTTAATACTTTACTAGCTACAACCCACATATCCCTTTCTGAGGTTCCCAAGCAATTAACTACAGAATTAATCCACTCTAAATTGGATCTTTTCAAAGATTTTTGTAATACCTATACTGATAAACCTACTTTAAAAGTTGCAGGATTAAATCCTCATGCCGGCGAAGAAGGTCTTTTAGGTCATGAAGAAAAAGATTGGCTCAATGATGCATTAATTACGTGGAATAATATGAATAAAAATATTAGGTTATTTGGCCCTTTATCACCAGATAGTTGCTGGAATTCTTCGGTAAAAGCATGGAATGACAAAAATGCTGAAAAACATGATGGCATTCTTGCTATGTATCATGATCAAGGTTTAATACCAATGAAAGTGATTGCTCTTAATTACTCAGTTAATACCACAATCGGTTTACCTTTTATAAGAACATCTCCAGATCACGGAACGGGAATTGATATTGCTGGCAAAGGAATTGCTCAATCTCAAAGCATGATTGAAGCTATTAAGGCTGCGGTAGAGATGACTAACAATTCAAGACTGCTTAACACGCATTAAAACTTGACCAAATTCAACTGGTGTTCCATTTTCAACGAGAATCTCTACAATTTCAGCATTAAATTCAGATTCAATTTCATTCATTAACTTCATTGCTTCCAAAATACAAATAGTTTGACCGACATTAACTTTATTTCCTACTTCGACAAATGGCTCCTCGCCAGGCGCCGCAGCCCTATAAAATGTCCCAACCATAGGAGAAGTAATTTCAGTTAGGTCAGAACGTCCTGGGGGTGGCACCTGAGGTGGTTCAGGCTCATTAACGACAGAGATATCATCATTAAAAGTTTTTTGATTAGCAATTGTCTGTTTATCAAATGAAGTATTAGAAACTAAATTATTAATAACTTGATTCTGATCAAATACATTCCTTTTTATTTCGAGTTTAAAATCTTCTCCCTCTAGGGAGAACTCTTGTATATCACTTGTAGAGATTTTCTCTATTAAGCGATCTAAGTCATCATGATCTAATTTCATAGCCATTAATTTTCACGTCCAAGATAAGTGTCATTTCGAGTATCAACTTTGATCATTTCTCCCACAGAAATAAATAAAGGAACCATAACTTGAGCACCAGTTTCTAGAATAGCTGGTTTCGTGCCCCCACTAGCAGTGTCACCTTTAACTCCTGGATCAGTCTCTGTAACTTTCAAAGTAATAGATATTGGAAGTTCTACTTCTAAAACTTTACCATTATGGAAAATTACATTAACCTCCATTCCCTCTTTCAAATATTTTGCGCCTTTACCAATTTGTTCAGAGGTGAGTCTTGTCTCTTCAAAACTTGTCATGTCCATAAAAACGTAATCACCAGACTCCACATAAGTATGCTGCAGGTTAGACTTCTCAAGGATAGCCTGCTGTACTGATTCTCCGGCTCGAAAAGTTTTTTCAACAACGTTGCCGCTTTGAACTGATTTTAATTTTGTTCGTACGAAAGCAGAACCCTTGCCAGGCTTGACATGTAGAAATTCTACAACACGCCAAACTTGTCCATCCAATTCGATGGTAGTACCTGTGCGAAAATCGTTACTGGAAATCATTCCTGTATTACATCCCCCAAGGATCATAAACCTGCAAGAGTGCTATGCAAAAATTCTTATCAAATCAGAACAAACTTTTCTTAATTCTATCGATTGTAATTTTACAGGTTTTTCTTTTAAAACCTATTCAAGTATTAGCTGATTTACCTACTGGAAATGCAGTAAAAGACCCTAATGCAATCCTCAGAAACGCACTCCCTATCAAGCAAGTTGAGTTACAAGAAATTCAACACAAATTGGAAGAAACTAGTGACCTTGTAAGAGGAGGAAGATGGCCCGCTCTTACGAAAACTGTTACAAAATGTCAATCTTTGCTAAAAAAATACCAAAGTAAAATTATTCAAGAATTACCAAAAGATAAAAAGAAGATTGCTGAAAAAACATTTTTAGAACTCAAAGAAAATTTTGATAGCCTTCAAGATTACTCTAAATCAAAGGATAAATACTCGTTTATAGCGACTCGAAGAAATGCTTTAGATAAAATAGGCGGATTAGAAGAATATTTTCTACCAAAAGAATTTCCATACTCTATTCCCCAGGAATTTGATAATTTACCAAGATTACTAGGAAGAGCAAAAGTCAATATAAAAACCTCCAAAGGAGATATGCAAGCAATTGTGGATGGATTTAACGCCCCACTTACAGCAGGAGCATTTATAGATTTATCTTCAAAAAACTTCTACAAAGATTTACCCATTAACAGAGCTGAAGAATTTTTTGTACTGCAAACAGGAGATCCAATTGGCGATGATATTGGTTATGTAGATCCTGAAACAAACGAAGAACGTCACGTTCCATTAGAAATAAGAATTCCTGATGAACAAGATACTTTTTACAATCAAACTTTTGAAGATTTAGGTCTTTACACAGAGACGCCAACACTACCTTTTGCAACACTTGGAACTCTAGGATGGTCCCATTCGAATACCGCAGTTGATGATGGTTCATCGCAATTTTTCTTCTTTTTATATGAAGCAGAATTAAATCCAGCGGGTCGCAATTTAATTGACGGAAGGAATGCTGCCTTTGGTTACGTTGTAGATGGATTTGATGTATTAGAAGAGCTTACTAAAGATGACGCAATAATTTCGATTGATGTTTTAGAAGGGATTGAAAACCTTAAATTAAATGCATAAAGAAATATTAGAAGATTTAGGGGAAAAAGAATTAATAAATAGGCTAGGAAAATTTATGCCTAAAAATCAAGTTTCAGATGATTGCGCTTTGATCAAAACTAAAAATGAAAATTTACTTGTTAATACTGATTCTTTAGTGGAAAATGTTCATTTCAATGACATTAGTATTTGCCCTCAAGACCTTGGGTGGAAAGCAGTTGTAAGCAACATCTCTGACTTATTATCTAGTGGAAGCAAAAAAACTATTGGTATTACAATAAGCCTAGTTCTACCTGTTAGAACTGAGTGGATTTGGGTTGAAGAAGTATACAAAGGAATAAATAAAGCATTAAAAGAATATGGCGGATCGATACTAGGGGGAGATTGCTCAAAGGGGAATGATAAAATCATTTCAATTACGGCCTTTGGAATTCAAGGTGAGCTTGAATTAAGAAGAAACGCATGTAAACCAGGAGATATAATCTTAACTACAGGAATTCATGGTCTTAGCAAACTGGGGTTTTTGATACAAAATAAAATTAATTTCGATAATGAATTTTCTCTTAATGAAGGATTAATCATTAAGTCTATTGAACATTTTTGTCGCCCTAGAGTTTACCCAAATTTTCTAAATAATCTCCTCAAAACTCGCTCAAATAAAAATATAAAGAGAATAGGATGTACTGATAGCAGTGATGGCCTTTTTCAAGCCTTACAAGATTTAGCAATAGCTAGCAGCTGCAAAGCGATCATAAACTATGAAAAAATACCTAAAGATAAGGATTGGCCTAGAGGAGATAAATGGGACGAATACTATTTTTTTGGGGGAGAAGATTATGAATTAGTGTTCTCTTTACCTAGAAAATGGGCAGAAAATTTATCTAAACTTGATAAAGATATCAAAGAGATTGGGTTTTTTACTGATGGTGAACCATCAATTGAATTTAAAGATAATAAAAAAAACAAATTATTTAATAACACACCTTTCAAACACTTTTAATTACTCCCAATTTTTAGCAACAATCTCTGCTAAATCTACAACTCTCTGACTATAGCCCCACTCATTGTCGTACCATGCAAGCACCTTTACAAGGTTATCTCCGATACACATAGTAAGATCACTATCTACAATTGATGATTCATTAGTACCTGCATAATCGCTAGAAACTAAAGGTTCATCTCCATACTTAATAATGCCTTTCATTGTACTTAGAGATGATTCCTTAAGAGCATTATTGACTTCTTCAGCTGTGACAGATTTAGAAGATTCAAAAACAAAATCTACTGCTGAAACGTTAGGAGTTGGAACTCTCATTGCAATTCCAGTTAATTTCCCTTTCATTTCTGGGTATACAAGAGCGACTGCTTTTGCAGCTCCTGTAGAAGTAGGAACGATGTTTGTAGCAGCGGCTCTAGCCCTTCTTAGATCTCTATGACTATTATCTAAAATTCTTTGATCACCTGTATAACTATGAATTGTAGTCATCAAACCTTTATTAATCCCAAAAGTTTGATCTAAAACTTTTACTACTGGAGCTAAGCAGTTCGTTGTACAACTAGCATTACTCAAAATATCGTAATCTTTGTGTTTATATGTATCAGCATTAACTCCAACTACATAAGTACCAACGCCATCGCCTTTACCAGGGGCAGTTAAGATAACTTTTTTTGCTCCAACGTCTAAATGCTTACTTGCACCTACGTCCGTATTAAATACTCCAGTAGATTCAATAACCAAATCAACACCCCAGTCTTTCCAGGGGAGATTCATTGGGTTTCTATCAGAGAAACATTTAATTGTTTTGTTATTAATTACAAAAGTATCATCAGTATATTGAATATCAACACCATCAAGTTGACCAAGGACTGAGTCATATTTTAATAAATGAGCATTAGTCTTAGGATCTGATGTAACGTTAATTCCGACTACTTCAATATTTGTGTAAGCCCCTCTACTAAGCCAACAACGCATAAAGTTTCGACCAATTCTGCCAAAGCCGTTAATTGCAACACGCAAAGTCATAAGTAATAATTTCTAAATGATTAACCTAAGTTGCTGATCATACTGAATTTTGTGCAATAACGTAAGTTTTTTTTGATTTATTAAGCAAATAAGTCTAGTTTTGTATTAATTCAAGAAAAAAAAACATTTTTTTTAAGAAAAAATAGCAAAATTTTACCTAGAAGTTATTTTGATTTAAGTAAAAGATAAACATTGGATAAAAAATTACTTTTGAAAATTCATTTTCATTTTATTGGGATCGGAGGTATTGGGATGTCAGCATTAGCAATAGGTTTACTAAAAAAAGGTTATTCAGTTTTAGGATCTGATTTAGTTAAAAACGATGAAACTAAAAAATTAGAGAAACTAGGTGCTGTAATATTTACTTCTCAAATTCGACAAAATATTGAATTTGTTATTTCAAAATTTACCAACAAATTTATTAATTTTGTTGTAAGCTCCGCAATTAAGCCAGAAAACGAAGAATTTTCATACTGCAGAAAAAACAATTTATCAATAAAACATCGTTCAGAGATACTTGCAATGCTAATGGGCACTTATACTACATTGGCGGTAGCCGGCAGTCACGGAAAAACATCAACCAGTACATTCTTATCTACAATACTTGAGTTATGTACACGTAATTCTTCTTCAATAACTGGAGGAATAATTCCTATTTACAACTCTAATTGTCATTTAGAAAATACAAAATACTTAGTAGCTGAAGTTGATGAATCTGATGGGACTATTGAGAAATATAAATCTGATATTGGAATAATCAATAACATTGATTTTGATCATTGCGATTACTTTTCTAATTTAAGTGAAGTCATATCTTCTTTTAAAAGTTTCGCTAAAAACTCTAAAAAATTATTACTTAATTTTGATTGTGAAACCTCAAGAAAAAATTTTTATTCTAATTGTAAGTGGTCAAACTCTACGGCTAAAAAAGTAGCATATGCAATAATCCCGACTGAAATTAATGCAAAGTATACAATTGGAAAATATTATGAAAATGGAAATTTTATCAGCAATTTAAATATTCCAATTCCAGGACTACACAATCTATCCAATATCACCGCAGCAATAGCAGCTTCCAGAATGATAGGTGTAGATTTTATAGAAATTAAGAAAAATTTAAAATATTTGAAACTACCAAAAAAAAGATTTGAATTTAGAGGCCAAATAGATGAAAGAAGTTTATATGATGATTATGCACATCACCCAAACGAAATAAAAGAGACGATTAAATTAGGAAGATTATTTATTAAGCAAAAAAATAGTAATGAATTTCAAAAAAATAGATTAATTGCTTTATTTCAGCCTCATAGATATTCTCGAGTAAAACAATTTAATAAAGAATTCGCTGAAGAATTATCAAAAGCAGATGTTATTTATGTAACAAGTATTTATGGAGCAGGAGAAGGAAACGAAGATAAAATTACTTCAAAAATTATTACTGATCTGATTTATAAAAAAAATAAAAATGTTAGTTATATAAATAATTATTATGAAGTTACAAAGAATTTTTACGAATTAACTCAAAAAGGGGATTTAATTTTGAATATGGGAGCTGGAGATTGTCATAATTTCTGGTCAATTTTAAATGAAAAAAATAATTAAAATAAATAACTAATTCATGAATAAAAAAAAATTTTCTGAAAACTGTAGTTTAAGTAGTTATACAACTATAAAAGTGGGAGGAGTGGCTGAATATTTTGCTGAGCCAAAAAGCATTGAAGAACTTTCATATCTAATCAAATGGGCTAATTTAAATAAACAAAGATGTCAAATAATTGGCGCAGGTTCAAATCTTTTAATCAATAATATTTTCATAAAAGGCTTAGTTGTTTGTACAAAAAAATTGAAATCACTAAAGATAGAACCATATTCAGGAATTATTGAAGCGGAAGCAGGTGTAATGCTCCCAACATTATCTAATTCTCTTGCTAAAAATGGATTACAAGGAGGGGAATGGGCTGTCGGAATTCCAGGAACATTAGGAGGAGCAATTTATATGAATGCTGGCACAGGTAATTTATCGCTAGCAAAAAATCTTATTTCCGTAAAAGTTATTAATAATAAAACTCTAAAAAAATTTGAAATTGAAAAAA
>QCCG01000021.1 GCA_003281335.1 Prochlorococcus sp. AG-347-K19 | reverse complement strand
TAGACCCTAATGAGAAATTCTTTCTACTTGAGAATTTTAAAACTCTTGAAAAGTTGACCGAGGTACTTGGTCTTAAAAAAGAGGTTTTTGTAAAAGAAAGTAAAATAAAAGAAGACGAAATATCATCGCTTATTGATGAAAGATTGAAAGCAAAAATGGAAAAGAATTATGCGAAGGCGGATGAAATCAGGAATTTGTTAAAAGCAAAAGGTATTGAACTCATTGATCAATCAAAAGAAATAACAACATGGATAAGGGTCTAAATTTTAAAAAAAAACACCAATTTGAAATTTTTGTTTTTTAAATACACCTTTTAATGGGAAGATATTAGAAATATCAGAGAAAATTGAAATACATTACTGTGCTCGGTTCTACTGGTTCAATAGGGACTCAAACTCTCGAAATAGCTAGTGAGCAGCCTGATAAGTTTAAAGCCGTAGCTCTTTCCGCAGGAAGAAATATTAGTTTATTAACCGAACAAGTTAAAACACATAAACCAGAGGTAGTTGCAATTGAGGATGAGAGTCTTATAGAAGATTTAAAAGATAATATTAATAACTTAGATTTGGATGATACTCCCTTGGTTTTAGGAGGAAAGCAGGGGATTAACGCAGTTGCAGCATGGGATAAGGCAGATACTGTGGTAACAGGGATAGTAGGCTGTGCAGGCTTAATTCCAACAATGTCAGCAATTAATGCGGGGAAAAATATTGCACTTGCTAACAAAGAAACTTTAATTGCGGCAGGACCAATTGTTATTCCTGCATTAAAGAAAAATAATAGTAGGCTTTTACCTGCTGATTCAGAACACTCCGCTATCTTTCAATGTTTACAAGGATTACCTAATTATGAAAATGCAGATTTTTCAACAGGAGAGATGCCTAAGGGTTTAAAAGCCATACATTTAACAGCTTCTGGTGGTGCTTTCAGAGATTGGGCCGTTGAGGATTTAAAGCATGTCACAGTAGAAGATGCGACTTCACATCCAAATTGGGATATGGGAAAAAAAATAACTGTAGATTCTGCAACTCTTATGAATAAAGGATTAGAAGTTATAGAAGCTCATTATTTATTTGGGACCTCTTACGAAAATATCGAAATAGTTATTCACCCTCAAAGTATAATTCATTCAATGATTGAGATGGAAGATTCTTCAGTATTAGCTCAATTAGGTTGGCCAGATATGAAGCTACCTATTTTATATGCGATGAGTTGGCCTGAAAGATTTAAAACAAATTGGAAAAGATTAAACCTAAGTGAAATTGGAAAATTAACTTTTAAAGAGCCAGACGAGTTTAAATATCCATGCATGGGACTTGCCTATGCCGCAGGAAAATCTTCTGGGACTATGCCTGCAGTCTTAAATGCTGCTAATGAAATGGCTGTTGAACAATTCCTCAAAGAAAAAATTTCTTTTCAAGAAATCCCAAAATTTATAAGTAAAGCTTGTGAATCACATATGGAAAATTTGAATTTGAGTCCAGAATTGGAGGATATTCTTGAAGTAGACAATTGGGCCAGACTTTTTGTTGAGCAAGAAATTAAAAAAGGGAAAAAATACGTAAGTATTGGATAAAAGTGAATATTAAAAGTCACCTAACTAACCATTTCTTACGACTATTGGAGGCTGAACTTACAAGCAAAGTCTTTCATCCCTTAGAATGAACCTATTGGCCTATAGGAAAAGTTTTTCAAAATGGGGAAAGAGGTTTCTAAACACCTTCTACTATGCGCAAGTCCCACAAAACAGAAATGCTTTAAAGGCAATGAAGGTCAAAAAACATGGGAATGTCTGAAAAAGACTTTAAAAAAATTTGAGAATGATTCCTGTACAAAAAACGTTCATATATTAAGATCAAAAGCTGACTGTTTAAGGATATGCAAGAACGGCCCAATTCTTCTTGTGTGGCCTGATGGTATTTGGTACGAGAAAGTTTCTCCAGAAAAAATTTCAGAAATTTTTACCTCACATATTATTAACGGTAAGCCAATAGAAAAATGGATTTTTAAAAAAACACCATTTTTAAATAGTCCTAGATGCTAATAAACCAGTTCTTTACTACTTCGTCTGACCAGCAGCCATTAATAGAGTGAAAACCATTATGACCTCCTTTTTCAGTTATAAAAATAGTAAATTTATCAATAAATTTCCCTCTTAAATTCAAAGTTGCATTATATGGAACCCAAGGATCATCCTTGGCATGAATAAAAAGCATTTGAGGTAAATTTTTTATTGAGTTTTGGATTCTAAATATTGGAGAAGCTTTAACATAATAATCTTCTAAAGAATCAAATCCCCAACTTGGAGCTGTAAATTTCTGATCAAATTCCCTTATACTTTTTAAAGCTTTAATTTTTTTTCTTAATTTCTCATTATTAAGAATTTTGCCTTCATCATTAAATCCGTCCCATAACTGATTTTTTAAGCGATGAAGTAACCATTTTTGATAGATATAATTTCTAGATTTTTCAATACAGAGACTGCATGATGATAAATCTAAAGGGCTACTCACACAGGCTAGACCATCTAAAAGTTTTTCTCTTTTGTTTTCATCGTAATCTAAGCAGGCATTTAAAAGAATTGTTCCACCTAAAGATAATCCAACTCCGTAAATTGGAAGATTATTATTCTTTTTCATAAGATCTTTGAACTCTAAATTAATGAATTTTTTAAAATAATTAATTGCTGAAATAACATCACTGGAGCATCTAGCACAATAATTTCCTTTAGCTAAATATCTCGCAGATCCAGATCCTCTCAGATTTAATTTAAGAACTCCAAAACCATTATTTGCTAATTTCCTAGAAATTCTTCTTAAACCAAACCGTTTAGTTGAGCCCCCTAAACCATGTGTAACGATTACAAAACCTCTAAGTGAGTGTAAGTTTTCAGGTAATTCTAAAAACCCTAGAAGATAATCACATTCAAAATTTTTAGAAAGAATTTTATTAATCGGAAAGAATATTTTTTTATTTTTTTTTGATTTACCAAGATCAATAACAAAAGTATCTCTTAAAGTTTGTAAGTCGCCACCTATCCAAGGTAAGACTTCTCGAAATGGCTTTTTTTTTAAGTAATCTGAAAAACTAAAAGATATGCTACTATTTCTCCCCAACTCCAAGATCCTTTAATTCTCCAATCAGATCATTCAGTACTTTTTTTGCATCCCCAAAAACCATTGAGGTATTTGGCAGATCAAATAAATCATTTTTTATTCCAGAGTAACCTGCACTCATACCACGTTTAATTACAAATACCGTTCTTGCTTCCTGCACATCAAGAACTGGCATTCCATATAAAGGAGAAGAGCTATCATTTTTAGCTTGAGGATTAACCACATCATTCGCTCCTAAAACTAAAACAACATCCGTTGCTGGAAAATCAGGATTTATAACGTCCATCTCTTTAAGTTGTTCGTAAGGAACATCTGCTTCTGCCAAAAGTACATTCATATGTCCAGGCATCCTCCCAGCTACAGGATGAATTGCGTAAACAACTTCAATACCATTTTGCTCTAGTTTTTTTGTCACTTCCCTTAAAGTATGTTGAGCTTGAGCTACCGCTAGACCATAACCAGGAACAATAATTACCTTATTGGCTGCCTCTAAAGTCAATGCACATTCTTCAACACTGCAAGAAGTTATATTTGTATATTCTCCTGAACTAGAAGAGGCTGTACTTTGTGCAGATAAAGATCCTCCAAAAAGAACTGAGACTAATGATCTATTCATACCCTTGCACATTACTTGAGTAAGTATTAGACCTGCTGCTCCAACCATTGCGCCTGCAACTATCAAAAGCTGACTATCTACAACGAAACCTGCTGCTGCTGCTGCAATCCCTGAATAGCTATTTAATAAAGATATAACGACTGGCATATCAGCTCCACCAATTGGCAAAGTAACTCCAATACCTAATAAAGAAGAAACTAAAACTAAAAGCCAAATAGAACTTGTATTGCCGTTTATTAAATCAAAAAAGGCTATTAAGGAAGCAACTGCAAAAACAATATTTACAAAATGTCTAACTTTGCTCTGGGTCCATCCTGGAGTTGACAACCAACCCTGCAACTTTGCCATCGCCACAATTGAACCTGTGAAAGTTATGGCACCAACAAATATAGAAACAGATATTGAAACTTCGTTAATCAATGACTTAAAAAAATCAAAATTTTCTTGCCCACCAGACATAGGAAAAATAGCTACTCCTAAGGCCACTAAAAGTGATGACATTCCTCCACAACCGTTGAACAATGCCACTGTTTCAGGCATGGAGGTCATAGGTACTTTTTTTGCAAGAATTGCTCCGAATAAACTACCTATGATTGATCCAATTATTATCCAAATCCAAGACTGAATAGCAATTCCAGAAGTGCCTAAATAATAAGAAAGTAATCCTACAACTGATAGCGACATTGCAAATGCAGCTAATCTATTTGCATCCCTTGCTGATTTTACTTTTGACAATCCTTTTATTCCTAAAGCCAGTAAAAGTACTGCTAGAAGGTCAATAACGAATTTAATGATTACAGGTAGATTCATGTTAAAAATTACTTCTTATTTGATGGTTTACGACTAAACATCGCGAGCATTCGATCAGTTACAAAGAAACCGCCTACAACGTTAAAAAGAGCAAATCCAAGAGAAACTGAACCAATGATTAAAAGTGGTACGTTACCTTCTGCTTTTACAATTAAAGTCAAGGCTGCAAGCATTGTTATTCCTGAAATTGCATTTGCTCCACTCATTAGAGGTGTGTGAAGAGTAGGAGGAACTTTCCCAATTAACTCGAGGCCTAATAAACTACCGAGTAAAAGAACCCAAAGAAGACTTATAAAAGACATAATTTTAAAACCTCAATTTTCAAAAACTTTATTTTGAAGAATAACTCCTTCATCGCTTAATAAACATCCAGAAATGAGTTCATCCTCTTTATCTAATTTAATTACACCATCTTTTATAAATGGTGTAATTAAGGATGTTAAGTTCTTAGCATAAAGAGAACTTGCATCATAAGGAACTGAAGAGGGTAATTCGCCCGCTCCAATAAGTTTTACCCCATCTTTGATAATAGTTTCATTTGAATTTGTTCCTTCGCAGTTCCCACCTTGAGAAACTGCTAAATCAATAACTACTGCTCCTGGCCTCATTTTTTCAATCATGGGTGAATCTATTAAAACAGGGGCCTTTTTACCTAGAACTTGCGCAGTACATATAGCAACATCAGCTTCAGATAAATATTTAGTTAAAGTTGCCTTCTGTTTTGCAAGGAATTCGGGTGTCACAGCTTTTGCATAACCTCCTGCCTCTCCTGGCTTTTCCTCAACTTCAGGAAGTTCTATAAATCTTGCTCCGAGGGACTCTACTTGTTCTTTAACAGCAGGTCTAATATCAGATACAAATACTATTGCACCAAGTCTTTTTGCTGTCGCAACTGCCTGTAATCCTGCAACGCCTCCACCAAGAACTACTACTTTGGCAGGTTGGACTGTCCCTGCTGCAGTCATAAGCATTGGGAAATATCTATCTAACTCACTTGCAGCTAAAAGAACAGCTTTATATCCAGCAATATTGGCCTGTGAAGAAAGAACATCAGAAGATTGAGCTCTACTAATCCTCGGAAGCAACTCTAATGATAAAGCTGAAATCTTATTACTATTTATAATACTAAGAAGTTTCTTATTACCGTATGGGTTAAGAAGACCAAGTAGAACAGCGCCTTTCTTTAATTTAGTTAAATTATCTTCTGATGGAGTTTGAACACAAAATATTAAGTCCGCTTTACCCCAAATTTTTTGATCTAACTTGTTTATTATTGTTCCGCCCGATTCTTCATATGATAAGTCACTAAATCCTGATAATTTCCCTGCTGAATTTTCAATATAAACATCACATCCAAGGCTTTTTAATTTCTTTACAGCTTCTGGTGTAGCTGAAACTCTCCTTTCGCCAGAGCTTGTTTCGGCAGGAATAAGTATCTTTGTCAATTTATTTATTTTTTTAACATACTAAATATAAATTGAAGAAAGTCAAAAGTCTTGGATTTTTGTTAAAAATATATTTTCTTTTCTATAAAAAATAGCTATCTAGAATATATAGGTACTAAATAATCCAATGAGTATAAAAGCAATCGAATGTCCTGATGGAGTATGTCACAGTCATCATGGTGGTCATGCTGTTCCCAGGCAAGCTATGCAGAAAAATCTAGAAAAGCATGGTAAAGACTGGTGCGAGAAATTGGCAGAGCGAATTTATGAAATGTCAGTTGATACTTATTCGCAGACAGTCATGCCCAGTCTTCACTCAGCAGGATGGCAAAGAAGACATTTAGATTGGGAATTCAAGCTTGCAGAAAATGATTCTGAACCTGATGAGGCTCTAGTTGAAGGAATTATCAATGCCACTGAAAGCTTCTTAAGAAGTAGTGAGGTACATCGATTATTTATTCAAGAATTAGTCCAGGGTACATTTGAAGAAGCAAATGACAAAAAAATAATTTCTAAAGCAATAAAATCTATTATTGAAGAAGAAATTGTTAGTACGCTAAGAGAAAAGAAAGAAACTCTTTTGAAGAAAATATCTGCAAAATTAGTATCAGAAGAAAAAGTTAGCGAGGAAATTGCAATAAATTCAGCTAAAGAGGGTTTCGAGGAAGTAGAAAGGCTACTTGCAAATCACAGCGAAGCAGTTTAACCTCAATTCTTTATATTTTCTTCATAGTTGACGCAAAAATCCGCTCAAATATAAATTAAATATTAAATTACTGTTTGAAAGTACAAAGTTGTAACTTATTAGACATTTGATATGTTCTTTGATGTGTTTATCTATATAGAACACCTTAAGTTTCAATGGAAAATTTCATTAGAAAAAGGATCGATATTGCAACCTGTTGGGCTACCAATAGGATCTCTGTAATGGATACTTTAGAAAAATATGAAGATAGTTATGCAATCGCAGAAGAATTTAGAGAATGGATACTACACATAGGAGAAAAGAATGAAAATTTAAGAGATTCTGTTTTAAACTTCCCAAAGGAATTAAAAGAATTATTAGACCAAAAAGTAAACGACTAAATAATAAATTCATCGTGTAAAATCCGACCTTCATTATTCCGTCTTATTTATTATTATTAATAGTGATACTTGTAAATAAATGGAAAATAACGAGAAGACTTCAAACTTAGAAAATGTCGTAATTATAGGTTCGGGGCCTGCGGGTTATACAGCTGCAATTTATGCAGCACGAGCAAATCTGCAACCTTTGCTCGTAACAGGATTTAATTCCGGTGGAATTCCTGGTGGGCAATTAATGACTACAACATTTGTTGAAAATTATCCAGGTTTCCCTGATGGAGTACTAGGCCCTGAATTGATGGATCTAATGAAGGCGCAAGCAGAAAGATGGGGCACTAATTTATACGAAAGTGATGTTGTCTCAATAAATACTGATTCGCATCCATTTGAATTAAAAACTTTAGAAGGAACTATAAAATCCAACTCAATTATTATTGCAACTGGAGCAAGTGCAAATAGATTAGGAGTGACAAATGAAGATAAATTCTGGAGCAAAGGAATAAGTGCTTGTGCAATATGTGATGGAGCTACCCCACAATTCAGAGATGAAGAATTAGCTGTTATTGGTGGGGGGGACTCTGCATGTGAAGAAGCAGCGTATCTCACAAAGTATGGAAGCAAAGTGCATTTGATTGTTAGATCAGAAAAATTAAGGGCTAGCGCAGCAATGGTAGATAGAGTAAAAGCTAATTCAAAGATAGAAATTCATTGGAACACACAAGTTGATAAAGCAGATGGTTCCGAATGGCTTGAGAGAATAGAAACTATTCACTCTCAAGAAGGAAAAGGGGAAATCAATATAAAAGGTCTTTTTTACGCGATAGGGCACACACCAAATACGAAGTTCTTAGGCAACAAAATTGATTTAGATAATAAAGGATATATTGCTTGCAAATCAGGAAGACCAGAAACATCTATTGAAGGCATCTTCGCAGCAGGTGATGTTGTTGATTCTGAGTGGAGGCAAGGAGTAACTGCTGCAGGAACAGGATGCATGGCAGCATTAGCTACCGAAAGGTGGCTAGCCGAGAAAAACTTAGCAAAAACTATAGTCAGAGAAACTCCTGAACCAGAAAAAAAACTTAATTCATCAGATTTTAATGAAGAAGAAGTTAATGAAGATACTTTCGATTCAAATTCTGAATGGCAAAAAGGCAGTTATGCATTAAGGAAACTTTATCACGAGAGTAAAAAACCTATCTTAGTAATTTTTAGTTCCCCAAGCTGTGGCCCATGTCATGTTTTGAAACCCCAGTTAAAAAGGGTAATTAAAGAACTTAATGGTGCAGTTCTTGGCGTTGAAATAGATATTGATAAAGATCAAGATATTGCAAAACAAGCTGGAATTAACGGTACACCAACAGTTCAACTTTTTAAAGAAAAATTATTAAAAAAACAATGGCAAGGTGTAAAACAAAGAAGTGAGTTTAAAGAAGCAATAAAAAATATTATCTAAAGTAACTCTTTATTTATTATTTCTCTTAGGGTTATTTTTATTAGTAGTAGGTCTAGCACCACCTGCATTCCTTTCTCTATAAGTTATCCTCCCTCTAGAGAGATCATAAGGACTTATCTCAACTAAAACTTTATCTCCAGCTAATAATTTAATTCTAAATTTTGTCAATTTACCTGCAGCTCTACATAAACATTGATGTCCTTCAGGTTGTTCTAAAGTAACCAAATAAAATCCATTCCCTTGCTCTTTTTCTATTACACCTGAAGTTTCAATCATTAATTAATCTTTTACTAAGTTCATATTATCAGAAAAAGATTGGTGAAAATTGATTTAAAAAAAATTTACATACGTAAAAATATGCAATTCAATTCAAATTGAAAATCTAATTTCATTAATTATTTGAAGTTGTCCATAGTAAAAATTTGCTTTCGCAATTTTTTCAGATTCTTCTAATTGATCAAAAAAAACAAACCCGAGGCTTTCCCATAATGAAGATCCGCAAACATTATTCAATTCATTTTTTGCTTCTTTTGCGAAATTATCAAGTTTTCGTTCAAGGTTTTTAGACTTAGAAAAAGACATAGTTAAATAATATTTAATATAGTACAAATATACTATCTGATTCTAAAATTGCAATATTAAAAAGGTAATCTCTTTTTTTCTTCGATATTAAGATCTGCTTCCATTTCCCTTAATCTTTTAAGTATTTGTTGATAGTACTCCTTTATATAACTCTCTAGTGAGGTCATATCCTCTTTTTTAAGTTCCAATATTTCGTAAGTTTTGCTCATGTCAGCATCTAATGATTCACCACTACTAGTTACTTCAGCAAAAGCCAATCGCTCAGCAACATTAAGAGAATCTTGGAAAAAGGAAACTACTTTTTGAGTGACACTAATAAGGAAAGGGGAAACTCTAAAAATTTTCGCCTTTTTTTCACTAAATTTTTCACATAAAGATATAACTTCATTTGAATCCCATGCTTTGGGACCTACTAATGGCAATGATGTTCTGTGAGT
>QCCG01000020.1 GCA_003281335.1 Prochlorococcus sp. AG-347-K19 | reverse complement strand
CGATGTAGACTCATCTGAAATGGCCTTCAAAATTGCAGGTTCCATGGCTTTTAAAGACGGGGTTAAAAAATGCAATCCTGTCCTCTTAGAGCCTATGATGAAAGTTGAGGTCGAAAGTCCTGATGACTTTCTTGGATCTGTAATTGGTGATCTCTCTTCTAGAAGAGGTCAAGTAGAAGGACAATCTGTTGATGATGGATTGTCTAAGGTACAGGCCAAAGTGCCCTTAGCCGAAATGTTCGGTTATGCCACTCAACTCCGATCAATGACTCAAGGTCGGGGTATATTTTCAATGGAGTTCGCAAATTATGAGGAAGTTCCTCGTAATGTTGCTGAAGCTATCATTTCCAAGAATCAGGGCAACTCCTGATCTCTAAACTAAAACACTCTTAAACCCTCGATTCTTTAATTCAAAATGGCTCGCGAGAAGTTCGAAAGGAACAAACCACATGTCAACATAGGTACTATTGGCCATGTTGATCATGGGAAAACAACACTAACTGCCGCTATTACAAATGTATTAGCTAAAAAAGGTCAAGCTCAAGCTCAAGACTATGGAGACATTGATGGTGCTCCTGAAGAAAGAGAGCGTGGTATTACTATTAATACAGCTCACGTTGAATATGAAACTGAAGGCAGACATTATGCCCATGTTGATTGCCCAGGACATGCCGATTATGTAAAAAACATGATAACAGGTGCCGCCCAGATGGACGGTGCTATTCTAGTTTGCGCAGCCACAGATGGCCCTATGGCTCAAACAAAAGAGCATATTCTTTTAGCTAAACAGGTTGGAGTTCCTGCTCTTGTAGTTGCTCTCAATAAGTGCGATATGGTTGATGATGAAGAAATTATTGAACTTGTTGAGATGGAAATCAGAGAACTATTAGATAGTTATGACTTCCCCGGAGATGATATTCCTATCGTTCAAGTTTCTGGTTTAAAAGCTCTCGAAGGAGATTCAACTTGGGAATCAAAGATCGAAGAATTAATGAAAGCAGTTGATGCTAGTATTCCCGAGCCTGAAAGAGAAGTTGATAAACCTTTCTTGATGGCAGTAGAAGATGTTTTCTCTATTACTGGTAGAGGAACCGTTGCTACTGGAAGAATTGAAAGAGGTAAAGTTAAGGTTGGAGAAGAAGTAGAAATAGTTGGAATAAGAGATACAAGAGTAACAACTGTTACTGGTGTTGAAATGTTCCGCAAACTTCTTGATGAAGGTATGGCTGGCGATAATGTTGGTTTACTTTTACGTGGTGTTCAGAAAGAAGATATTGAGAGAGGAATGGTACTTGTTAAGAAAGGATCTATTACTCCTCATACTCAGTTTGAAGGAGAAGTTTATGTTCTCAAAAAAGAAGAGGGCGGAAGACATACTCCTTTCTTTGCTGGATACAGACCTCAGTTTTACATCAGAACAACTGATGTGACAGGTCAAATAACCGCATTTACCTCAGATGATGGCTCGAATGTTGAAATGGTTATGCCAGGAGACAGAATTAAGATGACTGGAGAATTAATTTGTCCAGTTGCCATTGAACAAGGTATGCGATTTGCAATCCGTGAAGGTGGACGTACCATAGGTGCTGGAGTTGTTTCTAAAATACTCAAATAATATATTTGAATTTAAAAATTTAACCTCAATCATCTAATATAGGTATATAGATAAGGGTCATTTATTAGATGGCCCTTTACTAGAAGTTATTTGAAACTATGACCGCATCAATTGCACAACAAAAAATTAGAATAAGATTGAAAGCATTTGATAGAAGAATGCTTGATTTATCTTGCGACAAAATAATCCAAACTGCTGACACTACCTCTGCTTCAGCAATAGGTCCAATACCTTTACCTACCAAAAGGAAAATTTATTGTGTCCTAAGATCACCACATGTTGATAAAGATTCTAGAGAGCATTTTGAAACAAGAACTCATAGAAGAATAATAGATATCTACAGTCCTTCTGCAAAAACTATTGATGCTTTAATGAAACTAGACCTCCCTAGTGGTGTAGATATTGAAGTTAAACTTTAATAAATCCCGAAACCGCCCTAAATTGTTTAATATAAATTAAACGAAATGAAGTTTAAATGGGAGAACTCTCAGTAAGGGAATTACCATTATTTCCTTTGCCAGAGGTAGTTCTTTTTCCTCAAGAAGTATTGCCTTTACATATTTTTGAATCGAGATATAGGATTATGCTCCAATCCGTTCTTGAGAGTGATTCTATGTTTGGAGTCATTAAATGGGATCCAAGAACTAAAAGTATGGCAAACGTTGGTTGTTGCGCACAAATCATAAAACATCAAACTGCAGAGGATGGAAGAAGTAATATTATTACTCTGGGACAACAAAGATTTCAAGTTTTAGAAATTATTCGTTCGACGCCTTTTTGTTCCGCAATGGTTAGTTGGATTAGTGATAATAATATTGATGACTTTCAAAAATTAGATTCTCTTAAAGATCAAGTAAAAGATGCACTTAGTGATGTTATAAATTTAACAAGTAAATTGACTAATACTAAGAAAAATCTACCTGATAAATTACCTGACAGCCCAATGGATTTATCTTTTTGGATTGGTGCTCATTTGGGCGGACCTGTTGCGGAGGAACAGCAAAGACTTCTTGAGGAAAGAAATACTTTTACTCGTTTGCAAAGAGAATATGAAATGCTCGATCATACAAGAAAACAACTTGCAGCAAGAACAGCATTGAAAGAAAGTTTTCCTGATATAAAAGAAAATTAAATGTTTGAATTATTATTCCCTTTTTTTATACTAATTTTATTCTTTATATTTCTATCAATAATCTGGAGAATTAATGCTAGAAAATATATTTCTTCCGGTACAGTGGCTTCTGCATATGATGCTTGGACCCAGGATAAATTACTTGAGAGATTGTGGGGAGAACATATACATTTGGGTTTTTATCCCTCAGGAAAAAAAAATATTGATTTTAGAAAGGCTAAAGTTCAGTTTGTTCATGAATTAGTCAAATGGAGTGGTTTAGATAAATTGCCAAAGGGATCCAGAATTCTCGATGTTGGTTGTGGAATAGGGGGGAGTTCTAGAATTCTTGCAGAATATTATGATTTTAATGTCACTGGCATTACAATTAGTCCGGCTCAAGTTAAAAGAGCAAGAGAACTTACTCCTAATGGACTAAATTGCCACTTCCAAGTTATGGATGCTTTGGATTTGAAATTTGAAGATGGATCATTTGATGCGGTCTGGAGTGTTGAGGCTGGAGCACATATGAATGATAAAACTAGGTTTGCAGATGAAATGCTTAGAACCCTAAGACCTGGTGGTTACATGGCATTGGCTGATTGGAACTCAAGAGACCTCGAAGCATACCCCCCATCATTTTTTGAGAAGTTAGTCCTTAAACAATTACTTGAACAATGGGTACATCCTGAATTTATTAGCATTAACGAATTCGGTAACATTCTTAGAACTAACAAAAATAGTTCAGGAAGAGTTTTTTCTGAAAATTGGAATTCCTATACAAATCCTTCATGGTACGATTCCATTATGGAAGGCTTTCGAAGGCCATTTGCAATTTTGTCACTTGGCCCATTTGCTATAGTTAAGTCAATTAGAGAGATTCCAACAATACTTCTCATGAATTGGGGATTTAGAAAAGGGTTAATGGAGTTTGGAGTTTATAAATGCAGAGGATAAATTATTCTAGTTCAACATTTTCTGAAAAATAATTTCCAAAATCTACAAAATTATTGCAAAGTGGCTTTAGCTTATTTTTTAATTCAACGAAATTTTTAATGTTATTTTGATTATTTATTTCTAAATCTATATAAATTATATATTCGCCTAATTCTCTTTTTGAAGGCCTAGATTCAATCTTACTCATATTAAATCCAAAATCTGCAATATTATTTATAGCTTTAAGCAAAGCACCAGGTTTATTTGATATCAATGAGAAAGCAAAACTGGCAATATTGGCTAAATTTGAATTTGATTCCTTGCTCAATAAAACAAATCTTGTGCAATTACCTGGAACATCATTAATAGGAAATGCTAATTCTTTAAGTCCTTCGATTTGAATTAATGATTTTGAACCGATAGCAGCTCTGAATTTACTCCCCTTAACCATATTGACAGCTTCTGATGTTGAATTTGTTGGGAGAGCAATTGCATTTGGAAGATTTTCAGATAACCATTCTGAACATTGAGCTAACGCTTGAGGATGAGATAATACTTCCGAAATGTTTGAAAGTTCTCCATCACTAATTAATGCATGTTTTATAGGTAGAACAATTGCTTTATTTATAAAAATTTCGGGAAATTTCCAAAGGGCATCTAGAGTTGCCGTAACTCCCCCTTCTACGGAATTTTCTATTGGTACTACAGCAGCATCACAATTGTTGCACGCTATTGATTTAATGACCGAATGTAACCCATTACATGGTACAAATATAGGTGTCTGAAAATTGGCAAGCTTTGATAATATATGAGCTGCTTTTTCGGCGTATGTTCCTTTGGGCCCTAAATAAGCAACTTGTTTGCGCATGATTAATCGTAAAAAAAAGAGATCAAATAAGCATTGGAGGAATATAGAAAATGTTATTGTCTTTTAATGCTAAACAGAAACTAAAGCTTTCAGTAAAACGTAATAAAGAATATCTTTCTAAATATCTTTTGGAAGAAGAAAGAGTTGTTGGAGCAATGCTTGACTCCAAAAAATTAGTACGAGAAGGAGTAGGTAGATATAAGTATACAGTAACAAGTTTTCAGGTTTTTAAATTAGATATTAACCCTGTTGTTTCAATTGCGGTAGAAAATAAAGATGGAATTTTAAAAATGAAAGCTCTTGAAAGTACATTGGATGGTTTGGGGATAATAGATGATTTTAATCTTATTTTGAAAGCGAATTTGGAAGCAACTGATATTGGGTTAGAAGGCGAGGCGCTTCTTGGAGTATCTGTTAGTCAACCCCCTCTACTGAAGCTGGTACCAAAGAAAATTTTGGAATCTACTGGTCATTCGGTATTAAATGGGATTTTGCTGGGTATAAAGTCGAGGGTTCAACAGCAACTAGTAAAAGATTTTTTAGATTGGTGTGAATTAAATAAGATTTGATTTTTTTAAAAAACTTTTCCTATGAAGTTTAGTTATTCCATTTTTTTTGATTAGTGTGAGATGCTCGCAGGTTCCATAACCTTTGTTTTTAAATATTAAGTATCCTGAGTATTTTTTTTCTAACCTCTCCATTAGATTATCGCGAGAAACTTTGGCAACTATGCTTGCTGAAGCTATCGAAATAAACTTTGAGTCTCCAGATACTATGTTTTTCTGAATTCCGTTCCATGGCCTCAATAATAAGGGGCCATCAATCATTAATTCAGATGGTTTCTCTTTTAATTTTTTTAAAGCTCTTATCATTGAAAGTTCTGTCGCAACTCTGATACCTAACTTATCTATTTCTCTAGCCGAAGATTGCCCAATTCCGTAATCTGAAGAGAGTAATAAAATCTTTGGTAAAAGTAATTTTCTTTTTTTGGGAGTTAGTTTTTTACTATCTGTTACACCAAATTGTTTTAAGATAAATTTATTTTTTTCAGTTAATGATACAACTGCTGAAAAAACTGGACCAAAAATTGCTCCCCTTCCAACTTCATCTATTCCTACTTCGGTTACTTTATTCAATGCTTGCTGAAGATCTTCTTCTTTTTTTCCTTGCATTGTTTAGCTCATCTGTAATTTCAATTTCATCCTTTTTATCTGTAAATACAACGTTATCATTTTCATTACTTTTATTTGTTGATTTATCTTTAGAATTTGTAAATGCTTCAATTTTAATTTGAATCTTTTCTTCTTCCGATTTTGAGCTTTTTTTAATTTGTTTTGCTTTTGTTTTTTTACTATCTAAGGGTTTTTCCATTTCCTTATGACTTTCTTTTAAACGTACATAATTATTGCTGGTCAGATATTCTTTACCTAACTTTATAAGTGGATTAATACCTAGTTGACTGAAAACAATTTTTTCTTCATTAGTGAGATCAACTGTTATTATATTTTTTTCTTTTGAATTTGATAAGTTCAAATTTTCATGATCATTTTCTTTTTTGTTAGAAGAATTCTCTTTTATAAGGTCTTTGGAGTTAAGTAATTCCTTCTCAATTATTTTTTCCTGCTCTTCAGTTGATTGAGAATTATCTAAATCTAGAGATTTTAGATTGTTTGATTTATTAGATTTATTTTCAACATTTTTAATTTTAAAGTTAGAAATTTCGTGATTTAATATATTTTCTACATTTCCTGTACCATCGCATGTAGAACATTTTTTACTGAATAATTCATATATATTTTGACCTTGTCTTTTTCTAGTTAACTCCACTAAGCCTAATTCAGTAAGCTGAGCTATTTGAGGCCTAGCAGAATCATCTTTTATTGCTGAGGTAAAATGCTCAAGTAATTGAAATTGATCTCTTCTAGATTCCATATCGATAAAGTCTACTACTATAACTCCACCAATATTTCTTAATTTCATTTGTCTTGAAATTTCAACTGCTGCTTCGCAGTTCGTCCATAAAACGGTTTGTCTTGAGTTGGCGGATCTTGTAAATGATCCAGAGTTTACATCGATTACAGTTAAAGCCTCAGTAGGTTCAATAATTATGTAACCTCCCGAAGGAAGATCTACTCTCGGCTGGAGAGCTTTTTGAATTGTTTTCTTAATTTCGTACTTTTCAAAAATATGTTGGTCTAAACTGTTATCGTGGAATTCAATATCTATATCAGATTCATAATTTATTAAAAAATCTTTTGCCCTTGCTACTGAAAATTTACTATCGATAATTATGCTTTTAGTAGATTCTTTAATATGATCTCTTAAGATCTTAAGAGAGAAATCATCATCTCTTTTTACTAAATTTGGCGGATTTGAAGCCTCAGAAACTTTTAGTACATTTTCCCATTGTTGCATTAAATGTTCTAGATCTTCAATTAGAAGTTCTTCTTTTATCTTTTCAGCCTCTGTTCTAAATAACAAGCCTGTACTAGGTGGTTTTATTAGAACCCCGAGAGCTTTCAAACGGCTTCGTTCTGTTTCTGTATTTATTTTTCTTGAAATATTTACTCCTTGGCCATATGGCTGTAATATCAAGTATTTTCCTGGTATTGAAATACTTCCGGTTAGTCTGGGTCCTTTAGATCCTGTAGGTTCCTTTATCACTTGTACTAGAACTTTTTGTTTTGGTTCTAGTAATTCCGTTATTCCAAAAGCCCCTTTTTTGAGTCTTAGTGGACCTAAATCTGAAACATGGATGAATCCATTTTTTTCACTTTCACCAATATTTATGAAAGCGGCATCAATGCCAGGGAGAACATTTTCAACTGTTCCTAAAAAAATATCGCCAATTTGATATTGACCTTGTGCGACGATTAATTCATCAACTCGATCATCTTTGAGTAGTGCTGCAATTCGAGCCTGCTCAGCGATGATAATTTGCTGAGACATATAATTGATTCTGAATGATTTGGATTTTGAAAATCATCTAAAATAAAAGATTAAATTTTTATAGCTATTGTTATTTACTTTTAAAATTAATAAAGTTAATAGTGATTGAATTCTGCTATTTATAAAGCTTTAAACGATTTTCAAACTAATTGAAATTGAATTTATAGCTATGATTATCTCTTAAATTAATCATAACTACGATAATATTAACATCTAATCACCACTAAAGCACGTTCATACATTATTCTTATATTGGTGAATTTTTATCTAAAGTGGTTCAAGTAAACGAAAATTATTTAAAACTCAAAGCAGGTTATTTATTTCCTGAAATTGCAAAAAGGGTAAAAACATATTCTCAATTAAACAAGAGTGCTGAAATTATTAAACTTGGCATAGGAGATGTTACTGAACCATTACCTAGAGCATGTATAGAGGCTATGGGTAAAGCTTTAGATGATATGGGAACAACAGCTAGTTTTAGAGGTTATGGACCAGAGCAAGGTTATTTTTGGCTCAGAGAAAAAATATCTGAGCATGATTTTGTTTCTAGAGGCTGTCAAATTTCACCTGAAGAAATCTTTGTTTCAGATGGTTCTAAATGCGATAGCAGCAACATTTTAGATATTCTTGGCAAAGATAATTCAATTGCTGTAACAGATCCTGTTTACCCTGTTTATGTAGATAGTAACGTTATGACAGGCAGAACCGGGGAGGCTCTTGAAAATGGTAATTATCAAGGATTGACATATCTTGCTATAAACGAGGGGAATAACTTTCTGCCTGAACTTCCTGAAAAAAAAGTTGATGTTTTATATCTTTGTTTTCCTAATAATCCAACTGGAGCAACTATTAATAAAGAAGAATTGAAAAAGTGGGTTGACTATGCTCTTCAAAACAAATCTATAATACTTTTTGATGCAGCTTATGAAGCATTTATTCAAGATAATGATATTCCACATTCAATATATGAGATTGAGGGAGCAAAGGATTGTGCTATAGAATTTAGATCTTTTTCAAAGAATGCAGGATTTACTGGAGTTAGATGTGCATTTACTGTAATTCCTAAGAATCTCAAAGGTTTGAGCTCAACAAATGAGGAAATAGAGTTATGGCCTCTTTGGAATAGGCGACAATCTACAAAGTTCAATGGAGTAAGTTATGTGGTTCAGAGAGGAGCAGAGGCTGTTTATTCTCTTGAAGGGAAGAAACAGGTAAAAGGTTTAATTGACTTTTATATGGAAAATGCAAAAATCATGAAAAATAAACTTCAGAAAGCAGGATATAAAGTTTATGGTGGAGACAATGCTCCTTATATCTGGATTAAAGTTCCTGATCAGATGACATCTTGGGACTTTTTTGATTTCCTTCTCCAAAAAGTAAGTGTAGTTGGTACACCTGGTAGCGGATTTGGATTATCAGGAGAGGGTTATTTTCGTTTGTCAGCATTTAATTCACGATCAAACGTTATTGATGCAATGGAAAGAATAATTAATATATAATAATTGGTATCTTTTAGATTCTAAAAAATTAATGCTATCTATAAATAGAGAACAAAGTGTTAGTAATAATTCAGCAGTGATTGAAAAAAAACCTGCTGAATTAAAAAATAAATCTCCAAAATATAAGGTCTTACTTCATAATGATCCAGTTAATTCTATGGAGTATGTAACTATTTCACTACGAGAAGTTGTACCGCAATTAAGCGAACAAGATGCTATTGCCATAATGCTTGAGGCACACAATACGGGTGTAGGTTTGGTAATTGTCTGTGATTTAGAGCCAGCAGAATTCTACTCAGAATCGTTAAAATCTAAAGGAATTTCTAGTTCAATTGAGAAAGAGGATTAATAACGGTTGAATTTATTATTTAGAATGAGCTAATTTCCTTTCTGATAAGGGACGGACCTTTAAGGATTCTTTTAAGGAGGATTTACCATATTCTCTCTCAAGAATGTCGATAACTGTTTTGCCAAATTCATCCTCTGGATTATCAAAAGCTTCTAAGCAAACCTGACCAAGTTTTTTCCCTAATGAGCCAGGATTCCAAAGTAGTTTTCTTGCTGTCCAGGGCATCATGCTCATTGGATTATAATTTGGCTTCAAAATTTTATGTTCTAAGGCATACTTCTCAAGAAGAGTGTGAGGTTGCAAACCAATAAAGAATATAGCTGGATCAACTAGGCCTTTACCAAAAATATTTTCTAATTCTCTATGGTAAGCAATTGTTTGACTTATGGTACTAGGCGTTTCATCAAAAACATTAAATGAATAATTGACTGAAACGTGATTCTTGAAACCTGATTTGACTAGCATTCTGCAGTTATTTAATACTGTTTCAAGGTCATATGCTAATCTCATTTTTCTAACAAGTTCTTGAGAACCCGAGGTGATACCTATTTCAAAGTAGCTCATACCCGTATCAACCATAAGCTGAGCTAGCTCAGCATCGATATTATCTGCTCTAATATAGGCAGCCCAATTAATATCGTTCCAGCCTTGATCTTTTATTGCTTTCAAAAGTGTTTTTGCATCTTCAATATGTTTTTTTGCTGGAATAAACTGTGCATCTGTGAACCAAAATCCCCTTACCCCAAGATCGTATAATTGCTTCATTTCTTTGATTACTTCGTTAACAGGATTAACGCGAACCTGCTTCCCCTCCACAACTGTATAAATACAGAAACAACAATTATGAGGACATCCTCTTTTTGTTTGCACCCCTACGTAGTAATCTCCACCTTCAATATACCAATTGAAATCAGGCCATATTGATTTTATATATTTATAATTGCAGGCAGTTTTAACAGTGCCTAAAGGTTGTTCATGTATTAATTTGTTCCGAGGTTTTTGTCCAGCAATGTAACATCTTTCTGCCTCTACAGAATCATTCTTAATAATTTTCTCTATGAGATTTTCACCCTCTCCAACAGAAATAATAGTTCCTTTTGGAAGTAGATTTCCTAATTGTTCATAGAAGACACTAACAGCCCCACCTCCTAAAATCACTTTTACATTTTTGTTGTATTTTTTTGCTCTTTTTAGTCCCATCTTGACTAAAGAAGTATTTCTATATATTTCTCCATAATGAGATGCAATTAATTTTAATCCTCCCCAAGAACCTCTAATTTTTTTAAGAATATTTTTTGAATAGAAAACTTCAAAAGAGTTTTGTAGGGGATTTCCACTCCTGCCATCTACAGGTGCATAAATTTGTATATCTCTCCATGAGAAAATTATTAAGTGAGGTCTAAATTGATCAATTTTTCTTTTTAAATATTTAGTGACATTATTTGTAGGTACTATTGCTAAATCAATTAATTGTTGTTCTATTCCCGGGAAACACTTATGAATGTGATCGGCTAAGTAAATCGGACCAATTGGGAATATTGGGTTACAAGGGAGTCTTACGACGAGAACTTTACGGAAAGATTCACCATTAGGATATTTTGTTGTTTTTTTTAAGGGAATTTTGAACTCCATAAAAGAGATATAGTATTGATCTCACATAAATAATCTAACCATTTTATTACTTTTTCGGAGAATTTTAAAAATTACTCTCGATAAATTAAAACTCCTTGCTTTGTTTAGAGGTCTGAAATCATATATTCCCAACAAACTCTAAGAAGTTTAACGCCATCTATCCATCTTGAAATATTTGGAGCTCCAGCTTGTCTTGCATAATATCTAACAGGGTAATTTAAGATTTTAATATTATTTTTGGCTGCTTCAAAGATTATTGTAAAATCACCAAAAGGATCTGTCTTAGATTCCCAACTGCCATTTTTTTGCATCAAATTATATAATTTTCTTGAGAAAACTTTTGTTCCACATAGAGAATCTGACAGTGGTACATTTATTAATATTGATAAAAAAATAGCGAAAAATCTGTTGCCAATATAGTTCGCCCATCTCATGGCATTTTTTTCCATTGGAAATGTTGTTCGCGAACAGTTAATAAATATATTTTCATTTTTCGTTGCTACTTTTATTGCATTAATACTATCGTTGATGTCTACAGTGAAATCGCTATTAATGATTGCTAGAGTTTCACCAGATGCAATTTTAAGTCCTTCAGACATAGCATTTTTTAGTCCTTTAGAACTTTGTCTGAAAAGATTTATCTTGAAGATTTTGGAGAAGTCTTTAGTCACCTTTTCTAGCATTTGGAAAGTTTTATCTTGACTGTTGCCCTCCACAAATATTATTTCGATTTTATTAGGTAAGCTTTTCAATTTATTTAGAGCGTCAATTAAAAGTTTCTTATTACCCTCTTCATTTCTTGCGGGAATAACTATTGAGATCAAATTATTAATGGATTTTTCCTGATATCTATAAAATACAATTTCTAATTCAAATGCAAGTTGCTTAATTATTGGAACTTTTCGTAAAGAATTCTTTATGGATCGTGGTATACATTTTGTTGGCAGTGGAGTTAATTTTTTTGCTTTCCATCTGATAGATCTATAATTATATATTTCCGCTAATGATTCGATATCGCATAGAGTGATTCTTGGATTATTTGTTGTTTCTTTAAATATTCTGGAGTCTAGTTTAAGCCATCTTGTAATTGGTTCCCAAGTATTGCCTCTCACTTTAAGAGAAACTAATTCGTTGTTATCTTTGAAAATTTGGTGAAGTTGATCGCTTGATAGTTTCCATGTATTTAAAGAGTTCATTAAGTTTAATTTTGATCAACATTACCCTAATATAAGCCTATCAATTTTTTCTTACTAATTTCCATGGAGATAAAATTTGGTGGTCGTAAATGATTTGAAAAGAGTCAGTCTCATATATATCTTCTGAAGACAAAGTTGACCAAGCTAAATCTGATTCGTTTAGAGCTTCTGTACTACTAATAACTTCTCCTAAGTTAGGGGTAAGCAAAGAGATTTTTATTAATTTCGACATATTATCTCCATTATTTAGGCCACTTTTGTCAACCTTAATAACTTGATTCTTAAGGACATCCAATGATGATAGATATTCCATAGTTTCTCTTAATTCTCTTGATCTGTCCGTAAATAAACCTGATTGTAAAAGCAATGATGTTAAGAGGTAAGGACCGATAATTAAGGTTAAAATAATTTGCTTTATTTTCCTTTTTTTGTTTATTAAAGACCAAGCTATGGAGAAAGATATTAATCCTGAAATAATAAATATGTTTTCTTTGAAAGTGAAGTTTAAGGAACTTCTAAAGAAAATCAAGTAAACTATTACTAATGAGATTATTAATATAGGAATTAATTTTGAAGTTATAAAAACGACTACAGATTTGTAGCTTTTTGAACTGAATAAATATTCTATACCTAAATACGAATTTAAAGATAAGATTGGAGAAATTTGCAAAGGGTAATATGGTGTTTTTGTAGAAAAAATACTTAAAATTGAAATTAAAATTAGAGGAAAATAATTTAAAATAAACTTATTATTTTTGTTTTTTAAATTGCTGGAAATTATACCAATTAAAGAGAATATGCTCCATGGTAAGAATGTTATCGGAATGTTCCACAAATAATAATAAAATGGATTTGTAAAAGTATTATTTTTTGAAAGAGTAATAAATTTATCAAATAAGTAAAAAATGATATTTTTATCTATATAAGAGTTCAAATAATACGCCCATAATAAAAAAGGAATAAATCCAATTATTAATCCAATCCAAAAGATTTTTGTGAAAACTAATGATTTTTTTTTAATTAAATAAGGTAATAGTGCTGCTAGAGGAACACCTACAAGAAAAGTCTTCATCATAAAAGCTAAACCTATCCAAATACCAAAAAGTAAAATATAAAATTTGTTTTTATTTGAGTTTATTTTTACTAAAGAAAATACTCCAATAGTCACCAAACAAGAATAGATAAGATCTTGAGTAGCCAAATGAGAGTAGTCAAACCATAAATAAGTAGTTGAGAGAATTAGAGGAGATGTAATTGCAAATTTTTTACCAATTAATTCTTCATGCAATTTATATGTAATAAATAGCATTATTACAGCTGAAATAGTTGTTGGTAAATAAGCAGCAAAAAAGTTTTTTCCAAAAATTTCTTGTGACTTTGCGATTAAAAATTGTACACCTATTGTTCTATCTAAATTAAAGTCTCCCCACCACAAAGGAACTACCCAATTTCCTTTTTCCAATATCCATCTCGCCTGCAATGCGTAGACTCCTTCATCATAAGCTATGTAACTTCTTTTACCAAAGTAAAAAATTAAAGGGAAGAATAATATTATCCTAAAAAATTTTTTATAGTTAATTTTCAACATGAAGTTTCTATTTTTATATTTAGGCAAATGCCGATAATTGGAATTGAACCAATGACCTACTGTTTACGAGACAGTTGCTCTGCCGCTGAGCTATATCGGCGATAAAAAATTTTAAAATTGTCATATAAAATAATTTTATATTTCAAAAAACTAATGTCAAAAATTGATCCTGAATTAAAAAAGAAATTATTGAAAGAGTCTCAGTCTCCCTTCAAGGGGTTAAGGAGAATATTGTGGATAGCTTTTAGTGGTTCAGCATTTTTAGGACTTCTAATAATGCTTTCCAAAATTGCAAGTGGTGGTGAATTACAGCAAAATAATCTTTTTATACAATTAGGTGCTTGTATACTATTCCCAACCTTATTATTCTTTGATAGAAATGAGTAATTGTAAGTAAATATTTTATAATTGAGTTAATGTTCTCTTTTTGGTAACAAATTTGAACGCTTCGATAATGTCTCCATCAATCCAAGAAGAGAATTTATCGCAACCAACGCCACATTCAAATCCTGTATTTACTTCTTTAACATCATCTTTAGACCTTTTTAGTGAGTCTAAATTACCTTCAAAAATTACTTTATCTGATCGAATAACTCTAAGCGAACAATTCCGTTGTAATTTACCAGTTTGTATATAACAGCCTGCAATGGCTCCTTTACCAACTGAGAAAGTTGCTCGAACTTCGGCTTTCCCTAGAGATTCTTCAACAAGATCAGGTTCAAGTAGTCCTTCCATTGCCAACTGAATATCTTCTAAGAGTTTATAGATTACTTCATATTCTCTTATGTCAACATCATTAGCATCAGCTGCTCTCTTTGCACCAGATGCCAATGAGGTGTTAAACCCAATAATTACTGACCCAGATGCAGCAGCAAGATCTATATCTGTCTCAGTTATTTCTCCAGGAGCAGAGAGTAGAACTCTTACTTGAACTTCATTTTTCGGTAATTGTTCTAGTGATCCTAATATTGCTTCAACGCTACCTTGAACATCAGCTTTCAGAATTAAGTTTAACTCCTTAAGTTCTCCATCATTTGCTTGAGTTGATAAGGATGATAAGCTAACTCTTCGAGAGGCCATTTGCTGAGCTAATTTTGTAGCTCTAGCATCTGTTGCTCTTTCTCCGACAATAGCTCGAGCAGTTTTCTCATCAGGGTAGACTTCGAATTCATCTCCTGCTGTGGGCACTTCACTGAATCCTAGAGCTTCCACTGGGAATGATGGTCCTGCTTCTTTGATTCTATGACCATGTTCATCAACCATTGCTCTAATTTTTCCTAGGACTGAACCCGCAGCTAAAACATCTCCAGATTTTAAGGTCCCATTTTGTACCAACAAAGTAGCCACAGGACCTTTGGCTTTGTCTAGATGGGCTTCAATAACAGTACCTTTTGCAAACCTATCAGGGTTAGCTTGTAGATCTTCTACTTCGGAAACTAATAAAATCATTTCGAGCAATTTATCAATATTTTGTTTTTTAATAGCACTTACTGGAACCATCACTGTATCTCCTCCCCAATCTTCAGCAATTAAATCTTTTTCTGATAGTTCCTGCTTTACTCTATCTGGAGATGCCCCTTCTTTATCAATTTTATTTATCGCAACAACAATTGGTACTTTTGCAGCTCTTGCATGACTGATAGCCTCAAGTGTTTGAGGTCTGCAACCATCGTCTGCAGCAACTACAAGAACTGCTACATCTGTAACCTTTGTACCTCTTGCTCTCATTGCAGTAAAGGCTTCATGACCGGGGGTATCGAGAAAAGTTAATTTTTTCTTTTTAGATTCATGTTCAAATTCAACTTGATAAGCTCCTATGTGTTGAGTGATGCCCCCTGCTTCCCCAGAAGCTACTCTTGATTCTCTGATGGAATCTAAAAGACTTGTTTTGCCATGATCTACATGACCCATCACTGTAATAACAGGTGGTCTTCTTAGTAGATTATCAATATCTTCAGATTCAATCATATCTACTGTTTTCTCAGCAGCTTCTTGGATATCATCTTGTAAAACAGGCACTCCAAATTCTTCTGCTACTGTTTCAATAGTTGCTAAGTCAAGTGATTGAGTGACAGTTGCAGTTATTCCTTTAAAAAAAAGAGATTTGATTATTTCAGAACTTTCAAGACTTAATTTATCAGCCAACTCTTGAACTGTTAAATTATCTTCGGGTACTATTATCATCTCAGGCCTAACTTGTTTGGCTTCTTTGGCAGCCTTTAACTCCATAGCTCTTCTTTTCTGCCTTTGCTTAGTAGTCTCTTTTTTCTTCTTTTTAAATTGTTTTATAGGTTTTTGAGATTTAGATTGATTCGAATTTTCTTTCTTTGGTCGCGCCAAACTAGCTGATAAGATTGAAAATTTCTCTCCTGAATATCCACTAGTTTCTGATGTTAATGTATCATCATTCTCACCGATAATATGAACTTTTTGCCTTTGTTTTTGTGGATTTTTGTTTCTTAATGCTTCAAGTTTTGCGCTATCGTCCCAGTCTGTCTTTCCTGGTTTTTTAGAATTATTTGAAAATGTTCTATGGGGTTGTTTTTTTGAATTAGGTGTAGAATTTGGGTGATTATTTGGAGCTTTCGCCTTCTGTTTCGTTGCTTCAATATTTTGTTTTTCTTTATTATTTACAACTTGTTTGCTATTCTCAGATTTATTAGTTTTTTGAAGTTGTAAGAGTTCATTAGGTGATACTGG
>QCCG01000019.1 GCA_003281335.1 Prochlorococcus sp. AG-347-K19 | reverse complement strand
ATTGTTACAAGCAATCCAGTTCCTGAAGAAATAGAACCATTTAATATACCTATAAGAAAAATAAAAATTAAAAATCTAATTTTATGAACAAATTTAAGCTCTTTATTACCAGATGATAAACCTAAATCTGGCTTAAGGAATGAGTAAAAAGCTAGTAATATGGAAATTATTCCTAAAATTAAGTACAAATTCTTCTCTGATATATATTCAACCACAGAAGCTCCCAAAATTACCCCTGGTAATCCAAAAATTAAAATTTGCCAAGCAACACTTATATCATTACCTAAAGATTTGTAATTTCTTAAGGAACCCCCTATTCCTAGTGCTACTGTTGCTAATTTATGACTAGCCAAAGCCTGATAATAAGGAACTCCAGATAAAATCAATGCAGGCAATTGTAATAATCCTGCTCCTCCTCCAGAGATCGCTGAGAACGTATTAGAAAAAAACGATATCAAAAAGATAAAAATACTTTTAAATAAATAATGATCAAAATTTCCTAATAATATTGTTAATAAATAAAGCATTAACTATAAATTGGCCTTTGTATTAATAAGTGAAAATTATTCTTTTTATAAGAAGCATTTGTTTTAAGAAGTCTCATATTATCTTTTTCAATCATACTTTAAAAAAAACTGTTATTATCAGAAAAAATTATCAAGAATTTTATGCATAGACAAGATGCAATTTACCTTGATCAGTTTTGTCCCAAGATAAGTAATAAAAATTGGAGAGAGTCACTTAATAAACTCACTAATCATAAATGTATTTATTGCGGTAAACCCTCTGAATCACTCGACCACCTTCACCCAATGTCAAAAGGAGGGATTAGCAGTTCAAGTAATTGCGTACCATGTTGTTTGTCATGTAATGGGAAGAAATCAGATTCAGAAGTTCTTAGTTGGTACAGAAAACAAAATTTTTATGATCCTCGAAGAGCTATGGCGATACGAGCATGGTTTAATGATGATTTAAAACTAGCTTCAGTTCTTTTGAACATCTTAAATTAAACAATGAATGTTTTATTAATTGAGAATCGAAAAAATATTTTTTATATCCTTTAATAGGATCCTTTATTTTAGTAAGCAATGTTTGCATTAAATTATTCTTAATCTTTCTGAATTTATATTATTGCTCTTAAAAATCGAGATATTAGAATAATCATCTTTCCACATTATTGGAGAATCTATAACCTTTCTCTCCGGAGACTTTACTGAAAAAATTAATCCAAATACAAAAAGAATAGTAATTAAAATTATAGTTAATACTAATTTGTCTGAAATATTATTCATTACCCTTATCTATCTTGAAAAATTTTTGTCAGGAGTAGTTTTTTCGTAAATTTCTAGAAAATATGATTTAAAATAATCAACCCCCTCCTTTCCAAGTAATCCAAACGACCATCCACAATCATTTACTACTTGCAATGAAATTTGATTTGCCAAATCACTTTTCTCAATCCATTTTTTCTGAGGATTGTAAGAGAAAGATATTATGTTTTCAGTTTTTACAATAGCTGATTTCATTGCTTCATCTTTAGAAAGACCATTTTGGATAGCATTGCAATATTTCTTAGAGAAATTATTAGAGATTCTATTTTGTAGCAAACTAACACTAGGATCGGACGTATCAAAAGCTAAACCAATTGCAGGTTTTAATTGAAAAATTATGAATAAAAGTGAGACAAAAAATAATTTTAACAACAGCTATTAATCGATGGTTTATAGGTAATATAATAATATTTTTAAATTGTCTTTTCAATTAAATCTGATAATTATTAAAAGACAATTAAATTTCAATTTATTAAAAATTAAAAGTATTGGGATAAGTTCAGTAATAATAGTCAGAGGTTTATTTGACTACAAATATGTACGAATCATTAATGACATTGCTATTTTTTCCTGATTGGACAAATGGATTACCTTCAGATTTCTTAATTCTTCATTTTTTTGTAGGAGCTGTGATTTTCCCATTCAACATGATTCATGCTAGAGCAAGAAAAATTGACAGTCAAAACCCACAGGAAGCAGCTAATGGGTATAAAGATTCAGACAATGCAACATTTTTTGGATACGAGGAAATCAATTAGATTTCCATAAAATATATTTAAGGAATTAGTTTATTGATGATAATTTCCCTAAATACAGCTTTAGATCTTAAAATATTCAGTCCTAGTGGACCTTTAGGAATATTTATAATTTTTGTAGGGTTAATATTTACTGGCATGATTTTCTATATTATTTATGCTGTAAGTACTAATAAAGAATCCTTAGAAGACAAAAAAATAAGAACTAAAAAGGAGTACTTACAAAAGGAAAAAATAGGGAAATTATTTCCTAAGAAAAAATAAATTTAATTGCTTTATAACTATTAAGATATTTATTTATATTATTAATTATTAAATCAGTGGGATCTAAAAACATTAGTTTTAGTTCTTTTAAATCAAACATTTTTCCAAAATTATATGATAACAACAAAATTTTTTTTCAAGGACTTCATATTGTTAAATGCACAGCTAAATTATTTTCATAACAAGCAAAAAATGTTAAAAATGGAAAAAATAATTTGACATCTTGGAGAATTCACCTCAATATCTATTTCTTGCTAGTGGAGTGAATAATGGAGAAGGTTTTTGGATTGTGGGTATAAAAAATTGCGATGAAAATATCCTTGAGGATGAAAATCTCTTAGATTGCCATAGAAAAGAATTAATAGGTAATGAATCAGCAAAAGATATTCTTTTAGCTATCAATTTAAACATAAATAATTTATTAAATGAACTAAAAAATAAAAATTATTTTATTGCAATACCTTCAATAGGGATTCCCTTTGATATACCTTTAGAAATCTTGGAAAATATTTTTGATTTTTGGTTAGATATTTATAAAAATCATGAAGACTGGGAAGCTTGTTTAGGACTTCTTAAAGTTAGAAAAAGGATTCCCCTAACAAACCTAATTGAAAGCGAAAGTTTAAAGGGAAACTCAAAAAAATGGGCTATAAAAATTGAAACTCTACATAATTATGTTCCTTCTTCACTTAGAAATGAAAAATTAAATGATCCCATGTGGGAATAATTATATCTTTAAATACTAAAAATATTTACTTCATTGGATATTTGAGTAAAAATAAAATAACTAATAGTTAAAAAATGAATAAACCATATTCTTTTAGTATCGATCAAATGAACGGGATAGTTGAGGATACATATGCCAAAATAATAAATGAATGTGAAAATTTAAAAAAAAATACTAATTGTCCAAATGAGCAAGTTGTAGCACTTTTAAGTGTAATTGCTTCAAACTACGCTACTACAAAAGAAAAAAACTAAAAATAAGATGATAAGTTATTTTACTTGGAGCGAATTTGATAAGAGCGTAGAAGAAATAGCTGATAAATGTAGGTCTAAGGATTTTTCTGGAATATATGGAGTTCCTCGGGGTGGATTATGTCTTGCTGTAGCACTAAGCCATAAATTAAAAATTGAATTAATTTCAAAACCAATAAAAAATTCACTAATAGTAGATGATGTTTATGAAACTGGTTTTACATTAACGACCTTCAAAGATATTGAAGGAGCAGTGTTTTTTGTATTATTTAGTAAGATTAAACCTACATGGTGGAATACAGTATTTATATCAAAAAAAAGCGAATGGATAGTTTTCCCCTGGGAAAATACTTTAAATTTAAAAAGTGACCGCGAAGAATACATCAAAAAAAGAGGTTTAAGTTGAGAAAGAAATTATATTTGGCAAACCCATATGGATTTTCAAAACAAACTAAAACACTCTTACATGAATTTATTGAAATCTTCAATGATTTAAATGTAGAAGTATTTGAACCTTTTGAGAGAGCAAAACCATTAACACAACAAGAAAGTGAATGGGCATATGACGTTGCAAGAAGTAATTTCCATGATTTAAAAGAATGTGATTGTATTTTTGCGATTGTTAATGGAAATCCACCAGATGAGGGTGTAATGATTGAATTGGGTATCGCAATTGCTCTAAAAAAGGAGATCTTTTTATTCAGAGATGATTTTAGAAATTGTTCCGATAGCGATCAATACCCATTAAATCTAATGTTATTTCTTGGACTGCCTAAAGATGATTGGGAAAAATATTATTTTGAATCATTACAAGATATAAAAAGTAATAAAAAAAGATTTGTTGAGTGGGCAAAAATATAAACTATATAAATCATCAATTCTTGAGTTGAAGCTTGAATTTTAAATTTATCTATTGAGGTGCTAGAATATTATTTATTTAGAAAATTTTGACACAGGTAACAGTTGGAGAGAACGAGGGAATTGAATCAGCCCTTAGAAGATTTAAAAGACAAGTATCTAAATCTGGAATCTTTGCAGATTTAAAAAGACTTAGACATCACGAAACTCCTATTGAAAAATACAAAAGAAAGTTACAGCAGAGAAGAAAAGCAAGAAGAAGATAATCTCCTATAACTTATAAAGTTTTTGTAAATTTTTAATATTATTAATCTTTATAGAGGTTTAAAAAATTTAATTATTTAAGCTTTTTAAGTTTCTTAACAAGATTTATTCCAACTCCTGACACAGCAAGAAGATCTTTTTCATCAGCAGCGATAACTGCCTTTGTTGTTTTAAATCCAGCTTCATATAAAGCTTTTGCGCTTTTTGCTCCAACACCTGGAAGAGTAGTCAAAGTTTCAATATTTTTCTTAGAATTTACCGCTTTGGTTTTGGTTTTTGTTTTTGTTTTTGTTTTTGTTTTTGCAGACTTTACTGCTTTTTTTTCTTTCTTTAAAGGAGTTTCAGGAGTTACTGCACTTTTAAATAAAATTGATTTTAGTTTGCTGAGAAATTTAGAAATCATTGCAATATATAAGTAATAAAATTAGCTCTTCAATTTAATATTATCAAATTCCAGAGGAATTAATAACTAGACAATAACTAATTGAATAGAAATAATTTATTTACAATTACATAAAGACACATATTTAATATTTATGCAAGCTTACGAGCCATTGCAAGGTATTCTAAATATTTTAAAAACTAAAAAAAAGATAAAATGAATATTCAAAATTTAAAGGTATTTATTAATAGAAAAGTTAAAATCTTATTAAAGAACAGATCATAAAATGAAGCTTATTTTTATAAGTGGACCTTCCGGAAGCGGGAAAACAACGTTATCAAATCAAATAATAAAAAAAAATAAAAATGGTATTGTGTTAAGTACCGACAATTACTATAAGACAGGGTTAATAAGTAAATTACTTCCAAAATTTGTAGAGGGTTTTTTTGATAGAAGTATGAGTTTTAATAAAAAACTATTCAAAAAAGATTTTGAATTTATTTATAAGAATAGAATTTCAATCTATGATCGTTATTATAATTTCGAAAAGAAAACAACTCAAAAAATCCTAAACGAAATAAATGATATTAGTTTTTTAATTGTTGAGGGTATATTTGCTAAAGAATTCTCAAACACTTTAAATAATAAGGATTATATTTTTTTAGAAATAAAAACTAACAAAAATGAGTGTATGAAAAGAGTTGTCCAAAGAGATATAAAAGAAAGGGGGAAGGGTAAAAAACAAGCTGAGAATGATTTCTTAAAATCCTGGGATATTTATTACGAAAAATTCAAACCTAATAGCATAAAAAATAATACAAATAAATTTTTTATTGAAAAAAACACTGATATAGACCACATTCTGAAAACATTATTTAATTAAGTCTTTAATTTTTTTCTCTAATATTAAAGCACTCAAAATTGAGCCTTCAATTCTGCCGAATCCATCTCCTTCAAACCAGTCTCCGCAAAATCCAATTCTATATTTTCTACTAAATTGTAAAGATAATGGTACGGCAAGGCCAGAAGGCTGTGACGCTCTCCATCTCATAATAGAGATTTTTTCATCAAAAGTTAATTTTTGTACTAATGAATTCTCCTCAAACAGTTTATTGAAATCTGTAATTATTTTTTTTTTAAGAACTTCTTCATCATTTGTACTTATATAAGAATTAATTAACTCTTCGTTTTTTGAATGCACTACAATTCCTAATTTATTATTATCTTGGAGCTGAAAAATAATTCTTTCAAATCTATATTTTTTTTCTAAATTATTTTTTAAATAAAAATTTCTTTGATTTTTAGAATAATAATCACTATAACTATAATTTTCATTTGTATAAATTAAAAAGGTTAACCTGGGAATAAATGTTTGTTTTTCTAAGAAATTTAATAGTAAATCTATTTTTTTATCATTATTAATAGGAATAGCTTTTCTTAATGGAATTTGATTTACCTTTAATATTTTTAAAGACCTTTTATGTAACAACAAATTAGTTGAACAAATTAGATATTTAGACTTGTATTTATCGCCATTTTTTGATGTTAGTAACCATTCCTTATCATTAAACTTCATATCAACTATTAAAGTTTCAAAGAAAAAATCAATTTTCTCTTTTGAATTAGTTGACTCAATTATCTTTTTCGATAATTCACTCATGGAATTTAATGATAGATAATTAACCCCGCAAGAGAATTCAGATTTTTTTATGTTTTCCGATTTTAAATCCTGATTTAGAAAAAATATATCTGAGTCGTCAATTTTAATAAATTTATTTTTTAATAATTCATCGATATAACTTTTTAATAGAAGATTATTTTTACTGTTAGAAATATTAAAATTTGGAGCCCCATGGTTTAGTTTCCATCCTTTAAATCTTTTGCTGATTCTTGTACTTGATCTTCCTCCAAGTCCACGACCAATTTCAATTAATGCAATTTTTTTTGTAATATTATTTTTGAGAAATTGCGAAGCGAAAACACAAGCAGATATTCCTCCACCTATTATTACTAAGTCATATGTAAAATCACTTTTCATAATTATCTATTGAAAGAAATTATCTCTCATTTTCTAAAAAACTATAGACAGAAACAAGTTTCTCTGATGATGAAAAATCGGATTCAATTACAGGAGTAATATTATGTTCTTTATAAAAACTAACTAAATCTTTTGTGAAATCAAAAAAATTCTCCAACGCATTTAAATACTTCTCAGATATATATACCTCTTTCCAAGGACGAAATTTAAAACGCGCTATAAATTGTTTAGAAGGAATAAATAAACTTCCAAATAAATTTAAATTTTCTTCTTTTGCTACGTTTTTAAGATAAGTCACTTCATTCTGAAGAACCTTAATATCTGTACCATATTGAAACCAAATTGAATTTATTAATCCAGTTGAAATTTTTCTTTCGAACCTTTCTCTTTCTGAAGAAATCTTATAATATTTTTTTAAGTATGGATTGTAAGCAATACCTAATTTAACTTTTAAATTTTTTTCTTTTTTTAAATATGATAATGCATCAATTGAATCAAAGTTTTTTTTCTTATTTGATCCTGAGACAAGAAGAATTTCATAATTTACATTAGTCTGAGAACTTTTAACAAAATCTAAAAATTGCTGATACGATTTTTCTTTATTTTTTGAATATTGATGATAAAGACTATAGTGATAGATCACATTAAATTCATTATGGTTTTTTGATATATATTTAATAGTTGAATTAAATAAATCCTTCTTTATAAGTCCTTTACATGGGATATTAATATTATTGATATTATTTAATTTGCAGAAATTAAGTTTATCGTTTAACTGAGAAATATTTTTAAATGATAATTCAAATCTTATATTATTTTTCATTATTTAGTAGTCATATTTAGTCACTCAACATATTAACGAAAACACGCATCTGCTACGATTCTTATTTTGGAAGTCGTCTTTTTATTCTTAGCCTTTAGAAAATAACTGGGGGAAATCTCTAATGCAGCTTTTAAAGAAATTTTATCTTCTGCAGATTTTGCAATAATTTGATTAAAACATTTCCAATTTTCTGGTACTACTAAACCAGGCCACGATAAATAAAGACCTACAAAAATACCCAAAAATAAAAATAAAAAAAATCTCATGACAAATAACTTTTTTTTTACTAATTAAAATAAAAAACAATAGTTTAATTGTATTGGAAAATAATTAATAAACTATTTACTTTCTTCTTATCGCAGATATTTAATCCATAAAAGATTTTCATGAACTCGAGAGGTTAGAATAACAAAAAAGTATTATTTTAGAATATGGCTAGCCAAGATTATCTAATTGCAATAGCTTTAATAGAGCAAAACTTAGTTAGAGCAATGCCTCTTGGAGGTAAAGAAATTAAAGATAATTTAGAGGAATCAGAAAATTTCAAGAAACTTGGAGGAGAGGTAATTTTAAATCTTCTAATGAGAGTTTTTCAAAGAAGTGATGAAGGTGCTTTAAAAAGGGCTTCTGAAGAAAAAGGTTTGCTCCTTGTTCATATGCATCCTAAAAGAATGCAGAAAGAGCTTCCATTCATTAAATCTGAATGGATAAGAGACGGAGATACACAACAGTTTCTAAAATACCTTGGCAATCTCTCAAAAGAAGTATGGACTGCATCTTTCGTAAAATACAAAGGAATTGAATTTACTTCTATCTCGAAGAATGATGAGATCTAAAAGATATTAAAAATATTTTCTTTTCAAATAATTTCTTTCTTTACAATATTATTTTCCCTTGCGACTCTAAAGCAGTTTCTACCATTACCAAAATCAATTGAGGAATAGTCAAAATCATTTTTAATATGCAAGGCACAATTGCCCTCAATACATATACAAGATTCAATAATTTCTCTCTGAATAACATCATTAACGTAAGGTTCCCTCTCTTTCTCTTCATCGAAATGTGGGCAGGCAATACCTTCAACTATGCCTAAGCAATCAATTATGGCTAATTCATTAGCATAAGAATCAGTTATACCTTTATCAAACCAACAAATAGCACCAGCACTTACACCACTCATTACAATTCCTTTTTCATAAGCATTTCGCAAAATTTTATGTAAATTCCATTCTTTCCAAACAGCTAACATACTTTTAGTATTTCCTCCGCCAACATAAATGATGTCTTGAGTTAAAACTTTATCTTCTAAGTTTTCTGTTCTAGAGAAAAAATCAATATGACTTGTTATACAATCAAGTTTTGTAAATGCTCTATAAAAATTTAGTTTGTACAAACTACTATCACCGGATGCTGTTGGAATAAAGCAAATTTTTGGTCTTTTTTTATTAATTAATGAAATTATATATTTTTCAATTTCAAGAGAGCCTAAAGAACGTCCAAACCCTCCTCCACCAATTGCGACTATATTTTTACTAGGCATACTAAATAGAAGATTTGTTTATGAATTTAAGACAAATTACTATTAAAGATCAACTGGAATTAAAGAAGGTTTATTTTGATTCGATTCAATCTTTAGATGAAAAAATTTATAGTCAAGAGCAAAAAAGGGCCTGGTCAAGCCAAGCTTGGAATAATCCAAATTTTGATAAGTCAATAACTAAAGGGAAAGGATGGCTTCTAAGTAATAATGGAATAATTATTGCTTTTGCCACAAGATATCCCACCAATAGAATTGCGTTATTTTACTGTAAAGGCAAATTCCAAAGAAAAGGATACGGCTCTAACTTACTTTATAAATTAGAAGATGAAGCTAAAAAAGAGGGTTTAGATTCTCTTTCAACTGAAGCAAGTTTAATAAGTTATAAATTATTTCTTAAAAATGAATGGAAAATTATACGTAAAGAAAAAGTTATTATAAATAACATTTTTTTTGAAAGATATAAAATGACTAAAATTATAAAAATTAATTTATAATGGCTGGCAAAAGCAAGGGATTAATTCTGATTCAAAGGGTTCTAATATGGGCGTTATACTTTTTTTCAGGATTTATACTTTATTCAAAACAAGGAATTTTGCCTTCATTGATAATAACTTTCTCAAGAATTGTTTATCCATTATCTATTTTTTGGTTACAAATAAGAATAAAAAAAAGAACCAATTTTCTGCCTATTGATTCAAAAATGACAACTTCGCAATTGTGGTTTAATTTATTACCCGTTATTGCATCTCTATTAACTGTAATTTTTTCTTTAACTAATTCTTTCTTATATATCCTAGGAAAATTAATTAACTCTTAAATGTATTAATTATTTTTTATAAGCTTTAGAAATTTCTCATAAAAAACATAATGTAAAGAAATTTGTCTTTTACTTATATTTGTTTAAATTTTAAATAGTGATCAATAAAATCATGAAAAATATTTCATTAAAGGGAAATATTAATTTTGATAAAAAAAAAGATATAAATGATTATGAATTATTCTCTTTAAAGATCACAGATAGTTTATATAAAAAAGATATTGGAAAATTCCTTGAGACTCTATCTTCTCACTTTATTTAGGAAAATATACTTTTTCTGATCTTCAAACTCAAACAGTCACATTAATAAATAAGTATTTGAGGGATAATGAGTATGATCTTAAGAATATTCCAATGCAATTATTTCTTGCTGACTGCCAATTCCCAGATATTGAGAATCAAGTGAAAGCTTATCAATTATTTGTAGAAGCTTGGGAAAACGGTGAAATTGCAAAATCAGATAAAACAGATAGATTTGAAATGTTGTTTAGAGTTCATGCTCCAGGGGAGGGCAGAGTAGTTTGTTTATGTAAGGCAGAGAGTGATAAGGAAATTTTCGAGCATTTTGCTCCATGGAGAGCCAAATTTGGTATTCATATGGAATTTACACCTGTAATAAGTTGTCAAAATGTTGTTGATTACCATAAAGATTTGTTCAAATCTTTAGGTTAAATAGCTTAAATCTAGAATTTATCGTGATTAAACCTTTTTCCAATCTTATTTATAAAAAAAAAGATAAAAATTTTCCTTCTTCAAAAAATAAGCTTAAGAAAGAAGAAAACGTCAAATCTAAACCATTAATAATATTTGGTTTTATCATCTCATTAACTTCCATCTTTCTACTTTTATTCACCATAAATAACAAATTTGGATGATATATAAGTAATTAGAACTATTACCTGGGAACAAATATGTTCTATTATAAATCTAAAAATAACTAACTAAATGGCGTTTAACGAAGGGGGGATGGCATCGGGCCTTCTAATCATCGCAGTATCAATAGTTTTTGCTGCCGGTTTTGGATTTTTAGTCTTGCATTTTGTACCTGGAACTCCATTTTAAGTTATCCAACTGAATTTGATTCACAAAATATCTTAAACATTAACAGTTTCTAAATCCTGCATTTGATTATCATCAGAATTAGAATTCTTCTTTAATCGATAGGCATAAACTAAAGATCCTAAAGCAATGGTACTAGAGGCAAAAATCCCAGATATAAGTATCAATGCAAAAAGACCTCCTATTAGTCCCCCTTTTAATCTAAGCAAATTAGATTTAATTAAAAGTATTGATAGAAAAACAATAGTAGCTTTAAGAGAAGAGATTTTCAAAAAAGTAAATGGATAAAAAGGGTTTAACAACATTTCTTTGGCGGAATATAATTTGAACTGATTCTAAAAATAAATTTTAAAAACCGCAAAAAAAAAGACTCAAATGAGTCTTTTAAAATCTATATTAAATATGATGTCTTATGCATCAGGGTCAAAATTCTTTAGGTTTGGACCCGCTACAAGACCAACAAGACCAAAAAGGACTAAAGAACCAATTCCAAAGCCTGCTGCCCATGGATTGAAACCACCTAAAGCAAAAGAAGCTAATAAATTCATGATTTTAAAACATAATATCTCCGAGATAGCATACAGATTTTTATGAAAAATATACCTATATTGAGACATTTCTTCGTAATTATTAGAGTCGGTTAACTATCCATTTATAAAAAATCCACAAAATTTTTATTATTTGTTTTATTATCGAAGCATTACTACTTTGTTGGCATACTTTAAGACCATCAAAACTGTTTTTTTTTAATGACTTCAAACTATACCTTTATTTATGATGGAGAATGCCCATTCTGCAATCATTTTGCTGAGCTCCTTGAGATCAAAAGCAAGTTAAATAATATTGAAATTCTTGATGGTCGTAAAAATTTAACTCTAATTAAATCCCTCCTAGATAAAGGATATGACCTAGATAAAGGAGCTATTCTCCTGAAAGATGAGGAGATCTTTCACGGGGCAAAGGCAATCAATACTATTTGCAAACAGATAAATAATCCCTCAAGTAGTTTACTTTTGTTACTTTCTAGAGTGTTTAAATCAAATAAACGAACAAATTTGATATTTCCTTTACTAGTCAGAGCAAGAAGATTCGCATTGATATCAAAAGGTATATCAATATCCCTAGTTTAAAAATAAAAAATTTCTAAATATTAAATAACATATTTATAAGCTTCTGTATCAATAAATGATATTTAATTATTTCTTAGCTAGAACTAGGTGGTATCAACAAGTATTAAATGATAGAAAACTTCAATCCCTTTATTTCATTGGGCGGTGATAACCAAAAAGTTAATCATATGGCTGAAGCGGCACTTGAAATGAATTTAACTTGCAATGATTTAAAGAAGGATTTAAATTTAACTGATGGTGATGTAGTGGATATGTTGCAACTAGTCATGGATAGGTTTAAAAATAGTAATTAAGTAAATATCGTAATAAATTAATCACTATATATCTATTATTTTTTTAATGAAAAAAGTACAAATTGAGTTTTCGAAATATGAATTAGTTAACTTTTTATGGCCTGAATTAATAGAAGACTACGGATTTGATAAAGCCAGAAAAATAGTTTCTCAAGCTATTGACTTACAAAAAATGAATGGGACTAAAAATAGCACCATGCCAATCATATTTTCAGGAACAGGAGGGCTAGCTCTAATACCAATACAAATGCTAGAAAAAGAAAACTTTGAGATTAGTTATAAAGATAATCAAGTTTTAATATTTAACCTAAAAAGAAAGTCATTTCAAATCTTAAATGAAGCAAACTAATCTAAATTAGTAATTTCTCGATAAAGCCAAAATTACCTTATAGTCTAATAAAACAATTAATTTATAATGACTTTTGAAGCGACCTACCTTGGTTCAAATGGTTGGCTTATAAAATTTAAAAAAACCAATTTAATTATTGATCCTTGGCTCAAGGGAGATTTAATATTTCCTCCAGGTGAGTGGTTTTTTAAAGGATCATTAGAAGAAGAAATTTCAATAGATAATAAAATAGATATTATTTTGTTAACCCAAGGATTACCTGACCACTGTCATGTTCCAACATTAGAAATGTTCAGAAAGGATATCCCTATAATTTGCCCTAAAAGTGCTGTTGATACTTTAAAGGAAATTGGTTTTAGTTCAATTAAAATGCTTAAGCCAACTGAAAAGACAAATCTTTTTAATTTAAGTTTTGAAGCAACTGCTGGAGCTCCAGTGCCACAAATAGAAAACGGATATATTGTTAAAGACGATCAAGATAATGGTTTTTATATAGAACCTCATGGATATCTTGATGAAAAATTAAAAAAGCAAAGTCTTGATGCAGTTATTACTCCTACAAAAAATTTAGAATTACCCCTATTTGGTTCTTTTGTAAAAGGTGCTGATGTAATCCCTAAATTGATTAACAAATTCAATCCAAAATATATACTTTCAAGCACCATAGGCGGAGATGCAAAATATTCAGGTTTTTTAAATAATTTTATTTCAGTTCAAGATTACGAAGAGGCATTAAATTGTAATCTTGTAGATCTAAAGAGTATGCAATCTATTATGATTTAAATCGATCCAAATAGATCTTTAATTAAGTCATTTAGCTTGAAAGTAAATCTACCTTAAAAGGAGCTCAAAAAATCCATTCATTTTTTTTTACAACAATACTTTTATTAGCTTTAAATAGCAGCTATGTATGTGAAAATTCAAAGCTTAATCTTGTAATGAGAAATAATATTAATGGTGACTTTTCCATAGTAGAAAAGATATCTGAGTTAAAGCCAGGAGCATTTATAAATATTAATTGGAATAAAAAAAAGCTTATGCTTCCATATTCTCTAAGAAAAGATTATATTTCCTTTACAGATAAAAAATGGGACTGGAGGTATCAACTTAATAAGGACGGATCGCCTGATATTAATAGTCCTTCTTTGTACGAACTACTACCTTCTGGGGAGATTAAAAAACATTTTTGTGAAATAGGAGATAATAAGCAGAACTTATAATTTCAAAATAAGTCTTCTAGTTTTTTTAACTTCTGAACTTCTTTGTAAAGATGAACAATCCAAAAAACCAAAAAAATATTTCGAGATATGTAAAACTTGAAGATTACAAAGTTTTTGATTATGAAATTCCAGAAATCTTTTTGGACTTCGTAATTAAGAAAAATGCTGTAATTGTTACGACTAAACTAAAATTGGTAAAAAAAAATAAGAATACCAGAATTCTAATTCTTGATGGTACGGATATATTAATAAATAAAATATTTATAGATGACTCACTACTGGGAAAGGAATACTACAAACAGAAAAAAAATAACTTAAAAATTGAAAATATAAACAAAGATAATTTTTTATTAAAAATAGAAGGAATAATTAAACCGAAGGAAAATACATCCCTTTTAGGAATGTATGAGAGCAATGGAATTATAACTACGCAATGTGAGGCGGAGGGATTTAGAAGAATAAGTTTTCATTCTGACAGGCCTGATATACTAAGCAAATACACCGTGAGAATTGAGGCAGACAAGAGTGATTACCCTGTCTTACTCTCAAATGGTAACGTCGTAAAAGAAAATAATCTTGAAAATAATCGACATGAAATAGTTTGGGAAGACCCATATCCGAAACCCTCATATCTATTTGCTTTGGTAGCAGGGAAACTTAATTGTGTAAAAGACAATTTCATAACAAAATCGAATAAAAAAGTAAACATAAATATTTATGTTGAGTATGGCGATGAAAAATATGTTCAACATGCAATAAATTCCTTGAAGAAATCTATGAAGTGGGACGAGGATAAATATAACCTTGAATACGATTTATCATTGTTCAATATTGTTGCAGTCAGGCACTTTAATATGGGAGCAATGGAAAATAAAAGTCTCAATATTTTCAACTCAAAACTAATACTCTCTAATTCTGAAACAACAACTGATGAAGAATTAGAAAGAATAGAGGGTGTTATCGCCCATGAATACTTCCATAATTGGACGGGGAACAGAGTGACTTGTAGGGATTGGTTTCAACTATCTCTAAAAGAGGGTTTAACAGTATTCAGAGATCAACAATTCACTGCAGACGTTCATAATCTTGAAATCAAGAGACTTGATGATGCGAAATTTCTCAGAAGAAATCAATTTAGAGAGGATTCTGGTCCAACATCACATCCTGTAATGCCTGAAAAATATCAAGAAATAGACAATTTCTATACGACCACGATTTACGAGAAAGGAGCAGAAATAATTAGAATGCTTAATAAGCTTGTAAAAGATGAAAATTTCTATAAAGGATTTAGTAATTACATCTCAACATATGATGGGAAGGCAGCAACAATAGACGAATTTGTCGATAAAATTTTAGAGCACAATAAGGAAATCGATCCTGTAAAGTTTAAAATCTGGTACAAGCAAAATGGGACCCCAAAAATTAAATTAAAGAGAATCTGGGATCAAACAGGTGAAAAGCTTACAATTGAAGCCTCACAAAGTAATCCAATAAAGAAGAACCCATATAATGATTTACCTCTAATAATTCCTATAAATCTGGCTATATTTTGCAGTGATAATAAAACGATAGAAAAAACAGTTGTTTTAAAAACAAAAAAACAAGAATTTATTTTTAAGAATATAAGATCTCACCAACAAATTCCTTTAGTAACTTATTTTCGCGAATTCTCTTCACCTGTTGAGTGGGAATCAGACACTACCTTGGATGAAAAATTTTTGATCTTAAAATATGAAAAAGATTTTTTTACGCTATCTAATACGGTAAAAGTATTTTATAAAAAAATTATTTTATGCAGATTAGATGAAAAACCAGATCATAAAATTGAAAATAAATTAATAAGCACCTTAATATCATTTATAAAAAATAAAGATATTAATTTATTCCTTTTATCAGAATTACTAAGTATTCCGACATTTGCTGAAATTGAATCGGAGATAGAAAATATAGACCCTTTAAAGATATATAAAACTATTGACGAATTAAATCATTTTTTCGGTACCAAACTAAAAGAAGAATTACATTTTAAGCTCCAAGAAATAGAGAAAAATCTTGATAAAGTTTGGCCAGAAGGTAAAAATGAGAGAAAACTAATCGAAACTATTTGGAAACTACTCTTAAGCAGTGATGATAGGGAAATTAAAGGCAAAATAATTAATTATGTCGATAGTAATTCGATGACGCTTGCAAAAGCTACAATGAATTCTTTCAGTAGAATTAATTGTCCTGAAAGAAAAATTATTTCAAATATATTCTTCAATAAATGGAAAAATAATAGTATCGTTTTGGATAGTTGGTTCTCATTTAATGCATCTATAGAAACTGATGATAAAACTGGCGGTATAGAAAAATTATTTGAAAATAAGTTTTTTGATTCAAAATCACCAAACACTTTAAGAGCTATATTAAATACATTCGTAACAAGAAATAGTACTTTTCATGCAATAAATGGTTCTGGTTATAAATATATTGCAAAAAAGATAATTGAATTTGATAAATTAAATCCAATAGTAATTTCCCGTTTTGTAAAAGTATTTAGTAGATATAATTATTATTCAGAACCTTACAAAAGTAATATGATAGAAACAATAAAACAGATTAAAAAAAATAAACTATCAAAAAATACTAAAGAAGTTTTAGATGCAATAATATAGTTATTTTTTGATGATATTTAACTAAATTTAATAATAACGATTGTAAATATTAATAATAAAATAAATACAATATACTTATTAATAAAAATATAATCAAATACATTTTTATTATTATCTGTATTCCACTTTTTATTTACGTATTCCTTAGTTATAAATTTGTTAGGTCTACCACAATATAAACATGTTGGGGAAGTTTTTAAAATTAAATTTTTACATTGGGGGCACTTTTTTTTTTCCATATTTTAATCTTACTGAACAAAATAAATAATTTAAATTTTATTTATTATATTTTGAATAATTAAATATCATTGCAAAAAAAAAATTGATTCTAACTATTTAAAAAAATTCAATATAATAAAAAATTAGTATTTGGTTTCAAATGTTTGCTATTGCACTCGGAATGTCCCCTATCGAAAAAATCACTGTTGCAATATCTGCTTCAATTTTTATAATCGCCTTTACATGGGTCTCGATTAAGGGAGATTTAAGAAAACTTGCTAATGAACTTATTGAAGATAATGAAAATAATCAGGATATTTAAAAAAATCTTTTAACCTACTTTGCATGCAAACTAGGATAATCAATAATATGCCTAATTTCTTTTAGAGAAGAACCATAGATTTTTTCACCATTTAAGTGAACACCAATCCATTTTTCCTTTTGATTAAAAAAATTACTTTTAGTAGTATCCCTCTCGAGATAATCTTTATTATCCCAATTTAAAGTTATATCCCAACCTTTATAATTTTCTATCATTAAGAAAGATAGTAGATAATCAAATAATACCCAAAGAAACAGAGAACAAAAACAAAGGAAATAAGTAATTTTTTCGTTATTTTTATTTAATATTTTGCTATGACTTTTATTTTACGAGCAGCTTCATCTGCATTTTTTCTAGCCAAATTAATGTCAGAATTTGATGAGAGAACAACACCCATTCTTCTGCCTTTTCTAGAAACTGGTTTGCCAAACAGTAGTACTTTAGTCTTTTCAAATTCTAATGCTTCATGAAGACCCTCATAAATAGGATTTATATACTCTTCGCTAGAAAGTATAACTCTGGTGGCAGAGGGTTCTATTAGATCTATATGCGGTATTGGTAAATTTAAAAAAGCCCTTAAATGTAATTCAAATTCATTAATATTTTGACTAACTAATGTAACCATACCAGTGTCGTGCGGTCTTGGAGATAATTCTGAAAATATAACCTCACTTCCTTTTATAAAAAACTCTACTCCGTATAATCCTGCTCCATTAAGGTTATTTAATATCCTACTTGTCATTCTCTTAGCTTCAATAATTAAGGGCTCCTTGATCTCTATAGGTTGCCAACTACATTGATAGTCCCCATTAGATTGAAGATGTCCAATTGGTAAACAAAAAATATTTTCACCATTTTCTTTTCTTACAGTTAAAAGAGTGAACTCAAAATCAAAATTAATAAATTCTTCAATAATTACACCTTTAACCTTTCCTCTTGAATTTGCCTGTGATTGTTTCCAAGCATTTTGTAAATCATTTTTTGTTTCAACCAAACTCTGTCCCTTTCCTGAAGAGCTCATTAAAGGCTTAAGTAAAAGTGGGAATCCAATTTCATCTGCTTTTTTTTCTAAATCATCAAATTCAAAAATATAATCAAACTTTGCAGTTTTTATTTTTAAATCTCTAGCAGCTAAGTCTCTAATTTTATCTCTATTCATTGTTATTTCTACAGTTCTGGCGTTGGGAACAATATTGAATCCTTCATCCTCAAGTTCTTTTAGGGCTTCAATTGAAAGTGCCTCTATTTCTGGGACAACATAGTCAGGCTTAAATTCTTTTATAACATTTTTTAAAATATTTTTATCTCCCATATCAATTATTCTTGAATAATCAGCAACTTGCATTGCAGGTGCTTTTTCATATCGATCAATTGCAATAACTTCTAGTCCTAATCTTTTGGATTCTATTACTAATTCTTTTCCAAGCTCGCCGCTACCAAGCAATAAAATTCTCTTTTTAGAAAAAATTGATTCTTTCATATATATAAAACTTATTCGTCATCACCAGAAGGTTGTGAGGAGGTATCGTCTGTAATTTTTTTTTCTTGAGAAAAACTAAATAAAAAATTTCTACCAAACCAATTTTGACTTCGCATTCCATTAGTTATTGATCTTGAAATAGCTCCTAAAAAAAAGATTCCAATCATTGCCCAAATAATTCTTTCTAAAGCAATTGCAGGTGAAAAACCTTGACCGGAATTAATAATTTCAGTAAGTGGGTCTAAAGGGTCCAAATTTAAATTGATTAATAATATTAATTATAAATGGTTAAATAAATAAAAATTAAAACTTATGAAAGAAATAACTAAAACTACCATATAAATTAAACACAATAAAGTCTATACAATGCTATCTTCAAAGGGAGATTTTTTTTTGACATGCAAGTTGACGTACAAAATACTACTGTTCTTTCCGCAGACGGATCATCCATAAAACTAGGTGAATATTCTGGAGAAGTAATTTTAGTTGTTAATGTAGCTAGTTATTGCGGAAATACTGCTCAGTATGAGGATCTTCAAAAGCTACATGATTTATATTCAAGCAAAGGCCTAAGAATACTTGCATTCCCTTGTAATGATTTCGGAAAACAGGAACCCGACTCTCTTTCAGAAATAAAAGATTTTTGCACAACAAAATATGGAGTTAAGTTTGAAATCTATGAAAAAGTTCATGCAAAAGGCAATACCACAGAACCATACACAACCCTTAATAAAGTTGAACCTGAAGGAGATGTTGAATGGAATTTCGAGAAGTTTCTGATAGGGAAAGATAGTAAAGTAATTGCAAGATTCAAGCCAGGTGTTAAACCGTTTGACGAAAACTTAATAGCAGCTATAGAAGTAGCTTTAGATTCATAACAACCTTCTCATAATTCAAATTAAAATATTAAAAATAAAGATTTTTTTATTTAATTAAAAAATAAGCAAATTATTTTAAAATTTCCTTTTTTTATCATCCAAGCTTGTCTATTGTTCTTTAATTTATTTAAAATCTTATTTATTATCAGAATCAACTTCTACGTCTATTATTTCATCTTTAA
>QCCG01000018.1 GCA_003281335.1 Prochlorococcus sp. AG-347-K19 | reverse complement strand
TTCTCAAAACTGGAGCTATTCTCCCATCAGTCCATGTTTTTTCAAAATTAAAACTTGAATCTGCAGTTAGATTTTGTATTTTATTTTCGTTGTTTGAATATTTCAAATTAAAACCATGTACATAATCTTTTTGGTTTTCGCTTTTAAGAATAAGTGAACCTTCGCTTCCATATATTTCTAAACTAAATCCTCTACCATTTTTAGAAATTGATGATAAAGATACCTGACATGGAATAAGATTTGAGCTGTAGTTTGATATTTCTATATTGGCTAAACATACATCTTCACTTGTAACATTATTTAAATCAGATGAATTAGGTAAAGGTCTTTTTTTTATTGATGTTGCTAACTTGCCAGACACGTTTATTGCTTCTCCAAAAAACCAATTCAACATATCGAATGCATGAGTACCTAAAGCGCCAATAACTCCTCCACCTTTTTCTTCCAATGAATACCAATTCCAGGATCTTTTGGGGTCGGATCTACTGCCCATTAACCAATCTAATTTGACTAAATATATATCTCCTAAGATATTTTCATCAATAAGTTTTTTTGTCTGAAGGAAAAGAGGTACTGCCCTATATTCAAAATCAACACATACGCTTAAATTATTAATCAAAGATATTCTCTGAAGCTCTTCAATTTCTGAGGAGGATATTGAAACGGGTTTTTCTAGGAGCAAATTTTTATTGTTCTCAAGAGCTTGTTTTGCCAACTTAAATCTTGATTCGGGAGGAGTGGCAATAATAATTCCATCAATTTTTGGAGATTTAACTAAGTCTTCCCAATTGTGAAAAAAATCTAAGCCCGTTTCTTTTTCTAATATCGATTTTTGCTTTTTCTCGTAATGATAAATTGCTACAGGAGTTAAGTGATCAGACTCTTTTAATGCCTCTAAATGAACTTTTTTCCCAAATCCTAGTCCAGCGATTGCTATTTTTAATTTTTTATTTTTAGTATTCATTCTTATTTATTAATAAACTCTGAACAGCTATTTTCAATAACAACATCTATAAGTTCATCATTATTAGAAGTTTGCCATTTTGAATTGAATTGAGGAATTCCATTTATTGATGTATCTTTGAACTTTTTTTCATTGCAGTTAATTCTCATTACATAAAGTGATAACTCTCCATCATCATCAGAATTAGTTGGATTCTTAAAGAACTTTGTTAATACACTTATTTCGCCATTTGGGAGCGACTTAATACTCCCTTGATCAAGCCATTCCTTCCCCTCATCATTCTCTTTAAGGAGAACCCAATCAACATTTCCTATCGCATATGAATAGGAGACAAAGTTTAAAATAAAGAGTAGAAGGCTTAAAGAAAAATAAAATAAATTAGAAATTATTCTCATTTTATATATTTGCTTCTGCAAGTTTTTTTACACCATGAATTTTTAAAATTTTAGTCAGAGTATCCTTGAGATCTTTCCTTTTCACTATTACATCAACAAAACCATGCTCAAGCAGATATTCAGCTGTTTGAAAATTATCGGGTAATTTTTCTCTTAATGTTTGTTCTATAACCCTTCTTCCAGCAAATCCAATAAGTGCTTTAGGTTCCGCCAAAATTAAATCACCTAACATCGCAAAGCTGGCTGTTACCCCTCCAGTAGTTGGATGAGTTAACAAGGGCATATATAGGAGATTTTTCTCTTTATGTTTTTTTAGTGCTCCAGATATTTTTGCCATTTGCATGAGACTTAACATACCTTCTTGCATCCTTGCTCCTCCTGATGCGCAAACAATAAGAATTGGAAAATTTTCCAAAGTTGCTCTCTCAATTATCCTTGTAATTTTTTCACCAACTACTGAACCCATGGATCCTCCCATAAATCTAAAATCCATAACAGCTAATGCTAAAGGCATTGAATTCACAGAACAGATACCTGTTACGACTCCATCTCTTAAACCTGTACCTGCTTGACTTTCTTTAATTCGATCAGCATACGCTCTTCTATCTTTAAAACCCAAAGGATCTGTAGGACTTAGTGAACTATCAAATTCTTTGAATGAATTTTTATCAGCAATTATATTTATCCTTTCATCGCTATTAATCCTATTGTGGTGTCCACAATTACTACAAACATTGAAATTTGAAATTAGGTCTTTTCTATAGGCTACTTGCGAACACTCTGAACATTTAACCCACAAACCATCTCCTTCGTCAGTATCTTGGGAAACTTTCCCAACAAATTGATCTTTACGCCTTGCGGCAAACCAGTCGATTAATGACACAACTTTTCCTGTTTTTTCTATTTAAATCTAAGTAAGGTACTTTTATCAAGAAAGATATATAAAAATTTGAGATCCTCTAGATTAAAAACTTCTCAAAATTAAAAAATAATGATTTAAGTTGATAATCGAAAATTAATTATTATTTATTTTTCTCCTCAATCATTTTATGAATTATTGGAGTGAGAATTAGTTCCATTGCGAATCCCATTTTCCCTCCATTTACAACGATACTTGTTGGACTTGACATAAATGAATCATTAATCATTCCAAGCAAGTATTGAAAATCAATCCCCCATTTCTCTCTTGCCCCTTTTCTGAAATGTATGATCACAAAGCTCTCATCAGGAGTTGGGATATTCCTGCATATGAAAGGATTAGAAGTGTCAATTGTGGGAATTCTTTGGAAATTAATATCGGTTTTGCTGAATTGTGGGCATATATGATTTATATAATCAGGCATTCTTCTCAATATAGTATCTACAATGGTTTCCGCTGAGTAACCTCTTTCTGCGTTATCTCTATGGATTTTTTGAATCCACTCTAAATTTGTTATCGGAACAACTCCAACAAGTAGATCAGCATAAGAGGCAACATTGTATCCATCACCTTCTACCCCGCCATGCAAACCTTCATAAAAAAGTACATCTGTTCCCTCAGGAATATTTTCCCATGGAGTAAATTGCCCAGGTTCTAGGGATGTCCCAAGTCTTGTATTATGTTCTTCTGCTTCTTCAAGACTATGTAGATAATATCTTTTCTTTCCTCCTCCAGTTTCACCATAGATTTTAAAAAGTTCTTCTAGCTTGTCAAAAAGATTAGCCTCTGGACCAAAATGTGAGAAATTTTCACCTTTTGAAAGAGCGTCTGCCATAGCTTTTTTCATAGGCATTCTTTCAAATCTGTGGTAACTATCACCTTCAACAACTGCGGGAACAATATCTTCTCTGGCAAAAATATGCTCAAAGGCTCTTTTTACTGTACTTGTTCCTGCTCCTGAAGATCCTGTTACAGCAACTACTGGATGACGTTTTGACATTTTTTAAAAACAATATCTAATGATTCTGACAGGTCATATGCCAACTTTATGTTTTACTTAAAAATATTTTTTTATTTATTAATTTTTTTTTTAAATTTCATCCATTATTATATCTCCCATTTCACTGCAAGATAAAACTTCAGTAGACCCATCAGCTAAATCTGCTGTTCTAAATCCTTTTGATAAAACTTTATCAATGGCAGTTTCTAAATTTTCTGCAGCTTTTTCTTCATTTAATCCAATTTTTAACATCATGGAAGCAGATAAAAGCATTGCAATAGGATTAGCTATGTTTTTACCAGCTATATCAGGAGCCGAACCATGAACAGGTTCAAAAACGCCTGGGCCATTATTGTTTAGAGAAGCAGATGGAAGCATACCAATAGAACCAGTTAACATTGCGGCTAAATCGCTTAAAATATCTCCAAATAAATTACTAGTTAAAATCACATCAAATTGACCAGGATCTCTAACTAATTGCATTGCTGCATTATCAACGTACATATTGCTTAGAGATATATTTTTATCTTTTGAGGTGATATTTAAAACTGTATCTCTCCACAATTGACTAACCTCAAGAACGTTTGATTTATCAACAGAACATATTTTTTTATTTCTTTGGTTAGCAATTTTTATTGCTATTTCGGTTATTCTTTCTATTTCAGTCGAATCATAAACCATCGTATTGAAAGCTTTTGGGATTTTTGTATTTGTTATGTGTCCTCTTGGTTTTCCAAAATAAATTCCTCCTATTAATTCTCTTACAACAATAAGATCTACATGCTCAACGATTTCTTTTTTTAATGTACTTGCATCTAATAGAGATTTTCTTATTTTGACAGGCCTGATATTTGCGAAAAGGTTTAGGGCAGATCTTAACTTTAGTAATCCACTTTCTGGCCTTAATTCTCTTGCAAGAGAATCATATTTAACATCTCCAACACATGCTAAAAGTACTGCATCACTTTTTTTACATTGATCTAGTGTCTCATCTGGAGCAGGAGTACCATATTTTTCATACGCTATCCCTCCAAATAATTTTTCAATAATCTCAATATCGAAATTATGATTTTTTGAAAGCTTTTTTAAAACTTTTTTTGAAACTTCTGAAATCTCTGGTCCAATTCCGTCTCCTGATAATAAAACAATCTTATATTTCTTCATTAAAATTTTTGTTTAATAGAACAATAAATTATTGCTTGTCTAATTGTCTAAGTTTTTTTGCTAATTCTGGTAATTTTTTAAAAATACTTGAACTCCTTAGCCATGATTTATTTTCCATCGCGGGGAAACCACTTATTACCTTGCCATCTTCAATGTCACAATGGATTCCGCATTTTGAACTCGCAATGACATTATTACCAACTTTTACTCTATTATTGACTCCTACTTGCCCTGCCAAAATAACACCATCTCCAATATTTGCGCCTCCAGCGATACCAACTTGAGCTGCAAATGCACAATTCTTTCCAATTTTTACGCCATGACCTATTTGTATTAAATTATCCAACTTTGTTCCCTCATCAATAAAAGTAAATCCAACTGCGGGTCTATCAATACAACAATTAGTTCCAATTTCTACAAAACTCATTATTTTTACACCACCTTTTTGCGGCATCTTTACCCATTTGCCATTTTCAGGAATAAAACCAAATCCCTCTGATCCAATAACAGAATTTGAATTAATTACACAATTATTTTTTAGAGTGGTATTTTCGTAAATAACACAATTTGGATGAATTATATTATTATTTCCTATTTGAACATTGCCTAAAATTGATGATCCAGGAAGAATATGATTATTGTCTCCAATTACTGTATTTTCTCCAATATAGACATTAGGTCCAATATGGCAATCTGCTCCAATTATTGCTGTTTTATCTATAACTGCTGAAGCATGAATTCCTGGTTTGAAATTGATAGTTTTATATAAATAATCCAATACTTCTGCAAATGCAATTCTTGGATTTTTAACGATTATGTTAGATATATTGAGTTTTTTTAGGGCACTAACTATTTCATCGTTGTTAGTAGTTATTATTGCTGATGCTTTAGTTTGATCTAATTTTTCTTTAAGTATATTATTTTCTTCTAAAAAAGATATTTGATGTTTAACTGCAGCATCTAATGAGGCAGCATCATCAATATTTAAATCTTCGAAAATATTGGCACTAATAAAATTTGAATTTCCTTTTTTTATTAGATCAACTAAATCACTTAAAAGCATTTTTCAGTTTTAATTTTTTTCTAAGAGAGAGCAAGAACATCTCTATGAACGACAATTATCGAGGAGTTGTTATTTTCTTTATTATTTAAGATACTTCTTAATTTGTCGCTACTTATTGATACTAAACCTTTTGCAACTTCTTTATCATTTGTATTTACGATTTTAACTGCCTGATTAATCGTAAAGTTTCCTTCTACATTCTTAACACCAACTGCTAAAAGTGAGGCACCTTTTTTTTTAATTGCAAAAGAAGCGCCATCATCTAAAGTAATTTTCCCTACTGTTTGAATTGCGTGTGAAAGCCAACTTTTTTTGTTCCCAATAGGTTTTTCTACTGGATAAAATAAAGTTCCAATTTTATTATCATTAAATATTTCAATTAAGTTTTTTTTATTAGTTCCATCAACTAGTTGGACTTCGACTCCTCCTTTTGTTGCTATTTCTGCAGAAATTAATTTTGTAGAAATTCCTCCTGTTCCCCATTCATTATTTGAGTTTTGAATATTTTTATCTTTAATTTCCTTTAATTCGCTATTATGAACTTCTTTAATAGGTTGCGCATCTTTATTATTACGTGGATCTTTTGAGTATAGATTTTCAATATCGGTTAATAAAATAAGCTTGTCAGCATTTATAGCCAAGGCAACTAAAGCAGAGAGGGTATCATTATCTCCATATTTAAGCTCTTCATTTGCTACGGTATCATTTTCATTTACTATTGGAATAACATTCAAATCGATTAATCTTTTTAAAGTTTTAGAAGCGTTATTAAAGGATTCTCGTGAATTGAAATCAGCTTTAGTTATTAAAATTTGAGCAATATTAAGACCTAATTTATTAAATACTTTATCGTATAAGGACATTAAATTAACTTGACCTACTGCAGCAGTAGCTTGAAGGGTACTTAAATCATTTGGTCTTGTTTTAATATTTAACTTTTGGCAACCTAATCCAACTGCTCCACTAGTTACTAAAATTAACTTGTTTCCTTTTGAAAGAAAACTTGTAAAGGATCTAGAAAGGTTTTCAATAACTTCTTCTGTAGATGTTTCCTCTGTTCCTCTTAAAATACTAGTACCAACTTTTATAACCCAAGTTTTCATTTTATAAAATGAGAAATTAATTTTTCTATTGTCAAAGTTAGATTAAATTTTACAGGCAGGCCATCTCTATTTAATCTCTTAACTAATATTGTTTTTATATCACATCTATTCCCAACAATAATATCTGTAAAAATTCTGTCGCCAATAATGGCTATATTTTTTGGCTCTCTGCCAATTTCTTTGATAGCAGACAAAGTTACTTTTTTTCTAGGTTTTGATGCTTTGTATTTATACCTTAAATTTAATTCTTCCGCTATTTTTTCGATTCTTTTTTTTGATGGATTATTACTTATTAGATATAAGGAGAAAAGTTTTTTAGATTCTATGATCCAATTTTTTACAGCTTTTGGGATCATATTTGATTTTCTATTTACTAGAGTCCCATCCACGTCTAGCAATAAAGAATTAATTCCTTTTTTTTGCAACTCAGATTGAGAAATATTGTATATTGGTAAGTTTGAATCCCAATTGACATTTAGGATAGATCTCATTTATTTTAAGAACTACTTTTTTCAAGCTCAGTTTCAATCAAAGGTTGAATTTTATCGAACTCATCATCTTCAACTAATAAGGCACCTTTGTCTTTTAATTTACCAACAATAAAAAAAGGATCTAGTGGTATATATAAGCCATATTCTTGGTCAAAAAGATTAAAGTTAACTAGCAATTCATAACTCTCACTATCATCATCGACGTAATCTTCTTCTAATTCATCGTAAATTGGTTCTTCAAGTTCTCCTGATACTGTTAATGTAACTGCTGATCTGATAAGTCTTAAATCATGTTCTTGAAGGACTGCTTCAGCATTTTTTAGTATTTGTTCATTTTTATCTATTTTCTCAATTAGTTCAGGTTCATCTTTTTCATTTATCTTAAAAAGACTTACTGGTGTATCAACTGGCGTTAATAATGCATATTCTTGGCCTTCAACACTTACTAATTGTTCAAGATAACAAAATAGCTCGTTTCCATTTGAGTCATTTAATAAAAGAGTCTGTGCATCATAATTATCATTTGAATTGGCTTCTTTCATTTAAAAATTATCTATCCTTTTTAATACTAATATTTTATCTGACGTTTACCAGCTATTTCTTCTAATTCAGGACCTTCTTCGATCCATTGTTCAAGTATTATTTTTGCTGAAAAACTATCAATCAATCCGGATTTATCTTTTTTTATTCCAAATCTTTCTGAAGATTCCCAAGTTGAACTATGTTCATTGACATAAGAAAATGGAAGCTTTAATTCATTTGAAAGTAATTGACCGTAATTTTTACAGTCAATAGCTTGAGTGGTCATTTTACCTTCCTCATCTAGCGGAATACCCACAATAAAACCAGTCAAATTAAATTCATTTATATAATTTCTAATGATTTTAATCTCTTGATTATTCTCAAATCGTTTTACTGCTGGAAGTATATTTGATGTTATGCAGAGCGGATCACAATAAGCTAATCCTATTCTTTTGGTACCTATATCCAAACTCAAAATTGACTTGGGTTTAGGTTTGCAAAATTTCACTTTGTTTTTAATGGAAAAGGAGATGGATATGGATTACCTTGTGGACTTAATTTTTCAAAGATTGATTCCAAAGATTGATTTATTATATTTACTTGTTTGGCTTCATTCTTAATTATTGTGTTCCTAATAAGAATTATTTCTTGATTTTTTTCTTTGATATTACACTCTTCAAGAAAAACATTTAATTGAGAATTTTCTTTATAGGTTTTTAAATATGAAACAGGTGATTTTTCAAAAAATCTTTTTATAAATTCTTTTAAAATAGAATTGAATCTCTTATCCCAATATCTACTTATAGTTAAAGTATAAATTTCCTCATTTTGATAATTAATATCTTTTAATATTGTACATAAAACTGAATTTTCATATATTAAGGCACCACTCTTAGAGTTATTTCTTTTAAGAATGTCGTCTTGATCAAAATCTAAAATATTTCTTATTAAGGGAGATTGATTTGATCTTATGAAATTAACTATTTTTAATATATTTTGTTTATTAATGTTTTGGAATTCATTAATTAATGTATAGGCATTGGTATTTTGATTTTTAGGTTTATTTAGATCAGAGCCGTCCCAAAGGATTATCTCTCCTAAAGGTTGAAAGCCTAATTCTCTTGCGTTTGATATGAGGTCAAAATTATTTATATCTGAATTAATTATCCAACTTGAAGTTTTTATTTCTTTTATTGAGATGGATTTTTTTATCAATCCTAAAGTTAATTGTTTATCGGTTAAAGAACACTTGCTATTAATCAACTTGGGCTTAGATATTTTTAAGCAAGTCTCTTTTTTGTTTAAAGGAAAAATATTCAAATAACCAATAATTTCGTTTCCATATATAGCAATTATGCATTTATTTTTATTTTTCTTAAGATTATTCAAGAAGATTTTTAAGTCATCAAAGGTATTGATAATTGCCATCTTTAAAAACCGATTATTTAATTCCTTATTTTTAATATCTATTAAAAGATTAATGTGACGTATATGGAGTTCTTCAAAAGTTACTTCCATTCCTCTTTTAGATTTAAAAGAATAAGAGGTATCTTTTTTCATTTACTTTTTTTCTCTTATTAATACTATAGGGGTTTTTTCATCTCCATTGCCAGCTGGATTAGATAATAAGTTTTTTTTAAGTATTTTATTTATTTTTTTATTTGAACTTGCTAAGACTTTCACACCTCCAAGATCATTAACATCAACAACTGCAACATCTATATTAAGACAGTTCGAGACCTCCTTACAAAATAAATCCGCATTGAGAGGACCCATAACTATACTCTTGTCGTAAGGTGTAACTGTGCCACTTATATCATCAATGAGGGATGATTCTGAACCAGTTAACCTATAAAACATACCTTTAATCCCAACTAATTTGAAGAGGTATCCAACAAATAGTGCAAAGGTTATTCTTGTGACTCCGATTCTATTTATTAATAATTGCATCCCGCAAGCTGTTGCGAGACTGCTTGTAGGGTGAAAAAAATAACATAAAGCTTTCGAAAATAAACTATATTCTAAATTTTGAGGGGAAATATATCTATTTTGCATAATCGCTAGCGGACTCTCACCGATAGTTAAAATATCATTTTTTTCTACAATTCCTTTGCAGTATTCAATCACAGTATTTACTGGGTTATCAAAGCAACCAAGTAAATCAGTTTCAATAGCAAAAGCTTTATATTTATTATTTATTGGAATTTCAAAAACTTCTTTCGGCCTTTGTATTTGACCATCTAAATTAATTAAGAAACAGTCCTTATTATTTGAAAAACCAAAATGTCCATAGTTCTCCCAATATATTTTTAACCATAGATATTTTATTTTTTTTCTAAAATTATCATTGCTAAATTTATATATTATTCTTACAAATAATTCTGAATTTGACTTGATAATTGTTGTTGGCCAGTAATTATTTAAATTCTTAATTTTATTATTATCATACATGTAAATATCTTGTTGATAATTAAAATTTTGGCAATATTCGTTACCTTTACTTTTAAAACAATCTAACTCAAAATTTATATTAGAAACCATCGTCTCTTTAGTTTTACTTTTATTGGTTATTTTTAAATCAATAATTAATTCGTTTAAACCATTCTTTTTTTTGATTTTGTAATTTATAGGTACAAGATTTAACTTTGATTTGGGCGAGTTTTTAATATATAAATCTGAAATAATTAAAAAAATTAAAAGAACTAAGAAGATATTTATTAATATCATTTTTTTTTAATTAATTTTTGTTTTTATTTTTTTTTCAGAAATGATACTGTTGTATTCATTAAAACTTTCTACAGAAAATGTCGTTTCTTCTATATCAATTCCCTCTAGTTCTCCAATAACTTTGTTTAATTCATCGATATTAATCATTCCATTTTTATCAAATTTAACTTCCCCATCACTATTTAAAATAATGGTTTGTGGAATTAATCCGTTCCAATAATAATTAGGTTCATTTCTAAGATCAGACTTTTCTTTATCCTGTAATTCATCAGTAGTTAGAGCAATGATATCTATATTATTTCTCCATATCAAATCTAAACCGGATATTATCGGAGCCATAGCTTTACTATCCGAGCTGTCGTCAAGATAAAAAAATAAAACTGAAACTCTTTTATTTTTTAATGATTCCTGAAGAGTTGTCTGGGGAGGAACTATAGCCCCATTACCTGCGTATATTGGGAAAATGTTGCCATCGTAACTATCAGTATCTCTAGAGGCATTTGCTTTAAATGGGCTTAAGAAAATTAATGCTATCAGGATCCATTGAATTATTTTCATTAAAGTTTAATAACTTACTTTGAACTTGATCTTCCTAATCCTTGAAGGATTCCTTTCCCCACTAAACCGATAGCTTTACCAACTACTTTTGTAAGGAAAGTTACGAAAAGATTACCGATATATTTTACAGCAACTTCTAACTGCGGTGCTACGGCATCTCTTATCTCAACTAACAATGTAACTTGTTTTTGTAGCCATTCTAGATTCTCTAATTCTTTCTCCCTATTTTCATTTTTGAAGTAACGGGTAAATTTTTTATCGATAATATCAATATATTCTCTTTTACTCTCATACAAGTAGATTGGCATATAAATATTGTCATGCCAGCGATTGTAGTTATTAATATTATTTCTAAATCTTTCAAAATTTCTTGTCGATTGTAATTCGGGATTTATAAGTACAGTTCTTAATTCAGGCCAAGAAGAACAAATATTAAAGATTTCAGAAGCTAATAAATTACAGTTCCTTATTGTCCAGTTTGAAATAATATTTTCAAGGATCAAAAACGATTCTGTTTCATATAGAGGTATCAATTTCCCATCATAGTCAAGAGCTTCATTTTTAATAATTGGCTCAATAAACATAATTGATTCATGTGATTCTCTATCTATCTCTTCGCAACTTACCTCACTATAAATAAAATCATTTATTGAAATAGATTCGCCTCCTTTTTTTAATCGAAAATAACTGTCTGTGATATTTGAAATTGTATTAACTTTAAGTTCTTTTATAAGAGAATTTAAATCATCTTTAAAATCTTTCTCCTTATAGTTTTCCTTAATATTTTTGACTAAATTATCTAACTCATCTAACATTTTGCAAATTAGTCGCGAAATGAATTCTTTCTTTATTCCAGAGAGAATTATTGATGAATTATTAAATTCAACCTGTAAGTTAGTTGAGCTATACCTTTCTTTTAGTCTATCTAAAATCAAATTCCATATTTCTGCGGTGTTTTTATCTTTAATGAAAACAGTGTTCTTATTTTCAAGATTAATTTTATTTTCAGTGTAAACTGCCTCTGTATAAAGTTCTAGTGAATTACCCCATAAGAAAATTAGAAAAGATTTTGCAGTAATAAGTTCTCTTAATCTTCCTTTTAAAATGAATTTATAAAATTCTGATGTTGAATCAGAGTTAACATATTTGAATATATAGTTAATTTCAGAATCTATTTGTTTAAGACCTGAAGTTAGAATTTTTTGACTAAAAGAGAGAGGCTTATTTTTGTTTAATTGAACTCGGGAATTATTTTCAATATCAAATACCCTTCCTTCATTTAAAATGGTATCAATAGATTCAAGAACTTTTTCTGCACTGGGATTTAAAAGAAAACCTTCAGCGTTTAACGATGGGGGGGTATTTGCTTCATAAACAAGTTCGCCAGAGAGAATTATAAGAAACTTTGACTCATCATATCTTTCTCTTAATTTTAATAATTCTAACCTTATAAGATCTTCTGATTGGAAATTAAGAACATTCCATATAACTAAATCTGGAGTTTTATCACCTGTTCCATTATTAAAATTAATTTCTAAATTTTGGTCTAGTGATGTTAACTTAAGCGATAAAGATTCCGCTATTAAGCTTGGAGCAATAATCAATATCGATTTTTTTGAAATTAATTCCAAGACTAGATTTCTTATCTCTTATACAAAATTAACTAACAATTACTGCAAACACCAGCCTTAAATCAATTCTTATACTTTTTTAAGCGTAGTAATTTGTGTTTAAATCAATGTCATTTAATCTCTCTGCTGACAATACATTATTCGCTTCGTTTATCGTGAATTTATTTTCATATAGAGCTTTACCTACTATTACTCCAAATAGTCCAGAGTTTTCAAATTTTACTAAGGATAATAAATCAGAAATTGAACCGACACCTCCTGAGGCTATTACTGGAATATCTGTAATTTCAAGTATGCTTTTTATGAATTCTTCATTTGTCCCTTCTAAAGTCCCATCTGTATTTATATCTGTAACAATAAAACTAGCAATTTTAAATGAAGAAAACTCCTTTACTAGATCTGTGGCAAAAATATTAGATTGCTTAAGCCACCCCCTTGTACTAACTTTTCCATCTTTTGCATCTATCCCAACAATTATCCTTCCAGGAAATTTATTTGATAAGTCTTTAACTAGTTCTTTATTTTCTATTGCAGAGGTTCCCATGATAACTTTCTCAATACCATAAGAAAATAATTGTTCTATCCTTTCTTGAGACCTTACACCCCCACCTATTTGAATAGGTATGTTTACTGTTTTTGCAATCTTTTTTATTGATTTATCGTTTGTTGGGGATCCAGTTTTTGCCGCATCCAAATCAACTATATGTATATATTTTGCTCCTTCGCTTTCCCAAAATTTAGCTTGCTCATGAGGCTCTTTTGTAAAGTCTTTTCTTTTATTAAAGTCGCCTTTAAAAAGCCTTACACACTTACCATTCATTAAATCAATTGCTGGTATTAGGTCCATAGAATCATCCTTTTCATTAATTACTTATTAGTAGTACTATTCAATATGTAATTCTATTTAAGATTACTACTTCAGTTAAATATTTTTTGAATATGAAAATTCTTGTAATGGGTGGCACTAGATTTGTTGGCAAGTCTTTGGTTGGAAAGTTATTAAGTAAAAATTATGATATTGATATTTTCACGAGAGGTAATAAAAGTAATCCTGAAAAAACAAATTTAATTAAGGGTGATAGAAATAATTCAGAAGATATCGTCAAGCTAAGAAATGAAAAGTATGATGTTGTTTTTGATATTTCTGGTCGAGAGTTAGAACAAACCAAACTTCTTATAGAAAATTTAGATAACTCATTCCAGAGATATATATATGTAAGCTCTGCAGGTGTTTATAAAGATAATTCTGAACTACCCTTATCCGAAGTTGATTCAATTGATCCAGAAAGTAGACACAAAGGAAAGTTTGAGACAGAAAATTGGTTAAAAAAACAAAAAATTCCTTTTACAAGTTTTAGACCTACTTATATTTATGGACCAGGAAATTATAATAAAATTGAAAATTGGTTTTTTGAAAGGTTATTTACTAAAAAATCTATACCAATCCCTGGTGACGGTTCTTTAATTACTCAGCTAGGCCATGTTTCGGATCTAACTGATGTAATGATTAGGTGCATAAATTTTGAAAATTCGAGAAATAATATTTACAATTGTTCAGGTGAAAAAGGAGTAACAATAAAGGGTTTAATCTTTTTCTGTGCGAAAGTTCTTGGATTAAACCAAAATGAGATTTCTCTAAGAACATTTGATTATCAAAAATTAGATCCTAAGTCTCGAAAGGGATTTCCAATTAGATTAAATCATTATCAGACTGATATCTCTAAGATAAAACGTGATTTAGAGTGGGCGCCAACTTTTGATTTACTTAACGGTCTAAAGGATAGTTTTGTGAATGATTTTAATAATAAAAAGAGTGAGGAGTTTGATGAAAATTCAGATAATATTCTTTTTAATTCTTAAATAGCCTAATAAAGTCACTAAGGTCAGGATGAATCCTAACCAATAAAAAATTAAAGCCAAATTATTCAATAAGGTAATTTTTAATGGTGTAAAGAAGGTAATTACTGAAATAAAAAAGAAAAATGTTTTATATTTTCCTAACATTGATGCTGGCAAACCGTCTTTTGTAGAGTTCCTTAGGCTAGAGATAATTAATTCTCTAAATAAAATTAATGACAAAGACCAGAAGGGTATAAAATTATTTTTACAAAGGAAGATCAAAGGAATTAAATAGAATACTTTATCGCTTAAGGGATCAAGGATAGCTCCTAATCTGGTTTTAAGATTAAATTTCCTTGCAATTAACCCGTCAAAATAATCAGTTAAACCTCCAATAATAATCAATATAAAGACATAAAAAGGTCTGTTAATTTCTAAAAAAAGTATTAATGGAAATACAAGGAAAAGGCGAGATATCGATAATAAATTGGGAATATTCAATGCCAAATTTTTAAGATTTTTTCTTAATAACAAATTAGTTTTTGTATATAAAAAATATATTACATTACACTCTCAACAAGCTTAAATTTTAAGTAAGATTTTAAATGATTTTTGATGCAAGATTCTAAAATTTAATCTAAATCTTAATCCTAAAAATTATAAACTCAACTTCTCTTTATGAATGATGATGTTTTATATTACAAAATTATCCCCTATATCTAATGCAGCCTCATAGCCTAAAGCTATCTCCAGAATCTGATTTGATAAATTCAATTAAAGAATATTCTTTATCGAATAATTTATACGGTTATGTTTCTGGAGTGGTTGGTAACCTTAGAACAGTTTGTATTCAATGCCCAGGTAATCAAGAGATAAATAAATTTGAAGGGAATCTAGAAATAGTTTCTTTAAACGGACATTTTAATAAAGGAGATGTTCATTTACATTTGAGTTTTGCAGATGAGGGATGTAATGTGTTTGGCGGGCATCTAGAGGAGGGATGTATTGTAAAAAAAGGTGCTGATATATTTTTACTTTCTTTTGAACAGAAAATTATTAATATCTCAAATCATGATTTAATCACTAATGAATCACGTGTAAAAGCATATATTTTGCAGGATTGTCCTTGGTCTAAAAGAGCAATTAGGTTACTTAATTCTTTATCTATCCCTCATGAAGTTACTTTAATAGATAATGATGAGAGCTTTCAAAAAATAATGGCTCAAAGTAGCCATAATACTTTCCCTCAAATATTTTTGGATAATAAATTTTTCGGAGGATATGATGAACTTTCAGAACAAGCAAAATTGGATAACTTAATTTCATTTAAGTAATCTAAAATTTTTTAATTATCACGATTAGTAAGCTTTTCAGCAACTAATTCGTCCTCTAACTGCTTTATTAATCTTGATACAAGACTTTGAAATTCTGGTTGACAGCCTTTAAAAGCAGCTTTATGTCTTATTGGCTCATTTCTAGTTCTTAAATCAGTAAGCATTAATTGTAATGCGTCAATTTTGGGATTTATTTTCATAGTTTTAATTTATATATTTACATCTTTTAAATCATTTGCATAGCTTTTTTAAAAGATATTTTTTTATTATCATTCGAACTTGTAACTTCTATTAATTTATTTATGGATGCTTTGTTTTTTAAAGAATCTACACAACATTGAGCAACTAATCTTCTTGGGATTGACCCATTAAATTGAGTATCCTCCTTTGAATAATTTATATTTTCTGATTTAATATCTTCATTTTCCTTTAATCCTCCAGGTCTAATAATAGTCCATTCGAAATTTGAATTTCTTAAAAAGTTTTCACCTAATTTCTTCCAAATAAGAATTAAACCGAATAAGTTTAATGGGTGAAATAATTTACCAGTACAAAGGGAACTAACTAAAATAACTCTTTTGATACCGACTCTTTTGCAACTCTCTAATTGCCTGTATACACCTAATGCATCAACCTTTGCAGGACCAGTTAAATCTAATGATGCTCTTGCTCCAGTAGCAATTATCAAAGCATCAATATCTTTTAAAGCTTTATCAAGTTCTCCTTTTTTATCTAATGAAACCCTTATTGTTTCTAAACTCTCTAGTCCTGCTGAGACTTTTGAATTCTTTCTGATGATTTGCCTTACTTTATATCCTTTCTTAACTGCTTCTTCTGAAATTCTAAAACCTGTTTTCCCCGATGCACCAGTAATTGCTATTTTCATGATTAAAAAACTAATTTAAATATTATATTAATTTCTTATGGCTTTTTACATATAAATTTCTTTTTTCTTTTGGGATAAAGAGTGCGACATAAATAACATTTTGTTCCATCACAGCCTCTTGCGGTGCAGTATTCTCTGCCATAAAAGATAATTTGCAAATGCAAAGTATTCCAATCATTAACAGGAAATATTTTTTTTAGGTCTTTTTCTGTTTGAACTACGCTATCTCCATTTGATAGGCCCCATCTTTGTGCCAACCTGTGTATGTGAGTGTCTACTGGGAATGAGGGTATTTTAAACACTTGAGACATTACAACTGATGCTGTTTTATGACCTACCCCTGGAAGAGATTCAAGCTTCTCAAAAGAATCTGGGACAGTACCATTATGCTTCTCAATTAATAATTTAGATAAATTATAGATGTTCTTTGATTTTTGATTGGATAGACCTAGAAATTTTATGTATTCGTAAATGCCATTAATACCTAGCTGCAACATCTTTTCTGGATTATCTGCAACCTTAAATAAGCTTTTTGTTAATTCATTAACTTTTTTATCTGTTGATTGTGCACTTAAAACTACTGCTACCAGAAGAGTATATGCATTTGTATGATCAAGGGGTATTGGAGGCGATGGATATAGCTTTTTGAGTTCCTTGTGTATTATTTCTGCTCTTTCAGACTTTCTCATTAAATTTGAAAATTAAATGGTGTATAAAATTATACATGGGATATTTTAGGTGAATATTTTCTGCTAACTTAATATATTTGAATAAGAAGAACTTAGTGAAAAATGATGCGTTAATAATTGATGATTTGCATCATAAATATGATAAGCGAGAATGTTCAAATTGGATATTAAACAAAATTAACCTGAAAATTGAAAATGGCGAATTGTTAGGGTTGCTTGGTCCTTCTGGTTGCGGAAAAACTACTCTTTTAAGATTAATCGCGGGGTTCGAATATCCCTCTAAAGGGAGGATTTCTCTAAATGATAAGGAAATTTCAAGTAGGCAAAAAATTCTTAGTCCTGAGAAAAGAAATATTGGTATGGTTTTTCAAGATTATGCACTTTTCCCTCACTTAACTGTTTTGGAAAATGTAATTTTTGGTTTGAAAAACAAAAAAGACAGATCTAGAGTTAATTATTTATTGAATGTTGTTGGTCTTGATAGTTTTGTTGAAAGGTACCCACATGAACTGTCTGGAGGCCAAAAACAAAGACTCGCAATTGCGAGAGCTCTTGCTCCAGGTACAAATTTTATTTTATTAGATGAACCTTTTTGTAGTCTTGATATGCATGTCAAACTAAAATTGAGAAGTGAACTCCCTAATATCCTAAAAGGTTGTAATGCAAGCGGCTTGATGGTTACTCATGATCCGGAAGAAGCGATGTCAATTTGCGATAAGGTCGCCGTTATGAATGATGGGAATATACATCAAATTGATACGCCAATTAACCTTCTAAATAATCCCAAGACCATATTTGTTAGTAGTTTTATTTTGGGTAATAATATTATTAATCTCAAAAAATATGGTAATTCATATATTTCTTGTTTAGGTGAAATAAATTGTTCAGAGTATTTGAAAAATACAGGTATCAAAAGTATGTCAATTTCGCCTAAATTTATTTCAATAAAAAGATCAGAATCTGGTGATGCGATTGTTATATCTAAAGAATTTCTTGGAGAATTTCTTATATATAAAGTATCTATTAATGGAAACATATTGCGGGTAAGAACTGATATTAATAATCTTCTAAATAATGGTGATAAATGTTCTCTTTCTATAAATAAAAATAGTTATTATTTTATATATCCTGGAGCACATAAGGTAGTTATGTAGAATTTATTTATAGGCAATTACACTTGCCTCCCTTCCAATTAGAGCATTTTTTCTTTTTACATTTCTTTTTTTTACTTTTATATATTTTATTAGTTAATATCAGTTCAGAAAAACTATACTCTGAATTCATTTATAGTATTGCGAGTGATTTTCATTATCATATTATTTAATTTAATTTAAAGGATTTATTAATTACTAATTAATACAAAATGTTGTATTATTTATTTAGATACTTGTTTGAAAATGAATGAAAATAATTTAAAAACAAAGAAATTAATTAATTTTGGTCCATCTGGAAGAGCTGTCGCTCAACCGATAGACAATAGTTTATTGGATAACATTTTTGAACATCTAACAATGGAAAGATATGCCAATGTTCAATATTTTTCAATGTATCTCTGGTTTCAAGAACGTGATTTAAATGGATTTGCCTCTCATTTTCTAAGTGAATCACAAGGCGAAATGGAACATGCTCAGAAATTTGCAGATTATTTAATCGCAAGAGGACAAAGCGTAAAATTAAATGAAATCCCTGCACCTGTTCAAACATGGGATTCTATAGAGGAGCTAATTTCTTATTCTTTTAACATGGAGGCTGATTTAACTTCATCTTTACAACAACTTTATTCTATATCAGAAAGAATTTCAGATACAAGAACTAACGTATTTTTAGATCCTATTATAGAGGCTCAAACACAATCAGAAGATGAATTTGCGAACATACTTGGCAAGGTTAAGTTTGCTTCTAATCAACCCTCCGCAATATTACTAATAGATAGTGATTTAAAGAAAAAATAAATTACTTTCAAATTTATTTTCATTCAATGTCCTTTTTGTTATTTCAAAAAGTAAATTGGAAAAGTTAATTTTTTCATTATTTTTATTTAAGAGTTCAGCTATTTTATGAATCTCACAAACTCTTTTAAAAATATTTTTGTTTTCAGCAAATAATCTTCCCTTCAATGCTTTATTTTCTGTAGTTTTATAGGATTGCTTGATATTTCTGAGTCTATTCGATAAAACATCAACTTCCATTAACAAGTTGTTTGTAAGTGATTGTGATTCCTTCATGTTTTTAAAGCGGCGATGTTTCAATAAAAGAAGGGGCAACACTGACTGTTTGGGTCCCGATAGGAGCTATTAATAACTCAGATGATCTTAATTTAGAAATTAATCTTGTTGATGTTACTCGTGTAGAACCGATTAATTCGCCAATCCTTTCGTGAGTCAACCTAAAAGGTAACTCACACCATTGACCACATCTTCTACCTAGACGATTTACTAGTATTGAAAACAAAGCTTGTAATCGCTGTTCTGCATTTCCTAAGTGTCTAATCCTAAGGAGTTGCAAAGTCCATTCATTTACTGCATCGAAACCCGTATTCTCTTCAATATTTACATTGCTGTGAAACGACAAATCTGTTAGTGCTTCAACGCAGACACCTTCGCTACATAAAAGGTCTGTCCTTAATTGATCTCCTGATTGTAAAAATGCGAGTGTCATTCCTTCAGTTTCTTCACAAGGACAATAAACTCTTGCAATTCCACTCTCGACTTCTAGGCAAGTCCCTTTAGGTCTTGACGATGGATCAATTAATACGGATTGTCCAGTTATTATCCTTACTAATTTTGACGGAGATTCTCCATAGCTATGGAAATTCATTAATTTGAATATGATAATGAGAATTATTATCAATTATGCACTATAAATTTACTAATTGCAACAGATTCTCATTATCATAATGATTCTGAAGTTTTTCTTTACATAGTATTAAGCAATATAATTTAAATAGAATTGCTAAAAATTTTAGATGAGCGTAAATAGAGTTTGTTTTAATTGTGGAAATTCTTCGTTTGTCTCAGATCGATCTTTAGGAGGTAAGATTGTTTGCTCTAAATGTGGATCTTCCTCATTTAAAAATAAATCCTCTTCATTTTTAAAAAACAAAAAGTTTGTATTTCTTGCTATTGCCATAGCTATTTTAATAATTGTTATTTAGATAATCTGTTTATTTTCCAAAGTCCATTATTTTTAGCCACCTCTACATCAATGCCGTATAACTTATTAAGATTCTCACTATTTATAACCTTATTTTGATGACCATCAGCAATTATCCTGCCATCTTTTAGCATTAGGACGCGATCATATATGCTTGTAATCATAGAGATATCATGAGTAACGCATAAAATTCTGGTACTTAATTTTGATAATTCATTAATCTTATCAACTACAAAAAACTTAGATTTATAATCTAAATTTGCAATTGGTTCATCTAGGATCAAGATATCAGGTCTTTTTATTAACGCCCTAGCAATGAGAGAAATTTTTTTTTCTCCATCTGATAAATAGGAAAAATATTTTTTAGATAAATTATAAATATTCATTTTCTTCATTATTTTTTCAACCTTATAAGAATCTCTTTCAGATTTATTTTGTATGTAACAATACCTTCCATATAGTCCACTTAAAATTAAATCAAAAACTTGCAGATTGGGATTTATTCTATTTTTTATATCATTATTTACGGTACTTATTCTTGTTCTTAGTTCCCATAGATTTATAAGTTCTTTGCCAAATATTTTTAATTTCGATTCATTAGT
>QCCG01000017.1 GCA_003281335.1 Prochlorococcus sp. AG-347-K19 | reverse complement strand
ACCCTTCCATATCCAACCAATCAATTAAATTTGAAAGCCAAAGCAGAACGGGAATATTAATATTTCCTGGCGTATATTCCCAACTCGGCAAATTTCTATTCCAATTTTGATGCCACTCTAAACCCAAAGAATTAATTGATTCCTGCCTTAATCTGTTTATTATCTTCGGAACATACTTCTCAGAGTCTGATAACAAAGAGACAGCTTCTAAATGCAATTCAAAATCTGCCTCTTTTGCGATACCCACACTAAGAGTATGGACATTTTGATTTCTTAAGCAAAAAAGGTCGTTAAAAACTATCGGATGAAGTGGCTTGCAAAGTTCCAACATTTTATCTGAGGGAGTATGAAGATGCCCCCCTTTATCAGTGGGACTTATTATAAAAACCCCAAGATCATACTTATTTGCCAAATTTATAACCTTTGTATTTTCTTGATTTATGAAATACCAGTGCAAATTTACATAATCAAAAAAGTTTGTTGATATTGCCTTCTCTATGAGTGAAGATTTTCCATGAGTTGAAAATCCAATAGAGCCAATTAAATTTTCTTTTTGCAAATTTCTTAAAATGTCAATACAACCTCCATCTTTAACGGCATGATGTAAATGTTCATCTGTATTAATGCCATGTATTGCTAACAAATCAATTCTTTTAACTTTTAATTTTTCAATACTTGTCATGATATCTCTCTTAAAAATTTCTGGATCACTATTTGGAGGGATCTTAGTTTGAATAATGTTTGGAATTTTTTCTATATTTTTAAAACCCATTCCTAATTGCACCTCAGAAGTTCCATAATACTTAGCAGTTTCCACATGACTTAAGCCATATTTATTTGCAAGATTTAAAATATTTTCTACTTTATTTTGTTCTTCACTTGAAATCTCAGAAAAATCTAATTGTTCCCAACTTTTTTGAAATCTCATACCACCTAAAGATAAAATAGGGATCTTCAGATTGGTTCTACCAAATCTCCGATATTGCATCTTTTAAAAAATTAATGCTTATTCATTCTTGGTGGTTTTCCAAATGATTGAAACATGTCCCTATCGAGGCTATTCTCTAAATCATTTAATTCTTCAAACTTGACCCAATGAATACAATCAACAGGGCAAGTATCTATTGCCTCCTGTATAACATCAACACTATCACCATCTTGTCTGATTGCTCGACTTCTACCATGAAATTCGTCAACTAAGAAAGTGTTTGAAGCAACGTGTACACAATATTGACAACCAATGCATCTAGCTTCGTCAACCCAAACAGCTCTTTCTGCTAATTGACCACCTAAAACTGGCTCAAAGCCTGAAATTTCAATATTTTCAGCAAGCTTATCCAATGGATCGGGTAAATTATAATATGAGATTAGTTATCCCACTTGGTTAAAACTAATTCAATAGAGCCGTCATTTTGGTTGTTTTGTTCTACGATTTGATAACCATCCTCTTTTGTTTTGGAAATGATTGTTTCGTAGGCATACATTTGAGTAACCTTAGAGATAAACCTTTCTACTGGGAGCTCAAATTTCCAAAGATCTAGATCAGTAACTAACTCATATGAATTTGAAATGTTATCCCATTTAAATCCAACTTTAGTTTCTCCAGGAAGATCCATGCTTATATCAACAGCTGTGAATTTACCTCTGTAGCCTTTAACAAACTTTTCTTCTTGATTGATCACGTAACCAAGATTATTTAAAGCCTTAATTAATCTCTCTGCATCTTTGAGTTGAGTTTTAATAGTACTAAAGTGTGACATTAGATTCGTGGTTGAATTGTTTTAATTTTTCATTTTGATTAGAGATGAAAGCATCAGAAGTTTTATTTTTAACTGTTACTTTACCAAGAGAATCTTCAAGATTTTTTGTGGCATCATTACATGAATTGCCAGTAAAACCCTCTACTGTCTCTTCAACTCTTCCGTCTTGATGAATTTTGAATCTCAATGTTTTTTGAGGCATTAAATTCAAGTATTGAGTACTTTTACTTTATATAGAATAACGAAATTTTTATGTTTCAGTTGGTACAAGTTAATTAATTTTAATTTTTATATTGAATATCTAATAAATAAACTCTTTAAGTCGTGTACTTATCAAAAAAATTAAGAAATTTAGTTATAAAAACCTTGCATCCCCATTGAATCAAGGGCGGTTTTTGCTTCTTCCATAACGGATGGCTCTTTATCGAAAAGGGCTATCTTGGTGCATTCATCAATAAAACTTTCTTGGAATGTGTTGTTTAATTTTTCATACAACCTACATAATGACCAAATACAATTACTTCGAACACCTGATTCATTATCTATCTTTAAACTTATTAAAAGTTGTTCTGCTGCTAATTGAGCGTTCTCAAAAGAAACATTTCCAATTTCAGCTAAAGAACTTGATGACCATAACCTTACTGCAGCCACATCATTCTTTAAAGCATTTATTAATGGTTCTAATACAATTTGGTTATCATAATTAGCTAAGCTCCATGCAGTTGCCCTTCTGACATAAGCATTGTCATCAGTCTTCAAAAGACTGACAAGTTTTTGGACTGCCCTAGGACATGGATTACGACCTAAAGCATATACCGCACTCATTCTTTCAACAGGGCAAGGTTGATCAAGCAATGGTAATAAAAGGGGGAAAGATCTTTGATCTCTATACTCACAAAATATTCTTAAGCCTTGTATTCTCTCTTCTTTATTACCTTTGAGCATTTTTAAAGCTTCATCACACTCTTGAGTAATATTTAAATCTTTTGAAAAAACATCTTTATCAATTTGATCTAAAGGATCTATTTCAATCTCTAAAGCCAATTCTCTGGCTAAAACATCTGGATCAATTGCGATTTCAGCTAAACTTTCTTGATTAGGATCCTTATTTTTTTTCATTTTCAGAATCTAATGAAATTAATTAATTGGAGCAGGTGACATCATATCTCCTGGCAACCAAATTCTTGCACTAACTGCAAAGAAGGCAATCCCAAAAAGTGAGACGATAGCGAAAGGTAAAATTTTTGTCTTAATAAAACCCAAAGATTCAAAATCATTTAACACAATAATAGCCTGTTTATATGACTTTTAAAAAATTTTTTAGATATTATTTTCTTAGATAATATTATTTATTTTTTGCATTTTGTCTTAACTGGCCACATGCAGCATTTTTATCTAGACCTCTGCTTTTTCTCGAGCTAACAGCTATGCCATTCTTAATAAGTCTAGATTGAAATAATTCGAGATTATTTAAAGATGTTCGTTTAAATTCAACCTCATCAATTTGGTTGTATTGTATTAAATTTACGTGGCATTGAAACCCTTTCATCAAATTACTTAATTCATTAGCATGTTCTAATTTGTCATTTATCCCCTTTAGCATTAGATATTCAAAACTCACCCTACGTCCAGTATCTCTTACGAATTTTTTACAGTCTTCGATTATATTTTTGATCTCATAGTTTTTTGCACTAGGTATTATCGATTCTCTTATTTTTTGGTTTGAAGCATGTAGGCTAATTGCTAATGTGAATTGACAATTTCCTAAAATTTGAAAAGACTTTGCTGATAATTTACATATCATTTTTGGAACAGCCACTGTGCTTACTGTTATCTTTCTCTGACTGATCCTAAAATCATTATTTATAGATCTAATTGACAAAAGTAAGTCATCAATATTCAATAAAGGCTCTCCCATTCCCATGAAAACAATATTAGTCACTTTTCTATTCATTTCATTTTCGATAAATAATATTTGATCTAAAATTTCACTTGCCTTTAAAGATCTTTTTAAACCTTCCTTGCCGGTTGCGCAAAATTTGCAGTCCATCGGGCAACCAACCTGACTAGAGAGACAAGCAGTTAGTCTTTTTTCAGTTGGTATACCGACGCACTCAATACTTTCATTATCGTCTGTAGACAGTAACAACTTTAGAGTTCCATCATTAGCTAAGTTTCTTTCTTGAATACTCAGCTCACTTAATTTAAAGCCATCATCCTTTAACTTCTTTCTAAAATCTAAAGGTAAAACTTCTATCTGATCAATATTTTTCTTCTTATTTCTATAGTTATAAATCCAATTATAAATTTGACGTCCCCTAAAAGCATCCTGGCCATAATCTAAAGCCACATTTTCTAAATCTTTAACACTACTTCCAAGAAGATTTTTCAAATTAAGCAGTCTTTATTTCAAAACTATTTTTACCATAACAGCAATCCATGTTTTAAAAAGAATTCTGTAAGAATAAGCGCAATAAAGCCAATCATGGCCATTCTTCCATTAAGCCTTTCATTATAAATATGGAATCCATAGCGAGGTAATTTTCTTTTGGGAACAATCTCTGGCTTAATCATCGCTTACAAATTTAAAGATTTTATTCTAGTAACTAAAAATAATAATAGATAATATTTATTCATCGGAAAGAAGGCCCTCCTCCTGCAACCCTTCCAATGCAGCAGGATCTGGTAATTGATCTTCAGAAAATTGATTTTCAGCATTAGGCCTTGCGAAGGCAGCAAAGTTACTCGAAGAAGGATCGATTCCATGTCGGTTTCTCGTCGTCTCCAAATCTTCATCACTAGGATCATCAAGTATTGCAGTAGAGCTTACGGTAGGTGATTGTGGCATATCAACTGTATAATCTGGCCTTAAGTTCTGGGCTCTTCTATAGCCACCAGATTCTTCTGCAAGTATATCGGGATGAGGACCAGCCTCGGAAGATAATTCCTCCACAAAACCGCTAAAGCCAGTACCAGCAGGTATTAATCTGCCGATAATAACATTTTCTTTTAAACCTCTTAACCAATCAGATTTTCCTTCAATTGCAGCTTCTGTAAGAACCCTTGTTGTTTCTTGGAACGATGCCGCTGAAATAAAGCTATCTGTATTAAGAGAGGCTTTAGTAATACCCAACAAAACAGGAGTGAATTCTGCTGGGGCTCCGCCTGTAATTGCCATTGCTTGGTTTGTATCTTCCACTTGCCTCAACTCTATTAGTTCACCAGGTAAAAGAGTAGTATCTCCAGCATCTTCTATACGGACTTTACTAGTCATCTGTCTAACAATAACTTCAATATGCTTATCATCGATTGCTACGCCCTGTGACTTATAAACATTCTGTACTTCACTTACCATACTTCTTTGTAGTTTTGAAATAGATTCTCGAGCTGCATCTATAAGAGGTTTTTGATCTTTTAAATCATTGAAATAACAATCTAATAGTTCATGAGGATTAATTGGCCCATCAGTTAAAGATTCTCCACCAGCAACTTGTTGTCCATCACTAACCATTATATTTTTTCCAATTAATAGTTGATATTCATTAACTAAATCATCTTTTTCAATAACCGATAAAGAAACTGATTCTTCATCATTACCTTTTTTAATCTGAACAATTCCAGATTTTTTACATAGAATTGCAGAATCTCTGGGTCGCCTAGCTTCTAATAACTCTTCAATACGAGGCAATCCTTGTACGATATCTCCAGTTTTCTGCCTCTCAAAAACAAGTAACGCTAAACCATCTCCCCTAAGAACTAAATCTCCGTCCTTAACATGTAAAACTGAATCTGGAGAAACCATATAAGGTCTACCAAGTCTTAAGGTTACGAAACTATTAGAAATTTCTTCTATTTCTCCACAAGAAGTTGATTTTACAGACTTACTAATAGGATCACCATCAACTACACGATCCCCAACATTAACTACTGCTTTATCACTAATTTTAATTTTAATTTTATCTTCTTCTCTTTCAACAATTAACCTTCTTATAGGCTCATCGTCAACAACATTTGGTAATTGAACAAATCCCTTCTCTTTGCAAAGGATTTGAGTAGTAGCTATAACATCTCCTGCCTTTACTTTTTGGTTATTTTTGACTTGCAATTCTGTATGTGTTGAGCCATGACTAGAGTCAGATATAGTATCTCTTCTCACAAGAATAGACTCCAATATTACTAAATTTAATCTATTGATTGATGCATCATTTTTATCTTCAATCGACTCTACATCAATAGTCATTTGAGGAGTAGCATCAAAGCTTTCAATGCTTAAATGTGTTCTAAGTAGTTCAACTCCTTCAACTGATTTTATTAATTCACCGTCTTTATAGGTAAGCCTTTGAACAGCTTTTAATCCTAAATGTGGTCCTTTTTCCTGCTTAACATGTGTTAGTTGGGGCAATTCCGCTTGGTCAGGGATAGTAAATTCTTCAACAGTTCTTAATAATAAGCCTCGACATTTTGATGTTTCTAATTTTTGAACAAATAGAATTTCACTATTATCAACACCATCTAAAATCTTTTCGCCTGGATTTACAAGATTTCCTTCCTCTGTAAATCTACTCAAAACTTCTTCATCATCACACTCATGAAAAGTTCCATTTCTTACAGTTATTTCACGAAGGATATCATTTTTTTGCGTGACAGTGACAATTCCCGATGTTTGACTAAAAATATCTTTTACAACTTCTGTTCCAGCTTCAATCCATTTCATATCTTCGATCATTAGAAGAGATATGTCCTTATTGATTTCATGTGTTTCTTGAGGAATCCAAAGCAATGTACCTCCTTGACTTACTTCAAAACCATTTTTAGATGATCTTGCTTTTTTGACACTTAATCCTGGTGCGTACTTTACTAGACCGCCAGTTTTTGTACGGAACCTTTCATCAGTTAAATCTGCTATTACCTCACCATTACTAATTTTACTTCCTGGAGAAATATTTAAACGATAAGATGTCCCATCACTAGATTCCAAATTATATATTTGACCTGAGTGAGTAGATTCTTCAACTAATTTAAAATTAGTTAACGACATCGAAGTAGTAACAATCTGAACTTCTCTTGAATCTCCTATTGATTCTCTTAATCGAACTTGTCCGCCAAACTCACTTGATTGACTTGCCTCCGCCAAAACAGTTCCTTCATCTACAGATTTTCCTGATGAGATAACAGGTCTTGCATTAGGTGGCAAGTTATATACATCACCAGCTAAAACCCACAATCTACCTAATCTTTGCGCTTTTAAGGTAATATTACCCTGCCTATCTGTTACCTCCTTTGGTTGAATAACCTTGTCGTACCTAACTTGACCAGCTAAATCACAGATAACATCTTTAGTTGCTTTTTCAACACTCTTTTTCACTGCTCCAGCAGTAATCTGAGCAACGGTTATATCAGATTTAATTTCTTCACCGTCATCTACAAATAAAAGCGATCCACTAGAAACTTCAATTTTTTGAGTTTTGCCAGTATTATTTTTTTGAGGAACTATCTTTAGTATAAAATCAACTTCCGCTTGTTTAGCTTCCAAGCCATGAGGAGTTCTATAACCTCTAACCTTTGCTTTTGAACTAAATTCAACTTTACCTGAAATTTTTGATCTTACTACTCCACTTTCAGCAGTTGATACGCCTCCAGTATGGAAAGTTCTCATTGTCAATTGAGTTCCTGGCTCACCAATAGATTGAGCAGCAATAATTCCAACTGCCTCACCTAAATCAACCAAATGATTATGAGCTAACGCCCATCCGTAACATCTCCTACAAACCGATCTATTAGCTTCACATGTTAATGGGGATCTTATTTTTACTTTATTAATAGAAGCCTTCTCAATTTCTCCTGACAATGAAGGATTTATTGCAGTATTTTGAGGAACAATAAGATTTTCTTCAGCATCAAGAATATCCTCAGCGGTAAGCCTACCCAGGAGCCTTGCTCCAAATTTACCATCCTCAGCTTCAACAACTATTGATCGTTCTGTTCCACAATCTTCTTCCCTAACAATTACATCTTGAGCGACATCAACTAATCTTCGAGTCAAATAACCAGAATCAGCAGTTCTTAAGGCAGTATCCACCAAACCTTTCCTTGCTCCATATGAGGAAATTACATATTCAGTGACTGTGAGCCCTTCTCTAAAATTGGTTCTTATTGGCAGGTCAATGATTTCTCCTTGAGGATTAGCCATCAATCCCCTCATACCAACAAGTTGTCTTACCTGAGACATATTTCCCCTTGCTCCTGAATTAGCCATCATCCAAACGGAATTTAAAGGATCATTTTGATTGAAATTATTCTTGACAGCATCTACCAATCTTTCATTAGTTTCAGTCCAGGTATCTATAACTTTTGTATGCCTTTCAACTTCGGTAATTTCACCAAGTCTGTAGCATTCTTCTGTAGCAGATATTTGCTCTTCAGCTTGTCCTATTAAATCTTGTTTAGCTTCAGGCACTTTCAAGTCATCTACTGAGATAGAGACAGCCGCTTGGGTAGCATATTTAAATCCTAAGTCTTTAAGATTATCAGCCATTGCTGCAGTTATGGCAGTTCCATGGGTTTTATAAGCCCATGAGACTAAATTTTTTAAAGCTTTCTTATCAACTACCTTATTCTTAAATGATGGCGGGGTTTTAGCGAGAGCAGGCATTGTTACTGGATTGTTCTTTTTAGAGTTTTTAGTAGTTTTTCGTACTCTAGATGTTTTTTTAGGTTTAGATGAAGTCATGATTTTTGAATAAATGAAAAATAGTTTTTAAAGATTACGTTTTAGATACAGAATCGATGATGGTATAGTTCATAACTACTCTCCCAACAGTTGTCAGAACAAATCTACTTATTAAATTATTATTAGAGTCGAATCTGTCCCTTCTTAAATTCCAGATTTCTAATCTTGAGCCATCTTCTAGCTCTTGAGTTTTTTGTGGGCTACGCATCTCGTCTTCATCTTCAACTTCTCCATTAAATCTAACCCAAACCCATTCATGTAGGCTGAGTCTTTTATCTTCAAAAGCAAAAATGACATCTTCTAATGAAGCAAAAGTATTTTTATTATCTCCAAATTCTGGTTTTTGATAATTCGGTTGCAAAGCAGTCAAATAATAAGATCCCAAAACCATATCTTGTGATGGAGTCACAATTGGCTCTCCAGTAGCAGGAGAAAGTATGTTATTGCTAGCTAACATCAGCATGCGTGCTTCAGTTTGTGCCTCTAAAGCTAAAGGAACATGAACCGCCATTTGATCTCCATCAAAATCAGCATTGAATGCAGGACAAACTAAAGGATGAAGTTGTATTGCTCTACCTCCAACTAATTTCGGTTCAAAAGCTTGAATTCCTAAACGATGCAACGTAGGGGCTCTATTTAAGAGAATTGGATGACCTTCAATGACCTCCTGAAGTACCTGCATGACTTCGTCATCGGCTTTTTGTATTAATTTTTTTGCAGCCTTAATATTATTCACAATATTTTGTCGAATTAATCTATGAATTACAAAAGGTTGAAAGAGCTCTATCGCCATTTCTTTAGGAAGACCACACTGATGCATTTTTAATTTAGGACCCACAACTATTACGGATCTTCCTGAATAATCAACACGCTTTCCAAGAAGATTCTGTCTAAATCTTCCTTGTTTCCCTTCAATTATGTCACTTAGAGACTTAAGAGCTCTATTATTTGCTCCTACAACAGTCCTACCTCTCCTTCCATTATCTATAAGGGCATCAACTGCCTCTTGAAGCATTCTTTTTTCATTTCTTACGATAATTTCAGGAGCTAAAATTTCTTGAAGCCTAGCTAGTCTATTATTTCTATTTATAACTCTTCTGTATAAGTCGTTTAAATCTGAAGTTGCAAATCTTCCACCATCAAGCTGAACCATAGGTCTCAGATCAGGAGGTATAACTGGGATTGCATCTAGAACCATCCATTCTGGTTTTGCATTAGTGGCAATGAAATTATCAATAACTCTAATCCTTTTTATGAGTTTTGCCCTCTTTTGACCTTTGCTATTAGTAATTTCTTCTCTAAGCTCCTCAGCAACCTGATTTAAATCAAGGTCCTCAAGTAATTGCTTCAGTGCCTCAGCACCAATTCCAACAAGAGGTTCATTTTCGATAGTTGAATCTTCAGCATAAATTTCATCTTCAATTTCTAGCCATTCATCCTCAGTTAGTAATTGCTTATATTTAAGTTCTTTATGATCACCTGGGTCTAAAACTACATAACAATTAAAATAAACTATTTGCTCTACATCCCTAAGCGGAATATCCAAAAGTATTGCTACGTAACTAGGGATTCCTTTCAAATACCAAACATGAGAAACTGGCGCAGCAAGTTTTATATAGCCCATCCTATGTCTTCTAACTCTACTTTCAGTAACTTCGACCCCACATCTCTCACAAACAATGCCACGATGTCTTACCCTTTTGTACTTTCCACAATGGCATTCCCAATCTTTAGATGGCCCAAAAATCTTTTCACAAAATAATCCATCCATTTCTGGTTTAAGTGTCCTGTAATTGATAGTCTCAGGTTTTGTAACTTCACCAACTACTTGTCCATTGGGCAATGTCCTTTGACCCCAATCCATTATTCTTTGTGGAGAAGCTATTGAAATTTTGACGTAATCAAAGTGATTTTCAGTTCTTAAGTTGCTGTTTGTCATTTTTGGAGAATTTAAATTAAAAGGTTTTTGTTAAGTATTTAATCTTCCTCATATTCAGAGGTCCCGAGTGATTCGTAAGTCGGCCTTGATGGAGTATTTCTTCTCGGATTTATATCTTGCATTAAATCTACCTCTTTTCCTTCATCTGTATAAACTCCAATATCCAAACCAAGGGATTGTAATTCTCTCATAAGAACTTTAAATGACTCAGGAGTACCAGGCCTTGGGATCGGTTTACCTTTTACGATTGCATTAAGCGCCTCATTTCTTCCTTGCATGTCATCAGATTTAACTGTTAACAATTCCTGAAGAGTATAAGCGGCCCCATAAGCTTCAAGAGCCCATACTTCCATTTCTCCAAGCCTTTGTCCCCCTTGTTGTGCTTTACCACCTAATGGTTGCTGTGTAACCAAGGAGTAAGGACCAGTAGATCTAGCATGAATTTTATCATCCACCAAATGGACTAACTTTAAGAAGTGAGAGTATCCCACAGCAACCGGCTGATCGAAAGGTTCCCCTGTTCTACCATCTTTAAGTAATAATTTTCCTGGATCTTCAGGATTGTAAATCCATGCTTTACCTGGCTGTTTTGAAGCTTCCTCTAAAAATGCTTGAACAGTCTGATGAGATTTTTCAGCTCCATACATTTCATCAAATGGAACAACCTTAACTCGGCAATTTAAGTTGGCGGCTGCCCAGCCCATCAATAATTCAAAAACTTGACCTACATTCATCCTACTTGGAACTCCTAAAGGATTAAGAACTATATCTACAGGCGTTCCATCAGGTAAATAAGGCATATCTTCTCTTGGTAAGATTCTGCTAATTATTCCCTTATTTCCATGTCTCCCAGCCATTTTATCACCTACTTGAATTTTCCTTCTCTGAGCCACATAAACTCTAACAACCATGTTGGCTCCAGGAGGTAATTCATCGCCTTGTTCTCTAGTATAAATTCGAACATCCAAAACTCTTCCTTTTTCAGTTTTAGGAACCCTGAGGGAATTGTCTCTAACATCACGAGCCTTTTCACCGAAAATAGCTCTTAGCAGTTTTTCTTCAGGTGGTTGGTCTGATTCCCCTTTTGGAGTCACTTTTCCTACAAGAATATCTCCACTTTCGACATAAGCACCAATCCTAATAATTCCCATTTCATCAAGATTATTCAAGCTTTCTTCCGAAATATTGGGAATTTCTCTCGTAATTTCTTCAGGTCCTAGCTTAGTTTGTCTTGCTTCAATTTCATATTTTTCAATATGTACTGAAGTATATAAATCATCAACTACCATCCTCTCGCTCACAAGTATTGCATCTTCGTAATTGTATCCCTCCCAGGGCATGTAAGCGATTAAAACATTTTGACCAAGAGCTATTTCCCCTCCTTCGCATGCCGATCCATCTGCTAAAACCTGACCAGATATAACTCTATCTCCAATGTTCACTATAGGTCTTTGGTTGAGGCAAGTATCTTGATTGGACCTTTGATATTTCTGGAGAAAATGAAAATGTTCATTACCTTGCTCATCTTTAACGACAATCTCATTAGCGTCTACGTAAGATACAGTTCCATTAACTTTTGTTATGGGAACCATCCCCGAATCTCTAGCAACTTGAGATTCTAAACCTGTACCAACTAAAGGACGTTCTGGTCTGAGCAATGGAACAGCTTGGCGTTGCATATTTGATCCCATGAGAGCCCTGTTAGCATCATCATGTTCCAAGAAAGGAATAAGTGAAGTAGCAACTGAAATTACCTGAACCGGAGAAAGCTGAACGTAATCAACTTGATGAGGAGGAACTTTTTCAAAATCCTGTCTATACCTTACTGGTATTAGATTTGCAATTATATTACCGTCCTTGTCAGTTGCGACATCTCCTGGAGCCACCCTACACTCATCTTCTAAATCAGCAGAAAGATAAATAGGGTTACCTTCTTTATTAACTTTACCATTATTAACTTCCCAAAAAGGTGTTTCGATAAAACCATACTCATTAACTCTTGCGTGGGTAGCTAAAGAGTTTATAAGTCCTGCATTAGGACCTTCAGGAGTCTCGATAGGACATAATCTTCCATAATGTGAAGGATGTATGTCTCTTACTGCAAAGCCTGCTCTTTCTCGAGTTAAACCTCCTGGGCCCAATGCTGAGATTCTTCTCTTGTGTGTCAGTTCAGCCAGAGGATTCGTTTGATCCATAAACTGACTTAATTGACTGGAACCAAAAAATTCCTTAATAGCAGCAACCAAAGGTTTGGGATTGACTAGTTGAGCGGGAGTTAGAGAATCTGTTTCTCCTACAGTCATTCTTTCTTTGATAATTCTCTCTAAACGATTAAGTCCTACCCTGACTTGATTTTGAAGAAGTTCCCCTACAGATCTGACCCTTCGATTACCAAGGTGGTCAATATCATCCAAACTAGCGCCGCCAATATCTAATTCTAAGTTAATTAAATAATCAATGGTAGAAAGAACATCTTCATGGGTAAGCGTTCTAACATCGTCTGGTACGGTAAGTCTTAATTTTTTATTTATTTTATATCTACCTACTCGGCCTAAATCATATCTTTTAGGATCAAAAAATCTACTGTATAATAGTTGTTGTCCCCCAGAAACAGAGGGTGGTTCACCTGGACGTAGCTTCTTGTAAAGCTCAAGTAATGCCTGATCTTCTGAATTTATACCCTCGTCATTAGCTGACTCAATTGAATTTTGATAAAACTCAGGATGCCTAAGTTTATCGATCACATCATTATCTGATAGTCCCATAGCTCTCATAAGAACATGAGCATTAATTTTTCTAGTTTTATCAACTCTCACATAAAGTAGATTATTTTTATCAGTCTCAAATTTTAACCATGCCCCTCTATTAGGAATAACGCTAGCGTTGTAAGTTCTTCTACCATTTTTATCCAATTCGTCTTTGAAATATACTCCAGGACTTCGAACAATTTGATTAACAATAACTCTTTCAGCACCGTTAATTATGAAAGTTCCTCTTTCAGTCATTAATGGTAATTCGCCAATAAATACCTCTTGTTCTTTAATTTCCCCTGTCTCTTTATTAATTAACCTGCAAGTTACATACATTTGAGATGCAAATGTAGCATCTCTTCTTTTGGCTTCTTCCACATCATGTCTAGGCCTTTTTAGCCTATACTCTTCACCAATAAAATGTAATTCTAATTTACCTGTGTAATCAGAAATGGGAGAAAAATTTTGTAGTTCTTCTATTAAACCCTTCTCTAAAAACCATTTAAAGCTTGCTCTTTGTACTTCAACTAAATCTGGTAGATAAGTAGCTGTTTTTGCTACCTGTAAAGCGCTACTGCTCATCCAAGAAAACCTGCGATTTTGTGAGATTTATTACTTACTTTTAATCTACTCAATAATCAGTTCTTTAACTGCTCACTTAATATGAGATCAACCATTAAATCTCGATTTCAACAAAAAATAAATTTAATAAAGAAAAATTACATCTATTTAATGCTAATAAATCATTAACTGTGTTTGTTAAAGAAAAAAAATTAAGAAAAATTTCCAGTAATTCCTAATATTAACAGTTGCTACGTCAATTTAACAAGTCAAATTTAAACAAATCTTCAGCATTCTTGGATGACTCTTTAGCAATTGTGGTTAATTCAGTAGATCTCAAATCGGCCATAAAATTGGCAACATTTTCAACAAATGCAGGTTCATTTCTTTTACCCCTATGAGGGACAGGCGCTAAAAATGGTGAGTCAGTTTCAATTAAGTACTTATCATTTGGGACTATTTTGGCACACTTATGAATTTCATGTGCTTTTGGGAAAGTTACTATTCCACTAAAACTGATATAAAATCCAAGATCCAAGAATTGCTTCATTTCCTTTGGGGTTCCTGTCCAACAATGAAGAACACCATCAGGACATTTTCCTTTTTTAGAGAGATCATTACATATCTCAATCATTTCATTTGCAGCATCTCTGCAATGAATAATTACAGGCAATCTAAGTTCATAAGCTAATTCCATTTGCGGAATAAGTGCTTCAATTTGCTGAGTTTTATTTTCATTTTTAAAAAAATCCAATCCTAATTCCCCAATGGCGACAACTCTTTTATCTTCTTGAGCTGATTTTCTTAAAAGAGATTTTGAACTTTGTTCCCATTTTTTTGCTTCTAGCGGATGCAAACCAACCGAATAGAAAATTTCATTGAATTCATGAGATATTTTTCTCAACTTTGGGATTTCTGCTAATTCACAACAAGCATGAACTAATTTTTTTACACCTCTTGAACGCAATCTTAAAAAAACATCTTCAAGATCTCTCTCAAAGTTTTCAAATATTAAATGACAGTGAGAGTCTATGAGTTCTATATCGCTCATAATAATGCTCTCCCTTTTTATTTTGTAGTAAGAGTAGTTTTTACAAAATTGTTAATTTTAGATTTTTTATTAGCTCCATTATTCTTGTGAAGAACATTCTTTTTAACTGCTTTATCAATTAAACTAAATGCTTTATTAAGGCTTGTTTTGACTAAAATTTTATTATCTTCATTTGGGTCTTTTTTATATAATTCGCAATTTTCTAAAGTTTTTTTAGTCAAAGTTCTTACAGTAGATTTGTATGATTTATTGATTAGACGATTTCTTTCGGCAATTTGTATTCTCTTTTTTGCTGATTTGTTATTGGCCACAGAGGGTACTTTAATAATAATGCCTTATTATAACAAATTAATCGACTTCTAATCAATCATATATAATCTAAAAAGTTATTAATTTGGTTTTTGAGCCTTTTGATTTGAAAAAGTTAAGCATATGAAGATCATAAATAATAAAAAAGAAGCTATTGAAGAATTAAAAAGGATTTCTACTCGAACTAATTCAGAAAACAATAATAAGATAATTAAAATTGTTGAAGAAATTCTTCAAGAAGTAAAAATTTCTGGAGATAAAGCAGTAGAAAAATACACCAAAAAATACGACGGTTTTGACCCTGACCCCATGCGAGTTAGTGCAGATCAAATAAAGAATGCTTGGGATGAAATTGATAACAATTTGAAGCGGTCACTTGAGGTAGCTCATAAAAGAATTCAAAAATTCCATGAAAAAGAAATTCCTCAATCTTTCACTTTAAAAGGTGAATATGGTGATGTAGTCCAAAGAAGATGGAAACCAGTTAGAAATGCAGGTATTTACATTCCTGGAGGGAGAGCTGCTTATCCAAGTACTGTATTAATGAATGCAATACCTGCAAAAGTAGCAGGAGTAGAAGAAATCATAATGGTATCTCCAGGGAATAAAGAAGGGGAAATAAACAAAACTGTTTTAGCTGCAGCTCACTTATCGGGGATTAACAAAGTATTTAGAATTGGAGGAGCTCAAGCAATTGGTGCTTTAGCATTTGGTACAAATCAAATCAATAAAGTTGATATTATTTCAGGTCCGGGGAATATCTATGTCACAACTGCGAAAAAACTCATTTATGGATCTACAGGGATTGATTCTTTAGCTGGTCCAAGTGAAATATTAGTTATTGCAGATGAAACAGCTAAAAGCACTCATATAGCATCTGATCTTCTAGCTCAAGCAGAACATGACCCTTTAGCTTCATCCATACTTCTAACTACATCAAAGAACCAGGCAAAAGAAGTTTTAGAAGAACTTTATAAAATAATTGATAATCATCCAAGAAAAGAAATTTGCATGCAATCAATAAAAAATTGGGGGTTAATTGTGATTTGCGAAAATTATGAATCATGCGTTGAACTAAGCAATAACTTTGCTCCTGAACACCTAGAAATTCTTACTATAGATTCAGAAAAAATTCTTTCAGGTATAGAGAATGCAGGAGCGATATTTTTGGGAAAATGGACCCCAGAAGCTGTTGGAGATTATCTTGCTGGACCAAATCATACATTACCCACATCAGGAAATTCTAGATTTAGCGGTTCTTTGGGGGTTGAAACTTTTATGAAAAACACGTCAATAATAGAATTTAATGAAGAAAGCTTAAAAGTTAATAGCCTTGATATTATTAATCTTGCTAAAAGTGAGGGCTTACATAGCCACGCCAACTCAGTACAAATAAGATTTGAAGATTAGCTCTCTCTTGAAGGTGAATAGACCACTGGAGTGTTGTTTTCAATTTTACCAACTAATACTTTGTCTGTTAGATCAATGAATAATCCATTTTCTAAAACTCCTGGAATATTATTAATCTTCATTTCAACGTCTTTTGGATTCTTAATGCCATTATCAAATAATACATCGAGTATGAGGTTGCCTTGGTCAGTAACAACTGGCCCAGCTTTTTTAGTAGCCATCCTTAAAGAAGAAGTGCTATTCATTTCTGAGATAGCTTCTTGAACTTGTTTCCAAGCATTTGGAAGAACCTCTACAGGTAAAGGGAAAGATTGATTTAGGTTTTGTACAAGTTTGGTTTCATCTACAACAATCAACAATTGCTCTGATTTAGATGCCACTAACTTTTCCCGAACATGGCATGCTCCTCCTCCTTTTATTAATTGAAATCTCGGATCAACTTCATCTGCTCCATCAATAGCTAGATCAATCTTAGATACAGAAGCTAAATCTATAAGCGGGATATCCAGTTCAAGCGCTAAAACTTCTGATTGGAAAGAAGTAGCAACACCTCTTATATTTTGAAGTTTTCCAAGACGAATTTCATTGGCAAGGCTTTTGATCATTAACGCAGCTGTAGATCCAGATCCTAATCCAAGAATCATGTCACTCTTTACTTCCCTTATTGCTGCATCAGCAACTGCTAGTTTCATTTGAGTTTGTGAATCCAAAATCTTTTTCTCTATGTGGTTTATAGATTATTAAATTTCAACGGGTGATTTATGTCAAACCTGGAAGAGGTTCAGGTTTGATATTTATCTGTATCTCTTTATTATCTCTCAAAATATTTAGAAGGAATACTTTTCCTATTTGAGCTTTTTCTACTTCATCCAGTAAAGCTTTAGGTTCTTTTATAGAAATATTTTCGGCTCCTATTACTAAATCGCCTCTTCTTAAACCAGCTTTTTCAGCTGGGCTATTAGGTATTACTGATTGAATTAGAGCTCCATTTCTTTCTGGTAATTGAACTAGTGAATTAGGGTCACGATTATGTTCTTTAGCAATTCTAGGATTTAAAGAAATCAATTGAACCCCTAAATATGGATGGATAACTTCACCATTTCTAAGGAGCTGATCAGAAACACTTTTAGCTAAATTAATAGGAATCGCAAAACCTAAACCAGCTCCAGGGCCACTTCTTACTAATGTATTGATTCCTATTACCTCACCATCGGAATTTATGAGTGGACCTCCGGAATTCCCTGGATTTATTGCTGCATCGGTCTGAATAAGATCCAGCCTTTTATCTGAAAATCCTAAACTATTAATATCTCTGTGTAGGCTGCTAACAATCCCCAAGGTAACTGTTTTTTCAAGACCATAGGGAGTACCAAGAGCTATTGCCCAATCCCCAACTTCAAGATCTTCAGAATTTCCAAGTGGAGCAAAACCAGAATAAGCATCTTCATCAATTTTTACTAAAGCTAGGTCAGTTATTGCATCTGTGCCCAAAACTTGACCATCACAAATAGATCCATCTGCCAAAGTAACTGAAACATCATCGACCCTTTCGACGACATGAGCGTTTGTAAGAACCAAACCATTTTCATTAATTATCACTCCAGAGCCTTGACCTCTCTCTCTTTCAGGAGTAATTCCTTGCTCACCGAGTAAATCCCTCAACAAAGGATCAAGCAAAGTAGGGTCAAATTGTTGCCTCTCTACCAATCGCTCAGTATCAATTTTGACAACTGCAGGGCCTACACTTTTCACTGCGGATGATACAAAATTATGACTTTCGAAAGAAGTTGAGGCTAAAACTTCAACATCTTGGAACAAATTGACTAGACAAATACAAATTATAAAGAAATTTTTGATTAAATTATGAAATTCAATCTTAAGAAACTTCATTGCAATAAATAGTTTTGTCTTTATTAAATAAATCTAATTGAAGAAATATATTATTGTTGTTTTTTTGTTTACATCCATAAAATAAGAATTTTTAAATTTTTTTATAGAAAAAACTCCTTTGTGTGTGAAAATAAATTTAAAATTAATTTATAAATAATTTGAATAAAGAAAACAAAAATAAACTTGAAAGTCTATTAAAAAATGTTGCCAATGAATGGAATCTCGAAATCTGCAGTTTAAGTATCCAAACTAATCAAAATCCTAAAGTTGTAAAAATTACAATAAAAAAAACTAATGGTGAGGATATCTCACTTGAAGATTGTGCTTTATTTAATGCCCCAGCATCTGAAGCAATAGAGAATTCAAATCTTTTAAATTGTTCATATGTGTTAGAAATTAGTAGTCAAGGGGTCAGTGATGAATTAACCTCAGATAGAGACTTCAAAACTTTTAAGGGTTTTCCAGTTAATGTTCAGCTAAACCAGAAAAATTCCACAAAAAAAATTCTTTATGGCCTACTTTATGAAAAGTCTAAAGATTATTTAGCCATTAACATAAAAGGGAAGATAAAAAACATCCCTTTTGATGAAGTACTAAAAATTAGTCTTTGCACATTAAAAGACTAATTATTTTCAAACGTTATCCATTTTCCCATCATAGATGGCATTAGTTATTCTCCCAGGTTTAAACAATCTTATTGAAGATATTAGTGAGGAAAAAAAGTTACCTCCTAATATTGTGGAAGCTGCCTTACGCGAAGCTTTATTAAAAGGTTACGAAAAATATAGAAGAACTTTTTACATTGGAGTTAACGAAGATCCATTTGATGAAGAATACTTTAGTAATTTTGATGTTGGACTAGATCTAGATCAAGAAGGTTATCGGGTTTTATCAAGTAAAATTATCGTAGACGAAGTCGAAAGCGAAGATCATCAAATATCTTTATTAGAAGTCAAACAAGTAGCTGATGATGCTCAAATAGGCGATACAGTTGTTTTAGACGTTACTCCAGAAAAAGAGGATTTTGGGCGAATGGCTGCTTCAACAACGAAGCAAGTTTTAGCCCAAAAATTAAGAGATCAACAACGAAAAATGATTCAAGAAGAATTTGCAGATTTAGAAGATCCTGTTTTAACTGCAAGAGTTATAAGATTTGAAAGACAATCAGTGATTATGGGAGTTAGTTCGGGTATTGGTAGACCTGAAGTAGAGGCCGAACTCCCAAAAAGAGATCAATTACCAAATGATAATTACAGAGCTAATGCAACTTTCAAAGTTTTCTTGAAAGAAGTTAGCGAAATAGCCAGGAAAGGACCACAACTTTTTGTAAGCAGAGCAAATGCTGGATTAGTCGTTTATTTATTTGAAAATGAAGTACCGGAAATCCAAGAAGGCACAATAAAAATTGTTGCTGTTTCAAGAGAAGCGAATCCTCCTTCAAGAGCTGTTGGACCACGAACAAAAGTAGCTGTTGATAGCGTCGAACAAGAAGTAGATCCTGTAGGTGCCTGTATTGGAGCAAGAGGAGCAAGAATCCAACAAGTAGTAAATGAATTAAGAGGAGAAAAAATTGATGTTATTAAATGGTCATCTGACCCAATTCAGTATATTTTAAACTCTTTAAGTCCTGCGAAAGTCGACCTCGTGAGACTTGTTGACCCAGAAGGTCAACATGCACACGTATTAGTTCCTCCGGATCAATTGAGCCTAGCAATAGGTAGAGAAGGACAAAATGTAAGACTTGCTGCCAGATTAACTGGCTGGAAGATTGATGTTAAAAACTCACATGAATACGATCAGGAAGCAGAAGATGCTGCAGTTTCCGAATTAATTATTCAAAGGGAAGAAGAAGAGAATCTACAGCGAGAAGCTGAGCTTAGATTGGAAGCAGAACAAGCTGAGCGTGCTGCAGAAGATGCAAGATTAAGAGAGCTTTATCCCCTTCCTGAAGATGATGAAGAATATGCACAAGAAGGATATGAAGATGAGACCTTCTCAGATAGTGATCAATTAGAGACCGTTCAAGATGTTGAAATATCTACCCAAGAGGAGAGGAAACGGTGATACAACAAACCCCTGTTATGCGTATATGCATTTCATGTAGAAAAAAATATGACAGGAAACATCTTATAAAGATTACTAAAGATCATAAGCAAGGTATTATGTTTCAAAAAGGGATGGGGCGATCAGCCTACATTTGCAAGTCAAAAAAATGTTACTCAGATTCTAAGATCAAAAAAAAGCTTCAAAAAGCTTTAAAAACACCTTTAGAACCTGAATTTATTTATATTTTTGAAAAAGAAATTACAAGCTACAATGACTATCCCAATAAGGGAATATAATTAAATTAAATCCTCTTTAATTTTCCAAAAGAGTACAAATCAGATTAAATGACTATCAGCGATAAAATCAGAATTTACGAACTTTCCAGAGACTTAAATCTGGACAATAAAGATATATTGGATGCCGCTCAAAAACTTTCAATTTCAGTAAAAAGCCATAGCAGTTCAATTAGTGCTGAGGAAGCAAAAAAAATAAAAAATCTTATTAATAAAAAACATTCAGATAAAACAATACTTTCTATTAAGAAACCTTCAGCCAAAAAAGATAATTACAAACAAAATAAAGAAGATGAATCTTCTGTTAGTGCCTCTTTGAAAGGGAAACCTTTTCAAAATAATTCACACAAAAAGCCATTGTTGATAAAGCCTCTTAATAAACCAGAGAGTATAAAAATAATTTCAAATCAACCTCAAAATCTCAATAAACCAACAATTAGAAACAGTTCAAAATCTCAAGCAAATCCTACAAATCAAAATATAAATAGTAAAACTTCACAAAATCTCAAACAAGATAAAAAAACTTTCCTAAATAACACAACACCTTCTATAAAAAGTCCTTCAAAACCCCCCGTTCAACTAATTTCTAAGCCTAACAATATTTATAATACTGTTAAACCTAATGAATCTTCTTATAACATTTCCAGTTCAGGGGGGAAAAGACAAATATCGAACAAACTTGACCAAAATTCGAACAAATCTAAAAAACAAAATATTAATAACAGAATGTCACCCCCTGAGCTCGTGGGAGCTCCAATAAGAAGAGACAGAGACAATCAGCAAAATAATAAGCAAAACATTTCCTTAAAACAAACCTTCCCTAACAGACCTGGTACACCCAATAGGCCTGGCTTAAGAAACAAACCATCGGATCAAGGCAGACCTGGATCTTTCAATAAACAAGCCAATACAAATAGGACAGGTGCTCCCAATAGACCTGGCTT
>QCCG01000016.1 GCA_003281335.1 Prochlorococcus sp. AG-347-K19 | reverse complement strand
TGATAACGAATCAAGATTAGGTATTAAAAAAGAGTTGGGGGATGTTTTGTGGTATGTATCAAATCTTTGTACAGAATTAAATTTCAATTTAGAGGATGTTGCATTACAAAACCTTGAAAAATTAAAATTAAGAGCTGCTAAAGGCAAGATAAGAGGTTCTGGGGATAATAGATAAATTCAGCTATATCCTAGGCTTGCATACTGGAGATTTGTAATTAAATTTTGAATAACATTTAAAAGTAAAAAAGCTAACAAAGATGAAATATCAAATCCACCTATTGGAGGGATAATACCCCTAAAAATGTTTAAATAAGGATCTGTGATAGAAGCTAATGCAGATAAAATACCATTACTCCAATCAATACCTGGAAACCATGTAAGTAAAATTCTTATTATCAATATGAAAGAATAAATTGATAAGGTTTGGCCCAGAACTGCAAAAATCTCAGATAACATTATCTTCTCGTAATTTAATACATCCTAACATTTACTTATTATTGCTGCTTATTGTTACCACTTCCTATATTTGAGAGATATTCATTACTTACAGCAAAAGTTTGAAAAAACTTTTCTGATAATGATAGCCAATATGATCTACCTTCTTTTTGCTTCCGTTTTATGATGAATTTCTTTTCTAATAATTCTTTAATATGATCATAAGCTCCTGAACCTCTAAGAAGTATGAGGTCCGATTGCAGAATCTTTTTTTTGATCGCAATAGTTGCCAATGTCCTTAATTCGGATGTTTTCAAATCAGAAGGAAGCAAATCATCGACGAATTCATTAAGACTAGATTTTAGTTCGAGAGAAAAACTGTTATTAACTGCATTTAATTCAATAGCTGAATTGGGGTTAGAGTATTTATTTTTTAGTTCTTTAATTGCATCATTTATTGAATTTATATCAGAATTAGTAATTTCTGAAAGATCTTTTTTTGTTATTGGTCTTCCTTTCAAATATAGAACAGCTTCAACTTTAGTAACTAGATCTATATCAGATATTGGAGTGGTATTTAGATCAGATTGATTGATTTTAATTACCGAAATCTTTCCTAATTTACCTTAAATTTAATCTGATGCACCAAGGAATAATCTATATGTATCGTTTTGAGTTTCGTCCCAGAATTTATAGCCTAGAATTCTTACAAAATTATTCCACTCTAAAATCTCATTTTTATCAATCAAAACTCCAATAACAATTTTTCCTACATCAGCTCCATAATTCCTATAGTGAAATACGCTTATAGACCAATTAGATTTCATATTATTTAAGAAGTTTATTAATGCGCCTGGCCTTTCAGGAAACTCAAATCTGTATAGAAGTTCAATAAAGTTTCTATATTCCATCTCTTTAAAATCCCTTGGTAATCTTCCACCTACCATATGTCTGAGATGATTTTTAGATAATTCGTCATCACTTATGTCAATAAATGAGTATTCAGAATTTTTAAATACATTTAATAGATTTTTTTTATCTTTTAAACCATAGACTTGAACCCCTACAAAGATCTGAGCATCCTTTGAATTTGACATCCTATAGCTAAATTCAGTTAAATTTCTATTATCAAGTAACTTACAAAAATCAATTAGACTACCAGCACGTTCAGGAATTTCAACAGCCATCATTACTTCTTTACACTCTCCAAGTTCTGCTCTTTCTGCTACAAATCTAAGCCTCTCGAAATTCATATTTGCACCACATGCAATCGCAACCATTTTTCTATTTGAATGATTCGAATTTAAAATATCTTTTTTCATTCCCGCTATTGATAAGGCACCTGCGGGCTCTAGTATTGATCTAGTATCCTCAAAAACATCTTTTATAGCAGCACAGATTTCATCAGTATTAACCCTAATCATCTTATCTATATATTTTCTACCAATATCAAAAGTATTTTTACCAATTTTTTTAACCGCCACTCCATCTGCAAATTGACCTACAGAAGATAGTTCCACAATTTTTTCTTCTTCTAAAGATTTCGTCATAGCGTCAGCATCTTCTGGTTCTACACCGATTATTTTTACTTCAGGCCATACTTTTTTAAGGTATAAGGATATACCTGATATCAATCCCCCACCACCTACAGCAATATAAATTGCATAAGGTTTCTCCTTAAGCTGCTGTTCAAGTTCTATAGCTATAGTTCCTTGTCCAGCTATTACTTCTGGATCATCAAAGGGATGAATAAAGCATAAATTTCTTTCTTGGCTAATCCTTATTGCCTCATTATAAGTTTCATCATAGTTATCGCCATATAATATAACTTTTGCTTTTAAATTTTTTACTGCATTAACTTTTACTAGAGGTGTGGTAATAGGCATTAATATAGTTGCTTCGCAATTTAACTTAAGGGCACTAAGTGCAACCCCTTGAGCATGATTACCAGCACTAGAAGTAATTACTCCTTGAGCAAGCTGTGAATTAGTTAGCTTACTCATTTTGTTATATGCACCTCTTATTTTGAATGAAAATACATCCTGAAGATCTTCTCTTTTTAGATAAACTTCATTATTAAGTGTATTACTTAAATTATGAGCTTTCTCTAGGGGTGTTTTTTTTGCAACTTCATAGACTTCAGCTTGAAGTATTTTTTCAAAATAATCATTCATATATATATTTTTAGCATTAATTATTAATCTAATAAAACATTACATGATCTATTTAAAAAAAAATACTCATTTTGCACCTCGGCGTTTTAGATTATATAGATACCAATTTTTGTTAAATGCTTTTAAGTGAGTTAAGTCATCCAAATCAACTTCATGGCTTAACAGTTTCACAATTAGAGGAAGTTGCTTGTCAAATTAGAGAAAGACATCTTCAGGTAGTATCTACTAGTGGAGGACATCTTGGTCCTGGATTAGGTGTAGTTGAGTTGACATTGGCTTTATATCAAACTCTTGATCTTGATTTTGACAAAGTTGTTTGGGATGTAGGACATCAAGGCTACCCTCATAAATTAATTACAGGACGTTTCAGTCAATTTGATTCTCTAAGGCAACAAAATGGAGTAGCAGGATATCTAAAAAGAAGTGAAAGTAAATTTGATCATTTTGGGGCTGGACACGCAAGTACTTCTATTTCTGCTGCTTTAGGAATGGCAATAGCAAGAGATAGAAAAGGTGAAAATTATAAATGTGTCGCTGTTATTGGAGATGGAGCACTAACTGGAGGAATGGCATTAGAAGCTATAAATCATGCAGGTCACTTACCAAATACCCCTTTAGTTGTAGTATTGAACGATAATGACATGTCTATTTCACCTCCGGTTGGAGCCCTTTCATCTTACTTAAATAAGGTAAGAGTAAGTCCACCATTACAATTTTTGTCCGATAGTGTTCAAGAAAGTGTAAAAAATATTCCCTTAATTGGTAAGGATATTCCAGAAGAACTAAAAAATATTAAAGGAAGCGTTAGACGACTATCTGTGCCTAAGGTTGGAGCTGTTTTTGAAGAACTTGGATTTACATATATGGGTCCAATTGATGGTCATGATATTGGTAACTTAGTTAAAACCTTTAACGCTGCCCATAAACTTAAAAGACCTGTACTTGTTCATGTTGTCACAACAAAAGGGAAGGGTTATCCATATGCAGAAGCAGATCAGGTTGGATATCATGCACAGTCTGCATTTGATCTTACAACGGGGAAATCTATTCCATCTAAGAAACCTAAACCAGTTAGTTATAGTAAGATATTTGGTCAAACCTTATTAAAAATATGTGAACAAGACAGCAAAGTCGTAGGTATTACAGCTGCAATGGCTACAGGTACTGGTTTAGATATATTGCAAAAAAATATCCCTGATCAATACATCGATGTTGGAATAGCAGAACAACATGCAGTCACTCTTGCGGCAGGAATGTCTTGCGATGGTCTTAAACCTGTTGTAGCTATTTATAGTACCTTTCTTCAACGTGCATTCGACCAATTAATTCATGATGTAGGGATACAAAATTTACCTGTATCGTTTGTACTTGATAGAGCTGGCATAGTTGGGGCTGACGGTCCTACTCATCAAGGTCAGTACGATATCAGTTATATGAGATCTATACCTAATTTTGTATTGATGGCACCAAAAGATGAGTCTGAATTACAGAGAATGTTAATAACTTCAATTAACCATAATGGGCCTACAGCTCTAAGAATACCAAGAGGTTCTGGATTAGGGGTGGCTGTAATGGATGAGGGTTGGGAACCTTTGAATATAGGCGAAGCTGAAATACTTGAAGAAGGAGAAGATATTTTAATTATTGCTTATGGATCAATGGTTGCATCAGCTATTGAAACTGCAAAAATCCTAAAAAATATGAACATTAATGCATGTATTGTTAATGCAAGATTTGTGAAACCTATAGATAAAGATCTTATTATGCCTTTAGTAAGTAGAATTCAAAAAGTGGTAACTATGGAAGAAGGAACCTTAATTGGTGGATTTGGTTCTGCAATAGTTGAATTACTTAACGATAATGAAGTAAACATCCCTGTATATAGGATAGGTATACCGGATGTTTTAGTTGATCATGCTTCACCTGACCAGAGTAAAGAAAAATTAGGACTTAAGCCTGATCAGATGGCAGATAAAATTGTTAAGAAATTTAAGTTAAATAAATAAAAATTTTATAAATAAATTTTTATAATACACCACGTGAGGCTAATCCTAAGATTGCACCAATTCCGAAAATATGACCTAGGCAATTAGCACCTACAACTGATGCGTGACTTAAACCACCATAGAATTTTGAATTAGGTATTTCAAAACCTTCATTTGGTTTTCTTATAGTTGCTCTGGCAATTGCATAAGCAAAAACATTACATGCAATCATTACGACGGCACACTTTGGAGACCAAGAAAAAGTTGCTGGATCTGCAGCTGCAAATAATGTAGTAAACATAAAAAATCGTTATTTTCATATATTCTCTAATACTTTTACCTAAAAAACACAAAATTGTAAAAGGTCTTAAGAGTTGTTTACTTCTAAGTTATTTAAAAACCTTATAAATCCAAACAAAATAACAAAATCACTTAAAGTTAGGAAGGATTCTGCTAATCCATGCAGAAAGTCAACCTCAACAAGAGTTTTATTATAGTAATTTAGTGTGAAGATAGATACCAATATAGTTATCAATACGAATAAAACAGTTAATGAAAATCCTGTTTTTACAAAATTATTAACTGATTCTATTTTATATAAATAGAACAAAAATATTGCATAAGGAATTATTGATACTGCGAACAAAAATGTGTTATCGATTGAACCTAATTTTTCTATAAATTTTAAGAATAAATCATTCATAAGTCTCTTTTCCTCTAAAAATCTTTATTGCTGCCAAGGCTAATGTTGAATTTCCTATAAATGTAAATATTCCTTGAAGTGATACTAGACCGTAAAGATTTTCCTGGTTGTCATATATATGCCAAGTGATCGCACACATAGCACCTATTAGGTTTGGGACCATAGCAAGGCTTAACCAAAAAAATAAATTATATTTTTTATATGTAGATATTTTTTTTATGACAAATATGGCAACAATCCATTCAATTACTGATGAGATATGTATTAACCAAGTTCCAAATGATAATTCGTGCAAAATTTTATATTTTTTTCTTTAAAACGTTGAGAACTTCTTTAGCATGATTTATGGGTAAAACACTAATCCATCTATAAGATATTTCTCCATTTGGAGAAATCAAAAAAGTATTTCTATCTGAGAATGGAGGAATCCAGGAACCATATTTATCACTAATAATTCCGTCAGGATCAGATAATAAAGTGTAGTTTATGGACTTCTCGCTGCAAAAACTTTCATGAGAATCTTTATTATCCGCACTAATGCCAATAATTTCGGCATTATTTTTTGAAAAATCTTTTTTTAATTCTGAAAAACCCTTAGCTTCAAGGGTGCAGCCTGCTGTAAAATCTTTAGGGTAAAAATACATAACAAGCCATTTACCTTTAAAATCACTTAATTCCCAAGTTTTTTTTGTTTTTATGTTTTTATTAAAACCTTCTAACTGAAAGTTGGGAGCGATATCTCCAACTTCAGGAGCAAAATCAAAAGAAAAGACTGAATTACAATTAAATAAGAGAATAAATGGTATTAATATACTAGCAACTAAATTTCTCATCAAATTTAGAATTTTTTTAAATCAACTCCATTTGATTTAGCAAATTTATCTAGACCTACTTTTTGTATAGATTTTAGGGCTTTGGTACTTATTTTTACATTTACCCATTTTTTTCCTTCTTCCCACCATAATCTCCTTTTTTGGAGGTTAACTTGCTGCAATTTTTTTGTACGAATATGTGAGTGACTCACTGCCATCCCGTTATTAGCTTTCGCACCAGTAAGTTCGCAAACTCTTGACATATTTATTGATTTATATCTTTAAAAATTTTAACACATGACTCAATTGGTTGAATTAAGTAATTCAGAAATTAATTCAGCATTATTATTTTGTAAATTAATTATCTGTTCTTGATCCAATCCGCCAACGGAAAGCTTAGCCATATCGTAAACATGATTAGCAATTTTAGATGCCAATGGATTTTCAATAGGATCTTTTTTATCAATAATTATTTTGTTGCATGTGATTTTATTAAGACCAGCAATAAGAGGATGTTCTTTGTTAACTAAGAGCACATGATATTCAGGTAAGCCTGGCATCTTTTGTTCCATGTAAGCACCCATATCATTAATTCTTCTCATTTGTTCTGGAAGCAAGATCATGGCAGGTGGAGCATCCTTACTAGAAAGTGACTGTACTTTAACTGTTACTTTCTCATTGTTAAGAGCCTTTACTATCGTATCTCTAAGATTGTCTGTATTTGATTTGCCATCCTTATCTACAATTTCCTTAGATTCTTTATCTTCTAGTTCATTTATTTCTGAATCTACTCTTTGGAATTGATAGTCTTCATTTTTACTTTCCAACCATGGGAGAAATTGTGCGTCAATTAAGGGATCTGATTTAATTACTTCTTTATTATCAGATAAACAGATATTTAATGCACTAGACTGCGCAATCAAATCTGAACAGTAAATTATTTTTTTAGAATCAGTTATTTTATTTCGCTCTTTGTAATTTGCGAGAGTTGTGAAATATTTATCATTGGACTTGATAAGGGATTTATTTTCAATTTCTTTATTTACGACTTTCTCTGAATTTATTATTGTTTCGAAAATTATACTGTCATTGACTAAATCAGCAAATTTATCATCTTCGATAGCACCAATTTTAATAAAAGCAGAGATTGAATCCCAAATTTCAGCATAAAATTCTGGGGAATTTTTTATCAAATCCTTAAGTTTATTTGCGATTTTTTTTGAGATAAATGATGATATAGACCTTACTTTTCTATCTGTTTGTAATGCACTTCTACTTACATTTAGAGGTATATCTGTAGAGTCAATAACTCCTCTTAGAGGTAAAAGGTATTTTGGTACTATCTCTTTAATTGAATCGCTTACGAATACTTGATTACAAAATAGTTTTATTTCTCCCTTTTCCCAATCAGCTCGACCTGACAACTTTGGGAAATACAATATCCCTTGTATGTCATATGGATAATCTGTATTTAGATGAATCCATAACAGGGGATCTCCCTGGAAAGGATAAAGGTATTTATATAACTCGATATAATCTTCATCTTTTAATTCACTAGTTTGTTTTCTCCAAGGAGGATTTTTCTTATTGATTGTTTCTCCTTCTAATAAGACATCTATTGGCATAAAATCACAATATTTTTTTATTAGTGATTTAATCCTCTCAGGCTCGATAAACTCTTTTTCTTCTTCAAGTAGGTGAAGAATAACATCTGTTCCAATTGTCTCTCTTTCTGATTCCTCTAACGTGAAATTTGGCGATCCATCACAAGACCATTTGAAAGCTTTTGATTCCCCAATTGCCGACTTAGTTAATATATCGACTCTATCTGCCACCATGAAACTTGAATAAAAACCTAATCCAAAATGACCTATAAATTCATCATTATCTTTTTTGTATTTTGTTAGGAATTCTTCTGCGCTCGAGAATGCAACTTGATTTATATACTTCTTAATTTCTTCATCATTCATTCCGATTCCATTATCAGAAATTGTTAACGTATTTTTTTCACGGTTAATTGTTATTTTTACTTGAGCCGCATCAGTATTCTCGCAATCACCTGCCATAGAGGCCATTCTTCTTTTACTAATTGCGTCAACACCATTACTAACAAGTTCTCTTAAAAAGATTTCATGGTCAGAATATACTGCCTTCTTGATAATTGGGAAAATATTTTCGGTATTAATACGAATTTCGCCTTTTTCCATTTAAAAAAAAATTCAACATATTAAATCTTATTTCGTAAAAACTAGTTAATCAAGTTTAATTAGGAGTATTGTCCGAACAATATATGTATATAAAAGTTAAATAAATTTTTAAAAGGTTTTATTTAACCCACAAAATCTCACTACAATCATTTTCTTTCATAATTTGATTGGCTTTAGCCAAGTCATTACATGGATTTAAATGCAAGACAGTAATATTTCCTTTTTTTTGTTGTACTTTTTGTTCATTCATACCTTTTTCTAACAAATAAGAATCTTTAAACATCAATAAAATCTTTTTTTTATTTGTCTTTTCTTCATTTATTAAATTTCTTAAAATGTCTACTGAAATTGAAAATCCAATCCCATTAAATATTTTCTCATTAGGACTAAAAGATCTTACTAACTCATCATATCTTCCGCCTTTTGCGATGACGCTTTTATTTTTACCATTATCGCCTATTAATTGAAAAACTATTCCTTCATATAAATTCAAGTGAGGTTGAAAAGTGGGGTCAAGTTGTAATTTAACACCATATTTATTTGATATTTTTGATAATGTTTCAAATAAAAAATTTAAGTCATCTAAAGTTTTACTAGTACCATATATAGTTTTTAATTTTTTTAATATTGCAATTGGTTCTCCTCGGGAGAATAAAAGATCTTTAAGAATATATTTATCATCTTCATCTATTCCTAATTTAGATAAATTATCTTGATCAAAATTAACTAAACTTTTCTTTATTTCTTCAAAATTATTATTCTTATATTTATTTAGGATTAAATCCATTATTTTTGTGGTGCTAACTAGTAGAAATAAATTACAACCATCCATCAAATTAATATTATCGATTGCATCAAATAAAATATTAATAACCTCAATTTCTGGGAATTTTGTATCATATCCAATTAATTCAATTCCACTCTGCAATTTTTCTTGTAACTTAGATGAATTTTTATTATTTTGTTTTTTATCAAAGACCATTCCATTGGTGAATAATCTTATAGGTCTTTTCTTATTTATTAATCTAGTAGATGACAATTTAACAATTGATGTTGTCATTTCTGGCCTAAGACATAAGGAATTATTACTTACTATTCCTACAACCTGATCTTCGTCAATAACTCCACGACCTTTTATCGTCTCTAATGTATTAATAAATGAGGGTGAAACCTCTTCATATCCCCATAGTTTATAAATACTATTTAAATTATTTATGATGTTTGAGTTATTTTTTACATCAACTAATTTAATTTCCTTTATATCTGTCATTTTAATATTTAACTAATTTTAGGTATAGAGATTTTTTTTAAATGGAGAGACTTTATCTAGTTCATTTTTTAATTCAATCTCAAGGCTGGGAGAACAAGCTAAAATTCTTCCTGAACTTAAATTAAATTCGCCTGATGGATAATCAGAAATAATACCACCAGCCTCTTTAACAATAATAGCACCGGCCGCTAGGTCCCATACTTCTAATCCTCTTTCCCAGTATCCATCTACCTTACCTGCGGCAACAAATGCTAGATCAACTGCTGCTGCACCACCTCTTCTAACACCTCTAGTTTTATGTGTTAAATAACAAAATTCAGCATAATTATTATCCTCTGTCTCAAATCTGTCATAAGAGAAGCCAGTTACAAGTAGACTATCAGAAAGATTAGAGGGATTCGATACTTTAAGTTCAATATCATTGCAGAATGATCCTAAACCTATACAGGCTGAATATAGTTCATTTAAATAAGGTACTGATATAGCCCCTATTATTGGCTTATTTTTATATACAAGACCAATAGAAGTTCCAAAAAAAGGATATCCATGGGAATAATTTGTCGTACCGTCTAATGGGTCTATACACCATGTTAAATCCGAAGATTTGGTTAATTTACCTGATTCCTCTGCATTTATAGATATTTTTGGTGTCTCTTCTAATAAGTATTCTTTTATTTTATTTTCAACTTCCAAATCAACATTGGTTACAAGATCACCCTTCCTTCCCTTTGATGATATTTTCTGAATTCTATTATAATTAATTTTTAAAATTTCATTACCAATTTGAGCGGAATTCTTGGCTATTTCATACAAAATGGATAAGTTTACTTGCTTTGCAAGTTCCTCTATTTCAATTAATTCAAACATGATAGTTAATCTTCCTCAAATTCCCAAGGTGGCGCAACTCTTGTATTTCCCCTACCAAAATATTGTCCAAATTGTAAATCGTATACTTCATCTTCATATGTAGTTTCAACCTCAAGATCTGATGTTGCTTTGGCAACACAAAGAAGTGCATAACCTTTGTCTTTTAAAGCCTGAGATACACCCATGGCTTCAGGTTGTTCTAAGGTACCAGATTTTATTTTAACTGCACAACTTGTACAGCAACCATTTCTACATGAAAATGCAAGTTTGAAACCTTTCTTTTCAAATTCTTTAAGTATATATTCATCACTACTAACCTGCTCTTGGTATACCTTTCCTGTTTCTTTATTTTTAATCGTGACTGTGAAAGTCTTTTTCAAATAACTTTCCTCTAAAATGGGATGATAAAGGGTTAAAATGGTTACCTTGGGAGAGGTGGCCGAGTGGTTGAAGGCGCAGCACTGGAAATGCTGTATAGGGGCAACTTTATCGAGGGTTCGAATCCCTCTCTCTCCGTTTTATATTAGTTTATTTTGGTTAACTACATCAACATCTTTGTCTTTAAGAAACCTTGAAATATGGATTCTATTTTTTTTAACAAGTTATAAATAATCTTATTTATTTAAATTAAGTTGAAAATATTTGATTTTTATTATTATATGTAAATATCTAAGATAAAAATTAATTAAATTATTAGTAAATTTTGCTTACTTTAGCGATCTAAAATCATGGGGCAAATAGTTGGAATTGATTTAGGTACTACTAACTCTGTTGTAGGAGTGATAGAAGCTGGACGTCCAATTGTTATTGCTAATTCTGAGGGTTCTAGAACTACACCTTCAATTGTTGGTTTTACAAAAGACAAGGAAATAGTAATAGGAGACCAAGCGAGAAGACAACTTGTTCTAAATCCTAAGAATACCTTTTATAACTTAAAAAGATTTATTGGTAGTGACTGGGATGAATTAGATGAGAATAGTATTTCTGTTCCTTATAACGTGAAGGCAAATACCACTGGAAGCGTTAGGGTTCTTAGTCCAAATACAGAAAGAGAGTACGCGCCAGAAGAATTAGTAAGCTCATTGATTAGAAAATTAATAAATGATGCTGAAACATATCTTGGAGATACTGTTGATTCTGCAGTTATTACTGTCCCTGCCTACTTTAATGAATCTCAAAGGCAAGCTACAAAGGATTCTGCAATATTAGCTGGTATTAAAGTAGATAGAATTCTAAATGAGCCTACTGCTGCTGCTCTAGCCTACGGTTTTGAAAAAAGTTCTTCTAATAATGTTTTGGTTTTTGATTTAGGAGGAGGAACATTTGATGTTTCATTATTAAAAATTTCTAATGGTGTTTTTGATGTTAAAGCCACTTGTGGTGATACACAGCTAGGAGGAAACAATTTTGATTCAAAAATAGTTGATTGGCTTGCAGAAAAATTTCTTACTAGGCATGAAATTGATCTAAGAAGAGATAGACAAGCTTTACAGAGATTAACTGAGGCTGCTGAAAAAGCTAAATGTGAATTATCAGGATTGCAAAAAACAAAAATATCTTTACCATTTATCACAACAAGTAAAGATGGCCCTTTACATATTGAAGAAACCTTAAATAGACAAATTTTTGAATCATTGTCACAAGATTTACTAGATAGATTATTAGAGCCTGTACAAATAGCTTTAGATGATTCTGGATGGAATGCAGAAGATATTGATGAGGTAGTTCTTGTAGGTGGAAGCACAAGAATCCCAATGGTCCAACAATTAGTTAAGACTATTGTTCCAAATGATCCTTGTCAATCTGTTAATCCTGATGAAGTAGTAGCAGTTGGAGCTGCTATACAATCTGGAATTATTAGTGGTGATTTACAAGATTTACTCCTAAATGACGTTACTCCCTTATCTTTAGGTTTAGAAACTATTGGTGGTCTTATGAAGGTACTTATTCCTCGTAATACGCCAATACCAGTTAGACAATCTGATGTTTTTAGTACGTCGGAAGCTAATCAATCATCAGTGGTTGTTCAAGTAAGACAGGGTGAAAGGCCATTAGCCTCTGAAAATAAATCACTGGGTAAATTTAGACTATCAGGAATACCTCCCGCTCCAAGAGGAATACCTCAAGTACAGGTTGCATTTGATATTGATGCTAATGGTCTTTTGGAAGTAAGTGCAACTGATAGAACAACTGGAAGAAAGCAAACAGTTACAATTTCTGGAGGTTCTAATTTAAATGAACAAGAAATAAATTCGATTATCGAAGAAGCTAAAGTAAAAGCTAAAGAAGATAGGAAGAAAAGATCTATAATTGATAGAAAAAATAGTGCTTTAACTCTTATAGCGCAAGCTGAGAGAAGACTTAGGGATGCTTCATTAGAATTTGGCCCTTATGGCGCTGAGAGGCAACAACGTTCTGTTGAATTAGCTATTCAAGATGTAGAGGAGTATATAGATGACGAAGATCCTCAAGAATTAGAAATTTCAGTAAGTGCTCTACAAGAAGCATTGTTCGGCTTAAACAGAAAATTTGCTGCTGAAAAGAAAACTGATAATAATCCCTTACAGAGCATTAAAAATACATTTGGATCATTAAAGGATGAACTTTTTTCTGATGATTATTGGGATGATGATCCTTGGGATAATGAAATGAATAGAAATTATAGAAATTCGAGGTATGGTAATTCTAGGGACGATGATCCATGGGACAATGACTACTTCCTCTAAAAAAGACTATTTGTCGATTTTGGGTTTATCCCCTGATTTCGATCATATAGAACTTAAAAAGGCCTTTCGAAGAGAAGCAAGAAAATGGCATCCAGATTTAAATAAAAATGATCTTAATGCAGAAGAAAGATTTAAATTAATTAACGAAGCATATGAATATCTAAATGATCCCAAAAATAGTAAAAAACCTTCTAATGAAAATATACAGGAAGTTTATGAAAATAATAATTTCAAGACAGGGTTTCCTGATTTTCAAGATTATCTTGATTCATTATTTGGGTATGAATACTCGCCAAAGAATTACGACGAATATACTAATGAACCATTTGAGGATGAATCAATAAATATTGATAATGATGAATTTAATAATTATGAATACCCCGCAACCTCTCCAGAAGAACCACCTCCAGTTAAGCTCCACCAAGATATTGAAACAATTATTGAATTAACTCCTTATGAAGCCTTAAATGGAGCATCAATTTTAATAGAGCTTGAAGATGAAACCGTAGTTGAAGTAGATACACCTCCTTTTGCTGGAGATGGATGGAGATTAAGACTTGAAAATATTGCAAGAGGAGGTAAGGATCATTATCTACAGTTAAAAGTTCAAACGGAAAGTGGTCTAAGAATTGATGGTTTAAGAGTTCTGTACAAATTAGAGTTGTTTCCTCATGATGCTCTTCTTGGTTGTGCTGTAGAGGTTCCTACCCTTGATGGAAATGTAACGCTTCAAGTACCACCAAAATCATCTACGGGAAGAATGTTACGCTTGAAAGGGAGGGGTTTAACCTTCGAGGATAATGTAGGTGATCAATATGTTGAAATCCTGGTTGTGATACCAGCAGATATTAATGAAGAGGAAATTGCTTTATATACAAGATTACAAGAATTATCACTTTCTGATTCTTAATCAAATATTATATAAATAGAAAAATAGACGCTTATGAACATATTTGTTCTTTTATATAATTCAGGAACAGATAAGGAAGGAATTCATTCAATCGAACTTAAAGGAAGAACTATAGTTCTTATGTTTGAAGATAGGGACGATGCAACAAGATATTGTGGTCTACTTGAAGCTCAAGATTTCCCTTTACCAACAGTTGAAATGATCAACATAGATGAAATAAAAGATTTCTGCATTAAATTAGATTATGAATGCAAATTAGTAGAAAAAAACTTTGTACCTAAAACAGCTGAAGATAGGTTACTAATTTCTCCACCTCAGAAAAACCTAGAAGTTGAAAATTGGGATGAAGACATAAATACTAATAAAGATAACATTGATATAAACACTATTAAGGAAAATCTTGAAAAGTTGCTTTAGCTACTAAAATATTTATTAATTACTAAACAAATAAAACATGACAACTGCATTATTTGAAACGGAAGTTGGGAATATTAATATTGAATTTTTTTCTGACGACGCACCTAATACAGTTAAAAACTTCACGAGCCTAATTAGTGATGGTTTTTATGATGGTTTAGCATTTCATAGAGTTATTCCTGGATTTATGGCTCAGGGTGGATGTCCAAATACTCGTGATGGAGCATCAGGTATGCCTGGAACTGGTGGGCCTGGATATAATATAAAATGCGAAATTAATTCTAATAAACATCTAAAAGGCTCACTTTCTATGGCTCATGCAGGGAAGGATACGGGTGGTAGTCAGTTTTTCATAGTCTATGAACCTCAGCCTCATCTCGATGGAGTTCATACTGTTTTTGGTAAGACTGATGATATGGATGTAGTTCTAAAGCTTACTAATGGTTCAAAAATTCTAAAAGCAACTTTAAAATAGTAACTTAGCCTTCAAAAACAATACTAAACGTCTCTTTATCTAGATTAAATTTTCTTGTTGATGAATACAAAAGTTCATTATTTATAGTGAATTTAGTATTGATTAGTTTGATGCTACTTTTCGGATGTAATGCTTGTTCAATGTTTCTAGAAATAATAATTCCAATCTTTGTACTATTTTCATTTTTAGATAGAAACTGAATAAATAGTTCTATATTCTTTATTTCTTCATCAGTAATGTTGCTATTGGTTCTATTCTGATCATGCAAAATTCGCCATACTAATTTTGGCCGATTCCAAAAAGCTAATAATCTTGGACTACTTTCCAGTTTAATATTAATGTTTTGATCATTACAGAATTTAATAACTTTATTTTTTATCGGAACTAGGTCAATAGATTTATATTTTCCGTCCAGAAAAATTGATATAAATGGATCAATATTCCTGGCATTAGAATTTTCTTCATCTATCATATGCCCTAGCTTTGTTTTTTTAACACTCAAATAGTCTGCATTATTATCGTTTGGACAAATAACTAATGGAACTCTTTCAATAACTTCAATACCATAACCACCTAATCCAGCAATCTTTCTTGGATTATTGGTTAATAATTTTAATTTTTTTATCCCTAGATCAGTTAATATTTGCGCTCCAACTCCATAATTTCTTAGATCAGCTGGAAAACCTAATTTTTCATTAGCCTCTACAGTGTCTAATCCACCATCCTGTAAACTGTAAGCTTTTAATTTATTTATTAGACCAATACCTCTCCCTTCTTGTCTCAAGTAAACAACAACTCCCTCTTCTTCCTTTTCTATCCTTGATAATGCAGCCTCTAGTTGGGGTCTACAATCACAACGTAATGATCCAAAGGCATCGCCAGTCAAGCACTCTGAATGCATTCTTACAAGCACAGGTTCGTTTAATTTTGAGGATTTTTGTTTAACTAATGCGATGTGCTCTGAACCATCAAGTTCATTAATATATCCATAAGCTTTGAAATTTCCAAAAATACTTGGAAGAACTGCATCGGATTTTCTAAATACAAATCTCTCAGTTTGAAAACGATAACTTATTAAATCAGCAATGGATATTAATTTCATTCCCCATTGTTTTGCATATTCTTTTAGTTGAGGAAGTCTAGACATCGAGCCATCAGGATTTTGTATTTCGCAAATCACTCCAGCGGGATAAAGTCCGGACATTGCAGCTATATCTACAGCTGCTTCGGTATGACCTGCCCTTTTTAAAACCCCACCTTTTTTAGCTCTTAATGGGAATATATGTCCTGGCCTCCTTAAATCATCAGGTTTTGTATTTGGGTTTATAGCAACTTGTATAGTCTTAGCCCTGTCTTCAGCTGAAATTCCAGTAGAAACATTATTTTCTGGTCCAGCATCAATAGATATAGTAAAAGCTGTTTGATTTTCATCCGTATTTCTGTCTACCATTAATGGTAAATCTAAAGAGTCAAGTTTTTCTCCTTGCATAGCTAGGCATATAAGACCACGGCCCTCAGTAGCCATAAAATTAATTTGCTGAGGTGTAGCAAACTGAGCCGCACAAATTAAATCTCCTTCATTTTCTCTTCTTTCATCATCTACAACAATTATGCATTCACCATTTCTTATAGCTGCCAAAGCATCACTAATAGGATCAAATTCAATTTTAAAAGATTCATTTATATCCAAAATTGTTCCATTATTTGATTTGGGACTTGTTTCTTTCATTATTCCTATCAATATAGAAAAATAGTGTTTTAGTTACCTTAAATTCAACACTTTATAATCCTATCTCAAAGTCTGCCAATTCAAAGAAATGAATGTTGCAATAGTAGGTGCTACTGGTTACGGCGGTATTCAAGCGGTAAATCTATTAAAGAAAAATAAAAAATACAAAATTTCATTTTTGGGAGGTAATAAAACATCTGGATCAAAGTGGAATGATAATTTTCCTTTTATTTATCTAGATAATGATCCTTATATAGAGGAAATTTCAGTAGATAATATTTCAAAAAATGCTGATGTTGCATTGCTTTGCTTACCAAATGGCCTCTCTTCAACTTTGACAAGAAAATTATTAGATAGAGGAGTTAAAATTATTGATTTATCTGCTGATTACAGATATAAGTCTTTAGATGAATGGAAAAAAGTATATTCTAAAGAAGCTGCTATTTATAAAAGGAATGATGATGATTTATGTAAAGAGGCAGTCTACGGTCTTCCTGAATTAAATAAAGAAGCCATTTCAAAAGGAAGATTAATAGCATGTCCAGGGTGTTATCCAACATCGGCTCTTATTCCCTTAGCTCCTTACCTTTCGCAAGGAATTATTGAAAATGAAGGTATTGTAATTGATTCTAAAAGCGGAACCTCAGGAGGTGGTCGAGAACCAAACCAAAAGCTCCTCTTATCAGAATGTGGTGAAGGTCTATCAGCATATGGATTGATAAACCATAGACACACCTCAGAGATCGAGCAAATAGCATCTTTAATCTCTGGAAATAAAATTGAACTGCTATTTACACCACATTTGGTTCCATTTTCAAGAGGAATGTATTCGACTATATATGGGAGATTAAGAGATCCAGGATTAACTTCTGATGATTGCAGAATTCTTTTGGATAATTATTATAGAAATTTCAAAAATATTAAAGTCTTGCCTGTAGATACATTACCCTCAACTAAATGGGTTAAAAATACAAACCAAATTTTCCTTTCTGTTAAAGTTGATATTCGAAATGGAAGAATAATTATATTATCTGTAATTGATAATTTGTTAAAAGGTCAGACTGGGCAAGCAATTCAAAATTTAAATATTATGAGTGGATTTTCAATGGATGAAGGTCTTGATTTAACTAATAATTTTCCATAAAATTACTTCTTATCAAAAAACCAGCAAGTGAGATTGAGTGAGGTAAGATTATATGCTCAAGCATTTGTATTCTTTTGGAAAGTGATTCAATATCATCATCATTTCTAATAGACAATGCAGCTTGCATTATCAATGATCCACTATCTACCTCCTCTTCAACAAAATGTACGGAACAACCAGTTATTTTTGAACCATTTAATATAGAGTCTTTTATCGCAGAACCACCCTTATATGCTGGAAGTAATGAAGGGTGAATATTTATTATCTTATTCTTAAATTTATTAATAAAAAATGGAGTAACAATTTTCATCCAGCCTGCCATAACAACAAGTTCAACATCGTAATGAATTAAAGTATTTACAATTTCTAATTCAAATGCCTCCTTTTGCAGAAAGTCTTTGCTTATTATAATTTTGTGAGGAATTTTTTTAATCTCAGCTCTCTTTATACAACCTGCATCATCTTTGTTAGTTATTAGAACTTTTATATCTATATCTAATTCTCCTTTTTCTGAGAGATTAATTAATTCCTGAAAGTTTGTTCCTTTCCCAGAAGCAAGTACACCTATTTTTAATTTAGGGGAAAATCTTCTAAATTTAGATATCTCAGGCGAAATTATGTAATTAAATGATCTAATCAAAATTTTTTTATTTTATCCAATGATAAATTCATATGATATAAAAAAAACCCTCAATTGTAATTGTTTATATTCAAAAACATATTTATTTGAAGATAATAATTTAAACAAATTTAAATGATTCAAATCTATGTACTATTCGTATAGATATAATTGAATAATAAATAAAAGAAACAAATATATAAAATGAATGGAGATTTAAACTCTTGGGATAAATTTTGTAATTATCTTTGGTTTGATAAAAAATTAAATATTTGGTTAGACATAAGCAAAATAAATTTCACAAGTAAAGAGTTAAATTATTTAGAAGATAAATTTATAGATGTTTTTTCATCAATAAAAGAATTAGAAAATGGTGCAATCTCAAATATTGATGAAAATAGACAAGTTGGTCATTATTGGCTTAGAAATCCATCAATTTCACCCTCTTCAAAAATAGAAGAGGAAATTAGAGCAGATATTAATGCAATCTCTGAATTTGGAAAACAAATTTTAAATGGTGATATTAAGAATAAGAATAATCAGCATTATACTGACGTTCTATGGATAGGAATTGGTGGAAGTGGTCTAGGACCATTACTCATTACAGAGTCACTGCAGAAGTGTTCTAGAGGCTTAAATTTTTCTTATATCGATAATGTAGATCCCTTTTTAATTAGCGAAAAGTTAGAAGATTTATCTGAAAAATTATCAACAACATTATTTGTAGTAGTAAGCAAATCAGGTGGTACGCCTGAACCCAGAATTGCTATGGAAATTATTAAAAATCACTGCGAAAAAAATTCTCTTGAATGGAATTCTAATGCTATAGCTATAACTATGAAAGGTAGTAAGTTATTTAAAAAAGCCACTTCTGAAAATTGGTTAAAAATATTTAATTTGCAAGATTGGGTTGGAGGAAGAACTAGCATTACAAGCTCTGTGGGATTACTTCCATTAGCTCTTATTAATGAAAATATCTCTGAATTTATTAGAGGAGCATCATTAATGGATGAAACCACTCGTATAACTGATTTTAAAAATAATCCAGCAGCACTATTATCATCCGCATGGTACTTAACTGGGGATGGTATTGGAAAGAGAGATATGGTCGTATTACCTTATAGAGATAGGTTACAGGTTTTTAGTAAATATCTCCAGCAATTAGTAATGGAATCATTAGGTAAGAAATTTAATAGGAATGGTGAAGTAGTTAATCAAGGTATTTCCGTTTTTGGTAATAAAGGATCTACAGATCAACATGCTTATGTTCAGCAACTGAGAGATGGTATTGATAATTTCTTTTGTATTTTTATTGAATTATTAGATTCTCCATCTACTATTATTTTTGATGAAAAAGAGAATCCTAAAGAATATCTTTCTGGTTTTTTGCAAGGAACCAGATCAGCACTTTCTTGTGAAAAAAGACAAAGTATCACTATTACGTTAGAAAAGTTAAATTGTTTTTCACTAGGTGCCTTAATCGCTTTATTTGAGAGGGCTGTATCGTTCTACGCTGAATTGGTAAATATAAATGCATATGATCAACCTGGAGTTGAAGCTGGAAAGAAAGCAGCTGCAAATATTATTGAGTATCAACAAAAAGTGAGTAATTTATTAGATGAAGGTGGAGAATATTCTATAAATGACATAGCATCATTATTTGATAAATCAGTTAGTGAACCTATATTTTTCATACTCCGTGAAATGTGTTTCGGTAATGATAAATATTTAGTTAAGGGTGATTGGTCAAATCCAAATTCATTAGTTATTCAAAAATTAAATTTTTAAACAACAATATTCATAATTTTTCCTTTAACAATAATTATTTTTCTAATTTCCTTATCTTGAGTCCATTTTAATATGTTAGGTCTTTTAAGAGTCAATTCTTTAATTTGATCTTCACTCATATCATTATTAATATTTACTTTGTCTCTAACTTTTCCATTCACTTGTATTACGAGTTCATATGAATCTTCCTTTAGTGCCTCTGCATTAAATGAAGGCCAGTTTTCTAAATGTACAGATTTTTTAAATCCTATAAGATGCCATATTTCTTCTGCAATATGAGGTGCAAATGGAGCCAACAAAATACAAAATGTTTTTAAAGTATCAATTTTTAAATTATTGTTAACGTCATTAATGGAATTTGATAATGAATTATAAAACTTCATTAGTTCTGAAATCGCAGTATTAAATTGGTTATTTAATATGTCATTTGAAATTTCTTTTATAGCAATATTCATTGACTTTATTAAACTTTTTTCTTTATCTGGATAGGATTTAGATTTACTATTTATATCTTTTGCAAAATTTATATAAAGCTTCCAAATCCTGCTTAAAAATCTAAATTGTCCTTCAACATCTGTATCTCCCCATTCCAAATCTTTTTCTGGTGGTGCTTTAAATAATATAAACATTCTTGCTGTATCTGCTCCATATTTTTTTATCACTGATTCAGGGTCTATTCCATTATATTTAGACTTGGACATCTTCTCGAAAAGAACTTCGAGTTTAGAATTGTCAATTGGATCAGTAGGATTTGATAAGTCAGTAATATCGGAAGGAGAAACATATTTACCAGTTTTATTGTTTTTATAGGCTGCGGCCTGAACCATTCCTTGCGTTAATAGTTTTTTGAAAGGTTCATCAATATCAAATAGTTCATTATCTCGCAAAGCTTTAGTGAAAAATCTTGCATATAACAAATGCAATATTGCATGCTCTACTCCTCCAACATATTGATCTACAGGCAACCATTTATTGATTTCAATCTTTTCAAATGGCTTATTAGAACATTTTGAAGATGGATATCTTAAAAAATACCATGATGAACACATAAAAGTGTCCATAGTATCAGTTTCTTTTCTAGCCGCTATTCCACATTTTGGACATGTAGTATTTATCCAATTATTATTATCACCTAAAGCATTAATCTTGTTAGCCGAGATTTCTATATCTTTTGGTAAGGAAACAGGTAATTTCGATTGCTTTAATGGAACAGATCCACATTTTTTGCAATTAACTATGGGTATCGGACATCCCCAATATCTTTGTCTAGAGATTAACCAATCTCTAAGACGATATTGAATCTTATTTTCAGCCCATCCATTATTTACTCCCTCCTCTGAAATTTTTATTTTAGCAATAGTATTATCTATGCCATTGTATTGATTTGAATTAATAAGATATCCTTTTTCTACATAAGCTTCATCAAGCTCTTTATTTTGTTCACTTTTATCCTTTATTATTACCTGTTTAATATCAATATTATTTTTCTTAGCAAATTCAAAATCTCTTAGATCATGAGCAGGCACGCCCATAACAGCACCTGTACCGTATTCATCGAGAACATAACTTGCCACCCAAATAGGAATAGGTTCAGAATTAACTGGATTTATTGCTGTTAAGTTAGTTTTTATTCCAATTTTTTCAAGTTCATTATTTTTATTATTTTTCAAATATTGTTTAAGATTTTGTATATCTTGTATTGTTTCTTGATCAGAAATATTTTTTACTAATGAATGATTAACAGAAATTGCTAAATAAGTAACTCCAAATAAAGTATCTGGCCTTGTTGTAAATACAGTAATTTTCTCTTCTGGATTGGTATTGATATTGAAATTAATATTTGTACCAATTGACTTTCCAATCCAATTATCTTGCATTATTTTTACTCTTTCTGGCCAGTTATCTAATTTTTCTAAATCCTTCAATAACTCATCTGCATAATTAGTAATTCTTAAAAACCATTGCTTTAATAATTTTTTTTCAACTACTGCCCCAGATCTCCAAGATTTACCATCTGAATCAACTTGTTCATTCGCTAGGACTGTATTATCTATAGGATCCCAATTAACTTCTGATTCTTTTTGATATACAAGACCTGCCTCGTATAACTCTAAAAATAGATATTGAGTCCAAATATAATAATTTTCATCACATGTTGCAAATTCCCTATCCCAATCAACTGATAGTCCCAAAAGCTTTAATTGTGACTTCATATGAGAAATATTTTTTTTTGTCCAGACACTTGGACTAATTCCTCTTTCAATCGCTGCATTCTCAGCAGGCAAACCAAAAGCGTCCCAACCCATTGGATGTAAAACAGATTTGCCATTAAATCTTTGGAATCGAGCTATTAAGTCTGTAATAACATAATTCCTAACATGTCCCATATGAAGATTACCTGAAGGGTAGGGAAACATTGATAAGGCATAAAATTTATCGCTATTCTCAGTTAATACATCGGTTTTGTATAAATTGTTTTCTGTCCATATTGACTGCCATTTTTTTTCTATTTCAGATGGATTATATAAATTGGTATCAGCCTCATATTGTTTATCGGGAGAAATCACTTAATTTTTATTTGTTAGATTATTATTTTAATATCCATTGTATAAAATAGAAATAGATTGTTAAAAGGAATAATTTATAATTAAAATTTAAAATATATTATCTACAAATGAAAAATATAACTTTTGAAAAATATCAAGGTAACGGAAATGATTTCGTAATAATAGATTCTAGAGGAAATGAATTATATAAAAATTACAAGACAAATAAAATATTTGATATAAAAAAAATTTGCAACAGGCAATTTGGTATTGGAGCAGATGGTGTGATTTTTATAGAAGAACCTAATGAAGATAATTATGCAAAAATGATAATTTATAATTCTGATGGTTCTGAAGCACAAATGTGTGGAAACGGAATTAGGTGTTTAGTAGAGTATCTCCACGTAAATGATTCAATGAATAATAAAAATATAGAATATAAAATTGAGACTAAAGCAGGTTTAAAAATTGCAAAATATATAAATGATGAAATTACAGTAAAAATGGGAGTTCCAATTTTAGAATGTCAAAATATTCCAACAATAATTGAAAAAAAAATAAATTCAATTCCTTCACACGAATTTATGGAGAAAGATTTTAATAATATGGGTTATGCCGTAGGAATGGGAAATCCTCATTTAATATTCTTTGTAAAAGACATAGAGTCAATTGTTCTCTCTAGACTTGGTCCTATATTTGAAAAAAATGAATTATTTCCTGAAAAAACTAATGTGCATTTTTGTCAAATTTTAAATAGAGATAGTATCAAAGTAAAAGTATGGGAAAGGGGTGTAGGAGCAACCTTAGCTTGTGGAACAGGTGCCTGTGCTATCCATGTAGCAGCTTACAAATTAGGTCTTTGTAATTCACAAACCATAGTAACCTTACCAGGAGGTAATCTTAAAATTGATTGGTCAAAAGACGATTGTGAAGTAATGATGACCGGTAATGCTAAAAAGGTTTTCTCAGGATCAATGTTAGTAAATTAATGGAAAATAATTTTATTTATTTAGATAATGCATCCACAACTCCATTATCTGAGAATGTTTTAAATATAATTAATTCAACTTACAGGAATTATTGGCATAACCCTTCATCTACATATGAGCTAGGGATAAAATGCTCTACATATCTTGAAAAAATTAGATCTAAAATTGCTTATATATTTGAAGCAGATGCAGAGGATATAATTTTTACATCTGGTTCTTCGGAATCGACAAATATTGTATTTAATAATATTTATGAGAACTTTAAAATTGGTAGGGTTGTTATTTCAAATGTTGAACATCAAGCAACAACTATTTGTGCTAATAAACTAAGAAAACAAAATTGGGATATTTACGAATGGACGGTAAATAATGATGGTATTTTAAATATTTCTAATATTGAAAACATTTTAAACAATGATACTAAGCTTGTATCAATTATTTGGGGACAAAGTGAAATTGGGACAATACAACCTGTCCAATTTATTGGTACCAAATGTGAAGAATTAAATATAATGTTGCATTTAGATGGAACTCAAATATTAAGTAATGGAATATTCAGTTGGAAAGATCTTAAATGTGATTTTTTAAGTTTATCTGCCCATAAATTTGGAGGTCCAAAAGGGATCGGTATTCTTTTAACAAAAGAAAAGTCTAGACAAATTTTAAAAAATAATGACATATCACTTACTCAGGAATTTTCAATTAGACAAGGGACGCAAGCCTTGCCATTAATCGCTGGAATGTATGAATCATTAAAGAATATTAAAGGAAAAATAAAATTATATGATTACATAACTGAATTTCCTTCTAATAATATTAATAAACTCAAAAATTATTTTTTTCAAAAAATTAGTGATAATAATCATATAAAGATTACGGGTAGTATTAACCATAGACTTCCCAATCATATTTCATTTCTACTATTAAATAAACTATTTGAGCCTATAAGGGCTTATAAGATTGTTAATTTCATGTCAGAAAATAAAATAGCCATAAGTAGTGGAAGTGCTTGTTCAAGTTCATCTGGTAAACCTAGCTCAACACTTAAAAATATTGGTTTAAAAGATGATGAACTATATTCAAATATTCGTGTTACTTTAGGTTCAATAAACAATAAGTCAGAAATAGATAAATTTTTAGAACTTATTCAAATATGTATTGAAAAATTTTAATGGAAACCAATTACAGACTACCTAAAGATTTATATGAATCTCTTAAGAATATGGAGGATGCAATTATTCCAAGTTTATTAGATTCAAATAAAAGATTTACTATAGAATTTAATTTTGAAGGATTGAAGTTTAACAGAATTGGAATAACTATTTACAAGATATTGTCTAAAAATAATAATGTATTTTTAACATTTGCTGATCAAGGTGCTGTAGCTTTGGCACAAAGAGACTATCCAGATATCAAAGATAAAATTTTTACTTTTAAATCATTTAATGAATCAAATAATATAGATAATATAGATAGTGCAATGATATCGATACTACCTCAGCCATATGATTTCGATTCATTTGAACCAATGTCTGATAATTATCAAGGTACGCATTATTCATTAAATCCAAAATTTGAAGATGCTAATATTGGTATAGGAAGTGTTATTAGAGAGCGACGTAAAAACTTTGTCAAAACATGGAAAAATATTTATTTTCTGCAGCCTTTAAATAAAGCTGCTCTTATGCATATATATCCAAATAACTGGTTGCTTTTCAAAGAAGATAATAAAAGATATGTTTTTAAAAAAGAATTTGAAATTAAACCTGACAATGAATCTATTTTTGTGAATTTATAGATTGAATGTGATAAAAAAAATTTATTCATTTTTCTTAATTGTTCTTGTATTAGTAACATCTCCTTTCTTAATAAGATATTTACTAGCAAATCAGAAAATAACTATTTTAAATAGTATTTATTTTAATTTCCCGGGAATAATTACTAAAAACAAAATATGTCCTACTTATGATGCTTTATTGAATCAAACGCTTGATGATTCTTTTAGTGTATCAAT
>QCCG01000015.1 GCA_003281335.1 Prochlorococcus sp. AG-347-K19 | reverse complement strand
CTAAATGGCTTATTGGCTGTAAAAAAAAACATAAAGATGATATTGCTTCTCTTGAAATGTTTTTTAGTTGTGATGATTGTGAACTAATAAAAAAGATAGGTAAATGGGAAATAAAATTAACCAGAGATAATAATTTTATTGAAGAAAATACTTATCCTGATTGGTATGGTTATAAAAAAATTGATGGAATATAGAGATCGAATAATCTTATTCTTGCATAGATATTTTCTAATTCCTTATATTGATATTCATTTTCCTTAAATTTTAAAAAGAACTTGATTTTCTTAATAAATAAATCCCTCCCGCTAGGGAAATTAAGACAGGTAACCATGCAGCAAAAATGGGAGGTAAAATACCTTTTACACCAAATGAACTAAATATAAATGACATTACATAATAAATTAATATAAGAATTACGCTTAATCCAAATCCCTGACTTTTTGAAGACCTTAAGTTGGATTTGGATCCCAAACTGCTTCCTATTAAACCAAAGACCAAACAGGCAAAAGGTAGAGTAAATTTTTCTTGTATGCGTACTCTAATTCTTCTGACCTCCTTTGAGTTTCCGGTTTTTTCATAAATCTTTTCTGCTTGTATAGCCTGTTTTAAAGTCATTTCAGTTGCATCCTTAGGTACTTTTGCTAACTCCATAGGACCTTCAACAAATGGATATGTATATTCTTTAAATTGAATATTTGAAGTTTGTCCGGTTGGATCAATTGATACGATACTTCCATCAGAAAATATCCAAGAAGAACTTTTTTTGTCAAATTTTCCAGTCTTTGCCTTTAAGATTTGTTGAATGTCTTCTCTGGAAAAATCTAAAACTGTAACTCCCTCCATAATGTTGTTTTCGTACCACGAAGCATAAAATATATGAGTAAGAAAAGTATTTATATTTGTGGGTTTTTTATTTGATGCATTTATCCTAGATCCATATCTTGAAAACATAATATTATCTTTTCCTTGTTCGCTGCTAAAAGAACTTCCTATTCCTGCTCTTAATGTCGTTTCAGCCAATTTGTTACTAGCAGGAACTAAATTGTCGTTAAAGTAGAAAGTCAATCCTGTCATGAAAATTGAAAGAGCAATAGCTGGAGAAATAATTCTTGAAGTTTTAATACCCAGAGATTTCAATGCCAACAACTCAGAATTGCTTGATAATTTCCCATAGGCTAATAATGTTGAAAGTAAAACTGCCATTGGGAATGATAAAACTAAAAAACTGGGTAAACTAAAAAAAAGAACTTTTAAAGCTAAAAATAAAGGTAAGCCAAATTCAACTATTTTCCTTATAAGATCAAACATAACCCCAACAGATAAAGAAATAACAGTAAAAGCAGAAATTGCAAATATCATTGGAGGTATTATTTGCCCTAATAACCATCTATCTATTAAAGGTAGTAAATACCAAGGAGAAATTATCTTATTAAAATTTTTTTTAATTAGTGATTGATTTGAAAGTTTCAAAAGAAATTTATTTGATTTTTACTGTCTTTTTTTTAACATTATAAAATATCAATGATTTAGAAACCAATATAAAATGTATAGTTAAGAAAAATATTTTTATTCTTTAAATTTCAATAACAAATTCAGAAAAATAATTTATTTAAACTTGCAATTAATCAAGAAATTTGGTTTCTTTAAAAAAAGTGTAAAAGCATGAAAAATAAAACTTCATTATATGAATGCAATTGCATTCACTGCCAAAACAAACTAAATCAAATTAATAATTCAAAACTATATTGGGATAAATTAACTTTAAGAAAAAAGTTGGTATAGTTTCTTCTATAAATTACATAAGATTGAAAACTTAGTTTAAACTTGATCGATCTTAACTATCAAGTATTTTTTAGACTATTATTTTTACTTAACCTTTTGATTTTTTTTGTAGATCATATTTTCTCGATTTAAAAGAAAAAGGATAATTAAAATACAAGATGGAATGAGAATAAAATCTAATGACATACATTTTGTTAAGCCTATTTTCTATTTAGCAAATAAATAATGTTTAGAAATAAGTAATTTTATTCATTAATTACTTGATAGGTAAAGGATTACTTGGTTAGTTAATTTATTTGCTTGCTTTTAAAAATGAAAGAGCCTGCAAGTATCCCACTGGCAAGCTCATGACGACCTAGTTATTTCAGATTTTCTGATTAACCAGCTAAGCACTTCCTAAATGCTAATAACATACTAATAAGTAAAATTACTTACTGTGAGTATAAATGCTCATTTTTGGTAGATATCTATATATTTCATGGTAACAGCTCAATTAAAAAGCCTTACCTGATTCCATTTTTTAAACAAAGATGTCACATTCTTCTCAAAATGGATTCAGGGCTAAATTATTAGAAGGTTTTGGTTTACATAAGTTAATAATTGTGTTACTTTAGTTAACAATTATTAATTTTTATATGACTAACTCAGGTGTAACAACAGAATCAGGTGGAAGGCAAAATATGTTCCCATCAGAAACTAGACCTTATATCGATGAAAGTGTAGCCTACGATGGATACCCTCAAAATGCAGAAAAAGTAAATGGTAGATGGGCTATGGTTGGTTTCGTTGCACTACTAGGTGCATATATAACAACAGGACAGATTATACCAGGAATTTTTTAATACCTAAGTCAGTATTTTCATTAATTTTTTAAAAGTAAATTTAAGTTTTTCAAATAATAACCTTAAATTTTTTTATTTAATTAACCTTTTAATAAAGCCAAAATCTGTTTATTTTAAATTTGAAAATAAGAAAAACCAAATAAAAGTCAGGGCATTTAGGCTAAATATTATTCCTAGAAATATATAAGCGAACTTTTTGCCAATAAATGCTGTATCTGGTTCAAGTTTTACTCTCATTAAATCCTCGAATTATCTCGATAAAGATAGCATCAATTAAAGAATAAATTTATGTTTTGAAGTAGAAAAACAATTGAATTAATATTTTTACAAAATTTTTTTTAAATTATCTTTCTCCTTCTTCAGCTTTCTAGAAGAAATAATCATGTTCTTTAATATTGTTGTTAATAAAATTCTTAGTTTGATTTCTTTTGCACGAATATAGATTTCAAACTAACTCAAAAAGATTTGTATGTAAATTTTTAAAATGAGTTGATGTTTTTTATGCTGATCATCATCATTAGCAAACTTTTTTGTTGCAAATAGGATTATTCAAAGCTTAATAAATTAAAACCGTTTGTTATTAAAAAATTCTTGAAAAAAGCCTAATTTAATTTTAAATTAGACTTTTTTTATGGAAATTAAAAAGACTCATATTAGATGAAACCAGGAATGATTTGACCTGTAGTTAAATATGCTCCTACCAGAGCAACAAAACCTAACATTGCGAATCTGCCGTTTAGCTTTTCAGCAACGATTTTTTCTTTTTCAACTATTTTTGGTTCGTTATTTTTCATTAGAACCAACCTGGAATAATCTGGCCTGTTGTGACGTATGCACCAACTGCTGCAACGAAACCTAACATTGCTGCCCAACCATTAAAACGTTCTGCTTCTGGAGTCATTTTGTTTGTGTAATTTGTTAATAAATATAACATAATTATTTATTAATGTAAAGAAAATCAGGAGTTATTCTTCGCTTTATCAGGAAAATTTTAAAAACTGCTACATATATGTGTCGAAATATACCTTATGGATGTTTTTATTTTTGTCGTGATTTTTTAAATTTTAAAAAAAAATATAGGCTTTTCAGCTTGTTTTTTTTTTGAGGTATATCCTCATTTAGAGGTAATTTAAATTAATATATTAAAAGAGTCAGCTAGTAGGGATACAGGCTGACTCTTTTTTTTAGAATTTTTGTTTTTGAATAAAATTAGTTTTAAGAATACAAATAATTGCTATTAATAAATTAGATTTATATAAATTTATGTCATTCGCGACTTACTGCATGCATTTAATTTTTGGAAGGATTCCTTCTCTAATGAGTTCTGATTTAATACTTTATATCTTGCCTGCTCTTACAATTTCAATATTATTCTTTAGCCTTAAAATAATGTTTTTCAAGACTCCTAAATTAAGAAAGGTTAAATAATCAAGGATTTTAGAATTATTATTTTTACTGAAGCGCCCAATTTTTTTTAATTTTGGATAATAGACTTTTTTTTTCGGCAACTCAAAGAAATAGAGACTGCATTGGTAATGTATTATCCCGAATTATAAACAAAGGCTCAGTATTGGAAATTGGGAGTGGCAGCGGTGAACATGGAGTGGTTTTTCAAAAACGTTTTCCTAAAATAATTTGGCAAACAAGTGATCCGGAGTTAGTTAATAGAAAAAGTATAAGTTCTTGGATTGAGTATGAAGAATTAACTAAGAAAATGCCTCCGCCTCTTGAGATTGATGTAGAAAAAATTCCTTGGAGAATACCATTGAGATTAGCTAATTCTTTGCAAGGAATAGTTTCTATAAATATGATTCATGTATCACAGTGGTCTTGTACTGTAGGACTCTTTAGAGAGTCTGGAAAATTACTTAAAAAGGGACAATTTTTGATGTTATATGGGCCATTTAAAATTTGTAATAAGCATATAAGCGAAAGTAATTATGTTTTCGATAATTCATTGAAAATGCAAAATGATCTTTGGGGTATTAAAAATCTTGAGGAAGTTTGTGATGAGAGTGAGAAAAATGGTTTTTCTCAAGAAGATATTATTAGGATGCCTGCAAATAATTTTTCAATAATTTACAGAAAAGTCTCTTGATAAGGTAAATCCAAATATAAAAAAGTTATTCAACTTCATCATATTAGATGATCAACCTGATAGTTTTTTGCTCCATTCTTTATGCTTTTGATCTAAATCTGAAATTTTTTCTCCTAAACTCAACTGTCTTTCTAATAATTCAACTTTTGTAAGTGTTATTTTTTCAGAATAAAATTTAATAGGCTGCTTACCATGCAAATTGTCACCACTCATAGGATTATTTTATTTAGGTATTTTCTAAGATGAAAAATTTGTTATTGCTAATTCTTTTATATTCTTTTCAGATTTGCGCAAATTAATGTGATAAAAAATTGATGATTATTGTGTTTTTAATCCACCATTTTGTATGAAGATTGCCATATATATCTTCCTCTTTTGATATCTGATTTAACAGCAACGCAATTGCAAGCAATATTCCATAGAGCTTTATGTATTGGATCAGGATTAAAAAGATATGCTTTTTTAAAGGCTTTTTTAATTAATACAGTTGCCTTTTTTGCATGATAATGAGGGATCGTTGGATATACATGATGAACAACATGGCTAGACCCTATATTATGGTGAAGAAAATTAAGGACTCTACCGTAAGGCCTATCAATTGATAGAAATGCGCCTCTCATAAAGGAAAATTCCGTATTTGAAAGATGAGGTACATCTGAATCTGTATGATGAAGCCATGTATAAACTACTAGCCAACAATTAACCACTAATAAAGGACCAAAATACATAGCAATTAATGGAAACAATCCATACTTGAAAACTAAATAAAAAATGCCCAATAATGTCAAACCTACACCAATATCTGATATCCAGACTTTCTTTGCCCATATTGATGGCCATAATGCCTTGGAAAATGGTTTAATTGGCCAAAAATGGTTTGAAGTGCCATACTTAATGCCTCCTGTACTCCCCGTAAGTAAATAAGCAGGCCAGCCGAATATTAGATGTAAAACAAGTTGAAGAATTCCATAATTTTTCTTACCTAAGGAATTTGAAAATTGTAATTCTTTTTCTCCTCCAACTTTTTCTGTAACACCATTCCCTTTTATGACCAAAGGGACATGAGTTTCTCCATTGGTTATGTTATTGGTGAATCTATGATGAACAGCATGAGAACGCTGCCAAGAGAAATACGGCACTAGTAGTAATGAATGAAGTAAATAACCAGTTATGGATTCCAATGTTTTGTTTTTAGAGAATGCTCCATGTCCACATTCATGGGCAATTACCCAAAATCCCATTGCAGTGGTACCTGATAGTAATGCGTAAATAATCCAAATTGGGATCATTTTGGGGGTAAATGGAATAGATAACCCTATCGCAACTACTAATGATTGAATTAAAGCTGATTGTAAAAGATACCTCAATGAAGTTTTGGTATTGCACTTAAAGTAGTGATTTGGGATAACATCCTGAAATTCTTTTATGCTTGGAATATCTTTATCCTCTATTACAAGCGCTTGGCCTTTAAGACCTGAAAATTTTATATTATCCAAATTTTTTGGTTAAGAATTTTGTTAAATAAAAGTGAATTTATATATTCTATTATCCATTACAGGATCTCATAATGAGAAGAATTAATAATTATTTTCGATAAAGTCTTTACGATTTTAATTTCATCTTGAATAAAACTTTTTGTGCGGAACATTTTTACTCTATTCTTTTATCGCAATCTTTTTAAATCTTTCTTATGTTAATTGTCTTTGCTCTTCTTAAAAACTTAATTAATTTAAAGACCGCGTATATACCTTTTAGGTAAACTAGATTGTTTGCGTGGCTTTACTAAAATAGGTAGAACAATAACTCCTACGGTAAAAAGACAGATTGGAGCAACTACCATCAATATAGATTCTAAAGACATGAATAATTTTGAATTTACTTATAGTTAGCAGGATTTTTTTTTAAAGTCATGCGTATTTATATCTATTTTTTGAGAATAGATTCAAAAATTTTATAAATTATTAAGTAAATAAGAAAAAAAGATTAAAAAAAATCAATTTTTTCATATTTCATCCTATTAAGTTAATCATTATTTATAAGAAATTAGTTATGGATGAAGAAAAAAAATGGATGCTTATGACTTATTATTGTCCAACCCATGGTGATTCAGGTTTTGTAAAACCAATTCAACTAACAAAAAAAGAAATTAGTAAAACATTCTTAAAAAAAACTAGTATTTCTAAAATTAATTTTTAAAAATAAAACCTATGATATTTCGAAATGTTTTAAATCTTGATTGAAATCAGGTTAATTAAAATTGATATCTTACAAAAAGCCCATAATCTGCTTTTTTATCAGCAGTATTGGTAAATATATTTAAAAATACAACTTAATTTGTATCAGAATCACATGTTAATTCACATTTATTAAGATCATCAGACGCTATCTTTTCTAAAATTCTTAACATATCTATTTCGGAAAGCTCTCCATTCGAATTCCATTTTAAAGTTGTTTTCCTTTGAGGTGAATTTTTTTTATTCATTTTGCTCACCCCCCTTTAAATGAACTTCTAAACAACGAGTAATACATTCTTGATGACCATCCACAATACTGCATTCAGTAATACACTCAAAATATGAATTAATAGAATCTATCTCTGTGTTCTGGTTGGTAGTAACAAATGAATCATTCATAATATTGTTTAATTTATTTGGAATAGAGATATAGCATGAATTTATGCTCAATAATTTAATTTATTAAGTGAATTAGAAAAAATAAGTATTATTTACTAAAGTTATTTTTACCTAGTTTGCCTTTTAAAAAGGCAGTATTATTATTCTTTTAAAAGATAAAAGAATAAAACACTTTTGATCATTTAATATTAAATTTATAAATTAATCTTCAAAAAAAATCAGCATAAAGACTGATTTACTTTTAAGTAATTTAGTTAGAAGATAAAAAAGTACACTTTTAGATTTTCAAATGAAATCACTAATTAATTGGCTTTCGAAAATGTTAGAGAGTATGGCAAATGCTTTTATGCATCCTTTAAAAAATGACTTGCCTCCATCTATTGGTACTCATGCCTATAGCAGTATTCCCATAAAAAGAAAATTGAGAAAGAGGTTGAATTAGGTATTAACTTATAGGAATTAATTTTTCATTTTTATTATCCCAAATAACATATTTAAAGCAGTTTGAAAAATCGCTCAATTTTAAGAACTTTGATTGTTGAAGTAGATGAATGTTTGCTTTATGACAAGCTCTTAGGTTGTAATTTGGAATTCTCTCAGAGAGATGATGAATGCTGTGGAATGATATGTCTGCTAGAAACCAATTTAGCCAACTAGGGATATCTAAATTACTACTACCTAGAATAGCTCCATCGATGAGATCCCAATTTTTTGTATTTCTAGCATATGCATTTTCGTAATTATGTTGTACGAAAAAAACACAAATTAAAATTGCTGCTGATAAAGTTAATACAATGGAATAAAATGATAAGAAAAAAACTACGCCCAACCATTTACACATAAAAATCCACCCAATTATTACTACAATGTTATTGATTATTAATTCAAATAGTTCACTGAAATTATCTCCATAATCAGAAAAAGGTGGTTTGACTCTTGAATTAATAAACAGTAGTTGAGAAATTTCTCTGTTTTTTATTTTGATAAAAGTCTCTTTCAATATATCTTTACTTAAATTAAAAAAAATAATAACAAGACCTAATCTAGGTTTTAAAACTAAGTAAAAAAAACCACCAGGGAAAAGCATCATCCAGTTCCGACTTAATTTGTAAAAAATTTTCTCTCTTTTAGTAAGGGATTCATAATCTTTTAGACTTAAAACATCAATTGGCCCTTTGTAAATTTCCCAATTTCCATTATTTCTATGATGAAATGCATGATCAATTGACCATGACTTCTGGGGAATACCATTAACTAAGCCAAGTAAAAATCCAAAGAAGCGGTTTAATTTCCGTTTTGTAAAAAGAGAATTATGACCGCAATCATGCATTAATGAAAATGTTCTAGAAGACAATAGTGTCAGGAGAACTATAAAAGGTATCAATAGCAATCCTTTAAACAATGATGAAAATGGTTGATTTATTATTTGGTAGATGATTAGCCAAATAGTAATCTTTGGGACGATCGTAGAAATAATTTGATAAGAAGCTCTAATATTATTTCTTTTTAAAAATGGCTTTATTAAAAAATCGTTTTTATTTACTTTAATCATATTACTTTTATTTTTTTGATATTAACAATTTTTAAAAAGTATTGATTAGTTAATAAACAATAAAAAATTTTAAAAATCATACTAAAGAATAAATTCTTTAGACATAGTTCTCAATTGATCTAGATTTAATCTTTCTAAGTAATTTTTAAATTCACTAAGATTCCCATTAAAGTCAGAATTTTTACTCTCGTAAAGAAGACTATTAGAAATTAAATCGATAAGATGATCTTTATCCATAATTCCTTATAGACCAAAATTCCTGTTTAAATAATTAAGGTCTTGAATTCGAGATCATTTACTCATCTCTATTAAATGTAATTTTTTATAAATTTTTTAAATCTTGTTCTATTTTTTCTAATCTTTCATTTAATTCTTTTTTTTCCTTAATTAAGGCTTTTTTCTTTTCTGCAAGCTCTTTGTTCAAAGGCGAATTGAAATATTTTTGGTAAGAGACAAAAAAACTGCTATCGCTACTGCAATGCCAAGAGCACCAATTATTAAAATTGGAGATGAAGGAAAGTCGTAAAATGGAATTGACAATGTTTTTTACTAAAAATAAATTCTAGCTATCTCATAAACAAAAAAATGAGTAATAAATACTTATTCTTTTCGAAGCTTTATGGTATTTATGGTAGTTTTTTTGAGGAATAAATAAGGTTGAACTTTAATTAAATTTTTAAAATAAGTATTTGTACAGCTGTCAAAGAATGAATAACTAATAATGATTAAACTAGTAAAAAATTTTTCATGAAGAAAATCATAAATAAAAAACATAATAAAAATGAACCATGGTTTAAATGGTTAACGAGAGAACTTAATTCTTATGAAGCTTTTCAGGATTTCGAATCAGGCAAGAATCCACGAGATGTAGCAGAGGATTTTATTTCTAGAAATAGTACTGCTATTTCGGAAGTTTTCGAGAATTTTGATGAAGAAGATAAAGATACACTCGATCAGTTTCTTAAATTAACCGAATGCGAGATGCATGTGTTTAGAATTCTTGAAAAACAAATAGAGTTAAGAAAAAAGGTAAGATTTGTAGATTTTAAAAAAAGAAAAAATTGAGGAGTTAATTTCTATATAAGTTTATTTTTCCCATTACCAGTCTTACCAAAGCCTAGCCAGATGAACCACAAGATCCATCCTAAGATAGGTATTAAATTAATAAAGATCCATTTCCAATCTTTTCCAAAATCTTTGATTCTTCTTACATCAATAGCTATTTGAGGAATGATACAAACTATGCCATAAACATTGAAACCAAACGTTTTTAAAAATATTGGGATAGTTAGGAAAGAAATTATAAGATTCGCTAGTTGAACTAACCACCAGTCCGATCGAGATGTGAATCCTTTGAAGTCTGTAGCTTTAATCCAAAACTCTTTATATGCGTTTAAAAAGTCATTAAACATAAATTAAAAATTCAAAGAATCTAATATTATCAATTTAATCTTTTACTTATCAAAATATTATTTATTTACTAAATAGGATCAAATAAATTCATATCATTTGAATCTTGTTTTGAAATCTCATCTTTATTTGGTAATGAACAGAATCCGTCTTTGCAAATCATCTTTTCTTTTGCAATACCGTTAGTTTTTGAGAATATGTTTTTGTTATTGTTATTTGAAGATTCTTTCAGCATTTATATAAAAAAATTAAATCCAATATTAAATTAATAACTCAATTTATTTTTATAAGCAACAAAATTAATATTAATTATTTATTTACTTTTTTTGATTTGGCAAGTCTCTCCAAAACAGCGCCATTATATAAATGAATAAAGATATAGAACAAATATAAAGTAAAGAATTTAGATGCATTTTTATTTATTAAAGTAGTAACAAAGAAGTCCTTTCATAAAAATGGGATTTCAACAGATTGGTAATTTTCTGACTTAGCAATCAAACAAATTCTAGTATTTATTTAAGTTTTTTATGCTTTTCCCAAACTTTGAGAAGGAAAAGTTTTTAAATTTTTGGAATATATCTATTTAGTTAGTAAAAGTTATAAATCTAAGAGTTTTATAAATCTAATCAAATTCTACATTTTTGGATGTTTATTATATTTCACAATCTATCCTTATTTATTTCTGTTAGAGCTTTTCTACCTTCTTTAAGGGTTCTTAAGACGAGCCAGGTTAGAGAGGAAATCATAAGGATGGTAAGTGTAATTAGAGAAATATGAGTTGTATCAATATTGTTTGCCAATTTAATTAAATTCCTTATGAGTCTTTAATTCAAAAAATTCAAAAATTCAAACGTCTGATCTAGAGTAAGCAGGTATTAGCATTCCACCATCTTGATCGTCATTATTATCATCATCAAACCCACCCCCCAGAAGTAATTCAATAATTACAAGTACAGCTACTGGATAAAGGCACCATAATATCGCGGTAAAAGGACTTACTGAGGAAGAAGCTGAGTAAAATTCTGTCATGAACAAATATTAATCTAAAGAAACAACAATTGTGGATCCTCTGGGTACTGTTTTATTCAATATTTCTATAAATATTTTTTAAAAACTTTTCTCTCTAGCACGAATAGATCTTTGGTATGTATTGATATTTTTATTCTTAAAATCAATTTGAATAATAATTTTTTTGAACCTACTTAGAAACTAATAATGACATAATGAATCGCGCGAGTGTTATTTTTTATACTTAACAATATTTGTACAATTTTGATTCAAAAACTATTATTTATCTTGATTTTATAAATTCTATGTTTTCTTTCACTTTTGATCCTTTGGCTGCGATATTTGGTATATCCGGAATTGTAGGCTTCTTTTTCTTCATTTCTGCCGCTAAGGGAACTTCCAGTATCAATACAAAACCAAAAAAGGAATTAGATTAGAACTTCTCGTCTCAGAAATCTAAATTGAAATTTTAAATTTAGCATTTAAAAGGCTTTTTAATTATTACTTATTCCATTGTTTAGAAATAAATTCAAGAAAATCTTTTAGATCCTCTTCAGGACAATTTGTTTGTTTTTTTAAATCAATGCAAATTTGCTTAATATTTTCAAAGGCCTTTTTTACTATTTCGTTTTTTTCAATAACCTCAAAATATTCTTGATCAGTAAAAGGCATAATATTAGTTTCCTTCTTGAAATTATTTATTAATCATATTTTATCTACATTGACTTAACAGTAAAGAAGAAAAAATCTTTTTTCTTAAATTTAGCTACCCAATCGATAATGTTTCTTAATACTTTTGGTTACTTCCCATTCGCAGTTAAGTCCAGCAGGAAACTCAACTAGATCTCCAGCTTTAATCAAGTAAATGTCACCGTTTTGGGTACTTATTTTCGCTTGACCTTCAATAATTAAGCAAATTTCCTTATCATCATAAATCCATTGAAATTTGCTTGGCTCACATTCCCAAATAGGCCAACTTTTTATTCCATACTGAATTATTATGCTTGCACTACAGGGGGAAGTTATTAGAACTTTCACGAAATAGTTCGGATGTGTTTTTCCATTTTACAAATAAAAGAAATATTTATTTTCGAGAATGTGTATTTCTTTACTGTCTTTTATTTTTTTCGTTTATCATAAAAAAAATTTATAATTTATGGATGAGCTTTCTGTGTTGTCAATTTCGCTATCTATAGCTTCTTTAGGAATATTTTTTTTATTTTTCGCTTCAAATGATGATGATGACCAAGATGGAGGTAAGTTGATTAAATCATTAGAAAGAATTAATTAATTCCAAGTAAATAAAACATTTAATAAAGATTTATAACCTATAAAGCCTGCATAAATGCAGCTAAAAAAGATAACATATACTTCCAATGTGCTGAGTCTTTTTTTCTTTAATGTTTTCATTGTTTTGAGTGTTTATAGGGTAATACTATTTAATTTGATTTTTATTAACATGAGTATTTTTTACATTAATTCAGAGATTAAATAATTATTAATGTCAAGCCAAAAAATAAAAAACAAGTAAAAAATATTATTTTTTTGGTAATTTCTCTTTCCTCAGTCTTAGCAAAAAATAAGGAAATTACTGGAGATGTGCTTAATAAAGCCCATCCAATTCCTATGGGAAGTGTTTTAAACACAACTTGTTGTAGAAATATGCCTACATTTGTTCCAAGCAGTATTGAAATTAAAAATCTTTTTTGTTGTTTTTTGTCTAAGTTTTTTAAGAAAAAATTAATCTTAAATCCTTTAAGACTAATTAAAAAAATTATTGCACCTAATAATCTTATTTCAGTTGTAAGGAAAGGAGATAAATCGCTTTGAAGGAAAACCATCCTTGATAAAAGACCTCCAAGAACAGCACATAAAACTGATAAAAAAGGAAAAGCAAAAATCTTAAAGTTATTTTTTTCTGATAAAGAGGAGTTTTCCTCTTTAAAATTGTTACCTTTTCTGAGAATTATAAATAGGGAAGTCGTTACTATAATTATTCCAACCCATGATTTAGTTGTTAAATTTTCATTGATAAATAATTCCCCTGATAAAGCTGCCATTAACGGAGAAAGAGTTTCTATAGATAAAGTTTTTCTTGTGCCAATTGTTTGTAGTGACTTTAAATAGAAAGTATCACCTAAACCAATACCTATTATTCCACTAAATAGTAGGATAAATGTGTTTTTTAATTCAGTTGTAGAACTTAGATTGATAAAAGCAGGTATAAAAATTAAAAAAGCTATTATATTTTTTATTAAATTAATATCTATTGATTTAAATTTTTGAGTTTGCGAGCGCCAAATAAAGCATGCATATGTCCAAGATGTAGCAGCTCCAAAAGCAGAAAGGATTCCAATCAAAACGAATAATTTTTAAATTTTTATTTTATAAATTGAGTAAATGCTAAAAAGAATACATAAATAAGAATCAAAACCCCCGGTAAGTACTGAATTAATGATTTGAAATTATTTTTTTTCATGTTTCTAAAATAGTTTTTTTAAACAGTTTTTTTATTAGTAGGGTACAAACTCTCTAACTTCTTTCTTCTTTGAACTTTCGCATTAATTCTTTCTTCTTTTTCTTTTTTCTTGATCTCATCATTTATCTTATTTTGTCTATATCCAAACCAAAGTAGAACCCAAATAACAGAAGTTATTAAAAGAAGAGCAGTATATTGACCAGTCATAGGAAAACTGGCCTCAGAATATTTAACGTAAGAAAATAACAAGCTCATTTAATTAACTTAAAGCATAAAAATAACGACTGTGTTGATTTTTCTAGAAATTTAAAAATTAGAGAATCGTAGCTATTTATAATGTAGTTTTAAAGTTTTATATTTATTTTTTTATGGCTTTTGGACTAATTTTTCTTTATAACTACTTGCTATTATCAGATTGAAGCATATTAAATAATAAGTTTTTGGAACCTTTTGACTTAGCAGTTGTTGGAGGCGGTGCAGCCGGTTTTATGACAGCAATAACTGCTGCTGAAAATGGAGTAAAAAGAATAATAATTCTTGAAGGAACTTCAAAACTTATGGAGAAAGTAAGGATTAGTGGAGGGGGAAGATGTAACGTCACTAATGCGACATGGATACCGAATGAACTAATTGAGAATTACCCCAGAGGTGGAATTCAGCTCTTGGAATCATTTAATCGTTTTGCTGCTGGAGATGTATACGATTGGTTTGAGAAAAAAGGTTTAAAATTAAAAATTGAGGAAGATCTAAGAGTATTCCCAGTGTCTAATTCTTCTTCAGATGTTATTGATTGTTTGAGAAAAAGTGCTTTATCAAAAAAAGTAGAGATAATAACAAAATTTTTTGTAAAAGAAATTGCAAAAACTCCAGATAATATATTCAATATTTTTAGTCTTAAAAAAGCAAAGGTAACTGCAAAAAATATTATTCTTTCAACTGGAGGTAATCCAAGCGGATATAAATTAGCTCAAAATCTTGGACACACCATTGTTAAACCAGTACCATCGCTTTTTACTTTTTCCACAAAAGAACCAAATTTGGATGAATGTAGTGGGGTATCGATAAGGGGCATAGATATAGAAATTAATTTAAACAATAAGAATTTTCAAAATAGAGGCGATTTACTAATAACGCATTGGGGGTTTAGTGGGCCAGCAGTATTAAAACTTTCATCAATTGCAGCAAGGGAACTTTATAGCCAAAAATATAAATTTAATTTAATCATTAAATGGTCTTCTTTAAGTTATGAGGAGTTGAAAGAAAAAATTAATTATTTAAGATTAAACAAAGGCAAGGTGAATCTTATTAATAGTAGACCTGTTCCACTATTAACAAAAAGATTATGGATTTTTTTATTAAAGAAAATAGGTATTGATAAAGAGAAAAAGTGGGCTGATTTACTGGCGGATGAAAGAGAGAAAATGATAAATACTCTAATGAGGGATAAATATATAATTTCGGGCAAAGGTCCATTTGGAGAGGAATTTGTTACTTCCGGAGGCGTAAAAATTAATGAGGTTAATTTTAAAAGTATGGAGAGCTTAATTTGTCCAGGGTTATTTTTTTCTGGAGAAGTTTTGGATGTTGATGGGATCACTGGAGGATTTAATTTTCAACATTGTTGGACAAGTGGATGGATCGCTGGGATGGCAGTCTCAAAGTTAAATCAATCAATAATGAATTAATAAGTAATAAATCAGTAAGTAACAATTCAATAAGTTTATCTTTTTTTTATTAAGTATTAGACGGAAAAAGTTTTTTGGAGAAACTTTAATTTTAAAGTTTTAATTATTGGTGAAGATTAATGCAGAATCTTGTATCAAAAAAAGAAGAAGAGGAGAGGAGATTAAAAGCTTTAGCAGAATATAGGATTTTGGGAACCAAGCCAGAATCATGTTATGACGATATTACAAAAATTGCTGCTACAACATGTAATGTGCCTATTTCTTTAATGACACTGGTAGACAAAGATAAACAATGGTTTAAATCTAAAATAGGACTTCAAATATCAGAAACTAGAAGAGATTGGTCTTTTTGTACCCATGCAATAAAAGAAAATAGTCCATTAATTATTAATGATGCTTTCCAAGATGAAAGGTTTATAAATAATCCATTGGTAACAGGAGACCCCAAGATTCGTTTTTATGCAGGTTTTCCCCTTAGAAATAGTGATGGTAATAAACTTGGAACTCTTTGTGTAATAGACAGAAAGCCAGGAAATCTAACTACACAACAATTTAATATTATGGAATTATTATCCAAGCAAATAGTTTCATTTTTAGAGCTTAGAAAAAAGTCATTGAACTTGCTAGAGGCTTTGTCTAACTTGCACAAACAGGAAGGTATTTTATCTGTCTGTTCATATTGCAGAGAAGTGAAAAATAAGGAGGGCGATTGGATGCATTTAGAAAAATATCTTTCGAAAATTAGTGATATTAGATTCAGTCATGGGGTTTGTGATAATTGTATGGAAAAACATTTCCCAGATGTAATCGAAGTATGGAATAAAAAGGATTTCTTTGAAGATGGTCAAAAAAGGTTTTTAGAGTCCTAGATTCAATACCTGACTTTTTATTGTTTAATTTATTTTCTAAACAAATTCTTTATTTGGTGGTTAGTATTGTATAAATTTTGACTAGAAAATGTTATTAGGAACTTTATTGACAGGTGAAATTGCTAAAAGTGCATTAGTAGCATATGTTCATTATTTAGGAATAATATTATGTTTCGGTTCTCTTTTGTTTGAAAGATTGACTCTCAAAGTAGATCTTAATAGAAATGAGACGATCTCAATGATAATTGCAGATGTGGTTTATGGTTTAGCAGGAGTTGCGATATTAGTTACTGGGATTTTGCGTGTTAAGTATTTTGGTCAAGGAGGTGATTTCTATACAGGTAATCCTGTGTTTTGGATAAAGGTTTCTCTTTATATTTTGGTTGGATTACTTTCTTTATATCCAACAACAACCTATATCTTATGGGCAATTCCATTAAGTAAGAATAAATTACCTGAAATATCTGAAAATCTAGTCAAGAGGTTCAGACTAATCATTACTACTGAATTAGTGGGCTTTGCAACAATACCTTTGTTTGCCACTCTCATGGCTAGGGGTGTAGGTTTAGGTTGAATAATTTATTTCTAGAAAGAAATTGTTTAATAAGCGCAAACAAAATATATAGATGGAGTTTAAGTTATAAGATTTCTAAGTCTAAAAAAGAGATTATCTTTATTGGTTTAAATCCCTCATTATCGGATGAAGTTTTCTTGGACAACACAACAAAAAAGATAATCAAAATTTCAAAAAACAATAATTACGGCAAAGTAAAATTAATAAATCTATTCGCTCTTATTTCAAGCAAACCAGAAAAACTTTTTAAACATAAAAATCCTGTGGGCTATCTAAACAATAATCATATTTATAAAAACTTAAAACACTGGTCTGAAAGTAAAAATTGTGATTTATGGTTAGGTTGGGGTAATAAAGGGAAATTTCTCAATAGAAATAAAAGAATATCAAAAAAAATAATGCAATATAACTCAATTAGGAAAAATAATTTTGATAATCCTCTTGGACCGCTTTTAATTAAGAAAACAATCAAAGATAATCCAATACACCCTCTATATTGTTCTGATTATTCCATCCTTCAATCTTATTTTTAGGTAGTAAGGCTCAAATGCAAACCAGTATTTTTAGCTATTCCATTAAATATATGTTAATTTCTATTTGTTAAGTTAACCTAATATGAAAATTTCAAAGCAATTAAATAAACTAAAAAACTTGAATGTTGAGGCAGAAAAATGTTCTACAAGAGAAGAAGCAAAAAAAATAATCAATAAAGCAAATAAAGCTCAAAGTAAAATCAACAAATAAATAAAAAGTAATTTCACTTATTCATAAATTATAATTTTCAAAAATATTTAATTTACACAAATACACCATATTTATTTCTTAGTATTTATGTCTTTGAAAATAATTAAAATAAGGAAATCGCACGAAAGATTTAGATCGACTAAAGAATGGTTAAATTCGATGCATTCATTTTCTTTCGCAGAGCATAGAGATCCAAAATGGGATAATTTTGGGAAAATTAGAGTTATAAACGAAGATATTATTTCTCCTAATGCAGGATTTAATACACATTCTCATGCAAATATGGAAATAATTACTGTCGTAACAAAAGGAGCAATAACTCATAGAGACTCTTTAAACAATCTTGGAAAAATTCAAAAAGATGAAGTACAAGTTATGTCTGCAGGTACTGGAATCTCTCATAGCGAGAAGAATGAAGAAAATGAGAACTGTAAGTTGTTCCAGATTTGGATATACCCTCAAAAAGAAAATATCAAACCTCGATATGATCAAATTTCATTAAATGAAAAGTTGTGGGACAATCTTATTTTTAATTACAAAGACGGTAAAAATAATAAGCTTTTTCTAAATCAAAGTATCTCTTTATGGCGTTGTAAATATAAGCCAATTAAAGAAAAAAAATTGCCATTAAAAATCGATAAATATAATTGGATACAGATAATAGAAGGTAATCTTTTATTAAAAAGTAAAAACTCTAATTCAAATATATTTCTCGAATCTGGAGATGGCTTGGGTTTTGAAGTTAATTATTATGATGATGTTTCTATAGATACTGAAAAAAATTTAGATTTTCTCTTATTTTCGATGCCTTCCTTATAATTTATTTGTTATTTTACCCATCAACTCCTTTGTTAAATGCATTTAAGGCTTGCAAAGCCATATTAAGGTGAACTTCCATAGCACCAAGTGCAATTAAAGAATTTGGTGATTTATCTTTTAGTAAATTCTCTTTTCTTTTTGATAACTCATTAACTACCTTCTTAGTTGAAGCCTCCCAATTGTTGATTAATTCTTCAAATTCTCTTTTTTCAGGACTTTCTATTTCGGCTAATTCATCAGAAAAATGAGAATCCTTTTGTGCCTTAAGCATCAAGTAACTTAATTTTTTATGACTTATTGCTTGAGGTAAATTGTTAGATTCACTCATTGCTAGTGGTTAATTTATAGTCAAAATCTAACTAATTAAGTGAATATTTGCTAGAGGGTAAACGGTTGTGATGACCGACCTGAAAATTACGTAATGTTACTTGAACAAAAAATGGATTTATTAACCTTTAATTTTTCACTTATTAGTTTCTTGAAATAATCTCCACGCTCTTCATAATTTTTAAATTGATCAAAACTAGAGCATGCAGGTGAGAATAATAATGTTCCGACCGAATTATTTTGTAAATAATGAAAAACAAAATTTAAAAGCTCTTTTAGTTCTGAAAATTCAAAAATATTTTTTTTAAATCCTTCATTAATAAGCGCCATTTTTAGGACTTCTGAGCTTTCTCCAAAAAGTAAAACACATTTAACTTTTTTCTTTAAAACTTTTACCCACTCACTATATTCATTGCCTTTTAATCTACCCCCAGCAATGATTATTATTTGACCTTCAATTGAACTTATTCCTGCAATAGATGAGTCAAAATTTGTCGCTTTACTATCATTAATGATTTCCAGATTATTATTTTTATAAATTGTTTCCATCCTATGGGGTAATTGTTTGTAATTAGATAAAGAATCTTTAATCTTCTTGCCAGATAGTCCAACTTTTCTTGCTGCTGCAATTACCAATAAAAGATTTTGAAGATTATGCATTCCCTTTAAAGAAAAATGTTCAAGTTTGAATAATTTCTTCCCTCTCTCAACAATGTACGCTTGTTCATCTATCCAATAATCGCAATGAATAAAATTTGATTTATCGAAACTAGTTGTTATCCAAACCCCTCTTGATAGCGAACTGTAGTGATTTCTTAGGTTTTTATCGTCATAATTATAAATTCTAAAATCAGATTTTTCTAACAAGCTTTTTTTTATGTTGAAATAGTTTTCAAGTGTTTTATGTCTTTCAAGATGATCTTCTGTGAAGGTTGTCCATATTCCAATATTAGGTTTTACTTCTGGAGATATTTCTATTTGATAACTGCTTAATTCAGCTACAACCCAATCAATTTTTTCATGTTTTTTGGAGTGAGCATACTTACATAAAGGTGTACCAATATTTCCAGCAAAAGGAGCATATAATCCAGTATCACAGAGTATATGACTTAGTAGATGAGTAACAGTAGTCTTGCCATTAGTGCCAGTAATACCTATCCAATTTGTGTCTTTTAAAATTTCCCATGCAACATTAATTTCTCCAATTACTTTAATTCCCTTTTTTTTTAATTCAATAATAGTTATATGGTCATAAGGTATTGATGGGCTTACAACAACAGATTCGATCTCTTTCAAAAAAGGTTGAATTTCTTCAAATACAAATTCTTTATTTAGAGAAGCTATGATATTAAGCTCTTCTAATGCTGTTTTTCTTTCTAAAAATTCTATCCCATCATTACTTTCCCAAACAATTACTCTCTTATTAATGCTTCTCAAATACTTGGCAGCCCAAAATCCAGATTTACCTAATCCAATTACAAGATTAATATTTCTTTTACTTGAATGATTATCTATCATTAAATTTATAATTGCATTTATATTAATTGTGTTTAAAGGGTAATTCAATCATGAGATTTTTCTTCAGTATTTATAGTATTCGCCCAAGAAAAGTTAATTAATGGAAGATAATACTGCAAAATATTGGTTCTCTTGGTTTTATGAAAAGTGGGAGAAAAATGCTCCAGGTGAATTAATTGAAAAGGGTTTAACTCCGTCTCAGATTGCTGAGCGCTTTGTTAATGAAAACCATGATAGTTTTATTAAATTGTCAAAAAAAATTGATGAAAAAAATTATGATGCCTTAACAGAGTTTATGAAACTCTCAGAGAGTGAATTACATATCTTGAAGTATTTTCTAAAGTTAGTAAAAATGAATAATTTATAAGAAGTTATTAAGTATTTCGAGGCTTTTTCCCCATAAATTTTTTCTTTCTTTTTTATTCATGGCGAAAGGAGAAGTAGGGGATAGTTTTGGATGACCTCTGAAATTAAATCTAGGACCATAATGATCACCGCCTCTCGCGTCTGGTGAAGTAGCTGCAAAAAGCTGAGGTAAAGCACCCATCTCAGCAGTTTGAAAAATAGGACTAAATAATTCCAATGAGAATGTTTCTAATGGACCAGGGTTAGGTTTTTGAGCAGTAAAGAGATTTGTTTTTGCAATTCCTGGGTGAGCAGCTAAAGAAAGTATATTTTTGTGCTTTAAGTTCTCATTTAGTTCCAAAGCAAACATTACATTTGCCAATTTGCTATTGGAGTAAGATTCCCATTTGTTGTAATAGTTCTCGGCTTTCAGATTTTTCCAACCAACTTTGCCAAAAAATTGTGCTCCGGAAGTCACCGTCACTATTCTAGATTCTTCTTTTTTTTCAATAATTGGAAGTAGCTTTAGAGTCAAAAGCATATGAGCTAGATGATTAACTGCAAATTGTATTTCATATCCTTGGGCACTAAGAGTTTTAGGCGGATGCATAATGCCTGCATTATTGATTAATAAATCCAAATTTTCAAAATTATCAAAAATTTTGGACTGAACTTCAACAATATTTTTTAAATCTGACAAATCTAATTCTAAAGGTGTAAATAATCCTTCAGGATTAAGACCTTTAAGTTTTTTTACAGTTTGATTAGCTTTTTCAAGTGATCTACAAGCTATAACAACATGAGCTTTTTTTTCTGCCAAGGCCTTTGCAGTGTAGTATCCAAGACCACTATTCGCACCAGTAATTAGCGCTGTTTTGCCTGTAAGGTTTGGAATATTAGATGTTTCCCAGTTAGAGATTTTAGGCCTTGAAATAGTGGCAGTCATTTAGTAATCCTGCAAATTGCTTTGGAATTTAACCAAAATTTAATTACTTTTCTACTGTAAATACTGGAAGTCAGTATCGTGAGCTCTTATTGAAGGTACTATTTAATATTATTTTTCAATTGCATATTGCCATTCGTTATTTTGAGATAAACTTTTCTCTCTAAGTAACTGTAATTTCCTACTATTTATTTTTACAACTATCCCATTAGTTGGATATTTCGCAAATATTTTTTTCTCTAACCAATTTTTTTTATATATTTGGATTTCGCTTGTATGATTTGTGAAGTAACTGTCAGGGGTGCTGAAGCCACATTTTTTAAGATAGTTAAGGGTTTCGTATTGATTAAGTCTTCCATTAAGTATTTGGAAACAGCAAAAGCGGAGACTTTCTCCAATCCCTTTCTTATCATTGAGGTATTTTCTTGTAATTCTTTGGGAAATGCCGGCAACTTGGTTTGTAGCGTATAGTTCACCTCTAATTTGAAAATCTCGTTTGATAGGAATACAATCGGGGACATTTTTAATTTGTTTAATTTTGCTTGAGACATCAAATCCTTTTTTTGAAATAGCTTTATTAAACTTGCCATCTAGATATCTAATTGCAATAGCACAGCCATCAATTTTTGGTTGAATGCTTAATCTTGTTTTTGTTAATAAACTTTCCAAAAATTCTTTATAGTTTTCTTTGGCTAATTTTGGCAAAAGTTTATTATTTTTTTGATTAAAGTAGTCAGGCTCTCGATCAACAGGAATAAAGAGCTTTTCAAGTTGCTTAAATGCATCATCCGAAATTATGCCTTCACCTATTCTGTATTGTTCATCTAGATACTTAACATCTCTCACTAATAAATTATTCATAATAATTTTGATAAATATTTAAAAATCTTTTAGAAAAAATCATTTAAATAAAGATTTGAAAATTAAAATTAGATCTAAAAAGTAATTGACCACTAAATATCCTCCTACGTAGAGAGCGATTTAAGAGTATAAAATGTACTGATGAGACGTTTAAATTAAATACTTCAATCAAACATATTTACTTAAAAGTGAAATAGAAAATTTTAAGGACTAATTTAAAGGCAATTTTTTGAAATTTCTATCAATACAAAAAAAAATTTTTTAAAGTTATGAGAAAATGTCATTTTTATTAAAAGCTCAAAATACCTGGGAAAATTTTGCGAAATACAAAATCAATGATTATGCAAAATTAAGAAATTTTGATTTTGGACCAAATAACGAAAGTTCAGTTTCAAAATTATCGCCTTTCATTACTCATAGAATATTATCGGAATATGATCTGATCCATGATATTAAAAGTAAGTACAAAATCAAAAATTCAACTAAATTTGTAGAAGAAATATTTTGGAGAGTTTACTGGAAAGGGTGGCTGGAAAATAGACCTAAAGTTTGGAGAAATTTTATTTCAGAAAAGAATCTCGATTTTGATTATGAGTTATATGAAAGTGCAATTAATGGCAATACAGAATTAGATTTTTTTAATTCTTGGGTACATGAATTAAAGCAGTACAACTATTTGCATAACCATACAAGAATGTGGTTTGCGAGTACTTGGATATTTAATTTAGGCCTCCCATGGCAATTGGGAGCAAATTTTTTCTTTAAATATCTTTTTGATGGAGATGCTTCATCTAATCTCCTTAGCTGGAGATGGGTCGGAGGATTGCAAACTAAGGGAAAACAATATCTTTTTTCATCATCAAACCTAAGAAAGTTTTCAAACAATAGATTTAATGTAGAAAAAATAAGTAATCAACAAATTTTTCTTGAAGAATCTAATCAAATACCATTTGAAGATGAGATTTATAAAAATGATATGGATCCTAAATCAGATAATCTGATTATGTTTGAAAATGATCTACACCTTGCAACCCTTAAAAATTTACTTCCAAGCTATAAAAAAGTATTTATTATCCTTTTAAAAAATGAACAAAGACAAATTAAATTGTCTGAATCTGTATTGAAATTTAAACAAAATTTGGTCTCTGAATTTTTAGAGCAATTTGATAATGTTGAACAGATTGATCCTTGTTCATTGGAAAATACTTTTAAAAATACTAATGAAATAGACATTATTTATCCTGGAGTGGGAGAAAATTATGATTTCATAACTGAGTTTAAAAATTTACACCATAAAAAAATTTTTAATCTTGTTAGGGATGAAGATTTATTTGCTTGGAAATTTGCTAAAAGAGGGTTTTTCAAATTTAAAGAAAATATTCCAAAAATAAATCAGAGAATATTAGAAAATTTTTCAAAAAAATAATTTTTAAATTAGTTGCATTCCTAATCAGAAAAAACCTTTGTTAAGTAAGTATAAATACTTATTTAGGTGCGACTTTTGCTCTTTAATCCACGATGGATACCGTGACTAGTTATTTTTACTTAAGGATAATTTTTAATAGTGCTTTCAACAATTCTTACCAAGTCGTTTAGCAAAGATACTGCTTTATTAATTCTTAGAGTTATAACTGGAACTGTTCTTATACATCATGGTTATGAGAAATTAGCAAACATAGAAAATTTCGCTGATGCTTTTGTAAGACCATTACATCTTCCATTCCCAATATTTTTATCATATATAGCTGCATTCTCAGAAATAGGTGGTAGTTGGTTATTAATTATTGGCTTAGCCACAAGATTCGGAGCTTTGGCAATTGTTGGAACAATTTCTGTCGCTATATACCATGCACTTGTCACTTCAGGTTTTAATATTTTCTTACTAGAGCTTTTACTTTTATATTTCGCTTCAGCAACTTCAATTGCATTAACAGGCCCAGGTAATTTCTCCTTAGATGAAGTCATTATCAGAATTTTGAAATCAGAAGATGAGGAGGAAATTATGCCTTCAACAAAAGCAAAACCTTCCAAGCAAGTTGAAGTTAAAGAAGAAACAAGCAAAGGTGGTTTATTTCAATTTCTGCAAGCGAATATACTCTCAGATACTTCAAGCTAACTTTTTAGGATAAAGACTATTTATTAGTTCTAACCTTTTTCGATAACTGTTTCTTTTCTCAAGTTTTATCTTAATCGTTGCTTCAAAAAGACTTATAAAAAGCCCTATAGCAGTCACCCAAGATAAAAAAATAAAAGGGTTTTCTGGAATTTCTGAGAAATTCATATAAATAATACTTCTTTTTTAAAACTGACTGATCACTATATGTATTTCAACCTAAATATACAATTTAGAAATATTTAAGGATTAATTTCAACTTTTTCCCATATTTTAACCTTTTCCCAAAGATATCGTTTATGAACAGGTTGTTCTAATTTAAGAAGATCTACTGAATATATTTCAAAATTTAGAACCACAAAATTTTCTGACTTGGGTAGATTGGATAATCTTTCATGAGTAGATTGGACTTTTGGGTTTATTTTCTCTCCAGGAGACCCCCAAAACCAAGAAGATTTTGATTTTTCTGATAATGAATCCCAATAATTTTTGTTATCACTTAATTCACGTATTTTTCCTTTAAATCTATATTGAGATTTGGTTTTCAAAAAGAACCATAATATTTCTGCATTAGGGTTGGATTTTAAATGCCCAATTTTTTCACTTCTTCTATCTGTGAAAATTATCATTGAACTATCTTTATGCCATCCTCTGAAAACAACTGTTCTTAATCTTGGCTCATTTTCTTCGCTGACTGTTGCAAGCTGCATCCATCTATTAGAGGGTAATTTGCCCTCTTTTTTTCTAGAAGATTTTAAATCTTGCCTCCAACTGGGTAAGTTGTTATCAGGCATTTAGTTTAGGCAATAATAGACCACTTTTCTTTTTGTATTCTTCGAATGAATCATATTTTGAGAGCGATTTATCTTTTTTTATCATTCTTGGATGAAAAACTATAAAGAAAAATATTGCAAGAATTACTAATGGAACGAAACTCATTGAGAGGATGGCGAATGATAGATAAATTAGTATTTCTCCTAAATAATTTGTATTTCTTATATTTTCGAAAAAACCTTCTTTAATTAGATCTTTTTTTAATTTAAGAGAAAAATATTTTTGGGCATCACTAGCAAAGTGTAGAAACACACCAATTATATTTATAGATACAGAAGCAGCTATTACAATATTTGGAACAGATTTCTCAGATGAGATAAGAATGTAGGGAGCTACCCAGTAACTACCAAGGAAAATAAAACCAGTAACTGAAGTTAAAAAATTGATTTTT
>QCCG01000014.1 GCA_003281335.1 Prochlorococcus sp. AG-347-K19 | reverse complement strand
TTAAACTCCATTCATTCTTTTTCCCGTCTAACTGAATATACCAAGGAAGTTGTTCTAATTCTAAAGTGATAGATTCTTCATCCATTAGTTCATCTTTGATAACTAATAGTTGTTCATTAATTCTTAAGAGTAGAAGGTAAAGTGAATAGAATTCACTTTTTTGTAATTCGACTGACCAATTATCAACACCAATCAAAAAGCAAAATTTGCCTTTTTTAAAATCTCTAAGTAATCGCCATCCTTTTTGGTCTTTTACCAAAATTAGCCTGGAAGTAAATCTGGTTGATCTTGTTCATCGCTTAATTCAATTATTGACCTTTGAACGGGTTTAATAGTTGACTCCTCTAATAAGCCATCAAAATCATCAAAACGTCTTTGTTTAGCTCTGAAAGCAATTTTCACTGTAGTTAAATATCTATTAGTTGATTTTCTTATCAAGCTCTCGCCTCTTTTTGCAAGATCATTGGAATCAATTCGTGAATTATTTGATATGTTCATTAAAAAATTTTTTGCTATAGAATATATTTTACAGTTTATTCGACCATTTAAAAACATAAATTACAAAAAGAACTCAATTGATTCAAATAATTTGATATGGTAGAAAGTTTAACTGGAACACTTGCTATAGATTTAGGAAATACTAATACTGTAATTGCTTTTCAAGATCAAAAAAATATAAATTCTATTTTAGTTGAAATACCAAATATTACATCATCTCCAGGAGTTATTCCTACAGCCGTTTGGTTCGAGGAACCTTCAAAGATTCCTAAAATTGGTCTTAGTGCTCTAAAGATGAGAGATAACTCAAATTCTGATTTGTTTTTTCATTCGAACTTTAAAAGATTAATTGGAAATTCTATTGAAAAAATTGACCAAAAAAATATTTTAAATCCCAATGAATGTGGCGAAAAATTTTTTCAAATTTTGTGGGCAAACATCCCTCACAAATATGCGATCAAAAGACTCGTTTTAACTGCTCCAATTGATACATATAAGGGTTATAGAGAATGGTTAGTTAACCTTTGCAAGGAAATATCCGTAGATGAAATAGCTCTTGTTGATGAACCTACTGCGGCAAGTTTAGGAATAAATGTACCATTTGGCTCAAAAATTATGACATTAGATATTGGAGGAAGTACAGTCGATATGAATATAGTCAAAATAGAAGGAGGAGAAGGTAAATCTGGTCCGATAGCTGAACTATTAAAATTTAAAGGTAATGATGTAAGCTCAATTTCAAAACAAAAAATAAGGTGTGCTGAAATAATTGGGAAAACTGGCTCAAAAATTGGTGGGAAAGATATTGATCAATGGATAGTTGATTATTTTATTCCAGGAAATAATTATGCTACTAATCTTCTAAAGGCAGAAAAAATAAAATGTCAACTCAGTTCATCTGCAATCAAATATGAAAATAAATATCCAATAAAATTATTTACTGAACAATATCACGAAAAAGAATTTTACCTAAGTAAAGAAATGTTTGAGAAAATACTCATTGAAAATAATCTTCTCAATCACCTTAACTCTTTACTCACAGATTTATTAAATCAAGCAAGAGGTAGATTTTGCACTATTGACGAATTAAATGCAATTGTTTTGGTTGGTGGAGGAACTCAAATACCATTAATTAAAGAATGGATTACAAAACAAATTTCAAAAGTTCAAATAAAGTCTCCACCTCCTGTCGAATCAATAGCTTTAGGAGCTTTAGCTATGACCCCGGGGGTAAAAATTAAAGACATATTAAACAAAGGATTATCTATTAGATTATTTAATAAAAGAGAACAAAAACACTTTTGGCATCCTATTTTTTGCAAAGGTCAAACATGGCCAACCGAAAACCCATTTAAACTAATCCTTCAAGCCAGTAAAAATAATCAGAATATATTCGAAATCATAATTGGAGAAACACAAAAAGAAAGAACATATGATGTCATTTTCGAAAATGGATTACCAAAGTTATCAGAGGTTCAAAATGAAGAAGAAATTATAAAATGGGAAAAAAAACCACTCAAAATAGTATTAAAAAATAAATCTAATATTGGAGAAGACAACTTAAAGCTTTTTTTTAAAATCACTAAAAATGCTGATTTATTTGTTAGGTGTTTTGATATTAAAGATGAATTTTTAGGAGAATATAATCTAGGCAATATCTTCTAAAAGGAAGCTACTCAAGAAAAACTCCTTCTTCATTATCAACATTCTTTAAACGTAAAATAATACTTTCAATTTTACTAGTAGGAACTTTTTTACCACAAAAATCTGGTTGAATTGGTAATTCTCTATGACCTCTATCCACCATGACTAATAACATTACTCTTTGAGGTCTGCCCCATGAATATAAAGCATCGATTGCTGCTCTGACTGTTCTTCCTGTATAAATTACATCATCTACCAAAAGAATCTCTTGTTTTTCTATAGGAGTTGGAATATCTGCAGCTTTTATTAAGCGAGTTCCAACTCTATTTTGGTCATCTCTATAAAAAGTTGGATCAATTGTTCCTTTTCTAACTCTTAAACCTGTCTTAGAGAATAATTCCTTTTCTAGCACTTTGGTCAGCTCAATTCCTCTAGTTGGAATGCCAACCAATAAAAGTTTATCCAGTTCTTTTACTTTTTCAATAATTTCGGAAGTTAAACGTGAAATCGTCTTTTTTAGCTCAACTTCAGTAAGTATCACGATCTTTTTTGTTTTCTTAGACATAATTTGTCAATAAAAAAGTGTCGTCTAGTTTTTTTCATAAATTAGCAAAAGCTAACTATATTAAATATAAATTGTTAAAGAGTAACGTTTGAAGCTAAATTTAAGGTTGGATCAGCTAAAAATGAATTTGATCTAAACATGTCAAATATTAGCAGCAAAAGTATAAAAAGATTAAATGTTCCTCAGAGCCCTGTAGTTCTTGCAATTCTAGATGGATGGGGATATCGAACAGAAAAAACAGATAATGCTATCAATATTGCTAGTACACCAATCATGGACTCATTATGGCATGCTTATCCGCACACCCTAATAAGTGCTAGTGGATCAGATGTTGGCCTCCCAGATGGTCAAATGGGCAATTCAGAGGTAGGACACCTTACAATTGGATCGGGAAGAATAATACAACAAGAACTTGTAAGGATTTCAAATATTGTAAAAAATAATCAGTTAGGTTTAATCAATGAGCTAAAAGAGATGGCTTATTCATTAAAGAAAAATAATTCTACTTTGCATATCACTGGATTATGTTCGGATGGAGGTGTACATAGTCATATTGATCATTTATTTGGTTTAATAAAATGGGCTTCTGATAATGAAATAAAAAAAGTTGCGATCCATATTATTACCGATGGAAGAGATACTCCTGCAAAAAGTGCCTCTAAATATTTAAATCAAATAGAATCATGTATAAAAAAATTTAATACAGGTGAAATAGCTTCCATATGCGGAAGATACTGGATAATGGATAGAAATCTTTTATGGGATAGAACAGAAAAAGCATATGCTAATTTGACTGATCCAGATATTCAAATAACAAATATTTCTCCTCAAGATTACATAGAAAAAAGTTATGCCAAAAACATAACTGATGAATTTATAGAGCCCATACGAATGTCTGAAAATTATCTTAAAGATGGGGATAGTTTGATTTTCTTTAACTTTCGTCCAGACAGAGCTAGACAAATAGTAAAATCCCTTTCAATCAAAGAATTCTCAGACTTTAAAAGAAAAAATCATCCAAATTTAAATTTTGTCACTTTTACTCAATATGATCAGAACTTTCCTGTTAAAGTTGCATTTCCTCCTGAATCACTCAATAATTTTATAGGCCAAATAGTTTCAGAAAACGGACTTAAGCAATACAGGACCGCGGAAACAGAAAAATATCCTCATGTAACGTACTTTTTCAATGGAGGAGTTGAAATTCCTTTACCTGGAGAAGAAAGACATTTGATTCCATCTCCAAGAGTCGCAACCTATGATATGGAACCTGAAATGTCTGCGGAGGAATTAACTATTAGTTGTTCTAAAGCTATTAAAAGTGGAAATTACGCTTTTGTTGTAATCAATTTTGCCAATCCTGATATGGTTGGTCATACAGGCAACATGGATGCAACAATTAAAGCCATAGAAAAAGTAGATAAATGTATAGGCCAAATAGTTAATGCTACTGGAGAAATGGGTGGGAGCCTTCTTATTACAGCGGATCATGGTAACGCAGAGGTTATGAAAGGTGCTGAAGGAGAACCATGGACAGCTCACACAACAAATAAAGTTCCATTAATTTTAATTGAGGGTGAAAAAAGAAAAATCCCAAATATGGGAAATGAAATTAATTTAAGAGATAATGCCGGCTTAGCAGATATTGCTCCCACTTTATTACAATTATTAAATCTCCCAATACCAAGAGAAATGACAGGTAAATCACTAATTCAAGAAATTGAATTAAAAGGATATAATAAGGTCGTTCAACACGTTTAAATTTAATAAAAGTTTTATAAGAAATGATTCAAATTATTAGTTGGATATGGGTATTCTCTGGAGTTCTTCTCATTCTCTTAGTTTTACTGCATAGTCCCAAAGGCGATGGAATGGGGGGAATAGCTGCAAGTGGAAGCTCTATGTTCAATAGTGCAAGTAGTGCAGAAGCCTCTTTAAACAAAATAACTTGGACTTTTTTAGTGATATTTTTGTCTCTCGCAATAATTCTCAGCGCTGGTTGGATTTCATAAAAGTTGAATAAAAAAGGGACCATTTAAATGATCCCTTTGAAGAATTTAATAAATAACTATTTTTTAGTTAATAATCGAAGTCTCCACCCATACCCGGAGCGCCCGCTTGTGTAGCTGTATCTTTTTTCTCAGGTAAATCTGCAACTATGCATTCAGTGGTAAGAACCATTCCAGCTATTGAAGCTGCATTTTGTAATCCTGAACGTGTAACTTTTGCGGGATCTACTATACCAGCAGAGGACATATCTACATATTCTCCAGTAGCAGCGTTAAATCCATCATTAAATGGTTTTGTTTTTACATTTTCAGCAATCACTGCTCCATTAGAACCAGCATTCTCAGCAATTCTCATAAGAGGAGCAGTAAGTGAAGCTTCAACAATGTTAGCTCCAATTAATTCCTCTCCTTCTAAATTCTTATCAGCCCATTCTTTTAGGATAGGAGATAGATGAGCGAGAGTTGTTCCTCCTCCAGGTACAATTCCTTCTTCAACAGCTGCTTTTGTAGCATTGATAGCATCCTCAAGACGAAGTTTTTTATCCTTCATCTCAGTTTCAGTTGCAGCCCCAACCTTAATAACTGCTACACCTCCAGCTAATTTAGCAAGACGTTCTTGAAGCTTTTCTTTATCATACGAGGAATCTGTTTCATCCATTTGCTTCTTAATTTGATCACATCTAGCTTTAACTGCTTGTTCATTACCTTCAGCTACAATAGTTGTGGTTTCCTTGTTGATAGTTATTCTTCTACCTGTTCCAAGCATATCTACGGTAGCATTCTCTAATTTCAAGCCTGCATCTTCAGTAATAAGTTGTCCATTCGTTAAAACGGCCATATCTTCAAGCATAGCTTTTCTTCTATCACCAAATCCAGGAGCTTTTACTGCAGCAACATTCAAAACACCTCGTAATCTATTGACAACAAGTGTTGCTAAAGCCTCTTTTTCGATGTCTTCTGCGATAATGACTAGTGGTTTACCAGTTTTAGCGATTTGTTCCAATACGGGAACTAAATCTTGTACTAAGGCAATTTTTTTATCAGTCAGAAGAATATATGGTTCATCTAAAACAGCCTCCATTCTCTCTGTGTCTGTTGCGAAGTAAGGTGAAATATAGCCTTTATCAAAGCGCATTCCCTCAGTGACTTCTAATTCAGTAGTCATCGATTTTCCTTCTTCAAGTGAGATAACACCTTCTTTACCAACTTTATCCATTGCATTGGCAATCATCTGACCTACTTCTTCATCGTTTCCAGCAGCTATAGTTCCACATTGAGCTATAGCATTGCTATCACTAATAGGTTTTGAATTTTCCTGAATTTTAGCAACTAGAAATTCAGTCGCTTTATCAATTCCTTTTTTCAAAGTAATTGCATTAGCTCCCGCAGCAACGTTTCTCAACCCTGCCTTAACCATTGCATGAGCTAAAACAGTGGCTGTAGTAGTGCCATCTCCAGCTGCATCATTAGTTTTAGAAGCAGCTTGCCTGATTAGAGCAACCCCTGTATTTTCAATGTGATCCTCTAATTCGATCTCCTTAGCAATTGTGACACCATCATTGATAATTTGTGGAGCACCAAATTTTTTCTCTAGTACAACATTTCTTCCTTTTGGTCCAAGCGTTACAGCTACGGACTCAGCAAGGATATCAATCCCTCTCTCGAGCGCTCTACGAGCTTGCTCATTGTAAATAATTCTTTTAGCCATGTTTAGGCAGTGATTTAGTAATAAGTTTTAATAATTTTTGAAACAAATATTTCAGCTTACTACAGCTAAAATATCTTTTTCAGAGAGCAAGACATATTCATCTCCTCCCAATTTAATGTCTGTGCCAGCATATTTGCTGTACAAAACTTTATCGCCAATACTCACTTCTGGAGTTTGTCGAGAACCATCGTCGTTAAGTTTGCCAGGACCAACCTGAGCAACTTCTCCAACCTGCGGTTTTTCTTTAGCTGAATCAGGCAAAAGGATGCCACCAGCAGTTTTTTCCTCAGATGCGGAAACTTTAATAAATATTCTATCTCCCAGTGGTTTTACTGTAGAGACTGTAAGTGAAACAGCTGCCATAGATTAATGGAGGATCATGATTGAGACGCTTTGCGTCATAAAAATGGAAAGAGAAATTCTCCATCCGTATCCTCAACAACATAATCTGCAAAGCGGCAATTAAACCATACTTAAACTGTGCGGGTGGCCGAACCCATTTAACGAATCTACCCATGAGGTGGTAGTATTTTCGGATTATGAGCTGTTTAAAATCAGCTATTCATCACCAATCAATAAAAAATGGTAGCAACTCCATCAACTTCTTCACAAACAAAAGGCGTAGTTCGTCAGGTAATTGGTCCAGTTCTAGATGTAGAATTTCCAGCTGGAAAATTGCCCAAAATATTAAATGCTTTAAGAATTGAAGCTAAAAATCCTGCTGGACAAGATATAGCACTCACTGCAGAGGTCCAACAGCTCCTCGGCGACCATAGAGTTAGAGCAGTGGCAATGAGTGGTACAGACGGCCTTGTAAGAGGCATGGAAGCTATCGACACAGGTGCACCAATATCTGTACCTGTAGGAGAAGCAACTTTAGGAAGAATATTTAATGTTTTAGGAGAACCAGTAGATGAACAAGGTCCAGTAAATACTAAAGATACTGCTCCAATCCACAGAGCTGCTCCAAAATTAACTGACTTAGAAACTAAGCCAAAAGTTTTTGAAACTGGAATTAAAGTTATCGACCTTTTAGCTCCTTATAGACAGGGAGGAAAAGTTGGATTATTCGGAGGTGCTGGTGTTGGGAAGACGGTTCTTATTCAAGAATTAATTAATAATATCGCAAAAGAACATGGTGGAGTTTCTGTTTTTGGCGGAGTAGGGGAAAGAACTAGAGAAGGGAACGACTTATATGAAGAATTTAAAGAATCAGGAGTTATAAATGCAGATGATTTAACTCAATCAAAAGTTGCCTTATGTTTTGGACAGATGAATGAGCCACCGGGGGCAAGAATGAGAGTAGGCTTATCAGCTCTTACAATGGCTGAACATTTTAGAGATGTAAATAAACAAGATGTTCTACTTTTTGTTGACAACATTTTTAGATTCGTTCAAGCTGGCTCAGAAGTATCTGCATTACTAGGAAGAATGCCTTCAGCTGTTGGATACCAACCAACTCTGGGAACTGATGTTGGTGAATTACAAGAGAGAATTACATCTACATTAGAAGGGTCAATAACATCTATCCAGGCAGTTTACGTACCTGCTGATGACCTAACAGACCCTGCTCCAGCTACAACCTTTGCCCACTTAGATGCTACCACCGTACTTGCTAGAGCTCTTGCAGCTAAGGGGATTTATCCAGCAGTTGATCCACTAGACTCTACAAGCACTATGCTACAACCATCAGTTGTTGGCGATGAGCATTACAAAACAGCCAGAGCTGTCCAATCAACTTTACAAAGATATAAAGAACTTCAGGATATTATTGCAATTCTTGGGTTAGATGAGCTTTCTGAAGAAGATAGATTGACAGTCGACAGAGCCAGAAAAATTGAAAAATTCCTTTCACAACCTTTCTTTGTAGCAGAAATATTTACAGGAATGTCTGGTAAATATGTAAAATTAGAAGATACCATAGCTGGTTTCAATATGATTTTATCAGGTGAATTGGACGATTTACCAGAACAGGCATTCTACTTAGTTGGTAATATTGATGAAGTTAAGGCAAAGGCTGAAAAAATAAAATCAGAAAAATAAATATTTGAACATAAATATATTTAACCTTCAATAATTTTAAATTAATGGCAATTTCTCTAAAAGTTTTAGCTCCTAATAAAAATGTTTATCAAGGCGAAGCTGAAGAAGTGATCCTTCCAAGTACTACTGGTCAACTTGGTATACTACCGGGACATATTTCTTTAGTTACTGCTATAGATATTGGTGTTTTAAGGCTAAGAATGAACTCCCAGTGGAAATCAATAGCCCTAATGGGAGGCTTCGCTGAAATTGAATCAGATGAAGTAATAGTTTTAGTTAACAATGCTGAAATTGGTTCTGAGATTAATGTTCAAAATGCTGAACAAGATCTTAAAGAAGCAAAAATAGCGATAAGCAAATTTTCTGAAAATGAAAAAAATCCAGAAAAAATTAAAGCCTTGAAAGAGGTTTCGAAGGCTGAGGCTAGGATTCAAGCTGCAAAAAACTAATATTACTAATATTTAAGCGGTCCCACAAAAAGTTACCTCGGGAAACTTTAATTTGGCTTCTTCTAATTTCTTTGTTTTACCTTCTTCTTGCCAATAATTTATTACTTCAGTAGTTTTATTCAATATTTCTACTCTTTCGTTATCTGTAATCCAACCTTTATTCTCAAGTTCACTTTTTAACTTTTCCCAAGCATCATCTCTTGGCCAAAAATAATAAGCAGTAAGTGGACTTGGGCCTCCGCCTACTATTTGATCGATTGCTAAAGCAACATTATCAGGTAACCACAAGACTTTAATTATGAACCTACCTTCGTCAGGTTTAGGAGTATAACCAGTCGGTACTCCATCTTCATCAATTGTGGCAGCTGCTAATACAGCTGTGGCTCCCATCATTCCTGAATTAAAAGAGGAATTTTTAGACTTTGGGGCATCGCTTTTCCCCCCCTCTTTTTTAGTTGAACTTTGATTTAAGTTATCTGATGAGGTCATTCACTTTTTTATATTTAATAAATAATTTATCAGTTTATGGTCACATTTTGATTGATTTATTCAAAATTTCTTGAATTTAGTTATTGATACATTCAAAACAGTATTTTTATCTATCGTGAGAAACTTCGTAAAAGTCATAAATAGTAGCTTCCAATGAATCCCAAAGATCTTTAGGGATATCGTTTTCTTCTGCGAACATGCCAAGCTGACTAGCTAAGCCTCTTGCTTGTGAAAGTTTCAAATCATATGAATCAGACTTGTTCATTTTTAAGCGTTAAACATTATAAAAGTTAAATCTATTAACTAGATAAGTCAAATTTTAAAATTCTATATCAGAAATTTCTTTGAGTGCAGCAATACTTAAAACTTCTGGGTTTGAGTCTTTGACCAGAACATCATCTTCTATTCTTATCCCAATGCCTTTCCATTTTTCATCAATCTTAGGTTGCCCCTCAGGTACCGGGATCCTGTCACTTATATAAATCCCAGGTTCTACCGTAAGAATCATTCCGTTCTGTAATGGCACTTCATAGTCTCCCATTCTATAAGCCCCAACATCATGAACATCTAAGCCTAGCCAATGGCCAGTCCTATGCATGTATAGATGTTTATATGATTGATTCTCTATTATCTCCTCAGTGCTGCCAGATAATAGTCCAATTTCCTTTAGTCCTTCTATCAGAATTGTTAAAGCAACATTGTGAACAGTACTAGAATTTGATCCGGTAATGGCACTTTTAATTGCATTTTTCTGAGCACTTAATACAATTTCGTAAATAATTTTTTGCTCATTAGAAAATTTTCCACCTATTGGGATGGTTCTTGTTATGTCTCCATTGTAATAATCAGTTAATGAGCAGCCAGCGTCTACCAACAATAAATCTTCTTTCTTCAATGGTGAGTTATTTGAAGTGTAATGCAAAATACAGGCATTATCTCCAGAAGCAACAATAGAATTATACGCAGGTCCTCTAGCCCCTTTTTCAAAAAAGAATCCCTCTAGAAGCCCCTGAATTTGCCTTTCATTTTTCTTTGAAGAGATTGATTTTCTTACTAGTTCATGAGCCTCTGCTGAAATTTGTATAGCCTCTCTCATTCTGTTAATTTCAAATTCACTTTTAATTAATCTCATCTCATTTAAATAAATTTCTGGAGATTTTATAGAATTTGCACCAATCCCTAATCTTGACCGATTTTCAAGTTGTTGTGAAAATATATCGAGTACTATTTTCTCAATTAATGGATACTTACCTATTGAAAAAACAAGTTCATCGGAACCATTTATATAACCTGGAAGTAAATCTCTTAGTTCATTTATTGAGTGAGCCTTATCAGCCTTAAACTCTTTTTCTGCGCCTTCTAAACCCCATCTAAAGCCATGCCAGACTTCACTTATAACATCTTTAGGAGCAACAAACATAATAAATCTCTCTCCCTTTGGCTTATGAGATAAGAAAAGAGCAATTGCATCCGGCTCATCGAAACCAGTTAAATACCAAAAATTACTATCTTGTCTAAAAGGGTATTCACAATCGGCATGATGCTTTACAAGATTAGCTCCTGGGATAATGGCAGCTTTTCCATCTAATTTATTTAGAAAAACTTCTCTTCTTTCTTCAAAAACTTTATGGTCAGGTTCAAACATAAATTTTGTATTGGCGTGTTTAAAAGAAAAATGGAAGAATGAATTAAAACAGATTTATACCTAATCTACTTTAATGGAACCAAATGTTTACGGTTTAATTTTACTTATAGTAATTATATTAATTGGATCAGCATGTTGTTCGGGAGTAGAAGCAGCTTTTTTAGCTGTGAATTCAATTAGAATTTTAGAAATTGCTTCTAGACAAAAGCCAAAAAGTTCTGCAAATCAACTTCTAAAACTTAGAAAACATCTTGGACGGACACTAACTGTAATTACAATTACTAATAATGGATTTAATATAATTGGCAGTCTTATTTTGGGCGTATACGGAGCATGGATAATTAATAGCAGTTTCGGTTTAACCTTTTTTTCAATAGTTTTTTACATCCTAGTTGTTTTAGTAGGAGAAGTACTACCAAAAGCTCTTGGCACAAGATTTTCAATGCAAATAGCATTATTATCGGTTCCTATCTTGATAATATTAAATACTTTAATGAGGCCATTCTTAATATTAATTGAACAAATATTTCCTGTTATTACAGCAGAAAACGAAATTTCAACTGATGAAGAAGAAATTAGACAAATGGCAAAAATTGGAAGTCAGAAAGGTTTAATAGAAGCTGATGAGGCAGCAATGATATACAAGGTTTTTCAATTAAATGATTTAAAAGCTAAAGACTTAATGACCCCTAGGGTATCTGCACCTTGTCTTGATGGATCTTCAAATCTTGATGAAACTTCAAAAATCATAATGTCTGACAGCTCTCCATGGTGGGTTATTTTGGGAGATAAAGTTGACAAAATACAAGGAGTAGTAAAGCGTGAAAAAATGTTGGCAGAATTAATTCATGGGGAAAATAAAAAATTATTATCAGAAATTTGCGAACCTGTGGATTACATTCCCGAAATGATTAAAGCAGATCAATTATTAACTAAATTTGACAAGAATCATAAAGGAGTGAAAGTAGTAGTAGATGAATTCGGGGGATTCGTGGGAATTATTGGTGCAGATGCTGTTTTATCTGTATTAGCCGGTTGGTGGAAAAATAAATCATGAAACAATTTAAAATAAAAGAAATTTATTTACTTTTAAAAAAATGGTGGGAGACTATTGATCTTACGATTTATGAAAAAAGTATTCTTAATAAAGAAATAATTTCTTTTAATCAACAACTTTTAAGACTCAAAGAAAAAAAAATAAGAATTGGCTCATATGGTAAATCAGGAGTAGGAAAATCTTCTATTTTAAATGCTTTATTAAAAAAAGATGTATTCAAAACAGACATTATAAATGGGACCACAAAAGAAATACAATCAGAAACTTGGACTCTTAAAGATAAAACACTCAATCGTTGTGAGTTGCTAGATTCACCAGGATTTGATTTCTGCAATATTAAATTCCCAGATAAAGTTTACTCGTGTATAAATCATTCAGACCTCATATTATTCATTGTTTCTGGAGATTTAAATAGAAATGAGTTAAGCGAAATCAGCTCTTTTATAAAGGATGGAAAAAAAATTATTGTAATTTTAAACAAAATCGATCTTTATAATAAAAATGAATTAGAAGAAATACTTGAAAATATAAAGTCTAAGCTTCCAAAAGATTTAAATATTCCAATAATTATTAATAATGAAAACAATCTAAAAAATTACATAACAGAATTTATAACTCGATATGGTGAGATACTATTAACACTAAATTCTATTCAATCAGCTGACAAATTGTTTCTGCGAATAAAAGAACAAAGATTGAAAAGAAGGCAAAAATTAGCTCAATCAACTATTGGTAAGTTTTCTACTATGAAGGCATCCGCTGTAGCTCTAAATCCTTTTATTTTATTTGATGTTACTGGTAGTTTCGCTCTAGATATTGCACTGATTAGCGAATTAAGTCAGATTTACGGCTTAAAGTTGAAAGGCGAATCTAAAAGAAAAATATTTAAAAATATATCCATTAATAATTTATGTTTAGGAGTCACTCAAGTCGGCGTCAATACCTCTTTCAACTTAATTAAGAAAGTAATTCTATTAACCGCGCCTTTTACTAATGGGCTTTCTTTATTACCTTATGGACCCATAGCAATTATTCAAGCAGCAATCGCGGTTTACTCTACAAAAATTCTGGGAAAATTAGCAGCAAAAGAGATATTTATAAGAAGCAAAGCTTCTTTTATAGATCCCGCTATTATGATCCAAAATCTTACTCTTAATGACCCAGAGATTTTAAACCACATAAATATTTATTTTTCAAATAGAAATTTAAATAATAATTTTGTTAGCATTCTGCCTTAAAACTTATAAATGAGAAAAAGCATTGCATTATTTGGTACCAGTGCAGATCCACCTACCATTGGACATAAAAAAATACTTGAAGAATTATCCAAAATATATGATTTTACAATTGGTTATGTTAGTAATAACCCCAACAAAAGTCATAAAGTGGATATCTCAATTCGTAGCCATTTACTAAAAACTCTTATTGAAGATTTAGATAATCCTAAAATTTTATTTAATCAAAGTTTTAGTAGCAAATGGGCAGTAGAGTCGATTAAAAAATGTAAAAGAATTTATGAATTAAGTAATTTAGATTTTGTTATTGGGAGCGATTTAATTAAAGATATTTTCTACTGGAAAAATTTTGATAAAATCACTGATGAGGTTAGTTTTTTAGTAATTTTAAGAGAGGGATATCCTGTAGAATCAAATATTCTAAAAATGTTAGAAACTTATAAAGTGAAATTTAAGATTTCAACCATAAAAATTCCAAACATTTCAAGTTCTAGTCTAAGGTCAAATTTAAATTATTCCAATTTACCCACTTCATTAATAGAAATTGTTAAAAGGAATAATTTATATAAATCCACTAAATTAGTTGAATGAAGTTTTTACTTGCTCAAATTAATCCAGTTGTTGGTGATTTAGAGGGTAACGCAAAAAAAATACTTTGTACTGCTGCGAAAGCTTGCTCAGTTTCTGCAGATTTAGTTCTTACTCCAGAATTATCATTATGGGGATATCCAGCAAACGACCTGCTTCTAAAAAAAAATTTAATCAAAAATCAATATCAAATTCTTGACCAATTAGCTTTAGATATTAGTAAGAAATATGGAAACTTGAGTATTACAGTAGGGATAGCTGAAATAATAAACGATACTTTTTTCCCAAATCTTTATAATTCTGTTGCATTGCTTGAGCGCGGTGAGTGGAAAATAATTGCTCGTAAAATTATTCTTCCCACCTATGAAGTATTTGATGAGAAAAGATACTTTAGATCAGAAGAAAAAGTTTCCGTATTAACAAAAAAAATTAATAATAAAAATTGGCGACTTGGCTTTACCATATGTGAGGATTTATGGGTCAACAAAAATATAGAAGGTAGAGGAATTCATAAAAAGAATCCTATTTTTGATTTAAAGAAAAAAAAAGTTGATATCTTAGTAAACTTCTCGGCCTCCCCATATACCTTCAAAAAGTTAGAGCTAAGATCCAAAGTTTCCAGTTTTGCTGCTCAATATCTTCAAGTGCCACTGATATATGTAAACCAGATTGGAGCAAATGATAATTTAATTTTTGATGGAAATAGTTTTATTCTTGATAAGAATGGATCTAAAATTAAGCAATTAAAGTCATTTGCAGAAGACCTTTCCAGTTGGGACATTAAGCAAACAAAACCTATAAAAAATAAATTTGAAAAGTCTGAAATGTCATCAATTTTTGATGCATTAGTCCTTGGGGTTAGGGATTATGCGCAAAAATGCGGTTTTAAAACAGCTTTAATTGGACTTAGTGGTGGAATTGATTCAGCAATAGTTTCAGCAATTGCGACAGCTGCTCTTGGCAGTAATAATATTTATTGCGTCTCAATGCCCTCTAAGTGGAGCTCATCTCATTCAAAAAGTGATGCGAAAGATTTAGCGAAAAGATTAAAAATAAATTTCAATAGCATTCCAATTGAAAATTTGATGAGCTCTTTTGAAGAATCTTTTAAAAATACCATATCTTTCAAGATGGCTGAAATAACAAATCAAAATATTCAATCCAGAATAAGAGGAACGCTTCTAATGGCTTTAGCAAATCAAGAAAAGCATTTATTACTTTCAACAGGAAATAAATCAGAGCTAGCTGTAGGATATTGCACACTTTATGGTGATATGAACGGGGGATTATCGGTAATTGGTGATTTATATAAAACTAATGTTTTTAAATTATGCAATTGGCTTGATAGTGAAGATTCAATTAATCATAGAAAAACATATATGTTAGATACTGATATAGACATAATTGGAGAGAATATACGTACGAAAGCTCCAAGTGCAGAATTAGGTCCTGATCAATTAGATACTGATTCTCTACCACCTTATTCTATTTTAGATAATATTCTTAAGGGGATTATTGAAGAGAAAAAAGACTTACAACAACTAGAAAAAGATGGTTATAAAAAAGATTTAATTTTAAAAATTATCTCACTCATAAAAAAAGCGGAATTTAAAAGAAAGCAGGCTCCTCCCATCCTAAAACTAAGTAGTCAATCATTAGGAAGTGACTGGAGAGTTCCTATAGCAATATCTTATTAATCACTGTCAGACCACTGTTGGATTTTTTTTAAAGGCCGTTGAACTGAATCAAGGTTGATACCTTTTTTGATAGCAAGAATTATGCCTGCAGCTTCTAAATAATTATCCACTTCAAAAAGATTGGGATAATCATAAAACCCACTTGTTACTTTTAATGTATTTTGATTTTTTACAGAGATAATATTTAAACCTTTTTCAATCCCTGCTAGTACTGCTTCTCCACCTAGTGCCCCATTAGGAACAACGATAGATTCAATCTTATCAGGGTGTAGTGAGATTGATTCATTTTTAGCAGGCAATTCAACAATATTAGGTGCATTGCTTAATCCAATCAGTACTGATGGTAAAAAGGTGTATCCTATTTCTTCTGCAGCTGCACGAGGATCTAAATTTTCATGCAATTCAATTGGATTTAAAGCAGGTGCGTGAGCACAGGGAACTTTTAAAAATTTGCTTATTAAATGACTTATAACTGCTTCGACTCCAGAAATAGGATCAACCCCTTTCCCCTCTCGATAGATATTTGTTTCTAAAAAATCTGAATCATCTGGAAATTTTGCCACAATTGCTATTGCCGTAACTCCTTTTTCTATTAAAAATTTTCCAGCATCAATTAGAGCATCAGGATTTTCAATTGTGCCACCACTGATTTTTAAAGAATCAGAATCAATAACTACATTTAATGGCTTTTTTGTAATCACATAAGAATGAACATTAATCCCTAAAGTAGAAACACATGCATCAGCAACTTGTAAATGTCTTACTAATATTTCTTTTTCAATAGCTGAATCAAAAATTATCCCAATTTTCTGTTGCTTTACCCTTTTTAAAGCAATTTCTCCTTTAGCAAGTCGGTCTAAATTATAGCCCTCAACATAAAAAATATTTTTATCTTTTTCAGAGAGAGTACCGCCATTCATAACATTTGGATGAGTAATTAAACATCCACTTGCAGATGCTAATAATTTAGCTGTAGGAAGTGCATCCCCAGCAAAACCTCCTACTTCACAACCAATACCAGTTGGAATAATGAATATTGTTGGTGAATTTTCCATTATTAAAAATAGTTCAAATTATAATTTTTAATAAACTAATACAGCTTTAATTTTAAGTTTTTTTGTTCCAGAAGAGTCAAAAGAATTTTGAATATCAACAATTGACCATCGAATTAAATCACCTTTTTTTTCTAAATTTGCAATGATAAATTCCCTTAGATTTTTTAATTTTATTGAAACTGGCCAATCTAAATAATAATCAATTGAACTTAATTTCATTTTTGATATTTACCAAATTGATCATTATATAAATCATCTTCGACTTCTTTCCCAATAACAATATTCAAATCTGACTTGGGATATGCCACACACAAAAGTGCAAAGCCCTTTTTCCTCAAATCATCATTTAATCCCATGGCATCTTCTTGATCTACAGTTCCTTCCAATATCATAGATGCACAATCTGTACAAACTCCTGAACAACAACTACTTGGTAAATCTATTCCATTCATTTTTGCCGCTGAAATAATATCTTGATCTTCAGAACATAAAAAACTAAAAGTCTTTTGCTCAAATTGAACTTTGATATTGTATTCAGGCATATCCTAAATCTTATTATTAAACTGCTGAACCTCCTACAACTTCTAGTATTTCTTGAGTGATAGCTGCTTGTCTGGCTTTGTTATAGGTTAGATTCAAAGTACTTGCTAATTCTTTAGCATTATCACTCGCATTATTCATGGCAGTCATCCTGCAAGCGAGTTCTGAAGCTGCTGACTCTTGAAGAGCTCTTAGTACCTGATTCTGTAAATATAATGGTAATAACGAATCTAAAAGTTGATCAGGACTTTGTTCAAAAACAATATCTGATGGCAACTTCTCTGAATCACTTTTTTCAATATTTGATTTTTCAACAAGCAACTTACTATCTTTTGTAGTCAACCTAAAAATTTCATCGTTTTCCTCAGCAATTCCTTGAGGGTCAAGTGGCAATAGTGTTTGAACTACAGGGGCGCAGCTAACTAGAGTGATGAATTTCGTGTAAATGATTTCCACCCTATCAGAATTTTCTGAAAGAAATTCAGCTAAAATCTCATTTGTAACTCCTTCAGAGTCATTAACTGTAGGTACCTGTTCAAGTTCTTTGAAAGTACTTTTAATTACATATCTATCCTTTCTATTTTGAAAATATCCAATAGCTTTCTTTCCTACCAAAATTAAATTAGGCTGATACCCTTGTTTGACTAATTCTGAATATCTTATTTCTACTTTTTTTATTATATTTGTGTTGTAACCACCGCATAAACCTCTATCAGCAGTTATGCAAACTAAGGTGATATTCTTTACTTCTCTCTTGGATAATAGAGGAGAGTCGACAGCCTCAAATTGTACTCTAGATTGAATATTTTCTAACACTCGTGCAAGTTTATCTGCAAAAGGTCTACTCTTAAGAACTTGATCTTGAGCTCTCCTAACTTTTGCAGCTGCAACAAGTCTCATGGCCTCCGTTATTTTTCTTGTATTTTTAACGGAAACGATTCGATCTCTAATCTCTTTAAGATTCGCCATGGTATCTCCTTAAATAAATTTAAACTGTGGCAAGCATTGATGATTTAACTTCATTTATCACCTCTTTTAGTGTCGCTTCTAATCCGTCATTTAATTTCTTTTCTTTAAGAATCTCTTCTATAAATTCTGCTTTATTTAACTTTAGGTATTCCCTAAGTTCAGTTGCAAATTTAGTAACATCTTCAACAGGAACCTCATCAATAAGACCTTTAACTCCTGCATAAACAACTGCAACTTGTTCTGCAAGGTTTAGAGGAGAGAATTGAGGTTGCTTCAATAACTCTCTTAGTCTTTTGCCCCTTTCAAGTTGTTGCTGAGTTGCTTCATCAAGATCAGATGCAAATTGAGAAAAAGCAGCTAGTTCATCAAACTGTGCGAGTTCTAATTTTAAAGTTCCTGCAATTTTTTTAATTGCTTTTGTCTGAGCAGCTCCTCCAACACGGCTAACAGAAATACCAACATTAATAGCTGGTCTTAATCCTGAGTTAAACAAATCTGCACTCAAGAATATTTGTCCATCTGTAATTGAAATAACATTAGTTGGGATGTAGGCCGAAACGTCCCCTGCCTGAGTTTCAATGATTGGGAGAGCTGTCATAGAACCGCCTCCCATTGCATCAGAAAGTTTTGCTGCTCTTTCTAATAATCTACTGTGCAAGTAGAAAACGTCTCCAGGATAAGCCTCTCTTCCTGGTGGTCTTTTTAAAAGAAGAGACATTTGTCTATAAGCCTGAGCTTGTTTTGTTAGATCATCATAAATAACAAGTGTTGCTTTACCCTGATACATAAAATGTTCAGCAATTGCGGCACCAGTATAAGGCGCTAGGTACTGTAAAGCAGCTGGCTCTGAAGCTCCTGCACTAACTACGACTGTATAATCTAGGGCTCCTCTCTCTCTTAAGACCTCTACGATATTTGCTACTGATGCAGACTTCTGACCAATCGCTACATAAACACAAACTACGTCTTGACCTTTTTGGTTGATTATTGTGTCAATAGCGATCGCAGATTTTCCAGTTTGTCTATCACCAATAATTAATTCTCTTTGACCTCTTCCAACAGGAATCATTGCATCAATAGAAGTGATACCTGTTTGCATTGGTTCATGAACTGATCTTCTCTTAATTATTCCAGGAGCCATTTCTTCAATCAACCTAGTATCACTTGTTGGAATTTCCCCTTTCCCATCTATTGGTTGTCCGAGAGGGTTAACAACTCTCCCTTGCATTGCTTCACCAACTGGAACAGATGCGATTTTACCTGTGGACTTAACGTTACTTCCTTCTTGGACACCAAGTGCCTCTCCCATTAAAACGGCTCCAACATTATCATCTTCAAGATTTAGAGCTATACCTTCGGTACCATCCTCAAATTCCAGTAACTCACCTGCCATGACCTGATCTAAGCCATATATTCTTGCTATGCCATCACCGATTTGCAGAACAGTTCCTACATTGCTAACACTTACAGATTGGTCATAATCAGTTATTTGTTGTTTTAAGATTGAACTGATTTCATCAGGGCGTATAGATACCATGGATTTAAGAATTTAAGGTTGATTTAAAAGTTACTTGGAGAGAGTTAAGCCAAGTTTTCTGATTTGTGAAGCAAGGGAAGCATCAATTACTTTTGATCCTACACTGGCGACGAAACCACCAATAAGAGATGGGTCGATTTTAGTTACAAGTTCTAATTTTTCTGTTCCAGCAATATTGATGATCTTTTTGGTAATTAAACCTTTCTGTTCATCAGTAAGCTCGACAGCAGAAGTAACAGTTGCCAAAGCAATATTACTATTTTCGCGGTAAATCTCTAAAAACCTTTCAAGAATTGAAGTAAGAATTCCAATTCTTTGCCTATCGGCCAATAATTTTAAGAAATTCAGTAAAGAAGAATTAATCTTATTTGAAAAAATTTCAATAATGATTTTCTTCTTAGCATCTGTCTCTAAAATGGGAGAGGATAGTGCCTTCTCCAATTCAGGGGAATCATTTATTAATTCCAAGAGTTGTTTAACCTCAGAAACCATCTCTTCAGTTTGCGAATTTTCATTTACAACTTGAAGTAATGCCTCTGCGTATGGGGTAGTAACTGAATTTAAAAGTGGCATTAGTTCACCTCAATATTATTAATTGATTGAGTTACCAAATTTTCTTGTGTTGTGTTATCAAGTCGATTTGGGAGAGAATCTAAGGCTTTCTTAATTGCAAGTTCAACAGTTTCTTTTCGAAGTTGAGAGATTGCTCTGGATGCTTCAGAGCTCTCATCAGAGATTGCACCTTGTTTAATTCGTGCCATCTCCTCTATCGCTTTTTTCTCACTTTCCATTCTGATTGATTCAGATCTTTTAAGGGAATCTGCTTTGATTTGAGAAGCTTTTTCTTCTGCTGAAGATAAATCTTTCTTCGCCTTTTCTAAAGCTTGTGTTGCATTTAAGAGTCGATCTTCAGCATCTTTTAATTCAAGAAGGATTCCTTCTCTCCTTTTTTGAAGCATTTTACCTAGGAAACCAGGCAAAAATTTATAAAGACCAAAAACTACTACAGCCCAATTAAGGATATTAGTTTCGAATAAATTGAAATTCAATCCAAAACCTTCTGTAGCTAAAAGGGTTAAATTCATTTTTCTAGAATCAATCTATTAACAATAAGTTCGCTTAGATCATCAGCCTGTTTAGATAGTTGATCCCGAGCAGCAGATGTCTGACTTTCAATTTCTAGTCTTGCTTTTTCTTTTGAAGCATTTGCTTCATTGTTAGCAAGTTCTAGTGCTTCTTTGTAAAGCTTATCAGACTCATCCTCAGCTTCGCTCACAATTCTTTGGGCTTCTTTACGAGCACTTTGAAGCTGAGTTAATAAATCAGCTTCTAATTTTTTAACCTCAGAAAGCTTATTTTTGGCCTCAATAATATTATTACTTACAAACTTTTCTCTTTTTTCTACAACATTGCCTACAGGCTTAAAAAAAAGAGAATTTAATATGTAAGTAAGCGCAACTACTTGTATCGCCATTAGAGGCAAAGTGGCATTTATATCAAATAATCCACCTTCTGTAGCACCAAAAAAATTAAAGGCCAACATATGATTCAGTTGAAGTTAAAAAATTAAATTTAAATATTGCTAATAAGGATTAGAAGCAATATTAACTTTTAGGAAAAAGGATTCGCAAAAAGTAGTACCAAAGCCACAACTAATCCGTAAATTGTTAATGACTCCATGAAAGCGAAAGATAAAAGAAGGGTTCCTCTGATTTTACCTTCAGCTTCTGGTTGACGGGCAATACCCTCAACAGCGCCTTGAGCTGCGTTACCTTGTCCAAGACCTGGGCCAATAGCACCTAGACCAACTGCTAAACCAGCAGCTACAACTGATGCAGCGGAAGTAATCGAATCCATAATTTTGAAATAAAGAGCTTAATACTTGTGATAATCTTTGTTGTCATACACGCTTGGACATCCTTTCTTTTAAGAATGGGTCTGATATTTTCAGACCTACGCGATTAGATATTTTGCCAGATTACAGACCCTTTGTAAAAGCGTCTGAATGCATTAAAAGAAAGCTAATGATGTTCTTCAACAGCTTCTCCAATGTAGTAGGCAGCTAAAGTTGCGAAAATCAATGCCTGAATTGCGCTAGTAAATAATCCTAGGAACATAACAGGTATTGGGAGAATTAGGGGAACTAAAAAAACTAGAACACCAACAACAAGTTCATCAGCCAAAATATTTCCAAATAGCCTGAAAGAGAGTGATAAAGGTTTTGTAAAGTCCTCTAGAATTTTAAAAGGAAGCATAATAGGAGTTGGGTGAACATAATATTCGAAGTATCTCCAACCCTTATTGCTTAAACCTGCGTAGAAATAAGAAAGTGAAACCAGTAAAGCCAAGGCTATAGTTGTATTGATATCTGCAGTAGGTGCTCCTAATTCTCCACTTGGTAACTTAATCAATCTCCAAGGAATTAAAGCTCCTCCCCAATTACTAACAAATACGAATAAAAATAAAGTACCTATGAATGGCATCCAATCTCTATATACTTTTTCGCCTATTTGAGTCCTAGCAAGATCTCTTATGTAATCCCAGAGGAACTCAAGCAAATTTTGAAGGCCTTTAGGATCATTTTCCATTTTTTTAGTTCCTAATGAAATAAAGACTAATAACGCTCCTAATAAAATCCAAGATGTTAAAAACACCTGCCCATGAAGTCTGATATTTCCAATTTGCCAATAAAGATGTTGACCAACTTCTAATGCTGCAAAATTTGTTAGCAAGGAATTAAAGAACATTTGATTTGAAAAAAGGTTAGTAAATTTTGAGTAAAAAATTTACTCATGAACGTGAAAAATAAAAAATGAGTGAAGGTTTATAAATGAAAAAACCTATCATTGCAGGAAAGATATCCAAAGATCCTAGCTTGCTCGCAAAAATAAAGAGGCAAACTGGAACTAATAGTTGCAATTTTGATACACCTGATGATTCCTTCCCAAGTTTGCCTACACTTTTAGCAAGCAAACGAAGGTAAAAAATACCGGCAATTGCACCAATAAAAATACTAAAACCAAAAGTGAATCCTAGAAAAATTCCAGTTATTGAAGCTAATAAAATAGAAACAACAAAAGTAATTCCAAAAATTGATAATTGCAATTTTGTATATTCATCATTTTGAGAAAGCAAATTATTTATTTGATGGGCTATGCCAGATTTACTTTCTTTGATGATCGAATTATTCAAGGATTGAGGAAACTGCACATTCTCATTAGAAAGATGCTCAAGTTTTTTTCTATTTGAGTCCACTGATGTGAACATAGTTTAGAAATCCTCTCTGAATGGTTTGAAGTAAGTATATAAACTCACGGAATCTATCACGGAGAGGTACCTTTTAGCTAGTTTTTTTCTATAAAAAATTAATTCTTAAGAATTTTGATTAATCTACATACAAATTTTTACTTCGTTCTTCAAAAATAAAATTTACGATAAGTCATCTTTTTTATTGCTTTAACACTTTAAAACGTTAATAAAAGACTTGGCAAAATCTCAATTAAACGTCTCAATAGTACATATACATCTAAAAAAATTGGAGATAAGTCAAGAAAAAATTAAATATAAAAGAATTTCTAAAAGAAAAAAAACCAATAGTCCTTTAAAAAAAAATAATCAAAGCAACTTCAAATTAATCGAATCTATTTTTCCTTTGCCTTGGACAATATGGCCTTATGAGGCAAAAATACTCTTTATCCTCGTTGGAATTTGGTCAATATTAGGAATATGCATTCTAGGATCATCAAGTTGGTGGGTGGCTAGTAGAGAAATGGGAAATTGGGCTTATTTTTTAAGAAAACAAATTATTTGGACAATTCCAGGCATTAGTCTGTTTTATTTCGTTCTTAATACGAACATTAGAAATCTTTTAAAGTTTTCAAGAGTTATTTTTTATATTTTATTTTTCTTGATTTTTCTAACTAATATTAATGGAATTACAGTGAATGGCTCTTCAAGATGGCTAGTACTAGGGGATTTACGTCTGCAACCATCTGAATTAATAAAACCTTTTCTAATTCTTGAAGCTTCTAACCTCTTTGCTCATTGGAATCTGATAAAGAATGATAAAAAATTAATTTCAATATTCTCCTATGGTTTATTAATTTTTTTTATTCTTAAACAGCCTAATTTAAGTACTGCATCATTAACTGGAATCCTTTTTTGGGTAATGGCATTATGTGGGGGCGTAAAACTTAGCTCTCTTTGCTCATTTGCTTCATTAGGATTCATAACTGGATGTATAAGTATTCTTAGTAACGAATATCAAAAACTTAGAGTTACTTCATTTATTAATCCTTGGAAAGATCAAGAAGAAAATGGATTTCAGTTGATTCAAAGTTTATTAGCAATAGGTTCAGGTGGTCTATTTGGACAAGGTTTTGGACTGTCTATACAAAAATTACAGTATCTACCGTTCATGTATACAGATTTTATTTTTGCCATTTTTGCTGAAGAATTTGGTTTGTTGGGATGTACTTTATTCTTAGGATTTTTAGCAGTATTTTCTTATATAAGCCTAAGAATTAGTCTTAAGTGTAAGAACAATTATACAAAGCTAGTTGCTATAGGATGTGGTTTCTTGTTGACAGGTCAATCAATAATGCATATCGCTGTAGCAACAGGTTCAATGCCTACTACAGGCTTACCACTACCCTTCATTAGTTATGGTGGCAATTCATTAATCGCGTCTTTTTTTATTGCAGGGATGTTATTGAGATGTTCATTAGAATCGACAGGATTCATTGGTATGATTAGTACACGAAAGACTCTTAATTAGTTAGAATTTAAAGGATTGAATTCAAGCTATCGAATCATTTAACTTAGTTATTTCAGAATTATCTCAAAAGGGTAATCTGCTTATGCAGAACGGTCTTAATAGTCCTGGTCCATTTACTATATTTTTGGTTTTCAGCGCAGGACTTTTAACAAGTCTTGGGCCATGTTCATTATCATTACTTCCAGTAACAATTGCTTATATAGGCGGAACAGAGAAAAATAAATTTAAACTTATTAGTTTTTCAGGAGGTGTAGTTTTTTCGCTTGTTGCACTGGGGGCTGCTAGTGGATTCTTAGGTAAAATATATGGGCAAATTCCATCTTATTACACTTCATTTGTTGCCCTAATAGCAATAATAATGGGTTTAAATTTATTAGGAATTCTAAAGTTTCAGTTTCCGAATGGACCTGATATAAAAATAATTGAAGATAAAATACCAACATTTATAGCGCCTTTTGCCATAGGGACTACATTCGGACTAGCTTCTTCACCTTGCATTACTCCAGTTTTAGCAACTCTTTTGGCTTGGGTATCGCAAGCTAAAAACCCGCTAATATCTATTATTTTTTTATTTTTCTTTGGGATAGGCCAAGTAACTCCATTAATCATTGCAGGAGCTACTGCAGAAAACTTAAAGCAATTTTTAGCTCTTAGAAAATTTAGTCAAATAATTCCGACTTTAAGTGGGATATTTTTAGTTTCCTTAGGGTTATTAAATTTATTTTCAAATTGGATTTAAATGAATATTTTTAAGAATCTAATTTTAAAAATATCAAGTTTAAGATTCGCTATATCGTTGATAATCTTCATTGCTATTGCCAGTGGAATAGGTACTTTTATACCTCAAGGTAGTAATGATAAATTCTATATTGATAATTTCGATAAAACTCCCATTTTTGGATTTTTAGATGGAGAAAAAGTCTTAAAACTTCAATTGGATCATATATATACAAGCTTTTGGTTTTTATTTACATTAATTCTTCTATGCATTTCTCTGGCAGCTTGTAGTTTCAGGAGGCAAATTCCTTCATTAAAAGCTTCATTAAAATGGATTGAATATAAGAGCGAAAAAAATTTTAGCAAACTGCAACTAACTATAAGTCATCCAATCAATCAAGATGGAGAACATATATCAAAAGTAGATTCATTACTTAAAAATAAAGGATGGAAAACATACAAATTTAATAGTCATATTTCTGCAAGAAAGGGGTTAATTGGAAAAATCGGTCCTTTAGTTGTACATATCGGATTAATAGTCTTACTTGTAGGTTCAGCATATGGAAGTTTTACAAATCAATCAAAAGAACAATATTTACTGCCTGGAGAAACTTTAGATCTTGTTAATGAGAGCACAAACTCAAAAGCCAATATAAAATTAGTCGATTTTTCTATAGAACGTGAAAGTGATGGTGTGCCCAAACAGTTTATATCAAAATTAAATTTTTCTTCTGAAGATCTAAATTTAAATGAAATAAAAACAACCAAAGTTAATCACCCAATCAGGTTTAAAGGATTAACTATTTATCAAGCAGATTGGGCAATATCAAATGTTGTTTTAGAAATAGATAATATCCTTTATCAATTACAATTAAAAGAGATTCCAGAAATCGGTAATCAAGTTTGGGGAGTTTTAGTTGAATTAGGATCGGAAACTAAAAAAAATTTCCTTTTAACAATAGATAATGAAAATGGTCCACTTAAAATTTCGAATATAGAAAATTTTTCTGGGAATAATCTCTATATCAATGACGATCCTATAGAAGTTAACTCTTCAAAAGTATCTCTGAAAAAAATAATCCCCAGCAGTGGATTAATAATTAAAAATGATCCGTCTATACCATTTATTTACTTTTCTTTTATCTTAATAATTTCTGGAACAATAATAAGTCTTATACCAACTAACCAATTATGGATTCTGGTAAATAAGGAATCACAAAAGTTATCTATTGGAGGCCTTAGTAATAAAAATCTAGTTGGTTTTAAAAAAGAATTTTTTAAATTATCAGACGAAATAAAAAATTTTTAATTTCTTTTCTGCCCACTAAAAATATCTAACTGCATAGAAACATTCCCTCTGGGGTTAAATGCAGCATTTAAATGTATCCAATGAGGTGAACCTTCATTCACTAAATCATCCATAATTCTATTAACAACTTCCTCATGTGATATTTTTATATCCCTAAAGTTATTAATATAAAGCTTTAAAGACTTCAACTCATAGACTTTCAGATTAGGTTGATAAATAATTTTTAGCTTTGCAAAATCTGGATAACCAGAAAAGGGGCACTTACATGTAAATTCAGGTAACTGAATAGAAATTTCATAAATTCTTTTCTTATTTGGATTATCGAAACAAATTATTTTTGATTCTTCAATAATTCTTTCACCATATAGCGGTCTTTGAGTCGAATCTTCTAATTTAGCTGTACTCATTTTTAGTAGAACTTTTTTACTAAACCTATATAAAAACTATATATAAAGATAAAAATTCGCAAAAGTATCAATAAATCTAAGTATTACAATTGACTAAGTCAAAAGATGTTAAATCTTATTTTTGTATCAACAGCAACATTCATAATGTCCGCCGAAAGGTTTATATGTGTTTAGTTCAATGAAAAATTAATGGACATTTGTTTGATAACTATCGATAACAACTTAAATAAATCCCTTCAACCAAAAACCGCAATTGGAATGTTATGGCTTCAAACACACTTTGAGAATAATAAGTGGGAAGCGTTGTCAAATAGTACAGTAATAATTTCTGAAGAAAATTCCCAATTATTAATTGAAGATGCCAAGAATGCAGGCCTTAATGTTGAATGTTTTTCTGATATTTCAATGTTGGATGTTTTCCCAAAAAACAATTAAGATAGGAATGTTCAATCTTTAATCATGAAGAAAATTGAAGCAATCATACGTCCATTTAAGCTAGAGGATGTAAAAATTGCATTAGTAAATTCCGGTATTGTTGGAATGACAGTTAGTGAAGTTAGAGGTTTTGGAAGACAAAAAGGACAAGTTGAAAGATATAGAGGTTCCGAATTTACTGTTGAATTCCTACAAAAACTTAAAGTAGAAGTTGTCGTAGAAGATGAAAAGGTTAATTCAGTCATAGATGCTATTGCTGAAGCAGCAAAAACTGGAGAAATAGGTGACGGAAAAATATTCATCACATCAATTGATTCAGTTGTAAGAATTAGAACTGGCGACAAAGACGAAGAAGCTCTTTAATTCAAAGAGTTTCTTTTACTAAATTTTGTATATATTCACTATTAATACTTTTATTTGATTGACTTCCTAAGGTCATCCAAGCAAGATATTCATGATTCCCAGCAGGACCTACCAGCGGAGAAGCTATCAAATTCTTTATATTCCATTGGAAATTTTTAGCAGCATAGATAACAGACTCTATAGCCTCAGTATGGAATTTAGGATTGCGAACAACACCTCCTTTACTGACTTTATCTTTACCTACCTCAAATTGGGGTTTAATTAAGAATATTCCTTCAATACTATCCCCTTCTAATAAATTACCAATAGATTTAAAAACTAACTTTAATGAAATAAAAGACAAATCAGCAACAACAAAATTTGGTAATTCATTACTTCTAGATAAAAGATCATTAGGTTTTAAATTT
>QCCG01000013.1 GCA_003281335.1 Prochlorococcus sp. AG-347-K19 | reverse complement strand
TATAGTTTTATTGGTTTTAGTCCTCAGGACGATATTTTATTTATAACTACTTTATTTTTTGGCTTTGCAACAATCATTTCAACTTTTATTAAATTATTAGCTATTTTCATAAATACTCGTTTTGCGGCATATATTGGAACTAAATTAAATATGCAGGTTTTTAATAAATTAATATATCAACCATATCAATATTTTTTAAATAAAAATACCTCTGAACTTATTTCTTCAATGACGGTTAAATTAAATTATTTAGTCTCAGTAATTTATTTAATTCTTAATGCTTTATCAGCATCAACATTAATTATTTTAATTCTTATATTTTTGCTAATATATCAAACAAAAATTGCTTTAATTGTAGGATCATTTGTATTTATTTTTTATTCAATAGCAACCTTTTTATCTGATAAAAGACTCAACTATAACAGCTTGAAAATTTCAAAAGCTAATAATAATCTTGTAAAAGTTATTCAGGAAACTACTGGATCAATTAAAGAAATAATTTTGATGTCAAGACCTTCAGTATATTCTAATGAATTCTTTAAAGCTGATAGTACTTTACGAATTAGGTCTTCAGAAAATCAATTTATCTCTATAGCACCAAAATATCTAGTAGATGCATTAGGAATTTTGATTATTGCATTTTTGGCATTTTATTTTAATTTATCTGGAGAATCAAATTCAACGCTGATAACTATATTAGGAACATTTGCTTTGGCTGCACAAAGACTAATTCCTGCTTTTCAAACTTTATATAGCGCAATCTCTAAAATCAGATCATATGGCCAATCCGTTCTTGATGTTATTAATTTAATTGACCTGCCACTATCAAAAAAAGAACTTATTAAAACAAAAGATAAATATAAAATGCAAGAAAAAATTATTTTTGAAAATGTTTCTTTTTCTTATAAGAACTCAAAAGAAAAAGTCTTGAAGAATATTAATCTAACAATTCTTCAAGGTTCTTGTATTGGAATTAAAGGAGCTACTGGATCTGGTAAATCAACTTTAATCTCATTACTGATTGGACTTTTACCACCTACAAATGGAAAAATAATTATTGATGGAAATTCTTTATATTCAAGAAATGAAGATTCATTTCTTCAAAAATGGAGGAATTCTCTATCATATGTTTCACAAGATTCTTTTCTAACTGACAATACTTTATTATCTAATATCGCTTTTGGATGTAGGATTGATGAGATAGATTTAGATAAGGTTAAACAGGCTGCATATTTTGCAAATATTGATAAATTTATCAATTCAACAAAAGATGGATATCTTACATTTGTAGGTGAAAGGGGGGTGCGTCTTAGTGGAGGTCAAAAACAAAGAATAGCAATTGCAAGAGCTTTGTATAAAGATTCTGAAATTTTAATACTTGACGAGGCTACAAGCCAGCTTGATAAATATACTGAGTCAAGGATAATCAATTCTATTAAAAATTTGAAAAAAATAAAAACAATAATAATGATTGCGCATAGAGAAAATACTTTTGAAAATTGTGATTATGTTTACTCTTTAAAAAATAATTATTTGAAATGATTTCTAAAATCGATAATAAATCTTCTAATAATTATATTAATAATTATCAATTTGTAATTGAAAAATACCTTAATTATATAAATTATCAAAGACTAAATAAAACTGATTTCGCATTTTCTAATATTAAAAAAACTTCTCCTTATGCGAGATGTTTTGCCATATTTGGTTTGTATAATTTTTCATTTCAAGTACTATCAGAGCATGAAAAAGATCTTCTTGCTTTGGCAGTAATGAAAGATCTTGAATCATTTATCTTTCATAAATTTTATCCTAAGGATTTTTATAATTATAAAGCTCCTAGTCAACTTTTAAATTTTTCATTAACTGCATTATATTGTCTAGGTAGATTAAATAAATATGAACGGAAATTAAGATTAATTATTGATCCTTATTTGAAAATAAATCTTAAATCATACTTTTTTGATCATAAGGTTTTTACTTCTGAACCAAGAAGTGGAAATTTTGCAATGTTTATAGCCGTAATATTGATCTATGCAAGAGACTGGTTAAAAATAGATACTCAAAATCAAATAAACTATTGGGTTGAATCTCATATTAAGAATTTGAATAAATATAGTTTATGGGGTAATAACGATTTTTATTCTCAATATCAAAGTTCCTATCATCAATATGAAATATTTAATTACTTAAAAATAGATATCTTTGATAATAAAAAACTAATAAGAAATATTATTAATCTGCAAGATTTTGAAGGTCATTATGGTCCATATCCTGGAGGAGGCGGTTGTTATGATTTCGATGCAATTAAAATTTTGACGCTATCGGATAATAATGATGAAGAAATAAAAAAAAGCATTAATATTTTTGCAAAAGAATTAATAAAAGAACAAAATAAAAATGGAGGATTCTCAGAATCCTACAAATTTTATCCTTTGAAACTTAAATCACAAATTAGATATTTGATAAAAATTATAAGCATAAAAAATATTGATAATTTGTTGCCATTGATTAAACAATATTTTTATATTATGTTAAAAAATCCTATTTTTTATAATAATCATTTTTGTATTCACACTTCAAAAAAATGGTCTGATTCAGATTTATGGAATTCTTGGTTTAGAGTTTTAGCTCTGACAAATGTAATATTATTTTCGGAAAATCAAAAAATAAATTTCAGAAAAATAAAGTTTCCTGGGATAGGTTATTCTGAATAAATTTGAAATATTAGATGCATAAATGAAAATTAATAATTTAAAAAAAAGACTTCTTGTAATTTTAAGGACTACGTCAGAATCTACTGAACAATTATGTGAAAAATTAGTAAAAAAAGAACTTAAAAAAAATGATTTTATTATGAAATGTTCTTATGTCCCTTTTTCTAAAACACTTGAAAAAGCCTATGATTTGGCTTTTCAAGAAAAATTTCCTTGGACATTGATGATAGATTCTGATGTCTTAATTAAATCCAAATCTATAGAAAAAATTATTTACTATGGAAATAAATATAATAGTTTAGTTATTCAAGGTTATGTTTTAGATTACTTATATGGTGGTCCTAGGTCAGGTGGTCTCCATCTTTATTCATATGAGGCTATTGAAAGAATTCATAATTTAAAACCAAATATATTAAATGAAATAAGACCAGAAACTTATTGTAAAAATCTTATTTGCCCAAATGGAAATCGTTTTCGTTCAATTCCTTTGATTTTAGGAGTTCATGATTATTTTCAATTTGAAAATGATTATTATAGAAAAGTTCTTTTTTTCTATACAAAAAATAATGATATAATCGAGACCTTATCAAAAATCTGGAAGTCAAAAAATTATCAAAGAATTGTTGAAATTGATTCTTTTATTAATAAAAAGTTTTCAAATAATTCAATAAATAAACTTAAAATATGTACAGTAGATTATAACTTTCCTAAAACTATTGAAAAAGAAGATAGATCCTTATTATTAGAAAAAATTACAAAAATTGACCAAAATTATGTAGATAATATTTGCAATAATTGGGCACCTGAAATTTTGTATTTAAATAAATTTTTAACAATTTATCTGCGTCTTCTATTTAATAAGGATTTTGCTAGATCACAGTATAAAATTCTCAAAAAAAAGAAAATATTTGTTAAGGTTATGTTTTTTTTAATAACAAATTTATTAACTTTTGTTCTACTAAGGTCATCAAAAAAATTAAAAAATATATTTCTAACTCTCGCTCCATTCCGAAACTAGTTTGGATAAGCATTTTTTTGATTTAATCATATCTTGACTTTTTAGAGAAATTTCTAGTTGATTAATATTATTCCAAAGAAAATCTGAATCTAAAGACTTCTCATATCCTTTATAAATTAATGGATGTAAAGTTTCGGAACTATTATCATCTATGAGTAATTCTTCATATAATTTTTCACCAGGCCTTAATCCTGTGCAAATAATCTTGATATCACCTTCAGTATTATCTTTAGAGCAAATACTAAGTCCACTTAACTTTATCATTTGTTCAGCAATATATTTTATCTTTATTGGATCCCCCATATCTATAAGGAAGACCTCACCTCCAGAAGCTAGTTCAGCTGACTGAATTACAAGTTGAGCTGCTTCTTTAACTGTCATAAAATATCTTGTTATTCTCTCATCAGTCAAGGTTATTGGACCTCCTTGATCAATTTGTGATTTAAATTTTGGAACAACAGAACCTGAAGAATTTAAAACATTGCCAAATCTAACCATTGAAAAACACTTTTTCATAGATAATTTTTTTTCTTGTCTTTTTGAGAAATCTTGAATTATTAGTTCTGCTAATCTTTTAGAAGCTCCCATTACATTACTTGGTCTTACTGCTTTATCAGTAGAAATTAAAATCATTTTAGAGACATCAGATTCCTCTACAGCCTTGCAAATATTTATGGTTGAAAAAACATTATTCATTATTCCTGATATGGGATTAATCTCTACTAAAGGAACGTGCTTATATGCAGCTGCATGAAAGATAGTCTCTACAGAATATTTTTCTATAATTGATTTTATTAAATTAGAATCACAACAATTCCCTAGGATAGTAATTATCTCGAATTGAGAAATTCTTTTTTTATTTAAAGTTTGTTCTATTTTGTAAAGGCTATATTCATTCATTTCTAAAATAATAAGTTTATTTGGATTTAATTTAGATATTTGTTTGCATAATTCTGAACCTATAGTGCCACCGGCTCCAGTTACAAGAATATTTTTTTTAATTATACCTTTTTCGAGTAAATTCTTATCGGGTGTAACGGTGTCTCTTCCCAGTAAAAACTCTATATCAATTGGTTTAAGTGAGTTTATTTTCGCTTTACCAGTTTTTATATCATCAAGTGATGGTATTTGGAGAATAGGAATATTTGTATCATTTAATTTTTCAAGAATTAATTTTCTATTTTTTTTATTTAATGATGGAATAGCTATAAGTATTTGATCAAGACAGTATTCAAAATTTTTTATTTCACTAGGAGGTTTAATTGGAATGCCTCCTAGATTCATTCCCCATAAATTTGGTGAGTCATCGAAAAAAAACATCGTTGAGTAATTCCCATCAAGTTTTAGTGAAGCGGCTAGTTGAGCTCCAGCAGAACCTGCTCCGTATATTCCAACTTTTTGAACTTTGCTTTTGTTAGTAATAGTAATTAAATAAAGTAATAAATCTCTTAAAACAAATCTAGAAATAGAAGCAAAAGTAGTATTTATTAAGCAAAAAATAAACCAAAAACTTTTTGGGGGTGAATTGAAATTAAATATGAATGCAATTAATAAAAGTATAATTGTAATACTGATATTTCTTATTCCGATGTGATAGGCAGAATTACTGGAAACATATTTTGTAAGCCCTTTATATTGTCCTGTATAAATATTTATAGGAATACTTATAATTACAGCAATTGGGAATAACCATAAACAATCTAGTAGAAAATCAGAAAATATTTCACCTATTCTCAGCCAAAAAGTAAGCCAGATTGATATAATAACAATAAAACAATCAATAAAAACAAAAGTTAATCTTCGAGGAACGAAATCAAATCTTTTAAAATATTTATAAAGCTTCAACAAAAATAAATTTAATTCCTATTTTAAAATAAACAGATATTCATAAAAAATAAATTTTTTAAAATATTTTTTAATAAATATTTTTTCAATTAAATAATTTTACAGCATATTTTTTATGCAAAAATAATCCAAAAATAATTGAAGAAAATGATGAAATTAAACAAACATTTAATCCAAAGATTTCATAAGTAAATATATTGAACATAGTAAAAAACATATATATAATTGTTATGTATTTTGGACTCCATCCAGCTCTTCTCAACCTTTGATAAAGATGATCATTATGCGCTTTGAAAATATTTTTTTTATTAAATAACCTTATCATTAAACAACTTATTGCATCACCTAATATTGGAAAGCAAATCAAAAATAAAGCTATAAAACTAGAACTATCATTTAAATTTAAGAAAATTGATACTAGGTATGCGCCTAAGAAAGTACTGCCTGAATCTCCCATGAAAATTTTAGCTGGTTCCCAATTCCAATATAAAAAACCAAGTAAAGAGCCTATTAAAATAAAAATAGACATATCAAATCGCAAAGCACAAAATAATAATATTAAAATAATATTCCCTGCTAATAATCCATCAATTCCATCTAGGAAATTACAAAAATTTATGATGGATATTCCAAATAAAGTGAAAAATAAGAAATAAAGAAAATTTATAGCTGGACTTACAATAAAAGATTCAATTGAAAAAAGATCTGAATTATAGTAAATAATTAGAATAGTTATGAATTGAAATATTAATCTTTTTAAATTACTTAAGTTTAGAAAATCATCTAGCAAACTAATTAGTACTAATGGAATAAAAAAAATTACATTTTGCACACCATGTAAAAAAGAAATAATACCAAAAATAAAAAAAAAAGATTATACCTCCAGCTCTTGAAACGACTTTATTATGATCACTTCTATAATTTGGAATGTCAGGTAGTATTTTTGTTAAAAATACTCTTAATTTTCCAATTATTAAAAAAGTCAATATAAAACTTGTAAAGCTAAAAATTATTATTTGCATTAATTTGATAAGTTATAAAGTCTGAGATGTTCGGCGACAATATTTTTTAAATCAAATTTATCTTTAGCTAATTTCCTTCCGTTTAATCCAAAGTATTCCATTTTACTTCTATCTAATAATAGATTTTTAATTTCTTTAGCTAATATTCTGCTATTTTTAACTGGGATTAGTAAACCTGTTTGGTTCTCTATTATTGCATCTCTGCATCCTGGTACATCAGTAGTTATTATTGGTCTCCCAATAGCCGCAGCCTCACATAAAACCTTTGGAAGACCTTCTCTATATGAAGGTAGAACTACTAGAGTACTTTTTTTTAATATTTCATGCATATCTTTGCAGTAACCCCAATACTCAATAATTCCATCATCAATAAAAGATTTTATGAATTCTTCTGAAACTTTATCTGGACTTTCTTGATCAATCATTCCTGAGATAACAAATCTTGCAGTCCCTCTTAAGGTTTTTGCAGCTTTAATAAATTCTCTAATACCCTTATTCTTTACTAATCTTGCTGGGAAAATAACTATTGGTTCGTTTTTAGGTATTTTGGAAAAGTTGAAAGTTTTAAGGTCTACGCCAGAACCATTAATAAGTATCAAATTATTTTTGCCAAGTTTGGCAATCTTAGAAATGAAATTTAAATCAGTAATATTTTGAAAAATTACTTTAATATTTTTATGAGTCAAAGCAATTCGATAGAATAATGAAACTATATTTTTGCGAAAAAAAGAAAATAATCCACTAGATGTAAATACATAGCCTAATCCAGATACTGAAGATATTATTAATGGTTTACCTTTAAAAAAATGTAATGCTAAACCTCCTATTAGAACAGGTTTGATTGATATTAAATGAACAATATTTGGATTAGTCTTTCGGATAACCTTTAGAATATCATTATAAGTATTGAATAGTTCAATCAAATTTGTAGTTGATCTTTCTATTCTTAAATTATGCAAAATAAATCCTTTCTCTTTAATTATTTTTGAACTTTCAGTTTGTTTGGCAGCTATATGCACTTCATATCCTGACTTTTGTGCTTCTACGGCTATTTGCAATCTATGCGAAACGAGAAAATAATCTACATTCAATATCATTAGTAACTTTTTTTTATTTATATTTAAAGACATTTTTATAAATTATTTAAGTCCATTTTTCATGCCAAGCTTGAAACATCAGAATGTTCCATAATTCGCTTGGGCAATTAGATTTAGTTTCTTTGGTATTTTTAACTATTTTATCAATAGCTTGATAATTAAAAATTCCTTCTCTTTTAATTTTTTCAGGTGAAACCATGTCAAGGGACCATTCTTTTAATGGACCACTTAACCATAAATCAATAGGAATTGAGAAGCCTTTTTTAGGAGAATTAAAAGTATTAAATGGCAAATATTCATTTAATAGTTTTTTTATGCACCATTTCGTTCGTCCATAATTTAGCTTTAAAGAGAATGGTTGGGACCATGCCCATTCAAAAAGATGATGATCTAGAAATGGTGTTCTAGTCTCCAAACTGCAGCTCATAGAAGCTCTATCTAACTTTGTAAGAATATCATCGGGAAGATATGTTAAACAATCAAGAATCATCATAGCTTCTCGAAAATTACTAACTTCTGGCCAATATTTTTTGTCGTTTAAAAGAGTTTTATGTCCTTCTTTGGCAATGAGTAAATCATTCGGATTTTGTATTGTGGAAATTAAGCTTAGATAAAAAGATTCATCATTATCCATATCAATAATATTTTTTAATTTATTTAAACTAATACTTAAATTTGGTATTTTTTTATTGAAAGCCTTATAGCTAAATAAACTACTTAAAAAAATTAATAAGTTTTTTTGAACTAATTTTTTAAAAATCGGCTTTAAATTAGATGGTATTTTGTTACTTATTTTTTGAAAGTCATAACCCCTTGCATATCTGTTATAACCACAAAAAATTTCATCTCCCCCATCTCCAGATAATGCTACTGTCACGCTTTTTTTTGCTAGTCTACTTACTAACAAAGTTGGAATTTGAGAAGAGTCTGCAAAAGGTTCATCCCAAATTTCTGGTAATTCAGGTATGATTTCTAATGCTTCATTAGGACTTAATATAAGTTCTGTATGATTAGTACCAAGCAATTCTGAAATCCTTTTTGCATTTTTTGCCTCGCTATATTCTTCCTCTTCAAAACCAATAGTAAAAGTATTTATGGGGTTACTAGAAAATCTCTGCATAGTTGCCACAACTGCGGTGGAATCAATACCACCTGATAAAAAAGCTCCTAAAGGTACATCTGATTCCATTCTTAACCTAACAGCATCATTAAATTTTTCTTTAAAGCCAAGATAGTCAGGAGTTTGGTCCTCTGCCCTTTTATTGATTGAATTAGTCGCAATTTTTTGTAAATCCCAATAACATTTTTTTTCTATTAATTCGAAATTATTGAGATCGAAACTTAACTTGGTTGCAGGCTCTAATTTGAAAATATCTTTGTAAATACTGTAAGGAGAGGGGATATAGCCATATCTAAGAAATAAAGGCAAAGATTTTTCATCAATTTCATTTGGTAAATAAGGATATTCCCTAAGTGCTTTTAGTTCAGAACCAAAAATAAATAAATTTTCTTTTAAATAATAATAAATTGGTTTCTCCCCAAATCTATCTCTAGCCAAAGTTAAATAATTTTTTTCTCTATCAAATATGGATAATGCAAACATTCCATTTAATTTATCAATTGTTTTATCTATTCCCCATACTTGCAAACATGTAACCAATGTTTCAGTATCAGATGTACCTCTCCATCCATGGGTCCAGTTATTGTTTATTAAATCTTTCCTTAAATCATTATGGTTATAAATCTCCCCATTAAATGCGATTATATATCTCCCATCAATGCTTTTCATGGGCTGGTTACCATTCTCGGAAACATCAATTATTGATAATCTATTATGAGCTATTCCTAGTCCAATATTCTTATCCAACCAAATCCCAATATTGTCTGGCCCTCTATGATTAATAGTTAGGGCCATTCTCTTAAGAATTTCTTGATTCAAAGTTTTATTTAAATTTATATATCCAACAAAACCACACATATATCATCCTCCTTTATTGCTTCTTTAAAAGTTTTTCAAATAGTTTTTCATGATTAATTGCGCATTTTGAAATTGTAAAAAGCTTTTCAACTTTTAATCTCCCTTTTTCACCCATTCCAACTGCATCATTTGGATTATTTAAAAAATAAATTATTTTTGCTGCAAATTTTTCTTTATTAAAAGGATCTATTAAGAAACCATCTTCTCCATTACTTATAAGTTCAGGTATTCCATCAATAGAATAGGCAATAACTGGAATTTTATTCGCGAAAGCTTCTATTATCGAGGTGGGACATCCCTCAGAGAAGGTAGGTAAAACCATAAATCTCGATTTTATCATTAACTTATTCAAATTTTTTTTAAACCCAAGAACTTCGATATATTCTCCTAGACCTTTTTCTTTTATTTTAATATTCAATTCCCCATTCATCTTGTCTTTCCCTGCCATTAAAAATTTAATATTTGGAAACTTTTTAATAACTTCAGAGATAATATCAAGAAATTGAATATGGCCTTTTGTTCTTATAATATTTGCAGGAAAAATAATATAAATATTTTTTTCATAAGAATTTTCTCTATTATCTTTTGTCAGGATTATTCCATTGTAAATTATGGAAACTCGCTTTTTAATATTTTGATTTATTAAAATCATAGTATTATTTGCCGCCCTAGAATTACATATATAGTGATCTACTGATTTGTAAAGAATTGATTCTGATAATCTAAAAACCTTATCTAATGTTTTTTTTGAATTAGGATTCCATCTTATGCCAACTACTAATTTAAAATTATTTAAAAATAATTTTAAAATTCTTAACAGAATTGATGCCCTAAAACCTAATACATATATAAGTTCATATTTTGAAAATTTAATATCTTTAAATAAATTTATTATACTTTCAAGCTTAAATCCAAGTATCTTTAATTTTGAATTAGTTGCACCATATACTTTTGGGGTTGATTTGTTTTTAATGCAAAAATCTGACCAATCTCCAAATTCTCCCATTGTGGCTAATTGATATTTAAAAAGATTACTTTTCTGTACAGCCATTCTAGTTAGACTTACTTCAGTACCTCCTAAAGAATCAGAGCTAAAAAGAATTAGAATTTTTCTGTTTTGTGAAATCATTTTTAAATAAATTTTAAAAAACAAAGACTATTGATTACTTATTTTTTTTTCTTCATTAATGCAAACTAAACCTGCGAATAAAATCCATATCAATATACTAATCTTGCCATCATAGTAACTAATATCATTTATATGACTTAGAACAGTGACTATGCTAGCTACAAGCCAACACTTATCAACAAAAATATCTTTAGAGTTAATAATATAATAATTCCTCGGCATTATTTTATTCCAACTTTGCATTATTAGCATCGCTACAAAAGTGCATAATAATAAAGACAAAGGGATACCATAATCAAAAGCAAGTTGAAGTGGCATATTGTGTATATGACTAAAATTATATTTTGTAATAAATAATAATGAAAAAGAAACTGCTCCGAATCCAAGTAATGGCTTTTGGGATATTAACTTTATTGCGGCACTCCAAATTTCCAATCTAGTCCAGTTATTGAAATTTATAAAATCTAAACCTATAAATTTTGCTATCACAGCTTTAGGTAAGAAGGTTTCTAAAAACTTTAAAAATAATGCAGGATAAAATATAGTTAGGAAATAAATGAATATTATTAAGAATATAATTAATACAATTATTTGAAATGCTAGTTTTATACCTAGAATAATCGTTAATGAAGTAATTAATCCAATTATTGCGTTTCTAGAAAAAGTCAATAAGGTCAAATAGAAAGTTAATGTGGAAAAAATAAAAATAAAACTATTTTTAATTAATGATCTTTTTTTATGTAGAAGGATTCCCAATGATAGTGGAAAAATTGTTGATAACCAAAAACCTGTATAGTTTTGATTGCTAAATAGCCCAGAGACTCCATCACCTAAATGTAATTCCTTATTAAACCAAATAATTAAACCATTAAGTGTTTCATGTGGACCATACCAATTAAACCATTTTTGTAAAATGCAACTAATAATTACAGGAATTGATCCAGCTATTAAATATTTTGAGAAAGTAATCCTATTGATTTCAGATTTGAGATATGTTTTTATTGTTGAGAATAAGATGAAGAGCGGTATCCAATTAAAAAGGTTTAACCAAATTTCTGATTTATCAAATCCAACTATTTCAGAAGATATCATAAAATATCTATTTGCAGAGCTTACAATCATTAAAACCGATGATATTAATAATATGAAATTCCATTTGTTTTTATAAAATGAAATTTTTTGTATATAAATTGAAGTAAAAATTGAGAATAAAAAAAATATTAGAGCGATTGGTAATGCTGAAGCTAAAAAAAAGGTTCCTGTATTAAAAGATAATTTTCCAAAATGATATAATCCTTTTTTATCAATAGGTGTAATTTTTATATTCTGCATATATTGTTAATTTTTTATGAAAGATAAATATTTTGATTTTTTCCTTAATTAAAATTTTATTTCAATGTCTATGTTTAGTCTAGGGAATCGATATCGCATAAATTATTTGTAATTTTATTTCAAAATTATTTTACGCTTCCTGCAGGATTCGAACCTGCGGCCCACTGCTTAGAAGGCAGTTGCTCTATCCAGCTGAGCTAAGGAAGCATTTTTTAATTATATCTGACTGCAATGGCCTAAACAATCAAATATGGTTTATCTAAATGATATTTTTGATAAAGAAATAAAAAACATGTTGGTTTTAGCAGGAAAAACTTATAAAATCATAATTAAATTAAAAACTTAAACATTGGCAAAAAGGTTTACTCCAGAACTATTACTCGAATTGCTTAAAAGTTTTAAAAGTGGATCAACTATTGATGAATTATCAACTAAATATAAATGCACTAAATTAACAATTTCTAGGAATTTAAAGAAGAATATTGGAGAAAAGAAATATAAAGAAATTTTATTAAGTACAAAGTCTTTATCTTTAAAAACTTCGAATAAGTCGAAAAAGATTAATGAGACCCATTCAATAAACCAATCTAGAACAATAGATGAAAAATCGAATGCAAGTAATGAAAAAGACCTAAAAAATAAAGAATCCTTTTCTTCAATAACCTTTATGGAAATTCCACCTATGGATTTTCAAATAGAAGCTTTGCCTCAAAAGGATTTGACATCAGTGCCTATATCAGATGTCGAATTCCCAAAAATTGTTTATATGATTGTTGATAAAAAAATTGAATTAGAAATTAAACTTTTAAGGGAATTTCCAGAATGGGAATTCCTTTCTCAAAATGAATTAAATAGAAAAACAATTGAAATTCACAATGACTTGCAAACAGCAAAAAGACTTTGTAGTAAAGAACAAAAGGTAATAAAAGTGCCTAATACCAATGTTTTTAGAATAGTTGCCCCAATATTATTATCACGTGGAATTACTAGAATCGTAAGTTCTGATAATTTAATAGCACTTTAGTTATCTTTTTTTATTGAGAAACTCCAAAGAGTAAAGATTGCCTAAAATTGATCCTGTGATGAAACTAATTCCAATAATAAAACTATTTGGCAATTCTATAGTTTCACTTATAGTCAAATTAACTTTGTTTTTTTTATGACTGTTTTGGATACCAATAATCAAAATTATAAATATACATGTATTGAAAATTATGGCATGAATAAGTCTTTTCAATTAAAGGAACCCGTAGTCTTTATTAAATTATAATCAATCTTGCAGATTATAAATAATGCTTTTTTTAAGACCGTTCTTTTTAGATAAATATTTTGAAGCGGAAGATAAAGTTAATCCTGCATCAATAAGATCATGAAGTTCCTTCTTTAAAAGAGCACTATTAAAAAATGAGTTCTTAGTTTTTTTAAAACCTTTGATTACTAAAGTTATCTCTCCAATAACTTCTTTATCCTCAAAAAATTTTAAAACTTGATCTATATTGTGACCAATATGGTGTTCATATTTTTTAGTTAATTCTCGAGAAACTATAATTTCTCGATCGCCTCCACAGTATTCTTTTAAGTCACTAAGGAGTTTTTTTAGTCGGTGAGGGGCTTCAAAAATTATCGTGGTTTTTTCACATTCACTTATTTCTAGAAGAACTTTTTCTCTTTCAGAACCTTTTTTGGGGAGAAATCCTTCAAAAACAAACCTCGAAGAAGGCATACCGCTTGAAACAAGCGCTGTAGTAGCAGCACAAGGTCCAGGAATACAAATAACATCAATATTTTTGTACTTGGCTTCTCTAATAAGTTCTTCCCCTGGGTCACAAATCCCTGGCATGCCTGCATCACTAACTAAGGCCACTGAGTTTCCTTTCTTAAGCTCTGAGATTAAGCTTGAAATTTTCTTAAATGAATTATATTTATTAAAACTTATGAGATTATTTTTAAAATCAAACTTGCTCATTATCTTTTTTGTCTGTCTGGTATCTTCACAAGCAATTAAGTTAACCTTTTTTAGAATCCTTAATGCTCTTGGAGAGATATCGTATAAATTTCCTATAGGAGTACCAACTATATAAAGAACGCTATTTTCAGGTTCTTCACCTCTATGCGAGAATGGAGTTTTGATATACATTTCGTGGTTAAGTTACCTTTTGGAGTAGATATTCATAATCTTATCGATGATCTAAAAGTTTGGAGTTGGGAGGCTGCAGATATTCTGCTTTTTTACTCAGATATATTAAGAAATAATGGAAAAGATATTATAAAATCAATCAACGATGATGATCCTGTAACAATAGCTGATTTAAAAGTTAATGATTTAATAATCGAAAGAATTAAAAGCAAATATAAATCCGTAGAATGGGATATTTTGAGTGAGGAAAACTCAAAAATGGATTCTTGCAATACTAATATTAATGCTGATTGGCTATGGGTTCTAGATCCTCTTGATGGAACAAAAGACTTTATTCAAGGTACTGGTAATTATGCAATGCATCTAGCTTTGAATTACAAACAAAAGCCATTTCTTGGAGTTGTTTTGATTCCAGAAAAAGATGAATTATGGATTTCTGATAGTAAGAATGCTTGGTGCGAAAGCAGAAATGGTTTTAAAAAAAACTTTCAATTATCTAATTCAAAAGAACATAAAGATCTAAAAGATCTAACAATAGTTACAAGTAAGAATCATAATAATTCAACTTTAAAATTTTTATTAGAAAAAATTAATTTTAAAAAAGTAATTGTTATGGGTAGCATTGGATGCAAAATAGCTTCTATTCTAAGAAGTGAAAGTGATATTTATATATGCTTAAGTCTACCGGGGAAAAGTGCTCCTAAGGACTGGGACATAGCAGCTCCATCAGTTATTTTGACCTCTGCTGGGGGATCAATAACTAATTTAGGAAATAAAGACCTTACTTATAATAAATTTAACTTTGAGCAAGGTGGTGTAATAATAGCCTCAAAAGATTCGGCTAATCATGAAAGTCTTTGTCTTAAATTAAAAGAAATAATATTAAGGTACGAAATTTATCCAGGCAAAATTAATTAAGAGGAGCTACTGGTGTAGGAGTTGGTTCTGGATAAGACATCCCCCCATTTTGGGCAACACCTCTGAGGGTTAGGTTTATCCTCCCTCTACTATCGATTTCGCGAACCCTCACAGTTACGTCATCACCTTGTCTCACTACATCTTCCACTCTTTCAACTCTAGCTTCTGATAATTGTGATATGTGTACCATTCCTTCTTTCCCAGGGAGTATTTCCACAAAGGCTCCTATTGGGATAATTCTGGTCACAACTCCTGAGAAAATTTCACCTTCGTGTACTTTTCTAGTTAATCCTTCAATAATTTTTTGAGCTTCTTCTGCCGCAGCTCCATCATGAGATGCGATAGTAACTATTCCTCCATCTTCAATATCTATCTTTGTATTGGTCCTCTCAGTTATTCCTTTTATAGTTCTACCTCCTGGGCCAATAACTGTTCCTATAAGCTCAGGATCAATTCTAAAGCTTAAGAGTCGAGGAGCATGTGGAGAAAGAGATTCTTGAGGTTTATCTATTGCCTCTTGCATCTTTTCTAATATATGCAATCTTGCAGGCCGAGCTTTTTTAATTGCATCAGAAATAATAGAGACAGGTAAACCTGTAATCTTCATATCCATTTGCAAAGCAGTTATACCCTTATCAGTACCAGCAACTTTAAAGTCCATATCTCCAAGAAAATCCTCAATACCCTGAATATCTGTGAGTATTCGAACTTCTTTACCCTCTTTGATTAACCCCATAGCAGTACCACTTACAGGAGCTTTTAAAGGAACCCCCGCATCTAATAATGAGAGGGTGCTTCCACAAACAGAACCCATTGAAGTGGAACCATTAGAGCTTAAAACTTCGCTTACAACTCTTAAAACGTATGGGAACGTCTCCTTGCCAGGTAGAACAGGGATTATTGCCCTTTCTGCAAGTGCTCCATGACCAATTTCTCTCCTCCCAGGAGTCCTCATAGGCCTAGTTTCACCAACTGAATAAGGAGGAAAGTTGTAGTGATGCAAATATGTTTTTTCATTACTTGGATTTAAGTCATCCATCTCTTGAGCATCACTTGGTGTGCCAAGTGTCGTAGTAGATAAGACTTGAGTTAGACCTCTTTGAAAAAGTGCAGAGCCATGAACTCTTTTTGGAAGAATCCCGGCGGAGGCTGTTATTTTTCTGACTTCGTCAAGTTCTCTTCCATCAACTCTTTTCCCATCATTGATGATTTGTGACCTCATTAATTTTTTTGTTAGTTTTTTAAAGTCAGAATGAATTAATTTTTCATTTTCGGAGATTAACACTTTTACTTGATTGTCATCTTTAAGAGAATCAATTTTGCCTTGTGCTTCAGTTTTAATTTTTTCGAGTTCAAGATCCCTCTCATCTTTTGATTGATCAAATTTTTTAAGAACTAAATCAATTGCTTTACTACAATTTTTTTCTAAATAAGAAGGTAATGTTTTATCCTCTTCAGGCTCGGATGGTTTGATTTGTTTTATTCCTAAATCTTTCAGTAAATCTTCTTGTGATTTAATAAGTTCAGTAACAGCCTCATATCCAAAATCTATAGCTTCGATTGTATCTTGCTCTGATAATTGATTTGCACCTGCTTCAATCATGACTATGCCGTCAGGTGATCCCGCAACAACAATATCTAAATCTCCTTTCTCAATCTCTCTATAGCTCGGATTTAAGATGAAATCATCACCTATGAGTCCAACTCTAACCGCAGCCATTGGTCCATAAAATGGAATCTCACCAAGTAAAGTTGCTATTGACGCCCCAGTAACAGCTAAGACATCTGCTGGAACTCTTTCATCTAGAGAAAGGCAAGATGCGACTATCTGAATCTCATCCCTCATCCATATGGGGAAAAGTGGCCTCATTGGCCTATCAATTAATCTTGCAATTAAAGTCGCTCTTTCAGGCGGGCGACCTTCTCTCCTCATAAAACCTCCTGGAATTCTCCCAGCAGCATAAAGTTTTTCTTCATAGTCACATATGAGGGGCAGAAAGTCTGATGGCTCTTTCTTAGTAGTTTTTGTTGCTGTAACTAATAGTGAGGTATCACCACACTCAATCATTACTGATCCACTTGCTTGAGGAGCATATAGTCCTGTAGTTAGTCGTATCTCTCGTCCGTCAAACGTGATCGACTTATTTTGTCCTTCCACTTTTTAAATTATAAATCTATACATAATTTATTCTTACATTTAATAGGGACATATTGAGTAAATTATTTAGATAAGCTGTAAAAATTTTTAAAAATGTCCTAAAAAAAAGAATTTTAATTTCTTAAAGTATTTTTTTTGTGAGAAAATATAGTACTAAATAAAAAACTCATACTACCAACTTGATTTAACAACTCCAGGAAGTTCACCGTTATGAGCTCTTTGCCTTAACTGATTTCTGCAAAGACCAAAATCTCTATATACTCCTCTAGGTTTACCAGTTGCCCAACACCTATTTCTTACTCTATTTGGAGCAGAGTTTCTTGGGAGAGCTTGAATCTTTCTATGAATTTCTAACCTTTCCATTGGGTCTTTTGCGGCATTAAATTCATCTAATAATGATTTCCTTTTGGCAGCATATTTCTTCACAAGTTTTTTGCGTTTAACTTCTCTGGCAATCATGGACTTTTTAGCCATTTAATATAATCTTTAGACTAATTAATATATTAACAGCTTGTAGAACAGTTTTTAAAATTTATTTATTGGCTTAATAATCTTTGTACGATTAGTAATTGACTAGTATCTCTTATAATAAGTAAAACGCTTAGTCCAACTAAAAGAAAAAAACTGGACTGAGTAACAACCATTTGTACCTTGACTGGAACAGGTTTTCCCCTAAACCCTTCAATTAAAGTGAAAACAAGCTGCCCTCCGTCTAATAATGGTAAAGGTAAGGAATTAAGTACTGCTAAATTAATAGAAATTAAAGCAGCAAATAATAATATCCCCGTACCGCCTTGTTGTGATAGTTGAGCACCAATCTCAACGATTTTTACTGGGCCACTAAGTTGTTGAGCTGTTGAGGCAAAATTTGTTATTAAACCTTTATAACCTTGGATTGTTTTTACTAACAGTGATAAAAATTCATTATTCGTGTATTTAAAAAGTTCGTAAACGTTTTTTGTCTTTTTAGTTTCTTTATTTATATTTGGTTGTAATTGAGCTCCAATTGTACCTTTACCATCTACATTTTTTGGTACCAAAGTTAAATCTTTAAAAAGTCCATCTCTCTCGATTCTTATAGCTATTGAGTTATCTGAAGAATTCTGAATCTCTTTTACCAAAGTAGAAACAGCTTCATCTCCAACTCCTAGAGTTCTAGCTTCAATTTTTAATATCTTATCTCCTGGTTCTAAGCCTGCAAGTGAAGCAGCCTTCTCAGGTTGAGTCGCCAAAACTAAGATACCCGGTTCTGGATCAAATGGAATACCAACAGTAGTTACATTTATAATTAAAATTGTGTATGCAAGAATTAAATTAGCAAATACTCCAGCGGAGATTACAATAACTCTTTGAAAGATTGGTCTGTTTTTTAAAAGATTTGGATCTTTAGGGTCAATATTATTCAATTCTTCGTCTGGGAAAGATACAAAGCCGCCTAAAGGAAAGGCTCTAAATGAATAAGTGATATCTTTATATTTCTTCTGAATTATTGAGGGTCCAAAACCAATTGAAAATCCATCAACATAGATACCTTGTAAAATTGCTGCAAGAAAATGTCCCATCTCATGAAAAAAAATGAGAAATCCTAGTACTGTTATTGAGGTTAATACATTCATTTTTTTATGTTAAGCAGTTTTTAAAGAATTTGACCCAAAATATGGAACTAAAGCATCTGGAATTTTAACGCTACCATCTGATTGTTGGCCATTCTCAAGAATCGCAGCCATTGTTCTTCCAATAGCAAGGCCACTACCATTTAAAGTATGCAAATATGTATTTTTTTTCTCAATTTTTGTTCTTATTGATGATCTACGTGCTTGAAAGTCTAGGCAGTTGCTACAACTTGAAATTTCTCTATAACATTTGCTACTTGGTAGCCAGACTTCAAGATCAAAAGTTCTACTAGAAGAAAAACCTAAGTCTCCAGTACAAATATCTACTAATCTGTAGGGTAGGTTGAGCTCTCTTAAAATGCTTTCTGCATCAGAAGTAATACTTTTATGCGCTTCTAGTGATTTACTAGGATCGCAAAACCAATAAAGTTCAACCTTATTAAATTGATGCAGTCTTATTAAACCCTTAGTATCCTTTCCATAGCTTCCAGCTTCTCTTCTAAAACAGGGGCTATATGCAACGTACTTAATCGGTAAGTGCTTTGGATCAATTAACTCATTTCTATGAAAAGCAGTTAATGGAACTTCAGCTGTTGGAGAAAGCCATAAATCATCATTAGAGCACTTAAAACTTTCATTTGAAAATTTGGGCAATTGTCCAGATCCCGTAAGACTTTCTGAATTTACTAAAGCTGGAGGCATTAACTCTAAATAACCATTTTTAATATGCATGTCGAGCATGAAATTTATTAATGCCCTTTCAAGTCTTGCACCATTACCAATAAGTGAAATGAAACGACTTTTTGATATTTTTGTTGATTTTATAGAGTCAAAAAGATTTAGACTTTCGCCTATTTCCCAGTGAGATTTAAGATTATCTTTTATCAAGGGATCTCCCCAAGTTTTTACTTCGACATTATTACCTTCATCTTTACCAATAGGTGCATCTTTGCTGGGGAAATTGGGCAAATTACAAATCTCATTGTATATTTGTTTATCTAAAATTCTTTGTTTTTCCTCAAATTCAGAGATTTTAGTTCTATAGTCATTTCCCTTTTTCTTTAAATTATTTATTTCTGGGGAATTATTGTTTTGAGATTTACCAATTTCTTGAGCAATTAATTTACTTAATTTTTTACTTTCAGATTGGTGGCTGGATATTTCAATGTCAATTTCTTTTTTTTTGACAGTTAATTCGTGTATGTGGGATATCTTATAGTCTTTCCCTCTTAAGGATAAATTTTCTTCAACAAATGTTGGATTTTCTCTTATTAATTTTTGATCTAACACTCTTTTTTACTTTATTACTTAATTAAGATAGTTAATCTCAATTCATTATTAAGGATTTTTGATGAAAAATTAACTAAATTAATGATTCCTAACTTATGCAATATTTTCAAAATTAAATTTTAGTTAGGATGCAGAGCGAGCTCGTCCTGTAGATGCCCATTCTTTTAGTAAATCAATTTGCTCTTTAGCTGTTCTTGATAAGGGAACTAGTTCAGAAACTGCCTTTATCAAATCTTTCTCCATGAGTTCTCTATTTTCAGAGAATGAAATATGCATCCCCTCTATTACTGCTTGTTCAAGTTCTGCGCCTGAGAATCCAACTGTTCTATCGATAATAGTAGAGAGAGGGAAATTATAACTTGGCCTTCTTCTTTTTAAGTGCAAATCCAGAATACATAATCTTTCTTCAGAATTTGGTAAATCAAGAAAAAATATCTCATCAAACCTTCCTTTCCTTAATAATTCAGCAGGAAGCTTATCTATAGCATTAGCTGTAGCAATTACAAATACTGAGGATTCTTTCTCAGCCATCCAAGTTAGCAAACTTGCCAAAACTCTTTGACTTGTGCCTCCATCACTTCTAGCATCGCCACCAAAGCCCTTATCAATTTCATCGATCCAAAGGATACAAGGAGACATGGCCTCAGCTCTAGATATTGTCTCTCTAGTTCTTGCCTCGCTTGAACCAACAAGGCTAGAAAATAGTCTCCCAACATCTAACCTAAGTAGAGGCATCGACCAAGTCTTAGAAATTGATTTTGCGGTAAGCGATTTCCCTGTCCCTTGAGCTCCAACGAGTAAGACCCCCTTTGGAATAGGTAATCCATAGTCTCTCGCTTCTTTAGTAAAGGCTCTATATCTTTGATTAAGCCAAACTTTTAAAATATTTAAACCACCAATATCATCTTGACTTGATTTGGCTTCGAAAAATTCTAAAATTTCACTTCTGGCGATCACTTGTTTTTTCTCTTCAAGAATATCTTTAATATCTTCTTTACTTATTTTCCCTCTTTGAGCAAGGGCCTTTGCAGTAACTTGCTTTACCTTAATTTCAGTTAGTCCACTTGAAGCTATAGAAAGTTCGTTTAAGTCTTGTTCCTCAAGATTTGAATTAGTATTAATAGCAATTTTTTTTATTAGATTCTTCAATTCTTTTTGATCAGGTAAAGGTAAGTTTATAATTGTCATTAATTCATCCAGCTCTTCTGATGATGGAAATAAATGAGAACAAATAATTAAAGTATGATTAGTTTTCTTAAGTGCTGAAGACAGTTCTTTAATAGTTCTATTGATAGATGGATCATCATAAAATTTATGAAAATCTTTTGCTAATAAAACTGTTGACATTTCATTACTTTGATCTTTTAGCCAGTTAAGCACTCCTAAAGGATTATTAGAAAATTTACCTTCTTCATTGATTAAACCTTTTATACCGTTAACACAATCCCAGCAAATAAATCTTTTTACATTGAGTCTTTCACAAGAAAAGTTAACTAACTTTTCTAATCTTTCCTCTTCTTTAGTCCGGATCCAAATTAATGAGGCTCTTGATTTAATAAGTAATTCTAAATTTATACACCAAGAATTCATTATTTAAGTTTTGATTATTTTTTACTGTTAGGTTCAAAAGGTAATCTTTTCTCTGAGATAGTTGAAGCAGAAGTTGTTATTACTTCATTTTTGGCCATTAATTGTTGATCCAAAATTTTTTGTAGATTCTCTGGAAGAGCTTCTTTATTTAGTAGGAAAGTCTGAAATGCTTGGAATACATTAGCAACAACCATATATAGTAAAACTCCTGCAGGTAATGGGAAAAACAAAAACATTCCAGTGATCATGATAGGCGTGATTTTGTTTGCCGTTGATTGCTGTGGATTTGCAGGCATCCCCTGACTAGATAAAACTTGAGAGAGAAGTAGGGTTAACCCAAAGGCACCTACTAGAGCCGCAATATCCCAGTTGATTGAACCATCTACATAGAAACCAACTTGACCAAGAGCTTTGATAAACAGGAAACCACTTTTAGCAGCTAGACCAGGGATTTTTGCCTCGATTGTTGCATCACCCGGTTTAATTGCTGTTACTGTACCGTCTTGGGAAACTTTAAGATTTTCTGATCCTTTAGAAACCTTCCATGTGGGGAGAAATTTTGATCCGTCGTCGTACTTAGATAAAACTTCCGAATAACTATTGCCATTTGTTGTTTGTAAATTTATTTTTACAGATTCTTCCGTTCCTAATTTTGTTCCATTAGGGATGGTAGCTATTACAGGGAAATGCGATTTTTCTGTAATGAATATGGAATGTCTAGGTGATTTGTAAGGTTTTGGATCGATAGCAGCTATTTGATCTTGTGGAACGACCTTGAGATTTATGTTATAGGGGACATCAGCGAATGGAGAACCTCTTAATGTTGCAAACAATGCAAAAAGCACAGGCATTTGTACAATTAATGGAAGGCAACCTGCGAGCGGGCTACCAAACTCATTCATTAGTTTTCCAAGTTCTTCTTGCTGTTTCTTTGGATCACCAGAAAACTTAGATTTTATTTCTGCTTGCCTTTTTTGCATTACTGGTTGAGCAATCTTCATTCTTCTCGCGCTTCTAATGGAACCAGCGCTTAATGGGAAAAGTGCAATTCTAATTACTACTGTTAATGCAACAATTGCTAAACCATAGCTGGGAACTAAACCGTAGAAAAAATCTAGAATCGGGATAAGTAGTTTTTCGGAAATGAACCCTATCACGATATTAAAAAGAGTGTAATTTTAGTAGACATTTATTTTACAGGAAAAAAAGTTTTTTGTAATTAATTAATTTAGGATTTAGTAGCAAATCCTTCTACCTCATTGAGATTTGGGATTTGTGATTTTTTATTTATATTCTCTTCAATAAATTTTTGCTTTTCTCTGAATAAAGGTAGAGATTTCATTTCAACCTTTGATCCATCATCAAGTATAAGAACCATATCGCCATATGATCCGAATCCTCTTGGAATAGATCTGACTTCTTCAATTTTACTTAATGAAACTTGTGTTTTGTTTTTACCAAACCATCCTCCGTCAATTGTAATCCTTTTGTTTGTAATTTTATATCTCAACCACAATGCTCTAACTATTGCGGCAAAGGTAAATGGTAATCCAAGAATAGTTATACCTGCAATTAGATTTATTATTAAATCACTTTTTGCAGGACCACCTTCATAAAAGGTTTCTTCATTCATGTTAATCATTTGATTAGACGAGCTTTGAACATTAAGTTTTGAAATTCCTCCAAAAGTCTACTTTTATCATTGCAGAAATCTCCAAATTTAAGGTTAACAAGTAACCAATAAGGTTTGTGGTTATTAATTTTTTGAATGTTTGTTAATAACCACTCATTCAGAATTCTTCTTAATTTATTTCTTTCTACAGCTTTTTTTGAAACTTTTTTGCTAATTGCAATTGCTACCCTAAGTTTGTTTGATGTATTTTTGTGTTTATGGGTTAAAAGAATTTCTGGATAGGATCTTGCAACTTTAAAGGTCATTAATTTCCCATGATATATTTTCGAATTTTTATGAATATAATTAAAAGTCCTGTGACCTTTTAAACGCATATCTTTAGGTAATGCCATTTAAATTTGATGTTATACAGCTATTCTTTCTCTACCTTTTTGTCTTCTGCTTTTAATAACTCTTCTACCTGTATGAGAACGCATTCTTACTCTAAAACCAGATACACGTTTTCTTTTTCTTGAAGTTCCGCCAAAAGTCCTTTTTGTCATTTGTTTAATAATCCTTATTTAATCTATCATTTAATCGATCACTATAGTCCAGCTTCCTAAATAACTTGAAAATGATTTCCCTTTAGGTTGACCATATGAATGAAATTGATATAAACCTGATTTTTTGGGATTAAAGACTTTCAAGACAATTGCATAACTGTCTTTATTCGAAGGAATTGGGCTGTAGGGGTAAATATCTAGTGAACGCAAGCCTGACTCATCAGTGTTAATTTCGATATCAGCTGGAATATCTTCCAAACATTTTGTTCTATTCTCAAAGCCGCCTATTCTTACTTTGCAAAAACTAATTTTTTCATTTTTTAAAGTTGATTTAAAAGTTTTAGGTATTGCTAAATTAATTTTTAAGATATCAGTCCTTCTATCAGATGGTCTCAAGAAAAAATAAATTGTATTTCTAAATTTCTTTTTATCTTCTTTTTGAAACCACTTTAATCTTCTATAACTAGAGTCTTCATTCCACTGGAATTCCAAACCTGCTTTAGCGTAATGGGTATTAAAGAAAGGGATTGAAACTAAAATCGTAGGGATAATAAAAAATCTTATCATTTTAAGATTTAAAGAAAGTCTCTTTTTGTTTTTTAACATTGATTAGATAAAAATTTAAAGTTTGAGTTCGTGGTAATCAAATTTAAAGCGGAAAAAATAGTTTTAACTAAGGTTAACATCTATCTGTTCTTAATTTTGCAGCGCCTTTTAAATAAGGGTGCTTTATTGCATAATTTGGAGGCAATAAAACTTGAGCCATTATTCTTATACAAAAATCAACATCATTAGATACGTTCATTTGTTGGCAGTCTAAAAAGGCAACTGAATCAAGTCCATTAAATTTCCTTGCAATTGAAGCGGGGAAACATGCATTTAAATCTTTTGTTGCTGTGAATGTAATGGATAATATGTTTGACTTAATTAGATTGTTTCGTGAAATTAATTCATCAATTAATTCAACTACCGCAACTTCTATTTCTTTAACAGAATTCCCAGATGCTGTTGTAGCACCACGAATAAATGTAATTTTATAATCATCTTTCATTTTTTCATACATATCGATCTAAGGCTTGTATAACCAAAGTACTTTATTAGATGAGTCAAACTCAAAAAAGATATTATGGATAATTTTCTCAATCATTCTACTTCCAGGAATTAGTCCGAGAATTTTCTTCTTCTTCTTCCCAAATGTTAAGGGCTGAATTTTAGGATCAATGTTAACCATTTCTGCAGCTATCTCCCTTGCTATAAATTCATCTCCAACCTTATCAACAAGACCAAGTTCGAGGGCTTGTGTTCCAGTGAAAATTCTTCCATCAGCAAATTTTCTTACTTCTTCAACAGGTAAATTCCTTCCTTCAGCGACAGCTTCAGTAAATTGTTTGTAACTTTCATCTATAAGCCCTTGGAGTAGATCTCTACCTTCCTCACTTAGTGGCTTATCAGGAGAAAGTATGTCTTTAAATACACCGCTTTTAACAGTCTCAAATTTAATGCCGATTTTATCTAATAATTCAGATAAATTATTACCTCTTATAATCACACCAATAGATCCTGTAATTGTTCCTGGATTAGCAACTATTTTGTTAGATGCAACACCAATGTAAACACCTCCTGATGCTGAGATGTTCCCAAAACTAGCAATGACTTTACATCCTTTATCTTTTAGTCTTTTAATAGCAGAGTATATTTCTTGGCTATCCCCAACAGTACCGCCTGGAGAATCAATCCTCACGATTAAAGCAGGAAATTCTCTATCCTCAATTTGTTTAAGAGCTTTAAGGACTGAAACTCTTGTTGAACTTGTAATAGGCTCATCAATTACTATACGAGCCATTCTTTTTTTTGACTTTCGTCTAAAAGGCCAAATCATTCTTTTAAGGTAAATTCATAACACTACTTTAAAAAGACTATCAGCAGACCTAATGAATTCAATCCTAAATTGGTTTTTAATGATACTCCCTTTTGCACTTTGGGGAACTTCAATGGCGGCAATGACTCCTTTAGTATCTAGTGCTGGGCCAGAGTTTGTGGCCTCTTTAAGATTACTTCCTGCAGGGATTCTTGTGCTAATAACAACATATTTGTTTAAAAGAGATTTAAAAATTTATAAATGCGATTTGAAGTGGTTTTTTGTTTTTACGATTGTAGATGCTACTTTTTTTCAGTTGTTTTTAACTTATGGTATTGAAAAAACTGGAGCAGGTTTAGGTTCTGTCTTAATTGATTCTCAACCGCTTTTGGTAGCTATTTTAGCGAGGGCGATTTTTGGGAATTTAATTAATCCAATAGGATGGTTAGGACTACTTTTTGGCTTGGGAGGAATATTATTTTTAGGAGTACCACAAGAATTTTTAGGAAATTGGTGGTTGATGTCTGATAAGTCTATAAATGATGTTGTTTTTAACTTTGGAGAACTTTGGATGCTTGCAGCTTCTCTCACTATGGCATTAGGAACGATTTTAATTAGATTCACTTGTACTAAAAGTGATCCGGTGGCAGTTACAGGTTGGCATATGGTTTTAGGGAGTTTGCCCTTAATTATTAAGCACTGCTTTCAATCAAATTTCACAATAATTCCAGATTGGTCAATATTTGATTGGGGACTTATGTCATTTGCAAGTATTTTTGGAGGAGCATTAGCCTATGGATTGTTTTTCTACTTTGCTAATAATAAAGAAATAACTGGTTTTAGCACTCTAGCATTTTTAACACCTGTATTTGCTCTTCTCAGTGGAGGTGTTTGGTTAAATGAAAGACTCACTATTGTGCAGTGGATAGGAGTGTTGTTTGTTCTTATCTCAGTATTTTTTGTTAGCCAGAGAAAGAGTTTATGGGAAAAAAAATTTTCTGATACTACTATTTAATTAGTTTCTTTTTGTAAAAGTCCAATAATGCGAATAGTTTTGATTAGTACTCCCATAGGGTTCTTAGGGAGTGGCAAAGGTGGTGGGGTTGAATTAACTTTAAATTCTTTAGTTTCAGGTTTAATTTCTTTAGGTCATTCTGTTGAGGTTGTAGCCCCAAAAAATTCTAAGTTACATGAAAGTAATGTAAAAGCAAAATTACATTTTGTTGAAGGTGAAGATCAAATTAGTTGGCAGCATCAAAATTATAATTCTCCCGTAAGTATCCCAGATAATTCTCTTTTAGCCGGAATGCTTGAAAAGGGAATAGATATCGCTAAACATTCAGATGTATTGTTAAACATGTCCTATGATTGGTTACCTATCTGGATGACTCTAAATTTAGAGATACCCATTGCACATATTATTAGTATGGGTTCTGAAAGTTCAGTAATTAGAAATTTAATCTCTAAGGTATATGCAAAATATCCAAAAAATTTTGCTTTTCATTCGAAAATACAAGCTAATGATTATCCATTCATAAAAAAACCAACAATTATTGGGAATGGTTTTAATTTAGATAATTATATTTTTCAAGATTCAGTTAAGGGACCCTTGGCATGGGTTGGAAGAGTGGCTCCGGAGAAAGGTTTGGAGGATGCAGTTTATATAGCGAATCAACTTGGCGAAAAATTAAAAGTTTGGGGATTTATAGAAGATGAAATGTATGCCTCAAAGATAGAAAATTCATTTCCTGAAGGAGCTATTGAATGGATGGGTTTTTTATCAACCGATGAATTACAAAGAGAACTTGGTAAATGCAGAGGGTTGCTAAATACTCCGAAATGGAATGAGGCATATGGGAACGTTATTGTTGAAGCTTTAGCCTGTGGGGTACCGGTTGTAGCTTATAAAAGGGGAGGACCTAGTGAAATTATTCAGCATGGCCAAACAGGTTTTCTTGCGGATCCTGATGATAAAAAAAATATGCTTTCTTATGTAGAGATTATTGAAAAAATAAAGCGTCAGAAATGTAGAGAATGGGTAGAAAAAAATGCCTCCACAAATATATTTGCTAACAAGGTTGTGAACTGGCTTAATAAGGTAATGCATGAATATAAATAATATTAGATGATTCTTCTTTACTCAAAAAAAAGGCTTAAAACCTTATTAATAGTTTTAGTTTGTGGGGTCATTATATTTATCTTAGGTTTAGGTAATACAGGATTGGTGGATGAAACTCCCCCTTTATTTGCCGCTGCAGCACGGGCAATGAGTGAATCTGGTGATTGGTTAACTCCAAAAGTCAATGGAATATTCCGTTTTGATAAGCCTCCACTGATTTATTGGCTAATGGGTTTTTTTTACTCATTACCGAAAAATGAGATTTGGGACAGTTTCGGGACACTCTCAGCAAGACTTCCTTCAGCTTTGGCATCATTATTTTTAATGTTGATGATTGGAGACACCTTGTTTTGTTGGCCACAAAAAGGCGATAGGCGATTCCTCACTCCAATAGTCGCATCATTAGGCTTTGCTCTTTCTCCATTAATAATTATCTGGAGTAGAACTGCAGTGAGTGATGCTTTATTAACCGGAACATTGGGAATTAGCTTACTTTTATTTTGGAGAAGAATGGTAAGTGATAAGAATGAGCAATGCATTTCAGCTTGGGTATTTTTGGGTTTTGCAATTTTAGTTAAAGGACCTGTTGCATTTGTTTTGGCATTATTGACTATTACGTCTTTCTTGTTTTGTCAGAAGAATTGGGAAAAGTTACTTTGTAAGATAAATCCTAAGAAAGGTTTTTTAATAACAATACTAATAAGTGCTCCATGGTACATATTAGAACTTCTAAAAGAGGGAAAGCCTTTTTGGGATAATTTTTTTGGATACCATAATTTTCAAAGATATACCTCAGTTGTAAATAATCATGCAGAACCATTCTGGTTTTTTCTTTACATAATGATATTGGCTTCATTACCATTCACTCCTTTTTTGTATCATGGGATATTTAAAACCATTAAAGATTTCTTTAAAAGTTCAAAAGAGAGTTGCAATGTCACTGAAACCCTTTACATATATTCTTTATGTTGGTTAACGTCAGTTTTAATCTTCTTTAGCCTTTCTGCAACGAAACTACCTAGTTATTGGTTGCCAGCAATTCCTGCAGGGGCGTTATTAACAAGTAATAGCTTTATAAGTTTAAAAAACATAAATAAAAGTTATTTATATTTCTGGATTTTTAATATTTTAATTTTG
>QCCG01000012.1 GCA_003281335.1 Prochlorococcus sp. AG-347-K19 | reverse complement strand
CCAACTTTTCGACGAAAAAGGAAATTCGGTACCAGTTACTCTTATTGAGGCTGGTCCTTGCCGTGTCACTCAATTGAAAACAACTGCTTTGGATGGTTATACTGCCGTTCAAATAGGTTATGGCTTGTCCAAAAATAAGCATATAAGTAAGCCTGAAAAGGGACATTTGTTGAAATCAGGTGAAGAACTTTTAAAGCATTTGAAAGAATATAGGGTTGAAGAAACTTCATCTTATGAAATCGGAAATCAAATAACTGTAAAAAACTTTGAGGTTGGTCAAAAAGTTGATATCAGTGGCAAATCTATGGGTAGAGGTTTTGCTGGTTACCAGAAAAGACATGGTTTTAGCAGAGGTCCTATGAGTCATGGCTCAAAAAATCATAGAGCACCTGGATCTACAGGTGCAGGAACAACTCCAGGCAGAATTTATCCTGGAAAAAGAATGGCAGGAAGATATGGAGGGAAACAGATTACTACTAAAGGTTTGTTAGTTCTAAAAATTGATGATCAGAAAAATTTGCTTGTGGTGAAGGGTTCTGTCCCAGGTAAGCCAGGCTCAATAATAAACATTAAGCCAAATAATGTCGTAGGCAAAAAAGGAGGTGAAAAATCATGACAACACTGGAAACTCTTAAATGGGATGGTAAAAAATCCGGCAAAGTTTCTCTTGATTTAGCAGTTGCTAAAGAAACTTCTTCTGCAGACTTAATACATAGAGCAGTCCTTAGGCAGCTAGCAAATAAAAGACAGGGGACAGCATCAACTTTGACAAGATCTGAAGTGCGTGGGGGCGGTAGAAAGCCATATAAACAGAAAGGTACAGGAAGAGCCCGTCAAGGATCAATAAGGACACCCTTAAGACCTGGTGGGGGAATTATTTTTGGACCGAAGCCACGTTCTTATAATCTTGATATGAATCGTAAGGAACGTAGGTTAGCTCTTAGAACTGCACTTATGTCTAGAGTATCTGATATGAAGGCCGTTGAAGATTTTGGATCTACTTTAAAGCAACCTAAAACAAGTGATATCGTCAATGGTCTTGCTCGATTAGGTATACAAAAAACTGAAAAAGTTTTGGTTATTCTTGATAGTCCGTCCGATGTTATAAAAAAATCCATCAATAATATCGAAAAAGTAAAATTAATTGCCGCGGATCAATTAAATGTATTTGACATTCTCAACGCTAATAAATTGGTCATAGGGCAATCAGCGATAGATAAAATTCAGGAGGTTTATGCATCATGACTAAATTATTCGATTCTCGTTTAGCCGATGTAATAAGAAAGCCAGTTATTACAGAGAAAGCTACAAATGCGCTAGATCTTAACCAATATACTTTTGAAGTAGATCATAGAGCGGCAAAACCACAAATAAAGGCAGCTGTCGAGGCTTTATTCAGGGTTAAAGTCATAGGAGTTAACACTATGAATCCTCCTAGGAGAACAAGAAGAGTCGGGAAATTTTCCGGTAAACGTTCTCAGGTCAAGAAGGCAATTGTGCGTCTTGCTGAAGGAGATAAAATCCAACTATTTCCAGAATCTTAAGGAGTTTTAATCATGGCAATCCGTAAATTTAAACCTTATACACCTGGTACTAGGCAGAGGGTAGTTACAGACTTTAGTGAAATTACAAGTGCAAAACCCGAAAGATCACTAATTGTTTCAAAACATAGAGTTAAAGGTAGGAATAATCGTGGAGTTATCACTTGTCGTCATCGTGGAGGTGGTCACAAAAGGCAATATAGATTAGTTGACTTTAGAAGAGATAAAAGAAATATCAACGCTAAAGTTGCAGCTATACACTACGATCCTCATAGAAATGCAAGGCTGGCACTTTTATTCTACGAAGATGGAGAAAAAAGATATATTATCGCTCCCGCAGGAGTAAAAGTCGGACAAAATGTCATATCTGGAGAAAGTGTTCCGATTGAAGATGGTAATGCAATGCCACTTTCTGTTATGCCATTAGGATCTAATGTTCATTGTGTTGAGTTATATGCAGGTAGGGGTGCTCAGATGGTTAGATCCGCAGGAGCTAGTGCACAAGTTATGGCAAAAGAGGGAGATTATGTTGCTTTAAAACTACCATCTACCGAGGTAAGACTTGTAAGAAAAGAATGCTACGCGACTCTTGGTGAAGTTGGTAATTCTGAAATAAGAAATACTAGTTTAGGTAAAGCAGGAAGAAGAAGATGGCTTGGAAGAAGGCCTCAAGTAAGAGGTAGTGTAATGAACCCATGTGATCATCCACATGGAGGAGGAGAGGGAAAAGCACCAATCGGTAGAGCAGGACCAGTTACTCCATGGGGTAAACCAGCTCTTGGATTAAAGACACGTAAAAAGAACAAACCAAGTAATAAATTAGTTGTTCGAAGACGCCGTCGCGTTTCTAAGAGAAGTAGAGGAGGAAGAGACTCTTGATTACTTCATTTATTATTTCAATTTCTATTATATAATCATGGGACGTTCACTAAAAAAAGGACCTTTTATAGCAGATAGCCTGCTCAAGAAGGTAGAAAAACAAAATACTGATAATGACAAATCTGTTATCAAAACTTGGTCGAGATCCTCTACAATTTTACCTTTAATGATTGGTCACACAATCGCCGTACATAATGGCAAAACTCACATTCCAGTATTTATTACTGAACAAATGATTGGTCATAAACTTGGTGAATTTGCTCCTACACGTACTTACCGAGGTCATATAAGAGATAAGAAAGGAGCAAAATCATGACAAAAACACCTGAAACAATCAAAACAGCAATTGCTCATGGCAATTACGTTCGCGGATCAGCCTCTAAAGTGAGAAGAGTTTTGGATCAGATAAGGGGTAGGTCTTATAGAGATGCATTGATTATGTTGGAATTTATGCCTTATAGATCTACAGACCCCATCACAAAAGTTCTGAGATCTGCGGTTGCCAATGCAGAACATAACCTTGGAATGGATCCATCCACCTTAGTTATTTCATCTGCATGGGCTAATAGTGGTCCAGTAATGAAAAGGTATAGGCCCAGAGCTCAAGGTCGAGCTTTTTCAATTAAGAAACAGACTTGCCACATCAGTATTTCTGTTGAATCTGCTCCTACTCAAACTAATGCGGAGGTACAAAACTAATGGGACATAAAATACATCCTTCTGGACTAAGATTAGGAATTACACAAGAGCATCGCTCTAAGTGGTTTGCTACTTCTAAAACATATCCAATTCTTCTTCAGGAAGATTTTAAAATTCGTACCTTTATACAAAAAAAATATGGCGCAGCAGGAATTAGCGATGTTTTAATTGCTAGAAAAGCTGACCAACTGGAACTTGAATTAAAAACAGCAAGACCAGGAGTTATAGTTGGAAGACAAGGAAGTGGGATTGAAGAATTAAGATCTGGCATTCAAAAAACTATAGGGGATAGAACAAGGCAAGTTAGAATAAATGTTGTAGAAGTTGAACGCGTTGATGCTGATGCCTTTTTACTTGCTGAATATATTGCGCAACAACTTGAAAAAAGAGTCGCCTTTAGAAGAACTATAAGGATGGCCTTACAAAGGGCTCAAAGGGCTGGAGTCTTAGGTCTTAAAATTCAAGTAGGGGGAAGGTTGAATGGTGCTGAAATTGCTAGAACTGAATGGACCAGAGAAGGTAGAGTTCCATTACATACATTGAGAGCTGAAATTGACTATGCAACACGTGAAGCTAATACAACTTACGGTGTTCTAGGCATTAAAGTTTGGGTTTTCAAAGGTGAAGTTCTCCCTAAAGAAGAACAAACTATCCCTGTGGGTGCTAGCCCTAAGAGGAAATCTAGTAGAAGACCTCAGCAATTTGAGGATCGTTCAAATGAGAATTCATAGGAGGTATAAAAATGCTTAGTCCAAAACGTACTAAATTCCGCAAACAACATAGAGGCAGAATGAGGGGTGTAGCCTCAAAAGGTAATACTATTGCATTCGGTCAATATGCACTCCAAGCTCAAGACTGTGGCTGGGTAACTGCACGTCAGATTGAAGCAAGCAGACGAGCTATGACAAGATATATCAAACGTGGTGGTCAAATTTGGATAAGAATATTTCCTGATAAACCCGTAACCATGAGACCTGCCGAAACCAGAATGGGTTCTGGTAAAGGTAATCCAGAGTTTTGGGTCGCAGTTGTAAAACCTGGAAGAATACTTTTTGAAATGGGTGGTGAGGATATCACTGAGGAAACTGCAAAGGAAGCTATGCGTCTGGCTCAATACAAACTTCCTGTAAAAACTAAATTTATCTCTACTGATAAAAATCTAGAAAATAACTCCCAAGAAATTACAAAAAATAGTAAAAAATCGCAAGAGGAGGTTAAACAATGAAAAACTCAGAGTCACTTAAGGAATTTAAAAAATTAAATTCTGAACAAATTACTGAAAAGATTGACCAATTACGAAAAGATCTTTTTGACTTGAGATTCAAGCAAGCTACAAGACAGCTCAATGAAACTCATAAATTTAAAATTATCAAGAAACAAGTTGCGCAATTACTCACTCTTTGTAAGAGTCAATCTGCTTCTAAAACAACTTCTGATTAATTATTAGTTATGGCACTTAAAGAAAGAATTGGTACTGTTGTCAGCGACAAAATGGATAAAACAGTTGTTGTTGCTGTTATTAACAGATATCCACATCCCACTTACAAAAAAATTGTAAGTAGAACTACACGATACAAGGCGCATGATCCAGAAAATACATGCGTTTTAGGTGATCGAGTTAAAATTAGAGAAACTAGACCGCTTAGTGCTCATAAAAGATGGGCAATAGAAGAGATTCTCAATAAAACAAGTCAGGCTAAGGAGGTTAAAAAATGATTCAACAAGAAACTTACTTAACAGTTGCCGATAATAGCGGAGCAAAAAGACTCCAATGTATTAGGGTTTTAGGTTCTAATAGAAGGTATGCACATGTCGGGGATGTAATCGTAGCAACTGTAAAAGATGCTCTTCCTAATATGGGAGTCAAGAAATCTGAAGTTGTTAAAGCTGTTATCGTCAGAACTAAAGCTACATTAAGAAGAAATACTGGTAATTCAATCAGATTTGATGACAATGCGGCAGTATTGATTAATGAAGATAAGAATCCAAAAGGTACTAGAGTCTTTGGTCCTGTAGCTAGAGAACTGCGGGATAAAAATTATACAAAGATTGTTTCTCTTGCTCCGGAGGTGATTTAAATGTTGGATTCATTAAAGCAAAAGAAAAATTTTCAGAGAATAAAAATGAGAATCAAAACTGGAGATTTGGTAAAAGTAATTAATGGCAAGGACAAAGGGAAAACTGGTGAGGTTTTAAAAACCATCCCTCTAGAAAATAGAGTAGTTGTAAAGGGAATTAACCTTAGGACTAAACATGTAAAACCAACTCAGGAAGGAGAAACTGGAAGAATACTTACAGAAGAAGCATCTTTACATGCATCAAATGTAATGTTCTTTTCAAAGGATAAAAATCTTACAAGTAAGATTGAATACTTTATTGATAAAGAGGGGGTTAAGAAAAGAAGATTGAAGAAAACTGGTGAAGTAATTGATTAATTTTTCATCAGAAACCAGATTTCAATTTTTTCTAATTTATCAATTCTGACAAAGACCAGAATTAACAAAAAAAATTATGACTCTAAAAAAACGCTACAAAGAATCAATAAGACCAAAACTTTTAAAGGACCTTGGTCTTAAAAATATTCATCAAGTACCTAAAGTTGTCAAGGTCAACGTTAACAGAGGTCTTGGTGAGGCAGCTTCAAATTCGAAAGCTTTAGAAGCCTCTTTAAACGAAATGGCAACAATTACAGGACAAAAGGCCCTTGTAACTAGGGCTAAAAAAGCTATCGCGGGTTTTAAAATTCGTGAGGGCATGCCGATTGGTTGTACTGTTACTTTGAGAGGAGACAGGATGTATTCCTTTTTGGAGAGATTTATAAATCTCGCTTTACCAAGAATAAGAGACTTCAGAGGAGTTAATCCAAAAAGTTTCGATGGGAGAGGAAATTATACTGTTGGAGTGAAAGAGCAATTGATTTTTCCTGAAATCTCTTTTGATAAAATAGATTCAATAAGAGGAATGGATATAACTATTGTCACTAGTGCAAAATCAGATCAAGAAGGTAAAGCTCTTTTGCAGGAGTTAGGAATGCCTTTTAGTAAGAATTAAATTAAAACTATGTCAAATCACGATCCTATTTCAGATATGCTTACTCGAATTAGAAATGCGAGTCAAAAAAAGCATACAACCACAACAATCCCAGGTTCAAAAATGTCTCTAAGTATCGCCAAAGTGCTTCAAAAAGAGGGATTCATTTCTGATATTAATGAGGAAGGTGAAGGTTATAAATCACAAATAATACTCGGTCTCAAATATAGTGGTAAAAACAAATTTCCTACCATCCGATCTATGCAACGAGTTAGCAAACCTGGTTTGAGAATATATAAAAATACTAGAGGATTACCAAAAGTTCTTGGAGGTCTTGGAGTAGCAATAATTTCAACTTCTAAAGGCGTTATGAGTGATCGCGATGCTAGAAAGCAAGGCATTGGCGGCGAAGTCCTCTGCTATGTTTATTAAGGAGAATTAATCATGTCAAGAATCGGAAAAACACCAGTACTTATTCCAGAGAAAGTTACAGTTGATTTTGATGGATTAACAGTTACAGTGAAAGGCCCAAAGGGTGAGTTAAAACGTCTCATGCCTGAGGGAGTTAGTTTTGATAAGAGAGATAATACTGTAGTCGTAAGCCCTACTACAACCAAAATATACTCAAGGCAGAGACATGGTTTATGTAGAGCCTTAATTGCAAATATGGTTGAAGGGGTTACTCAAGGTTTTTCAAAGAAACTAGAAATTGTTGGAGTTGGATCAAGAGCACAAGTAAAAGGTAAAAATCTAGTTGTAAGTGCAGGATATAGTCATCCTGTAGAAATGATCCCCCCTGATGGTATAACATACAAAGTTGAGAGTAATACAAACGTTACCGTATCTGGAATTGATAAAGAAATTGTTGGCAATGAAGCAGCAAAAATCAGATCAATTAGACCTCCAGAGCCATATAAAGGTAAAGGAATTAAATACCATGATGAGAGAATTCTCAGAAAAGCTGGTAAATCTGGCAAAAAATAATTCCAATTTAAAAAAATGACCAAACTTTCCAGGAAATTACAAACCCAAAAAAGACATAGAAGATTAAGGAGATACTTAATTGGAGATGCAACGCGTCCAAGATTGTCTGTTTTTCGCTCGAATAACCATATTTATGCCCAGGTTATAGATGATAGCGCTCAAACAACTATTTGCTCAGCTTCAACTGTTGATAAGGAACTAAAAGAAAAATCTGATAAATTGCCTTCTGATTGTAATTCTTCTTCCATTGTTGGCAAACTATTAGCAAAGAGAGCGATAAAAAAAGGTATTAAGCAAGTAATTTTTGACCGTGGAGGTAATTTATATCACGGCAGAGTAAAGGCACTTGCAGACGCAGCTCGTGAAGCTGGCCTAGAATTCTAAACCTTAATTTTTACAATGACTGACACTCCAACAAAACAAGAAATTCAATCCAAGAACGATAACGTTCCTGGAGCTATGCCGATAGAACAAAAAAAGAATAGTCGTAATGATCGAAAAAGAAATAGAAGAGGTGATTCAAAAAATCTAGAGAGAGATTCTGATTGGCAAGAAAGAGTTGTTCAAATTCGACGTGTTTCTAAGACTGTTAAGGGCGGAAAAAAAATGAGTTTTAGAGCAATAGTTGTTGTTGGTAATGAAAAAGGTCAAGTCGGAGTTGGGGTTGGTAAAGCTGGTGATGTCATTGGTGCAGTTAGAAAGGGAGTTTCAGATGGTAAAAAGAATCTTGTCAGAGTTCCATTAACGCCAAATAACTCAATACCCACTTTATCTTTAGGTAGTGATGGTGCTGCTAACGTGTTGATTAGGCCTGCTGCTCCAGGTACAGGTGTAATTGCTGGCGGTTCAATTAGAACGGTTTTAGAATTAGCTGGTATAAAAAATGTCTTAGCAAAAAGATTGGGCAGTAAAACACCTTTGAATAATGCAAGAGCTGCTATGTTAGCTCTTTCCCAATTAAGAACACATAAATCTGTTTCAAGGGAGAGAGGCATCTCACTTGAACAGCTCTACTCTTAAAAATCATGACTTCAACATTAAATTCTCTTAAATCAAACTCGGGCTCTAGAAAGAAAAAATTAAGAAAGGGTAGAGGTATCGCAGCCGGTCAGGGTGCTTCATGTGGTTTTGGAATGAGAGGACAAAAGTCACGTTCTGGAAGACCCACACGTCCAGGTTTTGAAGGTGGCCAAATGCCTTTATATAGAAGAGTTCCAAAATTAAAGCACTTCGAAATAATTAATCAAAAGAGCTTTTCAATAATTAATTTAGAAAAATTAAACAATTTCAAAGATAATGATACTGTTAACCTAGACTCACTAGTTAAGAAAGGATTGATTTTCAAGCCCAAATTTCCTTTAAAAATTCTTGGTAATGGAAAAATTAATGTAAAGCTAAAAGTCCAAGCTCATGCATTTACAAAAGTTGCAAAACAAAAAATTGAGGACGCAGGTGGATCCTGCGAGCTGATAAATAATAAATAAATTTTCTAAAAATTTAGGTAAGCTTTAAAATGTTTGTCAACAAAAGTAGAAATCCTAGCGCTTCTGAAATTCTTTCCCAACTATTTTTAAATAAAGAGCTAAGGAGTAGAGTTTTAACAACTTTAGGTCTTCTCCTTTTAGTAAGACTTGGTATCTATATCCCCATGCCTGGTATTGATAGGGTTGCTTTTAAAAGTTTTATAGATCAGGGGGGTCAATTAATAGGTTTTTTAGATATTTTTACTGGAGGAGGAATCTCAACCTTAGGAATATTCGCATTAGGCATACTTCCTTTTATCAACGCATCAATTATTATTCAGCTTCTCACAGCTTCATTGCCTGTGCTTGAAGATTTACAAAAAAATGAAGGAGAAGCGGGAAGAAGAAAAATTGCTCAAATAACTAGATACGTTTCATTAGGATGGGGTTTTTTGCAAAGTATAATTTTTTCCTTAATTCTCAGACAATATGCAATTGAAGGGACAAGTGACACTACATTTGTCTTACAAACTTCCATTGCCTTAGTTACTGGTTCAATGTTAGTAATGTGGTTTAGTGAAATTATTACGGAGAAAGGGATAGGTCAAGGTGCTTCACTGGTAATTTTTTTGAATATTGTTTCGACTTTACCTAAGGCTCTTAGTTCAACCATTGAAAAAGCTCAAACTGGCGATAGAGGAGATGTTTTAGGCATAGCTGTTTTACTTGGAGTGTTTTTACTGACAATTGTTGGGATCATTTTTGTGCAAGAGGGAGCCAGACGCATTCCTATTGTTAGTGCAAAAAGACAAATAGGAAATTCAACACTTCTTCCTACTAGGCAAAGTTATTTACCTTTGAAATTAAATGCAGGAGGAGTAATGCCTATTATATTTGCATCTGCTTTAATCTTTTTACCTATAACCATTGCGAATGTTACGGGAAATCCAGTTTTAATAAAGTTAGCGAGTAGTTTAAATCCCGGATCTTCCAATCCATGGCCATATGCTCTTACATTCTTCGCTTTGATTTTGGGGTTCTCTTATTTTTATGCATCTCTTACCATCAATCCAGTGGATGTAGCTTCAAATTTAAAAAAAGGAGGAGTAGCAATTCCTGGAGTTAGACCAGGAACTAATACAGCAAACTACCTATCAGGTATACAAAATAGGTTGACATTATTGGGAGGTTTATTCCTGGGTTCCGTAGCTATAATCCCAGCTGCAGTAGAAAGAGCTACAAATGTTCAGACCTTTCAAGGTTTAGGAGCAACTTCATTACTTATTCTTGTCGGTGTTGCTATAGATACTGCTAAGCAAATCCAAACTTATGTTATTTCGCAAAGGTATGAAGGACTAATAAACAATTAATGAAGAAACATTTACTATTTTTAGGAGCTCCTGGAGCAGGGAAAGGAACTCAAGCAGAATTGCTAAGTCAAACTAATTCCTACTTACACCTTTCTACTGGTGAATTATTAAGAAAAGAAATCGAAATGAATACTACCCTTGGTATCAAGGTAAAAGATATTATGAATAGAGGGGAACTTGTTAGTGACGAACTTGTATTAAAGATAGTAAGACATAATTTAGTTAAGGATAATAAAGGTTGGATTCTAGATGGTTACCCGAGAAATTTATCTCAAGCCAATTCATTGAATGAAGTCCTAAATGAAATAAATCAACCTTTAGAGGTTGTTTTTTATTTAGATATTCCAGAAGAAGTGCTAATTAAGCGTTTGCTTTTAAGAGGGAGAAAAGATGATACAGAAGAGACAATCAGAACAAGAGTTGATATTTATAAAAAAACTACAGAACCACTGATTCAATATTTTAAAGATCTCTCATTGTTAGAATATATTGATGCTGATAGAGATTTAATAACTATTTCCTCTGATATCAAGCAAAAAATGGCTTGATGATGATGTAGAATATAGTATTAACGTTTATTTGTTAAACCCCCATGAAGGTCAGATCTTCAGTCAAAAAAATTAGTCCTGACGATCAGATCGTGAGGAGAAGAGGTAAAATCTATGTTATTAACAAGAAAAGACCTCGCAATAAACAGCGTCAGGGTTAAATTTCAACCCTTAAATTCAAACTTTTACTTATTCAAAACACGTGGCCAGGATTGCAGGAATTGACATACCTCGCGAAAAGCGAGTTGAAATTGCATTAACATACGTCTATGGGATTGGTTTAACGAGATCAAAGCTAATTCTTGCTAATACGGGTGTAAACCCAGATACTCGTGTAAAAGACCTTTCAGATTCTGATGTGCAAAAACTTAGAGGTGCCACAGAAGAATTCACTTTAGAAGGGGATTTGAGAAGAAAGGAGGGAATGGCTTTAAAGCGTCTACAAGATATAGGGTGTGTAAGAGGAAGAAGACACAGAATGAGTCTTCCAGTAAGAGGTCAAAGAACTAGAACAAATGCCAGAACTAGACGCGGTTCTAGGAAAACAGTTGCTGGAAGGAAAAAATAATTAACTAAATCTATCTACAAATTGAAGTATTAAATTTAAACATCATGGCAGCTACAGCAAAAAAAACAGGTTCAAAGAAATCTAAACGTAATGTACCTAATGGTGTGGTACATATCCAAAGCACATTTAATAATACTATCGTCTCAATTTCTGACACCTCTGGTCATGTAATTTCTTGGTCTTCTGCAGGCGCTAGTGGATTTAAAGGTGCTCGAAAAGGTACACCATTCGCAGCTCAAACAGCTGCTGAAGCTGCAGCTAGAAGAGCACTTGATCAAGGTATGAGGCAAATAGAAGTACTTGTTAGAGGGCCCGGCGCAGGTAGGGAAACGGCCATAAGAGCTTTACAAGTGGCCGGATTAGAAATAACTCTAATAAGAGATGTAACTCCATTACCTCATAATGGATGTAGAAGACCTAAACGGAGACGCGTTTAGGTCTTAACCATTCTCAACCCCCCCCCCCTCAAAAAACTCTTAACCTCATTATTTTCCGTGTTGCAATACCAGATTGACAGAATCGACCATCAAATAGCAGATGATCGCTCCCAAGCAGGAACTTTTTTAATTGGCCCTCTAGAAAGGGGGCAAGCCACAACCTTGGGTAATTCTCTTAGAAGAGTCCTTATGGGAGGACTTGAAGGGAGTGCAGTTACTGCAGTAAGAATAGCAGGAATTAATCATGAATATGCCACCATTCCTGGAGTTAGAGAAGACGTTTTAGATATTCTTCTCAATTGCAAGCAACTATCAATAAATAGCTCTAATCCAGAGCTCGAAATCGGCAGGTTAGTAGCTAGTGGTCCAATGGAGGTGAAGGCGAATGATATTCAATTCTCCTCTCAAGTGGAAATTGTTGATGGCGAAAAACCGATCGCAACTATTCAGGAGGGTCATAATTTAGAGTTAGAAATCCATGTTGAAAGAGGTGTTGGATATAGGCCTGTCGATCGAAAGAGTGAAGAAACAACTGCAATTGATTTACTTCAAATAGATGCTGTATTTATGCCAGTGAAAAGAGTTAATTTTACGATTGATGAAACTGCCGTAGCCGAAGGCGGAACAGGAAGAGAAAGATTAAAAATGGAAGTAGTAACAGATGGCTCAACAAGTCCTGACGATGCTATTGCTGAAGCAGCAAATCAGTTAATAGAACTCTTTCAACCACTTGCTACTGTCACAATGGTTGAGGAAGTTCCTGAAGAACCCGAACCATCTCCTGAAGCTCAAATTCCTCTTGAGGAACTAAACTTGTCCGTTAGAGCATATAATTGTTTGAAAAGGGCGCAAGTTAACTCAGTTTCGGATTTAATGGGCTTCAGTTATGAAGATCTTCTTGAAATTAAGAACTTTGGCTCTAAATCTGCAGATGAGGTTATTGAAGCTCTTGAACGCATTGGCATTTCTATTCCACAAAGCAGAACATCTGTTTAACAATTTTTAAGATTATGAGACACCAACTTAGAATTCCATTATTGAGTAAACCTGCTGACCAGAGAAAAGCACTTTTAAGAGGTTTAACTACACAATTAATTAGGGAAGGTAGAGTGACGACAACAAAAGCTAGGGCAAAAGCTTTGAGAAATGAAGCTGAAAGAATGATTTCACTTGCCAAAGAGGGAAGTTTAGCCTCTAGGAGAAGGGCTATTGGATATATTTATGATAAAAAATTAGTTCATTCTTTATTCGAAAAAGCTAAGGAAAGATATGGAGAAAGAAATGGTGGTTATACACGCATAGTCAGAACTGTATCTAGAAAAGGTGATAATGCTCAGATGGCCATAATCGAGCTAGTTTAAGTTAGTAAATTAAGGTGCCTTTACTAAAAAATAATTTTTGAAAAGAGTAGCTTTACTAGTCCAATATGATGGATATCATTATTCAGGTTGGCAAAAACAAAAAAATGCGAGTACTGTTCAAGAAATTTTAGACAGAGCTATATTAAAGATTACAAATCATTCAGTAAAGACTTTTGCAGCAGGCAGGACTGATGCTGGGGTTCATGCATCAGGTCAAGTAGTGCACTTTGATGTTGATTGTGTTATTCCAGGAAATAGTTATTCTGATCTTTTAAATAGTCTTTTACCCTCAACAATTAGGATCTTAGAATCAGTTGAGGTTAAAGATAGTTGGCATGCATGCTATTCAGCTATTTATAGACACTATCGATATGTTATTAATAACAGTAAATTCCCTAACTTGTTCATCAATAATTGGTCATGGCATAGGTATAAAAAAGTGTTAGATGAAGTTTTAATGTTAAATGCATCAAAGTCCATGGAAGGAGAACATGATTTTTTTGCTTTCCAGAAAAGTGGTAGTAATAGAACAAACTCTATTACAACAATAAAAAATATAGATATTAAGAGAGTAGAAGATTTAATTTTAGTTGATATTAAAGCTACTGGTTTTCTATATGGAATGGTCCGTTTAATTATTGGTCAACTAGTTTTAGTTGGAGAAAAAAAAATATCGCCAGAAATTTTTACAGATAGATGGGTAAACAAAAAGAAAAATGATGTTAAAGAATCTGCTCCAGCTAAGGGCTTATGTTTTGTAAATGCTGTTTATGAAGAAAATGTTTTTAAAAAGATTAATAACAAAGATTTTTTCCCTGTGTTTTTAATTAAGGGTTTTTCTTAAGTAAAGTTTAATTAAGAGAATTTTTGGTTTAAATCATTCAAAACTGTTGTTTAAAATTACTCCAATAAGGTAGAATTTAAGACTAACTTTAAATTTATTTGCACAAATTTGGTAAATGAATAAAACAATTACTCCATCTTTAGAAACCATTGAAAGAAATTGGTTTTTAGTTGACGCAAAAAATAAGACACTTGGGAGACTTGCTACAGAAATCGCAACTGTATTAAGAGGTAAGAATAAACCAACATTTACACCTCATCTAGATACTGGAGATTTTGTCATTGTAGTTAATGCTGAAAAAGTTGAGGTAACAGGTAAAAAAGCATCACAAAAGTTGTATAGAAGGCATTCTGGAAGACCAGGAGGAATGAAAATTGAAAAATTTGAGTCTCTACAAGAAAGAATTCCTGAAAGAATCATTGAGCAAGCTGTTAAGGGTATGCTGCCACATAACTCTTTAGGAAGACAGCAATTTAAAAAACTAAAAGTTTATAAAGGTGCTGATCATCCTCATGCTGCTCAGAATCCTGTATTATTAAATAGTTAATTTATCAAAATGAACAGTCAAATAAAAAACAAATCTGTGTATTGGGGAACTGGAAGAAGAAAAACTTCAGTAGCTAGAGTTCGTTTGATCCCTGGAAATGGACTAATAAAAATTAATGGCCGTTCTGGAGATGATTACTTAAACTTTAACCCTCTCCACTTAAATTCAATAAAAGCACCTTTGCAAACATTAGGCCTTGAAAATTCTTATGATGTTCTTGTAAATGTTTTTGGTGGTGGATTGACAGGTCAAGCAGAAGCTATCAAGCAAGGAGCGGCAAGAGCACTTTGCGAATTATCTCCTGACAATAGGAAACCTCTAAAAACTGAAGGTCATCTCAGCAGAGATCCTAGAGCTAAGGAGAGAAGAAAATATGGTCTTAAAAAAGCAAGAAAAGCTCCTCAATTCTCCAAACGTTAAAGGAATTTAAATCATGCCAAAATCAGAAATACACCCAAAATGGTATCCAGATGCAAAAGTTATTTGTAATGGAGAAGTTGTAATGACAACTGGCTCAACACAGCCTGAATTACATGTTGATGTATGGAGTGGTAATCATCCCTTTTTCACTGGAACTCAGAAGATTCTTGATACAGAAGGTAGGGTTGATAGGTTTATGAAAAAATATGGAATGGGTTCAGCCAATTCAGCCACCTCAAAAGAACAAAAAGACAAAAAAGATTCTAAAAAATAAAATTTTCAAAAATTAAGCTTAATTTCAATTGGAATACTCAATATTAATTGCAAGGTTGAAAACTGCTGCAGAAAGTTTTGAAAATTTGGAAGTGCAACTTGCAGATCCTGATATAGCTAATGATCCAAAAAAATTAGAATCAATAGCAAGAGAAAGGTCAAAATTGGAACCTTTGGTGATTGATTTTAATAAGTTGCTTGATACTGATAAAGAAATCGAAGATTCAAAAAATCTACTAAAAGAGAATAGAAACGATAAAGAAATGGAATCTTTGATAAATGAGGAATTAATAACTCTAGAGGAATGTAAGAATGAACTTATTCAAAAAACCACAATTGCCTTATTACCCAAAGACCCTAGAGATGAAAGAAGTGTAATGCTTGAAATCAGAGCAGGTGCTGGAGGTAACGAGGCTTGTATCTGGGCGGGTGATTTAGCAAGAATGTATGAAAGATATGGACAAAAAATTGGATGGTCTGTTAAACCTGTAAGTGCTTCCGAGTCAGATATGGGTGGATTTAAGGAGTTGGTTATCTCTGTGAAGGGAGACTCTGTATATAGTCAACTTAAATTTGAGGCTGGTGTACATAGAGTCCAAAGAGTACCAGCTACTGAATCACAAGGTAGAGTTCATACCTCTACTGCTACAGTGGCTGTCATGCCTGAGGCTGATCCTGTTGAGGTTAAGATTGATCCAACTGATCTAGAAGTTGGTACAGCAAGGTCAGGAGGAGCAGGGGGACAAAATGTAAATAAGGTAGAGACAGCTATTGATCTTCTCCACAAGCCTACAGGAATAAGAGTTTTTTGTACTCAAGAGAGATCTCAATTGCAAAATCGCGAACGAGCAATGGAAATTTTGAGGGCTAAATTGTATGAAATTCAATTAAAAGAAGCTAATGCAAAAGAGAGATCACAAAGGCTTTCCCAGGTTGGAACAGGAGATAGGAGTGAAAAAATCAGAACTTATAATTTTAAAGATAACAGGACAACTGATCATAGATTAGGTGCCAATTTTTCTCTTGAGCCAATTCTCGCTGGTCAATTAGAAGAAGTGATTAATGCATGCATAGCGCAAGAACAAAAAAGAATGATGGAAGAATTTAGTAAAGAAGTAAATTAAGATTTTTTTATTAGATTGCAACCCCTATTACGTATTTACTCCATTCTTTATGCTTGCCAGAGTCAATTTGTCTTGTAGCTTCAAAATTTAGATTACTTAATGGACGATAAGGCTTGCGTTTTAAAGGCATATTTGCCTCTTCTGGGGTTCGGTTACCTTTTTGTACATTACATCTGAGACAAGCTGTAGTAACATTTTCCCAGTTATCTGTCCCCCCCCTGCTTCTCGGTAAAACATGATCTATTGATAGGTCGCTACCCCTATAGTTACAGTATTGGCAAGAATTATTATCTCTCAATAAAATATTTTTTCTTGTTAAAGAAACCTCTCTAAAAGGAACTTTGACGTAGTAACGAAGTCTTATAACTGTCGGTAACTTTTTCCCGCTATGAATTGAATATGTTTTATCTTCCTCTAAGCTTTCTGCTTTACCTTTAATCATCAAAATTACTGCTCTTCGCCAGGAAGTGATGTTTAAAGGTTCATAAGATGCATTTAAAACTAGAGTCTGGCCCATGCCAAAATACAATTTACATGTCATGCTAACTGTATATTTCAATAAGCGCATATATTTGTGCAAAGTTAATGCAAAATAGGCAAACAAATCAGGTATTTAATTTTGACAAATTTCCAAATTTTGAAAAAGACATAGATCTAAAACAAAGGGCATGGATTGAAGTTAAAGGTAAAGCAATAGAAACAAACGTTAGACAGTTAAGATCAAAATTAAATAAAAATTGCCAATTTATGGCAGTCGTTAAAGCTGACGGATATGGACATGATGCGAAATTAGTATCAGAGTATGCTATCAAAGGTGGAGCATCTCAATTAGGTGTTGCAACTTTAAATGAAGGCATTAAGCTTCGTTCTTCTGGAGTTAAAAAACCAATACTTATCCTCGGAAATCTTTATACGAAAAGGGATCTTATTCTATGTTTTAAAAATGATCTTATGCCAACTATCAGTAGCATAAGAGAATGTTTAATTTGCAATAACATTGGTAAGCAATTTGGATTGAAATTTCTTTTACATCTAAAAGTTGATACGGGAATGTCAAGATTAGGATTTGAATACAATAAATTTGTTCAGCAATTTGAAAAAATAAAATCTTTTGAGAACATTTTAATAGAAGGAATATATAGTCATTTATCTTCTGCAGATGAAGCTAACGCATTAAATCCTAAAAGTATTACACAATCACAAAGACTGAAGTTTAATGAATTATTAAAGCATATTAATCTTGATCGAAATAATGAGATTAAGATTCATTTGGCTAATTCTGCGGGAATGCTTATTAACAAAGATTTTCATTTTCAGATGGTACGTGTTGGTCTTTCTATGTATGGATACAGTCCTTTAGATAAAATAGATAAAAATTTATCACTTAAACCAGCTTTATTTTTGAAAGCTAAAGTAGCTTTTATTAGAACTATTGATCCAGGTGTTGGTGTAAGTTATGGAGGCAAATTTGTAAGTCATAGAAAAACTAATTTAGCTGTATTAAGTATTGGATATGCAGATGGAGTACCAAGAAATCTTTCAGGAAAGATAAAAGTTATTCACAATGATAAACTTTATCCCCAAGTTGGATCCATAACTATGGATCAAATGATGGTGGACATAACAGGTTCAAGTGAAATTAACGTTGGTAGTACGATGGTATTACTAGGATCAGATGGAGATAAAACAATTTCTCCTGTTGAATGGGCAAGAAAATCTAATACTATACCGTGGGAAATTCTTTGTTCTTTTAAAAATAGATTGCCGAGAGTTCAAGTTGATTAGACATTTCGATTAAATAAAAAATTTTGAATGTTTGCAAAAAAATTGATAATGTATAAGAACTGGAGAGGTGGCTGAGTGGTTGAAAGCGGCTCCCTGCTAAGGAGTTACAGGAGGTAACTTTTGTCGAGGGTTCGAATCCCTCCCTCTCCGTAGTAATTCGGTTTCAGGAAGTCCGATATAGTACTAAAACGTAGATATACCAATATAAGAACAGATAATGAAGTGCTATCAGTTCCCATGTAGTCGCATACATTTTGCCCTTTATGTTGTTGGGAATGTTGTTGGGACGCTAGAGTCCGCTTACGCTACATCTCAACTGTAGCAGTAGTTCTCAAGGAATATGTTGTTGGGAACATTTTGTTGTAGGTATTATATAATCGCTCATATTGCCAAAACCCTAGTGTTTGCAATGGAACCGCACGAAGCGGAAGAATTTAGCGTGACACGCTGTTTTTTATAAATGTCTAAAAAAATATAGGTTTGTTGTCTAAGGCACACAAATATCGAGTGAAAAAACAATTTTTATAAATAGATATTGAATCACGATCTGGTGTGATTGTAAGTGGTTACACCCTTTGAACATCAGACTGTGACTGAATAGTCCAACCTAAGTCTCTAGCAGGGTAGTAGGAAGGCGGACTATAAAAATATCCAACCTAAGATCCATGAACCGAAGAGCAAGGCATGAACTAAAGGAGATGTGTAATCACCTGATAACTAAATCAGACTTCAACACATACAATCCTCAATGGTTTATAAGCATTAGTTATCTAGAGTCCTATTCCAAGAAATATCTTGTGAATAAGATTCATAAAAGGATAAGTGATGTTATCAAGGACACCTTTGATCCCTATGACCTCAATATCATCTGTAAAGCATATTTCATAGAGAAAGGTAAAAAGAAACTTGTACCAGAAGGAAGTCAATTAGTCTTGAACACTATGAGTGGCAAGTATTCCTATGACAAGGAGATGACTCTAAAAGATGGATCTTATGGTACTCACTTGCTGTTATCTTTACCCACTTCACCTTTAGACCCTCCTAACAAAAATCTCAGGAAAGTCTGGGAAACAATGTACTGGGAATATGGCGGAAGACCACCTATGCACCTATTAGAAGAAGAGAATCATCAGGAACTCATTGCTGACACACTTGATGAGGTTATTAGAAAAAAATGTCCTTCATTCATTGCTAATGGAAGTAAGTCTGTTGATGTTCAACTTATAGATGAACGTAGAGAGTTCCGTAAAAGTGGTAGTAGTTGGGGTAAAGGTTGGAATGGTGCTTTGAACTACTGCCTCAAGAATGTCTATAAGAAGGATATGTTTCTGAACACTCTAGATACTACTAACTCCAATATCTGTGTTGCCTAAATGGTTCTGAAGGTATCTGACCGACAGTTATCTTACTATAAAGATTTTCCTTGATTACCTGAAAATCCTATAAGTTTCTATCAATCAATGCAAAACACTAAACAACAACGTATTTGCCTCAATGTATCTAAAAGAAATAAAAAATATATTCCTATCATCCATGCAGTCATGCAAGAGACAAATCTTTCTATGGCAGATACCATCTTTCAGACTATGAAAGAGAAGCATGATGAGATTGAATCTAAAAAACGTAACCGACAACTACTAGGAGTCTGATGTCTCAATCTAGTGTGTACATCTCATCTACCGCAAAACAACAACTTAGAGAGATAGCAAGAAAACATTTCAAGAAAGAGTCTGAGATTTTAGAGCAGTTTATCTCTGATACTCATGACAAGATGAAGAACTCATTCGGGAGGAAGATTCTATGAAAAAGAAGACTAAGACTAAAGGGCAACATAAGGTGCAACATAAGAAGTCAGTCAGCAAAAGGGATGATACACCTGTAAATGTATCCACTATGGGTGATGACACTGCTCCCGATTCATCATCCACACCTAGTGAGTATCACGTCGGAGGTAATCATCTTTACTACGAAGAAGAAAAGAAGAAAAATAAGACTAAAAGGGAGATTTTGAAGGGGATGGATCTTCTCAAGAAACGGATATCATACGCTGACTTCCGACAAAAATCTGATGAGGTTAGGTATGGAAGAAATCGTATCTAATCGGGAATATACATGCTCATTCATCAAACAGGATGACTTAGCATACGTTGCCAAGATCCGTAGATGGGAAACTCAAAAGTTTGAACCTGCACATGGATACGCTAGAAATCAGTTCATAGAGATGTTGAAGAGGAACTTCGATCTAAAGGTTGAACGAGATCAGGTCAAGGTGAAGATGGTGGTTCTGGTGGAGAAACCTCAAGGCAAACTAAATGCAACTCAACGGAAGAGATGGCACAATATGCACTTTGAATGGATGAGTGTAGTGAAGAAGAAGGTAGTGGTTGAGGACTGTTGTCCAAGACATAAGTCTGGTTGGATAACATACGATCCAGACGAAGAGACATAAAAAAAAGGACTCTTGGGCAAAAGTCCTTTTTCTATCCATGATATACCTGCAATTATTTAGGTCGGAAACGATACAAAGTTCATGTAGCAGTCTAGATTTATAGGATTTTATAGTATTATCTTTTAATTTTTTACCCACCCTTCTTTACTTCATCAAAGGTTTCCTTATTACATATCCTCATCTTGTAAGTGGGATATCTTGTATGCCACCACTTGTTGATTGCCATGCTGATTTGATACTTAGGACTACGATCTTCACAGATATGCACCCATAAAGTTTTATCTGACTCACGCTTATAATGCTGCCAACTAGTTGAGGACATAAATGTTACGAGCGTTATTGTACTTAGACTTCATTACCTTGATGGCATGGTGAATAGATACCGCCATCACCTCATCATCAATACGGTATCCTTCGACGAGTGCAGAGACTGTAAATTTTCTCATGCTGCTACCTCCCTGTTCACTATGGTCTGAACTGTTGATCTACTCATACCCATAGATCTTGCAATAGTTCCAAACCCTACACCTTCAGATCTTTTTTGCATGATCTCTTGTATCTGAAACTTGTCATACTTACGCTTAGCACCAAACTTGACTCCTCTACTCTTAGCAACTGCCCTACCTTCAGCAGTCCTAGACTTCAGTTGTGATAACTCTTGAGATGCAGCGTATCCAAGTATTGAGACTATTAGCATAGTGATCTCTTTAGGCATTGCAGTTGTATCCAGTCTTCCATCTAGTGTTTTGATATTGATCTCTCTCTCAAGTAACTTACTAACTTCATTGACCATTCCTATGAAACTTCTTGATAGTCTGGATAATTCTGAAATGATCAAGGTATCATTTGCCTTCATTGCTGCTAGACACTTTTGAAGTTGAGGTCTATTGCTGAAGTCGGATACACCTGTGATCTTGTCTCCGTAGATATTTTCTGGCAAACAACCTGCATCTTGTAATGCTCTGATCTGACGCTCTTGATCCTGATGGTCGGTACTACATCTCCAAACGCCGTAAACAGTCATAATTCATTCCCAATTCATACCTGTACGATAATACAATTACATACACATATCACGTACAAGTAGACACCAGTCATAGTGGTCCATCTCTTATCGTACGATAACTTTTGAATTACCGTACACTTGTGCATACATTCGGAGTAGGTCTCCGTTGTACATATGACATCTTGACGTGCCTATTTTGGGGGATACTATTATGCCTATGGTAGTTTTCATCCACCTTGTAGGTCATCTGAGGTGGAGCAAATTACCTGAAAACTCTATTTGAAGCGTTATATCCTCAATCCATTATCAATAAGGTAGGTACACCAGTCATCAAGGAACTCTTTTCTTTTCTTCAGTTGAAGCGATCTATCATATGCCCTTCTGGTCTTATCTCCTACAAGATGACCTAACTGTCTTTGGATAATCTCTGACATGTAACCCAGTTCATCTTGACCAATGGTTTCTGCAAGTGTTCTGACTCCATGGGCAACCTGCTTACCTTGATATCCAAGGTTACGAAGATTGTTGTTAGGTGTAGAAGGATCTAGATGCTCAAACCTACTCTGTCTTATAGGCATGAAAAGATATTTTTCACCGTCACTATAATCTTTGATCTGCTTCATTATCTTTTTCATGTGACGTGTGATCGGTACATGATGAGGGATATGGTCATTCTTACCCTTTTCTCTTTTTAGTCCAGATGTCTTGCCATCAATGACGAAGCACTCTATACCATCAACTTTTTCTATCATGTCCCATTGCAAACGAACTAATGCACCTGTTCTGAGAGTTGTCATGAGAGTGAACTTTGTTGATAGTACGCTTACTGGATCAGCGTTTATCCTATTGAGCGATACATCCTTCAATAGTTGAGGTAGTCCACCTGTATGTACAGCAGGGTGATGATTCTGACCTGTTGCTTTAGGATCACCATCCATTCTCGCTGCTGGATTTTTCAACTCTGGATTCATCAAACCAATACGAGTCGCTTCATCAAAGACATATCTCAATAGATCCTGACAGCGTTCTGCTTGGTCAAAGTTGTTACCCCTACCTGCATCTGTTATCTCTTGTATCACTCTCATTACTTCTGCTCTACCATTACCATCTGTAGTCCACTCCAATTCCTTCAAAGGTGTTGCAGGGTCTATCTTTGTAAGGATTGTATTATGTAACTTCCTTGAATATTCGGTGTATGTACTCTCACTCAGTTCTCTTCGCTTTTTCTTGAGGTATACATTCACAGCATCAAGAAGAGTCTTAGATTCATAGATACTCTTCTTACTATAATCAGCAGGGTTTTTCCCTGACTCCCTTGACCAGTCAAGGATTTTGATCCATTTACTATTAGCATCCTTTACGCTTGTAGTCCTACCATGACCTTTGCCATAAGAGCATACGTAAACAGGGACTTGTCTGCTTCTAAACCTAGTTCTACCAACGAAGCATTTAGATCCACCCTTCTTGATACTGGATACCTCAAGTATTAGACCATTACCACAACCACATCCCTTATTATACGTCTGTGACTTGGGTTTGAGGTTTTCTATCTCTTTGTAGGTAAGCATTATTCTGATACCTCCAAAGAGTTTTGATAGTCTCTGATATCAATCCACTTCCAACGAACACTACTACCAAAGCGTAGTGGTCTAGGGAATTGATCATTATCCATCAATCTATAGATCTTGGATTTGTGGCAACCAAATAGATTGCACAGTTCTTTGCACGACAGCAGTTTGAGGTCGCTCATAGGCGTTTTGAGTAGGTGGGTTACGGGATAAAGTCTGTTATCGCTTACTAATTTCTGAAAATCTGAGATCTCTGGTATATTTTTGCTCCATGTAGAAGCACTTGATTTTAGATCCGATTCTATACTTATTATTATAGACGAAAGTTGCTGAAAAATCAACCATGTCAATGGATTTGGAGAAATAGACCCCAGTAAATAGGTGTACATTTTATACGAATTGAGATGTGTTGTTGGGAATGTTGTTGGGAGACTCCAAAACACGCTCAAAATCGGTCTTATCTGGTTCTATACGGTTGTTTTATGGACTTATCAGAAACACTCCCTCTCCGTGATTTATTTAGAAAATTTTTAATTAATATTTGTTTTAAAATAAGTTAAGATTAATATCTTTAAGGTCATAAATAGAATTTAAAATCAAGTCAGCGCCTGCATTTCTAAGATTTGTTTCGTAAGAATTACGTTCTTTTAATCGAGAATTTAAATGTAAATGAGGGGGAGCTATTCCGATACTTATAAATTTCTGAGATGGTATTTCCTTTCTAGCGTTTATAACCGTATTTATATCTGCAATAGTATCTCCTACATATGCAATAGGAATATTTGATTCGCCAAGTTTATCTCCAATAAGCTTTTTTGATAAGTTAATAAAACCTTTAGGATCAGGCTTGTCAGGGGCATCTCCCATTGATATTAATGGTGGTGATTTTAGTCCAAGTCTTTTTTCTAAAACAAATTTTGCAGAAGCAGACTCCGCACCACTAACAAAACCCCAGATTATTCCATTACTTTGAATTAAATCAAAAAACTTTTTATCAACTAATAACTCCTCATTTGTTATGTAACCAGACCAGTAATTACTATCTTTATTTGGATTTCCACCAAAATAAAACTCTTCAAAACATTTTACTATTTCCTCTCTTGGAGGAATTTTAAGGTTTAAGTTCTCTTTTTTTATAAATCTTTTTATAAGTTCTAAACTTAAATCCCAGTCATTATTCCAGATCCCTTCATTTTTTGCATTATCAATATCTATATAACTTGGCTCCCATCCGGAAAATTTGTAAACTGTTTTTTTTAAAGAAAGTCTATAACTATTTTCTACGCTGCGGATTACCCCATCAATGTCAAACAAAATTAAACCAATATTTTTCAATTAATTTTTTTAAATCATTATTATAAAAGATTAGTATTCTTATAAAGAAAAAGCAAAGAAAAACATTCTATTTATAAATCATGGATTATCTAAACTTAATTTTGTAGATATCCTCTGGGAGTTAGAAATATTTCGTCAACTAAGGTTGTTTGAGAATTGCCAATAATAATGATGGATAACATATCAATCTCTTTAAAAGGAATGGTGTTTAAAGTAAAAAATTTTTTGGTTTGATTTTCTCTCCCTACTTGTCTAGCTATTAAAACTGGAGTATCTCCAGGCCTAGATTGTAAACATATATCTATTACACTTTTTAGCTGCCAATTTCTTTCAATGGATTGAGGATTAAATAAAGCTATTACAAAGTCACCCACAAGAGCTCCTTCAATTCTTTTTTCTATTAAAGACCATGGAGTTAATTTATCGCTTAAGCTTACTGAACAAAAGTCATTCATTAGTGGTGCTCCGCTAATCGCAGCAGCTAATTGAACACTACTTATACCTGGATGTACTTCAAAGTAAGGCCTATATTCTTTTTTGATTTTTTGAAGTAACTCCAAAAGTAAACCAGCCATTCCATAGAATCCAGATTCCCCTGAAGAAATTAAAGCTACTTTAATTCCTTCCTCGGCTAGTTGAATTGCTTTATTGCATCTCCCTTTTTCTTCAGTAAGTTTACTTTCAATTAAAATCTGATCATTCCTTTTTAAGGGTTTTATTAAATCTAAATACATTTTGTATCCTATCCAAACAGTACATCTTGAAAGTGCTTTTCTTGCATTATTGGTTAGAAAGGAGATATCACCAGGCCCACTTCCAATAATATGGATTTCGCCATGGGTTGGATTATATTGATTTTTTGATTCTGCTACAGCGATAGTTACTGCACCAGATTGATTTTTAAAAATTCTTTTTTCTTCTAATAATATTGATTCTTCTCCTGCTGCGAGTAAGCAAGAGGCTTCTGCTACTGAAGGAGTGCCAATTTCATCTTGCACAACATTTGATGGATTTGGAACAATTATTGTTGAAAGATCTTCTTTACTAAAAAACTTTATAGGCAAGTTTTTTTCTTTAGCAAGTTCTAAAATTCCTTTCTCATCTTTTTTAATATCAATAGTTGCAAATCCCGCAATTGATTGCTGTGATAAATTTCCTAACTCTAAAAAATTACTTAAAGAATTTGTTATTAATTCTTTGCTTGTATTTCTTTCACATCCAATGCCAACCCATAATACGGGCGGGTGCCAAGTTGTTTCATGATTTCTGAATATGCTCACATAAAATGTTGAATCTGTTTTTTCAGTTTCTTTTTTATCAATTTGATTAATAAGCTCAGCTGATTCCGAAGTTTTCCATAAGTTATTACCAGATAATTGTTTGCAAAATATTTCTTCGTTCTTAGCTTGTTTAATTACCAGTTTTGACCAATCGTTTATTTTGCCAGATCTTTTCCATCCCCATTGATTCCCAAATGCATCAAGATTTAAGAGGCTTTGATCATTCGAATTATTAGTTTCTATAATTTCGCCACCAAGTAAATTAGCAATTTGACACGCAATATTTTGAGTATTTGACTGATGTAAGCCAATTAAAGGAACTATCTTTGAACATTTGTTATCTATAACTATTACTCCTGGATCTTGATCTTTAGAGGTTAAAAATGTATTTATTATGCGTATTGATGCAGCAATTGAGCCTATAAAAATTATTAAATCTATCTCCGGCCATTTCTTTAGTAAGATTTCTCTAGGTTTTAGTACTTGAATAAGTTCTTTTTCCTTTCCATCCTCTTTTGAAGAACCTGCAATATATATATCTTTGACAAATTCGGTTTTTTTAAGCCTTTTTAAAATTTCTTTTGAATGATTAGATAGACCTATCGCAATGCCTTTCAATTTAGAAACTATTGATAGTAACTTTGAAATTATATCCTGTCGCTGGATTTAAAAAATTTTCTTTGAAATATAAAAAAAAATTTAAGAAATTTATATAAATTTTGAGTAAAAATACTCATAATTTAGTCATAGACTAGAATTTAACAAAATATTCATATAGTAACAATCATTAGAACATTTGTTACGTTAATGCATAACGAAAGAATCTTTGCCTTATTATTTTTGAAACGAATATCTAAAGTTCCGAAGGATTCGTTTTCTTGAACATTATCATTAAAAATAGGTTCAAGATCCGATCAATCGGCTTTAATGTCAATTATTTTCGAGGTGCTAGATGACCATCAGCCCACCAGAAAGTGGAGAAAAAAACAAAAAAGTTTTGGAAGATCCTGTCAAGGCCGATCCAAGACCTATTGATTTTGCCAAATTAGATAAGCCAGGATTCTGGTCAAGTAAATTATCTAAAGGTCCAAAAACTACAACTTGGATCTGGAATTTGCATGCTGATGCACATGATTTTGACGTGCATACAGGCGATGCTGAAGAAGCAACAAGAAAAATCTTTTCAGCTCATTTTGGACATCTTGCAGTGATTTTTATATGGATGAGTGCTGCATTTTTCCATGGAGCAAGATTTTCTAATTACTCAGGTTGGTTAGCTGATCCAACTCATGTCAAACCAGGAGCTCAGCAAGTATGGGCAATCGTTGGTCAAGAAATGCTTAATGCTGACCTTGGTGCTAACTACAACGGTATTCAAATTAGTTCAGGAATATTCCACATGTGGCGAGCATGGGGAATCACTAATGAGAGTGAACTTATGGCTTTAGCAATAGGTGCTGTAGTAATGGCGGCACTTATGCTTCATGCTGGAATTTTTCATTATCACAAAGCAGCTCCAAAGATGGAGTGGTTTCAAGATATTGAGTCTATGCTTAACCACCACATAGCTGGTTTAGTAGGTTTAGGATCCTTAGCATGGGCTGGCCATTGTATTCATATTGGAGCTCCTACAGCAGCTCTCTTAGATGCAATAGATGCAGGCTCTCCTTTAGTTATTAATGGAAAAGAAATAGCAACTATTGCAGATATGCCTATGCCTCATCAACTCTGTGATCCACAAATTATCGGTCAGATATTTCCAGGATTAGCAAGTGGCACAGGTAATTTCTTTAGTTTAAATTGGTTAGCTTTCTCAGACTTCCTTACTTTCAAAGGTGGACTTAACCCTGTGACAGGAAGCTTGTGGATGACTGATGTTTCACATCATCATTTAGCTTTTGGTGTAATAGCGATAATCGGTGGTCATATGTATAGAACCAATTACGGTATTGGTCATAGTATGAAAGAAATATTAGATTCACAACAAGGAGACCCAATATTATTCCCTGCGCCTAAAGGCCATCAAGGTCTTTTTGAGTTCATGGCAGAAAGTAGACATGCTCAGCTTTCAGTGAACCTAGCGATGCTTGGATCAATAAGCATACTTGTATCTCATCACATGTATGCGATGCCTCCATATCCTTATATAGCTACTGACTATATGACAGTTCTTGGATTATTTACTCATCACATGTGGATAGGTGGATTATTCATAGTAGGAGCAGGTGCGCATGCTGGAATTGCAATGGTTAGAGATTACGATCCAGCAAAACATATTGATAATGTATTAGACAGAATTCTTAAAGCAAGAGATGCGTTAATCAGTCACTTGAACTGGGTTTGTATGTGGTTAGGATTCCATAGTTTTGGACTCTATATTCACAACGATACTATGAGAGCTTTGGGTAGACCCCAAGATATGTTTAGTGATTCTGCTATCCAACTTCAGCCAATCTTTGCTCAATGGGTACAGAGTATCCAAGCATCTGCTGTTGGGACTTCCCTTTTAGCAGGTACTGCAGAAGCTTTACCTCACAAAGCTTTAAGTGAAGTCTTTAATGGAAGTTTAGTAGAAGTTGGTGGAAAGGTAGCTATAGCTCCAATTCCATTAGGGACAGCTGATTTAATGATTCATCATATTCATGCTTTCCAAATCCATGTAACTGTTTTGATACTTCTTAAAGGAGTTCTTTATGCAAGAAGTTCAAGGTTGATTCCTGACAAAGCTTCTTTAGGATTTAGATTCCCTTGTGATGGTCCTGGAAGAGGTGGTACATGTCAAGTTTCTTCATGGGATCACGTTTTCTTGGCTCTCTTCTGGATGTATAACTGTTTATCAATAGTTATTTTCCACTTCTCTTGGAAAATGCAAAGTGATGTTTGGGGACTTACTGGTGGTAATTTCGCACAAAGTTCAATTACTATCAATGGTTGGTTAAGAGATTTCCTCTGGGCTCAAGCTTCTCAAGTATTAACAAGCTACGGTCAATCAATAAGCATGTATGGTTTGATGTTCTTGGGAGCTCACTTTATATGGGCGTTCAGTTTAATGTTCCTCTTCAGCGGAAGAGGATATTGGCAAGAATTGTTCGAATCAATTGTTTGGGCACACAATAAACTAAAGGTTGCACCAACCATTCAACCTCGAGCTCTATCTATTACTCAGGGACGTGCAGTTGGTGTTACACATTTCCTTGTAGGTGGTATTGCTACCACATGGGCCTTCTTCCATGCTCGCCTTTTCGGGCTGGGCTAATAACCTGAACTTCACCTTTTTAATTCAATGGCAACAAAATTTCCATCATTTAACCAGGGTCTAGCTCAGGACCCCACAACCCGACGAATATGGTACGGAATAGCTACCGCTCATGACTTTGAAAGTCATGACGGTATGACTGAAGAAAAACTTTATCAGAAGCTATTTTCTACACATTTTGGACATCTAGCGATAATCGCTCTCTGGGTAGCTGGTAACTTATTTCATATTGCTTGGCAAGGTAATTTTGAGCAATTTGTACTCGATCCAACTCATGTCCGACCTATAGCTCATGCTATTTGGGACCCTCATTTTGGATCTGGCATCACAGAAGCAATGACACAAGCTGGAGCAAGCGGTCCAGTAAACATTGCCTATTCAGGTCTCTACCATTGGTGGTACACAATTGGAATGAGAACTAACGAGCAACTCTTTCAAGCTTCAATATTTATGAGTATTTTGGCTTGTTGGACTCTATTTGCTGGTTGGTTACACTTACAGCCAAAATTCAGACCTTCTTTAGCTTGGTTTAAAAATGCAGAGTCAAGATTAAATCATCATTTAGCTGTCTTATTTGGTTTTAGTAGTATCGCTTGGACAGGTCATTTGGTTCATGTTGCTATACATTATCTTTATTTAATTCTGGATCATAATCTCTTACAAAGAAAATAGCTCCGTGTGCAAATGCACC
>QCCG01000011.1 GCA_003281335.1 Prochlorococcus sp. AG-347-K19 | reverse complement strand
GAATTTTATTTTTTACAACGTCAAACTGATCATCATTTAAGATATCTGATCTAGAGACTAAAACGATATCAGAGACTTCTAATTGCTCCTCAAAAAGTTCATCTACAGTGGCGTTGTGATCAATTTTATCTGTTTCATTATATTGTTTTGTTATTTTATTTAAATCATTAATTGGCGAACCATTAAGCATTGATTCTCCATTAACGATACCAACAACAACATCAAGATAGATGGAAGACCTAATCTCAGGCCAATTAAGTGCTTGAATTAAGGGAATTGGTAGTGCTAAGCCACTTGTTTCGATAATTATTGATTCGATAGGAGGATTAAATTCTAGGAGAGCTTTTATTGATGGAATAAAATCATCTTGAACAGTACAACATAAACATCCATTATTTAATTCAATTACGCAGTCGTCTTCAGATTCATCACATTTTTCACAACTTTTAATCAAATCACCGTCAATTCCAACATCACCAAATTCATTAATTATTAAACCAAATTTTTTATTACATTCTTTTAATAGATATTTTAGAAAAGTTGTTTTACCTGAACCAAGAAATCCCGAAACAATAATAACTGGAATTTTTTTTTTCATCTTTGATAATTAACAACCTAAGCTATATTCTGTACTCTCTCCTGTAGAACTATTTGTGCCATTAGCAATCGCACATAACTGTTTTTGTTGTGTACGACTAAGAACAGCATCAGTAAAATCTGCACCATCTATTTTTACACCTTCAAAATTACTCTCCATTAATAAGGCATTAGTAAAATTAACATCCGAAAGATCAGCATCTGTAAAGTCTGTTGCATAAGCTAGTGCATCTCTTAAATTTGCTCCAGTAAACTTTGAGTTTTGCAATTTACTATTATTGAACACCGCCCCTTCTAAATTACTTTCACTGAAATTAAACCCATTCAAATCAAACTTAACGTATTCGTTACCGCTTAAGTCTTGACCATGCATATCTGGCTCTAAATTAAGGTCTTGCTGGTTTCTAATCTCAGGAGGTCTTTTAGCCCATGCAGAATTTACAGAATTAAAAAATAAAATCCCAACGAATAACAAAGTAATTAATGCATTCTTTAGTGAGGGGAAAACAATTGATTTAATCATAATAAGACTGTATTTTAGAACTTAAGTATTTAAAGTTTGTAAGAGTATCTTAAAGGAAAATATATGGCAATGTCACTAAAGGTTATTGTTCCTCCTCATCCATTAATAAAACATTGGCTTTCAATATTGCGAGAAAAAAATACTCCAAATATTTTGTACTCAACAGGATATGAGCAATTAGGGAAATGGCTTACATATGAAGCATTGCGTAATTGGCTGCCATATAAAAAAGAGATACTAAATACTGATAATGGAAACGTAGATGGATTCTTTATTAATAACGATTATCCAATAAAAGTGCTCGCAAAGTTGCCCGAAGGGTTATCTCTTTGGTTTGGATCTAAAGAAGTAATTCCTAATTCAACCCTCTTATTAGGAGAACTTCCAAAAACTATTGAATCAAATGAAGGAGTTATATTTTATTCTGAACAAATAACAACAAAATCACCAACATTAGAAACTTTAATTAAATTAAAGGAATTAGGTGTTGATTCAAATAGGATTCTTTTAATAACTGCTATTTGCTCAAATAAAGGATTAAATGAAATTGCGAAATTATTCCCCAATCAGGTAATTTACACTTCTTGCATAGATGAGGAAGACGAAAAAACACAATTATTAGTACCGGGTATTGGGAATCCTCTATCGCGTTTAAGTACTATATTTTAAGATAAGAACTAATATAGAATATAGGAGTAAATATTTTACCAATGTCTGAATACAGAGATTCGTCTTCAAATAATCTTTTATCATTAATAAGCGGTGCTTTTATTGGAGCAGCAGGTCTAGCTTGGTGGTTAATATCCGAAGCAGACAAAAGAAAGGAGGAAAAAAAACAAAAAGCAATGATGTATTCCTCCAGAATTCAAGACGGCTCAGAAGCGATTGATTCAAATGAAAATATAAATGAAGTTGAAGGAGAGAATCTGGAGAAGAAAGTTGAGCAACTTAATTCTGCAATTGCTGATGTGAGGAAGCAACTTGAAGAGTTGGGGCAATAGAATAAAAAAGGTTCTCAAATAATATGAATAAACTCAGGTCATCTGCAATAACCCAAGGTGTGCAAAGATCCCCTAACAGATCGATGTTAAGAGCTGTTGGATTTAATGATGAAGATTTTAATAAACCTATTATTGGAGTTGCAAATGGATACAGCACCATAACACCATGCAATATGGGTTTAAATAAGTTAGCTCTAAAAGCTGAAGAGTCAATAAAAAGATCAGGTGGGATGCCTCAGATGTTTGGAACTATAACAGTAAGTGATGGCATTTCTATGGGAACAGAGGGCATGAAATATTCCTTAGTTTCAAGAGAAGTTATTGCTGATTCAATTGAAACAGCATGCAATGCTCAGAGTATGGATGGAGTACTTGCTATAGGTGGATGTGATAAAAATATGCCCGGTGCCATGATTGCGATTGCAAGAATGAATATTCCCTCAATTTTCATTTATGGAGGGACAATAAAGCCAGGGAAATTGCATGGAGAAGATCTTACTGTTGTTAGTGCATTTGAAGCTGTTGGACAATTAACATCAGGCAAAATTAATGAAGAAAGGCTAATCCAAGTTGAGAAAAATTGTATTCCTGGTGCTGGTAGCTGTGGAGGAATGTTTACAGCTAATACAATGTCTGCTGTTATTGAAGTATTAGGGTTAAGTCTTCCTTACAGTTCCACTATGGCTGCTGAAGATCTTGAAAAAGAACTAAGTGCAGGTAAAAGTGCTGAGATTTTAGTCTCTGCAATTGAAAAAGATATAAGACCTCTAGACCTAATGACAAAGAAAGCATTTGAAAATGCAATATCAGTAATTATGGCAATTGGCGGATCAACAAATGCGGTATTGCACATCTTAGCTATTGCGAATACTGCAGGAATAGATATCAACATTAATGATTTTGAGAGAATCAGACAAAAAGTACCCGTGATTTGTGACCTTAAACCGAGTGGTAAATATGTGACTGTGGATCTTCATAAGGCAGGTGGGATTCCACAGGTAATGAAGATACTTTTGAATGCAGGATTAATTCATGGCGATTGCAAAAACATTGAAGGCAAAACCATCTCAGAATACTTGCAGAATATTCCAGATAAGCCCCTAATAAATCAAAATGTCATAAGAGACATAGATGACCCTCTTTATAAAAAAGGACATCTAGCGATATTAAAAGGTAACTTAGCGAGCGAAGGTTCTGTAGCCAAAATTAGCGGAGTAAAAAACCCTGTATTGACAGGTCCCGCAAAGATTTTTGAAAGCGAAGAGGATTGTTTAAAATCGATATTAAATAACGATATCAAAGCTGGTGATGTTGTTGTTATTAGAAACGAAGGTCCTGTAGGAGGTCCAGGTATGAGAGAAATGTTAGCGCCAACATCTGCGATTGTTGGTCAAGGGCTAGGAGAGAAGGTGGCTTTAATTACCGATGGCAGATTTAGCGGGGGTACCTATGGTCTTGTTGTGGGTCACATAGCTCCAGAGGCTGCTGTAGGAGGAAATATTGCTCTAATAAAACAAGGTGATTTAATTACAGTAGATGCTGTAAAACAACTAATTGAAGTTGATTTATCTAACGAAGAATTAGAAAAAAGAAAAAAAGATTGGGTAAAACCTATTCAAAAATACAAAAGAGGAATTCTTTCAAAATATTCGAGAATCGTAAGCTCATCAAGTTTAGGGGCTGTTACTGATTTATAAATCAGCTCAATTTTTATTTTCTTAATCAATAAAACTTTTTATCCTATTTGCCAAATTTTCCAATCTACTGCTGTATTTTGGTGAGTTGCATTTTTTCCCATTATTGCTATCCATCCATAATGTTTTAACTCCACACCATAATATTGGTTCATTATGGAAGTTAAGTTTTGAGATTACTAAAACCAATTCTTTATTTGATTTAAAAAGTTCTAATTCAAGATCATAAATTTCTAGTCTTTTACCTTCTTTATCCCGACATAAGATATTAACTGTTAAATCAATATCTTCATCTTCGAATTCGTATTCTCCATTTATTTTTACTACAGAATGAACAAAAGGTTTATTTGTTAAATCTGCTGACTTAGCGATTAAGCTCTCTATATTTTTAGCAGTATTTTCAAATAACACTTATTGATTTAATTAAAACTTTTATTGAACCCTGTTTAAACTCATTATTAAGTAATCCATCATCACCGAACTTAGAGTGTAGTAGTTGCAATCTTTTGATTTTAGATGGCTTGAATTTAAATGGAAAACGTACTTTATTAGCTCTTACTGAAGGTTTTAACTCATTAAAAGGAATTTGAACATTTGTTGTACCGAATTTTTTTGTTGGGAATGATTTAATCCATCTAAGTCCACCCGGAATAAATTCGGTTAGTCCTAGTAGATCATCTTCACAAGCGACAGCAAATTTAAAAGTTCTTCCTTGTCCATCAATATTTAATTCAAAGGATGAATACTGAGATACATTTAATGAAGGTTTATACATAGACGATCTACAACTAACAAATCCTCCTGCTTTCTCGACAATATTCCCCTTTAATATCAATCCCGAATTTGAAATTTCACAAAAAGCTGAACTTGATCCGCCCATAACAGTATCATTTAATGTTTTCCAACCATCGAACTCCTTTTTCTGGAATAAAAATTTTTTCTTACTCATTAAATAATTTAAATTATTAATAGACTTTAACTAAATTTCTAATTCTTTTGCTGATTCCTGATCACAAAATATTGAAATTTGATTAATAGATTTTATTAATTTTGATGGTGTTCTATCTGGTGGCTCTTTTTCATCTAATAACCTCTCAAATGCAATTCTTTTAGAAGCTCCACTAACTAAAAATACTATCTTTGAAGAAGCTGAAAGCACCTTTGGAGTTAATGAAATTCTTTTTAGACCCTTACCTTCATTAAAAATAACAAAATCATCTACATCAATATTTTTTTGATAAGGGAATAGTGAGGCTGTATGACCATCGTCTCCAAGACCTAATAATGTTAAATCAAAAGTTGGAGGGTTTGATCCGCATTTTTCAAATAATTTGGAAATAAATTGATTTTTTGTAGTTTCATCATCAGCATTTAAATCATTAAAAATTTCATAAAAAAAAGCTTTAGATCCAAAATTAGTTAACAATGAATTCTTCAACATTAACGAGTTACTCAATTCTGATTTTGGATCAACACATCTTTCATCACCTAAAAAGACATCAACCATATCCCATCTAAGATCACTTTTTGATAAAAGCTTATAGACAGATTTAGGAGTTGAACCTCCACTTACACAAAATTTGAACCTTTCTTTCTTTTTTAAAGTATGAATAATGTGACTTTCAATAAACTTAAAAGCCGCTGTTGATAGATCTAACTTGTCTTTGTAAATGTTAAGTGTATATCCATTTTTAACCTTTTCAATCATTTCATCCATTCAGTATGAAAACTACCTTCCTTATCAATTCTTTCATATGTATGAGAGCCAAAACAGTCTCTCATTGCCTGAACAAGGTTCTGAGGAAGTCTATTGGTTCTATAACTATTCAAATAATCTAAGGTACTGGATAAACATGGGACTGGTATACCAGCTTTTGTGGATAAAGAAACAACTTTAGCTAAGTTATCTAATCTTGTCGCAATTTCATTATTGAACCAATCATCAAAAATTAAATTTTTTAGATTAGGATCTTTGTTATAAGCATCTTGAATTTTACTTAATAATTTTGATCTAATTATGCAACCACCTTTCCATATTTGAGCAATTGATGACATATTCAAACCATAGTTATATACTGCAGATGCTTCTCTTAAAATGTCCATCCCCTGGGCATAGCTAGCAATTGTGGCAAGGACTACAGCATCAAATAAAGGTTTCATTCCATCTGATATATTTCCTAAATCAAAATCCTCCATCTCTTTAGATGGAATAGTTTTTTCAATCTCACTACGTTGCTCTTTTAAAGAACTCATTACTCTTGCATTTAAAGATGCATAAATAGTTGGGACTGATACCCCCAGTTCTAGAGCACTTACAACAGTCCATAACCCTGTACCTTTCTGGCCAGCTTTATCTAATATTTTTTCTACAACATCATCTCCAGTTATCTCATCTTTTGTATTTAGACAAATCTCTGTTATCTCAACAAGATAAGAAGCTAATTCATCAGTATTATTCCAAATACCAAATACCTCTGACATTTGCTGACCGTTCATACCTTTGACTCTCTTCATAAGGTCATAAGCTTCTGCAAGTATTTGTTCAATTCCATATTCAATTCCGTTATGAACAGTTTTCACAAAATGACCTGAGCCTCCTGGTCCAACATATGCAACACATGGGCCGTCTTCAACTTTGGCAGCCATTTTTGTTAATAAGCTTTCTATTGCATCATATGAAGCCTTAGTACCACCGGGCATCATACTTGGACCCTCTAAAGCTCCTTTGGCCCCTCCAGAAACTCCCATCCCAATGTACCCAAAACTTTTACTTTCAAGAGTATTCACCCTTCTTTCTGTATCTTTAAATTGAGAGTTGCCGCCATCTATTAATAAATCTCCTTCCTCTAGATATTCAGAAATATTATCAATGACAGCATCTGTTGCGGGCCCAGCTTTTACCATCATTAGAATTCTTCTAGGTCTCTCTAGCTTATTAACAAATTCTTGAAGAGTTTCAGCTCCTTCTATATTCTTCCCAAGGCCACGGCCTTGTAAAAATTCCTCGGTTTTTGAGTAAGTCCTATTAAAAACTACACTAGAAAATCCATTTCTCTCTGCGTTAAGAACTAAATTTTCGCCCATAACACCAAGACCTATTAAACCAAAATGTGCCTTGGACATAAAAAATTAAAAACTCAATAAATACAGTGTGCCTGCAACTCAACAAAATTGCTCAAAAAAAATACTTATGTCAGCGAAAAATGATGGAAAAGAATTAAATAACAGTTCCGTTTGCAATAGTTGCATTTTTAACTACTACAACAATTCCATTTCTGATATAAAAGCCTAATTCTGGTTTATCTGCTTCTTCTACTCGATCCTTATTAATGATCACGACATTATCGCCAATTCTTGTGTTCTTATCAAGAATTGCTCTTTTTACAGTAGTCCCTTCACCTACTCCAAGAGGCGTTCCGCCCCCTTTTCTTAATTCAATCCTCTCTTCAGGGGATTCAAAGAAATCGGCTCCCATAACAAGAGTATCCTCAAGAACCGAGTCACTTTCAATCCGGCTTCTTACACCTAAAACACAATGTAAAATACTGCATGACTTCAAGATTGTGCCTTCACAAACAATTGAATCAGTAATTTGAGCATCTACAAGTTTTGAAGGGGGTAAAAATCTAGGTCTAGTATAAATTGGAAATTTCTCATCATAAAAACTAAATGGAGGTTTTGGTTGCTCAGTCAATGCAAGGTTTGACTCAAAGAATGCCCCAATTGTGCCGATATCTTCCCAATAATCATCGAATACATAACTTTTAAGAGTATCGCCTCTATTGAGGGCTTCTGGAATTATGTCCTTACCAAAATCCGTGTAATTAGGAAATTTATTTAGAAGATCGAAGAGAGTATTTCTGCTAAAAACGTAAATCCCCATAGAGGCTAGATATGGTTTTTCTGCAGCTGAGTCCTTACTTAATCCAAATTTTGAAGTATCTACTGCCATAGCCTTCAACTTCTCTCCAGTAGGCTTTTCACTAAATTCTTTTATATTTCCTACATCATCGGTTCTCATTAGGCCAAAACCTTCTGCTTGAGCTTCATCAACAGGCAATGCTGCAACAGTTAAATCAGCACCATTATCTCTATGATGTTGAACAAATAAACTATAGTCCATTCTATACAGTTGATCACCTGACAATATTAAATATTCATCAACATCCCATTCTTGAAATAACCATTGGTATTTTCTTACAGCGTCAGCAGTACCTTCAAACCACTTCGGACTATCAGGAGTCTGTTGTGCAGCTAAAACCTCCACAAATCCTTGGCCAAAAGGGCCATTTAAATTATAGGTTCTTCCTATATGTCTATTTAGAGATGCACTATTGAACTGGGTCAATACGTACATTTTTTCAATGCCTGAATTTATACAATTACTAATCGGAATATCTATCAAACGATACTTACCTGCCAATGGCACAGCAGGTTTAGCCCTCATTTTTGTTAGAGGGTAAAGTCTAGAACCTTTTCCTCCTCCGAGGATTATGGCCAACACACGCTTCATTCAATCTAATGGAGGTATATATACAACTACTTAAAGTAACTGATTATGGGCATATTTAGAAATACAAATGGTCAGTTTACAAAGGTATTTCGATAAATCACTGGAAAAACTTAATATAAATCGAAAAAAGTTAGATATTTTTATCCTCTTCTACTAAAGAAAACAATTTTTCAACGATTTTCAAAGAAACTTGTCTTTCTTCTCTTGATTGAGGACTTCTCAACTTGGTGACCGGCGTATGGAGTATTTTATTAATTATTCCTTTAGTCAGAGCTTCCACAACTTTTCTTTCTCTAGCCGAAAAATCTGGTCCCATTCTGCTAAGTGCTTTTTGCAATTCCTCTTTTCTAATTAACTCCAAATCTGACCTAAGTTTATTAATTACTGGAACGGCCTCTAAACTTGCCCACCATTCTAGAAAAATGATCCTTTCTTCTTCTACTAAAGATTCCGCTTCCTTTGCTATTTTCTGTCTAAATTCTTGATTTCTTGAAACGACCTCTTGTAAGTCATCAACATCAAATGATTTAACAAATTCATGTTGTTTGACATCATTAGATATATTTCTAGGTACGCCAATATCAATAAATTTAAGTCTATTACTCAAATTTATTTTTTCAATTTTTGAAAGATCGATAATAGGCTCTTCAGAAGCAGTACTGGTGAAAACAAGCGAAGATAATGATATGTTTTCTTTTAATTCGTTTAACCCTTTACAAACAATCTCTAAATCAGGGAAGTCTTGAGCAAGATTTAATGCTCTATCAATATTTCTATTTAAAAGGATAAGTTTATGACATCCTTTTGATTTTAAATGAGTAATTAAAAGCCTACTCATTCTTCCGGCGCCAACAACAAGGACGTTCTCTGATTCCAAACTTACAAGAGTATCAAAACCCTTTTCTTGACCAATTTTTAATTGAGCTAGTTCTACCGCTGCTGAACTGATTGACACAGCTCCAGTTCCTAAATTTGTTTCGGATCTTACCTTTTTACCCGTACTAACTGATTGAGTTAATAATCTATTAAGAATTGGTCCAGTAGATTGATTCTCTTGACCTAATCTCATCATTTTTTTTACCTGCGAAAGGATTTGTCCTTCCCCTAAAACGAGGCTATCGAGTCCTGCCGAGACTTTCATCAAATGCAAAACTGCTTCTTCCTGTCTAAAGCAAAAAAGATGTGGATTTAAATCTTCAAAAATAATTCCAGAATATTTTGATATGAATTCTTTAATAGATGAAATTCCAGTATTTTTATCCTTTACTAGTGCATATATTTCCAGCCTATTACAAGTACTTAAAATTGAGACCTCTAATACATCAGAGAAAGCTTTTAATGCTTTCAATGACTCTGTTATAGATTGGTCAGGAATACTTAACTTCTCACGCACTTCGACAGGTGCCGTGCGATGACTCAGTCCGACGACAACAATATGCATAAAATCAAAAGTGAATTTTTAAAGGCTGATACTCTTAGCACCATCTTTTATATGGACAGTGTTTGTGAACCTTGCAGTACTATCTAATGTACTAATAACTAGACTACTTGTTCTTACACAATCCCTTTCAAATTTAACTCCGTCAAATAATAATCCATCAGTTATTCCACTTCCAGCGAAAACAACATTTTCTCCCGATGCCAATTCATTTGCTTCATAGATTTTATCTATATCTGTTATGCCCATTTCATTAAGACGTTTTATATTTCCTTCTTTTGTGTAATCAGCCCATTCAGAAGTTTGAGCGATTGCCGGATCATAAACTAGTTGTCCTTGAAAGTGTCCGCCGAGAGCTCTCATTGCAGCAGCTGAAATAACACCCTCTGGAGCTGCACCTATACCCATCAAGCAATGTGTTCCAGTCCCTGCAAAACCGCATGCAATCGCAGCTTGAACATCACCATCAGAAATCGGTTGTACTTTTGCACCACATCCTCGAATCTCTTTAATTAAGTCTTTATGTCTAGTTCTATCCATTACAACTACAGTAAGCTCATCAATAGAAAGGCCCAAGCAATCACTTAGTATCTTCAAGTTTTCAGTAGCTGTATTTCTAATATCTACTTTACCTTTGGCAGCAGCAGGCGCTGCTAATTTGTTCATGTAAAAATCAGGCGCATTGAAAAGACCACCCGTATCAGAGGCAGCTAAAACGGCCATAGAACCTCTTTGATTATTCGCACAAAGATTTGTTCCTTCACAAGGATCTACTGCAAAGTCAACCCCTGGGCCATTTCCACTACCTACCTCTTCACCTATATAAAGCATAGGTGCTTCATCTCTTTCACCTTCTCCAATAACAATTTTCCCTTTCATTTCAATTTTGCCCATTCGCAATCTCATTGCTTCTACAGCTGCAGCATCAGCTTCATCTTTTTGACCAAGTCCTGTTAGTTTTGCTGATGCAATAGCTGCTTGCTCGACAACTTCGAGAATTTCTTGAATTAAAGTTTGATTCACAATTAAATTTTGAGGATTTTCATAAAGGTTTTGAGTATGATCTCATAAAAAATGTCATTTTTTATAAGAATTATTATGCTAGTAAGCTTTTTTTAACTCTTTACAGGAGATACTTTATCAGGCCGTGACTTGAAATTAGGAATAAACAACTAAATATAGTATCTTTATTAAATATTTTAAAAATTAAATGACTGAGTCAAATCAAACAATCTTAGCTGGTGTTAATAGACCAATTCAAATAATTCCTTCAGTTTTACCAGCAGATTGGGCAAATATGGGGGCATGTGTGAAAGAGCTCGAGGAAGCTGGGGTAGATAGAATTCAATTTGATGTAATGGATGGGAATTTCGTGCCAAATCTTACATTCGGTCCTGAAATGATTGCGGCGTGCAGGAAATATTGCAATGTCCCTTTTGAAACTCAATTAATGGTTAGTCAATACAACTGCGAAACCATGCTTGAATCTTATGTAAACGCTACAAAGGGAGCGAATGGTGAACCAGGAGTAGTAATAGCTCATGCCGAAGCAAATATTCATTTGCATAGAGTTCTCGGAAGAATAAAAGATTTAGGAGGATCTCCCTCTGTTGCATTAAACCCTCATACTCCTTTTGAAATGATTAAAAACATTATGGATATGGTTGATCATGTTTTAGTTATGACAGTTAATCCAGGCTTTGGTGGACAAGCTTATATACCAACAATGCTTAATAAAATAAGAGAAATAAGAAACTTTGTTATCGAAAAAAACTTAAATGTCGACATTGAAGTTGATGGAGGAATAAAAGCAAATTGGACTATTTCGCAATGTGCAGATGCTGGAGCTAATTGTTTTATTGCAGGAAGTGGAATGTTTGCTTACCCAACATTAAAAGAGGGATGTGATGACTTGAGAAAAGTTGCAAAAGAAGCTCAAAAGGGGAATGTTCTTTCTGAACCTCAATAAATATTCTGGGTGATTAACAAATTACCCAAATATCCAGCCATAACTATGTAACCCTATTCCTAAAAAATTAACACCTAAATAACATACTAAAACTACTAAAAAGCCTGTAGATGCTAATAACGCTGGTCTACGTCCCTGCCAACCCTTGCTTATTCTCATATGCAGATAAGCGGCGTAAAATAACCATGAGACAAATGCCCATGTTTCTTTTGGATCCCAACTCCACCATGTGCCCCAAGCTTCATTAGCCCAGACCGCACCAGAAATTAAACCAAGAGTTAAAAGAACAAAGCCTATTAATATAGAACGATAACTTAATGTATCTAATTCTTCTGAATGAGAAAATTCAATAGGTTCAACTAAATCATTTACAGAATAGCTATTTGAAAGTTTAAATCCTCCTATACCTGTAGAACTACTTCTGATTTGAAGGGGCTTATTCTTATTAATAAACAAAACGGACATTGAAAGTAAAGAACCTATTATTAATGCTGCATAACTAAGCATTACGACACTAACATGCATTACTAACCAACTAGACCTTAAAGCTGGAACTAAGTTGGACGATAATTTCAAATCCTCAGGTAAAACAAAACAAGCAAAAGCCACAGTCAGTAACTCAATAGGTATAGCAATTGAGGGAATTATTGGAGCTTGGTATTCTCTTTCAACCAATAGTTGACCTAATGTGATACCCCAAGTAAGGAAATAAAGAGATTCATACAAATTGCTGATAGGAAAGTGCCCAGAAATTGACCACCTAAAAAGTAATTGTAATGTTATCAATAAGTTCACTAAAATCGTAATAAGTCTTACAGCAGAAGAAGACTTTTTTTTAAAAACTGCACCCAAAGATATTGGTAAGTTAATTAATAAAAAATAAAAAACTAAAAGACCTAAAACTGAAACAGGTTCATATATTAAATTTTTAAAAAAATTATCTAGTATCATTTCTAGAAATTTCTCAAGTTTTAATATCCAACGACAACCAAATAATAATTTAAATCATTCTCATATGAGTAAATCTTTAATAATAAATTTTTAATTTATTTTAAAAAAAGCATTTCAAAGTTTGAAATTATCTCCTAAATAATACTTCTTAACTATTGGATTATCAGCCAATTCCCTTGATGAACCGTAAGCTAAAATTTTTCCCTCACTTAATACATAAGATTTGTTAGTAATTAAAAGGGTTTCCCTCACATTATGGTCTGTAATGAGAATACCGACCCCATCACGACTTAATTTAAGAATTAGTTTCTTTAGATCATTAACAGCTAGAGGATCGATCCCAGCAAAAGGTTCGTCTAACAATAGATATCTAGGTCCTTTTCTGCCTACAGTAAGAGCTCTAGCTATTTCACACCTCCTCCTCTCTCCTCCTGAAAGTTGATAACCACAATTATCTACAAAATTATTCAAATTAAATTCATTAATTAATTGTTCTCTTCTATTTCTTATAGCTGCTCTACTATAAGATGAATTTTGTAAAGCCAAATCTATATTATCCTTAACAGTGAGATCTCTAAATATACTCGCTTCCTGAGTTAAGTACCCTAACCCAAGTCTTGATCTAATTGGTAAAGGAAGATTGGTTATATTTTTCCCATTCATTAAAATTTCACCTTTATCTGGTTTTATATTCCCAACTGCAAGATTAAAAGTTGTAGTTTTCCCAGCACCATTAGGTCCCATCAAACCTACAACTTCCCCTGGATTAACGATTATGGAAACATCATCTACGATTAATCTTCCTTTAATTGAAAGGGATACATTATGAATATTTAGGTTCATTTTTCTTGAGATTGATTAGTTTTCCTCTTTTCTTAAAAAAAAAAAAAAAAATAGAAATAGATAATAATAATTTAATTGAAGATAAAGATATATTCATCAAATAGGTTTCAAAAAAGGCTTATCGTTATCGTTCAATAGTTCTTTATATTGTAATTTTCTCAATAAATCTTCCAAACATTGGCAGAAGGATTCAAGATCAATACCTAAGTCAATCTTGGTTCTAGTTTTTATTCTGCCTAAACCCTCTCCAAGCAAAATAGTAGCTCCATTTAAATTGCCTTTACTTAAGTGAAACTGAGAAACAGATACTTGTAAAATTCCTTGGATAACTTGTCTTTCGTCACCATCTACGGAATTCCATATTTCTTCAAAAGCATCATGGGCCTCATACCATGCATGATTATTAAAAAGATTTAAAGCTTTAAAAAGGGAATCTTGAAAACTTTTTGTACTTTCTTCTTTCATTAAACCAATTACTAATTTTTTTTCTTTTTATTTATTTTTCTCATTCTTATTGAATCAGGTGTTACCTCTAGCATTTCATCAGGACCAATATATTCGAGTGCCCTTTCAAGGGTAATATCGACAGGTGACTGCAAAGTATCAAGTTCTTCTGCCCCTGCAGACCTCATATTAGTCAACTGCTTAGTTTTACATATATTTAACTCAAGATCTTGAGGTCGATTATTCTCTCCAATTATCATTCCTTTATAAACTTTAACTCCAGGTTTAATAAAATAAACTCCCCTATCTTCAGCATTCTTTAAAGCATAAAATGTGGCCACACCTTCTTCAAAAGCTATAAGAACGCCATTCCTTCTGGTTTCAAAGTCTCCTGTTTTAGGTTTATATTCATAAAACGAATGACTCATGATACCCTCACCTCTGGTTATCCTTACAAATTCCCCACGAAATCCAATTAATCCTCTTGATGGAACAAGAAATTCTAATTGAGTTCTACCATCTGAACTTGTCTGCATGTTTTTCATCTCTGCCTTTCTAGATCCAAGTTTTTCGATGCAAGAACCAACAGATACTTCAGGTACATCTAAAACCAAAGTCTCTATAGGCTCACATTCAACATTATCAATTTCTCTGAAAATTACTTGAGGTTGTGAAATTTGAAACTCAAAACCCTCTCTTCTCATGGTTTCAATCAATATCCCTAGATGTAATTCTCCTCTTCCTGAAACTGAGAACCTGTCAGGAGAATCAGTTTCTTCTACTCTCAAGGCAACATTTGTTAAAAGTTCCCTCTCCAATCTATTTTTTAATTGTCTACTAGTAACAAATTTCCCTTCCTTACCCGCAAATGGTGAATCATTTACAACAAAAGTCATATTTAAGGTAGGTTCATCAACTTTGATTAATGGAAGAGGATGAGGAGAATCGGGACATGCTATGGTCTCTCCAATATTGACGTCATCGAAACCAGAAACAGCAACAATATCACCCGCAAATGCTTCATTTATATCAATTCTTTGTAATCCTTCAAATCCTAAAAGTTTACTAACCTTACCTTTAATAGTTTTTCCGTTTTCTTTAATTAAACTAGCCTGTTGGCCATTTTTTATAGTCCCATTGTGGATCTTTCCAATTACTATTCTGCCTAAGAAATCAGAATAGTCCAAAGTAGTTATTTGTAGCTGAAGAGGCTTATTAGAGTTACCTACTGGAGGAGGAACGTGTCTGATGATAGCTTCAAAAAGAGGCATCATATTGTCACTAATAGATTCCATCTCTTCTTTTGCGAAACCAGATAAGCCACTCCCAAAAAGATAAGGGAAATCACATTGATCATCATCTGCTCCTAACTCCAAAAACAAATCAAGAACCTTATCAATTGCTATTTCTGGTACTACACGTGGTCTGTCAATTTTATTTACAAAGACTATAGGCCTAAGTCCTTTTTCTAATGCTTTTTTTAAAACAAATCTTGTTTGAGGCATAGGTCCCTCATTTGCATCAACAATAAGCAGACAACCATCAACCATTCCCAAAACCCTTTCAACTTCTCCTCCAAAATCAGCATGTCCAGGTGTATCTATAATATTAATTCTGGTGTCTTTATATTTAACTGCAGTATTTTTGGAGAGAATTGTTATCCCCCTTTCTCTCTCAAGATCATTTGAATCCATAACACATGTAGGGATAACTTCATTGTCTCTAAATATTCCTGATTGAGATAACAATGCATCTACGAGTGTTGTCTTCCCATGATCTACGTGAGCAATAATTGCAACATTTCTAATTTCTTTTATCGAAGATGACATTTATAGAATTTATATAAATAGTAGTTTGACTTCATCAAGGCTAACTCAAAGTATGCTTATTATGAGAATTTTCTCTTTAAGACTTTGAAAAATATAATCTAATTAAGTAATTAAATCAATCAATTTAGATTTATAATTTTCTATTTGCGCTTTCAAAAACTTTTAATGCTTCAATCGACCCCTCATATCTCCAATGCCAGGGTTCGTAATCTATATATTTATTATCTTTGTTGAACGATAACTTAAAGTGAAACTTAGCTGCATTTTTTTTGAGCCATCTAAAGGCATTAGTATTTTTGAAATCGGTTTCAAAGTCTGTCTCTCTTTGAGTAGCATCACCAATATCGATTGCGAAACCTGTACTGTGTTCAGAATATCCTGGTGGGGCTGAAACTCTAGCTCTTTCTACCGCTTCTTGATTTCTAATAGACTTTATGGAATAAAAAATATCGTTTTGCAAATTTATTGATCTATAACCACTCAAGAAGACCAAATATATCCCATCCTTTTTGGCCTCTTCTCTCATTTTTAGTAGAGAATCGCGCATATCAATATGAACTTCAATATTAGGCTCAATTAAAACTAGTTTCTTTTTAGGAGTTTCCTTATAGGGAAGATGTCCCAAAATTCTAGCATCATGATTTCTTTTAACCTCAAACTTGAGATTATTAAGAGGTATAACTTCTACATTTCTAATAAGTCGTAATGCAGCGAAAGAAAATATAATGAAAAGAAATGGAGAAAATATTAATAATTTTTTTAATAATGTTGAATTTGGGTTGTTTAAGTAAGTTCTTTTGGCAAGTGGTATATCAAATTGATCGATATCTTTGTTTGGTTCCAATATTTAGAAGTGAATTTGGAAAAGATATTTCGATATTAACTATTATTTTAAGAAATGCACTTTTATAAGCAAAAAAGATGTAGTTTTTATATACAGTATTATTTTTTTTCATATGTTGAGGGTAGCTGTTATTGGAGGAGGTCCAAGTGGTTCATGTGCGGCAGAAATACTTGCTAAAGCTGGAATAAAAACTTGGCTCTTCGAGAGGAAATTAGATAATGCAAAACCATGTGGAGGAGCGATTCCACTTTGCATGGTCGAAGAATTTGATTTACCTGAGTCAATTATTGATAGAAAAGTAAGGCATATGAGAATGATATCTCCATCAAATAGAGAGGTAGATATAAGCTTAGATAGAGTTTATGGGAAAAGTGATAATGAGTTTATTGGGATGTGTAGAAGAGAAGTTATGGATGCCTTTATGCGCAATAGAGCTTCAGATCTTGGTGCTACATTAATAAATGGATTAGTTACTTCTATTGATACTGGCGATAATAATCAAGGGCCATATAAACTTTCCTACTCAGATTTTACGAATGGAGATAAAAAAGGGGAACTCAAAGAGCTTACTGTTGACCTTTTAATCGGGGCTGATGGAGCCAATAGCAGAGTCGCAAAAGCTATGGACGCAGGAGATTACAAAGTTGCCATAGCATTTCAGGAAAGAATTAAATTGCCTAAAGAAGAAATGAGTTACTATGAAGATCTTGCCGAAATGTATGTCGGAACAGATGTTTCTCCTGATTTTTATGGGTGGGTATTTCCTAAATATGATCATGTTGCCGTGGGCACTGGAACCATGCAAAAGAATCAGTCGTTAATTAAAGGACTTCAAGAGGGTGTAAGAAATAGGGCAAAGAAAAGACTTGTTAATGGCGAAGTAATAAAGGTAGAAGCTCACCCTATTCCTGAGCATCCAAGGCCAAGAAGAGTAGTTGGGAGAATGGCATTGGTTGGTGATGCAGCTGGTTATGTTACAAAAAGTTCTGGAGAGGGCATTTATTTTGCTGCAAAAAGCGGAAGAATGTGTGCTGAAGAAATTGTTGAAGCATCAAAAAACGGTCAAGTAATTCCATCAGAAAAAGATTTAAAAAACTATCTTAAAAAATGGGATAAAAAATATGGCACAACTTATAAGGTACTAGAAATCCTTCAAAATATTTTCTACAGAAATGATTCTGCTAGAGAAGCCTTTGTTGAAATGTGTGATGACATGGATGTACAAAGACTTACTTTTGATAGTTACTTATATAAAAGAGTTGTCTCCATGAAACCATTACAGCAACTTAAAATTACAATGCTCACACTTGGTTCGATTTTAAGAGGAAAAGCCCTAGCACCTCTAAAATATAAACCGGTTGATAGTGCTGTTAGAGAAAATAAAGAAGTAGAAAAAATGCTAGAAAATTATTCAATAAAGGGTGGCATTAAAGTTAAGAGTTCAAAAGTGTAAAGTCGGCTATCTTCAGAGAATAATTTCTAATTAAGCTCAGCAAATTGAGTCTATTATTTCTTATTTTTAAATCCTCTGACATTATTAGGACTCCCTTTTCATTATCAAATAAATCCTCGATAGTGTTTACATTAATCTCAAACAAATTTAGAAGTTCCAAATAATTGCAATAACCTTCCGAAAAAAGTTTTTCTAATTCTCCAATAAACTCAAAAACTTTCAATTCACAATCTTTTTCAAAAAGTTTTATGTTTACATAATTTCTTGTTGAGAGAACGTCTCTTGAAAGATCACTATTATTTGCTAATTTGCTTACCCTTGTAATTACTTTCTGGATTTCAACAAAATTACCCTTTTCCTTAAAATTAACAATAGATTTAATCCTATTTTTAAGATCAACTATATTCAATACTCTTTTTTGAGAAAATTCATCTGAAGAGCAAATAGCCTTTATTAATTCTTTACTTAGTGATATTTCTTCTAGATGACTAACAATTCTTTGAACTAAAAATTCATTTAAATCATTAGATACTGTTTCTCTTGAGAAGTTTAAATTCGGAAATGCGATTTTCCAAAAATCAATAAGTTCATTAAATAATTTATCTAAAGGTAAATAAAGTTCATAATCCCAAATTATTTTGATCACTCCATTCAAATTTCTTCTTAAGGCATAAGGATCAGATGATCCGCTGGGACGCTTACCAGAAATAAATATGCTTATTAATGTTTCGACCTTATCTGCTAAAGAAACTATTGCACCATATTTTGTAGAGGGCAAGGCATCTTTATAAAAAGAAGGTAAATAGTGTTCAGCGACAGCTAAGCAAACATCCTCACTAAATCCCTCATATTTAAGATATTTGCCACCCATTATTCCTTGCAGCTCAGGAAATTCGAAAACAATTTCGCTACATAAGTCGTTTTTACAGTATTTAGCAGCTTCTGTTATTTTTTTTTCTTCTAAAGACTTATCATTTAAAAATTTAAGAATTTTTTTAGTAACCTCTTCTATCCTCTCTACCCTCTGAAATATATTTCCAAGTCCTTTCAAATAGGAAACAGATTTAAGCTTTTCATTTCTTTCGATTGAAGCAACTTTTTTGTCACTTTCTACAAAAAACTTCGCATCTGAAAACCTTGCCCTTAATACTTTCTCATTACCTTTAGCAATATTATTATTAGATTCTTCAAGACCATTTGAAATAACGCAGAAAGTTGTACTAATATTTTTTTCAGAGCTTAAATCTAGTTTAGAAAAACTTTTGTTTTTCAATAAAAGAGGAACGTATCTCTGATGACTTTTCATTACTGTTGAGAGAACTTCAACTGGAAGATCAAGAAATTCTTTACTGAATTTTCCAATTATTAAATCTGGCCATTCAACTAAATCAGTTAGTTCATTTAGTAATCCTTCTGAAAGGTCAGGGTTCAGATTTAAAGATTTAGATGCCTGATTTATTAAACTTTCAATTTTTTCTTTTCTTTCATGTCGTTTAAGTAAAACTCTATTTTGTTCTAATAATTCAAAAAAATTATCAGCATGATTAACTTCAAAAACTTCATTTATTAATCTATGACTTTTTGATTTATTACTTATTTGAATTTTTGGATCACATTCATCAAATTCAAAATCAAGAATTTCATCATTATAAATAGAGGCAATCCATCTAATAGGTCTTGAAAATTTTATATTCCCGGCACCCCATTTCATAAATCGAGGGCCTTGAAGACTCTTTATTAATTTTGGGATAATCGAAGACAAAGAAATTCTTGTTGATTGTCCTTTTTCAATTTTCTTTCCAAATACAAAATCACCCTTTTCTGTACTTTTTATTTCTAGTTCAGCTACATCTATATCTAAGCTATTAGCAAATCCGAAAGCAGCATTAGTAGGACATCCATTTAAATAAGCTGAATTTGCTTTAGGCCCTTTTCTTTCTATTATCTTATCTTCTGCATAATCAACCAAACCTTCTAGAAGTAGAACTATCCTCCTTGGTGTGGAGGTAACAACTATATGTTCGAATTTGATTAACTTTTTATCCAATTCAAATTCTATAAGAGATTTAAATTGTTCTAGAACGGAATGAGAAAATTTTGCGGGCATCTCTTCTGTTCCTATCTCAAGTAAATATTTAGACAAGAAAAAATATGATTTCACTTACTATAATTTACTACCAGTTAAATAAGCTTTTCGCTAATGTATAAAAAGAGATATTTTTTGGTCCTTTGATCAAGGTTGAGAAAGTAAAAAAGAAAAAAGATCCCGCCAAGGAAGAAACTGTTTGTCTAGCAAATGGACTAGAAGTTTCTAAATTTGAAAATTTTAAAAAAAGTAGCCAATTTCTTAAAGAACCACTTTCTACGGAATTAATCAATGAGAGCGATCATTTTACGAATGATGCAGTTCAGTTATTAAAATTTCATGGTAGTTATCAACAAGATAACAGGGAAAATAGAAGGCCTGGCAAAAGTAAAGATTGGCAAATGATGCTTAGGTTAAGAAATCCGGGTGGTGAAGTCCCTGGGAAATTATTTTTAGCCTTAGATGAATTATCTGACAAACTAGGCAATGGGACACTTAGGGCCACTACGAGACAAGCCTTTCAAATGCATGGAATTAGAAAGGAGAATCTAAAGGAAGTAATTCAAACCATAGTAAATTCAATGGGTTCCACATTAGCTGCATGTGGAGACATAAATAGAAACGTTATGGCCCCTGCGGCTCCATTTGATTCGCCAGACTACAATATCGCAAGGGCATTGGCAAAAAAAGTTGCCGATCTTCTCACCCCAATGGCTGGCCAAGGCACTTTTTTAGAACTTTGGGCTGATGGAGATTTAGAGTACACCATAAAGCCTGACAAAGATATTGAAGCAATTAGGAAGCTCCAATTTAAAGATAATGTTTTTAGTGGGATAAAAGATGAGCCTCTCTATGGCTCAACTTATTTACCTAGAAAATTCAAATGTGCTGTTACAGTTCCTGGGGACAATTCTGTTGATCTTCTTACCAATGACATAGGAATAGTTGCCTTTACCTCAAAAGATGGGAACTTAGAAGGGTGCAACTTCTATATTGGAGGTGGTATGGGTCGCACACATAATAATGAAGAGACGTTTGCCAGAATTGCAGATCCACTTGGATATGTTGAAGAACCTGATGTTTATGAATTGATACAAAGCATTGTGGCTATTCAAAGAGATTATGGTGATAGAAAATCAAGAAAAAATTCGAGAATGAAATATCTTCTTCATAGAAAAGGTATTAAATGGTTCAAAAAGATACTTTTTGATAAGTATTTCAAAAAAGAAATTAAAAAAATCAGAAAAGAACCTGATAAGGTTCTTATTGATTACCTAGGTTGGCATAAACAAAATAAAACCTCCTATTTTGTAGGTTTACCATTATTATCAGGGAGATTATCTGGAGAGAAAAAGAATACCATCACAAACATTGTAAAAAAATATAATTTAGATTTAAGACTCACACCTAATCAAGATATTTTACTTTGTAATATCGCCAATGAAAACAGAGGTGAAATTCAAAAATCACTATCAAAAATTGGATACGAAAATTTAGAAAACATTAATGAAATACAAAGACATGCTTTAGCTTGTCCTGCTTTACCACTTTGTGGTCTTGCAATGACTGAAGCTGAAAGAATATTACCTGAAGTATTAAAAAGGATTGAAAATTTACTATTAGATCTAAAAATACAAAAGACAATATTATTCAGAATGACAGGATGTCCGAATGGGTGTACCAGGCCTTATATGGCCGAATTAGCACTTGTTGGAAGTGGGCAAAACAAATACCAATTATGGTTGGGGGGAAGTAAAAATCTACAAAGGCTTGCTAAACCATTTTTACAAAGAATGGAACTTAAAGATTTAGAAAAAACTCTTCAACCATTATTTGATAGTTGGAAGAGTAACTTGGATTTGGATTTCGGAGATTTTATAAATACTCAAGATGAGGATTATATATTGAATTTACTAAATAAATATGAATAGAATTTAAATTTTTCCATAAAGGGCATTTGCTTTTTTATTTTTCCAAGCCCATAATTGATCACCATAACTAAAATGCCACCATTCATTAGGATGTTGAGCAAATCCAAATTTAGTCATAATTTCCCTTAATAAATTTCTTCTCCTATTCCAAATAATTGCATCTTCATTCTTTATGTTTGCATAAAAATAAGGATTTGAGGTTTCATCCATTTGATCAACCATGCTTCCCATTTCAACAAGATTCCCTTCTTTATCTGATAAACAAACATCCAATGCACCCCCAGTTGAATGAGGGGGAGGACACCTATTGTCATAAGAAGGATATGCCCAAAATTTTTCAATTTTTTTTAAAATGGATGGATGAGATTTTATATATTCAAAAGAAATATCAATATCAGATTTTTCACACTCTAATAAAAATGCTCTTTTAAACATAAATTCCTGGACTTCTAGAGGTCGCCAACTGTCATAAATTAAAAGGTTAAAATTACTCTTTGATATCAAATAATCATTTACTTTTACCAATCTATTTACGACCTCCTCTCTTAATTTCCAAATAGAAGTTTTATCTTTGTAGGGTGCTCCCAAATGAGAGTAAGGGTGGGGATCCAAAAACTTTAGGCAGCTAGGTATATCTATTAATTTATCTCCATTATCTTTAATTGGTATTTTATTCCAAATTTTCAATTGAAATTTGCAATTGATTTATAGTGGCATATATATCAGAAATTACAATGAAAGTTTTCAATTTAAGAAATCATGAATGAATTTATTATCAGAATTATCAATAAGTATATTCCTTAAAACAATATTTTCTTTTAAATCAGGATCATCACTAATAATCTTAATAGCCTCTTCACGAGCCTTATCAATAAGAAATTTATTGTTTGGTAAATTGTCCAGTACAAAATCAGGCAATCCGGATTGTCTATAACCTAAAATCTGGCCTGGTCCTCTAAGCTCCAAGTCTTTTTCAGCAATATAAAAGCCATCATTAGATTTTTGCAAAACACAAAGTCGTTTATTTTCTAATCCATTTTTATCGGGGGTTACCAGATAACAAAAAGATTTAGTTGATCCTCTACCAACTCTCCCCCTCAATTGATGTAGTTGGGACAATCCAAATCTATCCGAATTATAAATAATCATAATTGTGGCATTAGGTACATCAATGCCAACCTCAATTACTGTGGTCGAAACCAATATATTAATTTCATTCTTTAAAAAAGAATTAATCACTTCGTTCTTTTCTTGTGAACTTAGTTTGCCATGTAATAATCCAACTTTTTTGTTAAAAAAGACCTCTTCTGATAAATGTTTGAATGTTTTCTTTGCGGAGCTTAAATTCATTTTTTCTGAATCTTCTATAATCGGCAAAATCACATAAGCTTGCTTACCCTTATTGATCTCATCTTCAACAATCTTGAACAAGTTAGTTAAATCATCTTCTGAAATTATTTTTGTTGTTATTGGAACTCTCCCAGGAGGGAGTTCTGTAATTTGACTCACATCTAAATCACCATAAATAGAAAGTGCAAGAGTTCTTGGAATTGGTGTTGCTGTCATTGATAATAAGTTAGTATTTTCTCCTTTATTTAGTAATCTATTTCGTTGAGTAACTCCAAATCTATGTTGTTCATCAATTACGACCATCCCTAAAGCATTAAAGATGACTTTATCCTCAAATAATGCATGAGTGCCAACTAGGATATCAACTAATCCATTCTTTAAATTAGAGAAAATTTCTTTTCTCTTTTTTTGAGGAGTATTCCCAGTAAGTAGTTCAACAGAAACTAAAAGGGGATTCAAATATTTTAATAAATTTTTATAATGCTGTTCTGCCAATACCTCAGTTGGGACCATAAATGCACCTTGCAGGTTTTTTTCAATGACAAGTAAAAGAGACGCTATTGCAATTATGGTTTTACCGCTACCCACATCTCCCTGAAGCAATCTAGACATTGGTACGGGATTAGATAAATCTTTCTTAATTTCATTTAAAACATTTTCTTGAGATTTTGTTAATTCAAAAGGAAAAGTATTTAAAAATTCTTTTAATAAAGATTTCTTTTGAGGTAATTTTTGGGATGTTACATTTTTATTTGACTTTCTTTTTCTAAGTAGGAACTTTATTTGAAGTAGGAATAACTCATCAAAAACCAAACGTTTTTTTGACTCAATAAGTGCTTGTTGAGTTGGTGGAAAATGAATATTAATCAACGACTCTCCTTTTGATAATAAAGATAATGAATCAAGTTGCTTTTTATTTAAAATTTCTGGATATTGCTTTGCATAAATTAGTACCTCTTTCATAAGTTTTATAAAACTCATATTTGATAATGCTTCACCTAATGAATACAACGGTAATATTTTGCCTGAGAAATTAAAATTATCATTGTTATCCTTAAGAATTTCAATCTGCGGATCTACAAAAGTTTTGCCATACTCTGTCAATTTAACCTTACCGGAAATTGCTAATTTGGTTCCAGGAGAATACAAAGATTTTTGAGACGTGAAGAAGGAGTAAGATCTAAATCTTCTTCCTAAAAAAAATTTTGTAACCTTTATTGAAGACGTTTCATCAGAAACTACAATATTCATTATTGATAAATTACTATTTTTTTTACTCTTATGAATATAAAATCTTTTAACGTTAGCGATGCACGTGTATAAATTATCTGGTTTTAAATTTATTATCTTGACTCTATTCGTATAGTCTAGATATGTTCTTGGGAAATAATTAATTAGATCTTTTAAATGAAATATCCCTAATTCATTAAGCTTATTTCTATAAACTTTTCCTACATTTTTTATTAATGAAATATCTGAATCAAAAGACAAACTTGAATCAGCTTTATTCAGAAAAACATTATTAGAAATATTTTTAGAACTTTCTACATCTAGAGTTTTACCTAGTTTGTAAAGATTTTTTCTTGTATCTATAATTAACCTTTTCCTTTGATTTTCATCTAATTTATTATATTCTTTATATTTTTTAGAAAATTCATAAAATATCCTTAAATATTCGTCTGAGAGATTTAGATTGTCTAGTTTTTTTAAAGATTCATGCAAATAATCATTAAAAAATTTCTCTCTTCCTAAAGTATTAATAAATTTGTTTTCAGTTTCAATAGTAAGAGATTTTTGAAGAGGTCTTATCCAATCTTTAATTAATTTATTATTATTCCCGCTAATAGTCACATTTGAAAAAAGAGTTATTTTTTCAACGTATCTTATTCAAAGTTATTTCTTTTTGCCTCCAATATGTCTCTTTTTTAATCAAACGCTGAAATTGATTTTTTAGCTCATTTATTTTATTCCTTTGAATAGAAAGATTTAAATTTTTAAACTCTAACTCAACAGTAGATATATTAAAAAAAATAATGCTTGGAAAATTATTAACTAGTAATGATGACCGATTTAAATTTAATTCGAAATTAATAACAAAAGGATATGGATGTTTTATCATAAAATTTTTGCTTACTAAGTAATCAAAGGAATCTTTAGATATCATCTTTTTTATTAGATTTGCATTGAATAATTCTTGGTTAATATTATATGAAAGATTCAATAGTAAATTTTCCAATGACTTGTCTATTAAATCAAAATTATTAAGAATATGATTTTTTGGTAAATTATCCATTTGATTGATATTTTCTTTTTCTTGATATCTTGGTTTTTCTACCTTTTTTTCTTCTATTAATTCAAGTAAGGAGAAAATAAATTGTTTTTCAACTCCTAAATTTTCAAAAATATTGTTTTGTGATAAATAATTTTTATTCTGGATATTATCTAAATCAAGTGATGCGAATCTCTCATAATTATAAGTTTGATAATATTCAGAAGTATTTGAAAAGTCTTCAGTAACCTCAAACTGAATGTGTTCTTTTAATTGAAAACCATCTTCAAATTGAAATGTTTCTTTTTGATCATCATTTATTTTTCCGGAACTATCAAAAATAGTAAAATTAATTTGCTTATTTATTTTTTTTTCAATTTCATTTATCTTTAATTGTTCTACTGTTAAAAAGGGCAAATTGGTAAATATTAATTTACTTATTTTTTTTTCAATAAGACTGTAGAATTCATTTTCATTTAAGAAATTATCATTAATTGTTGGATAACTATATATATGATTAAGGCCTTTTTCTACAGAAATATAGAGTAGATCTCTAACAAAATTAAGATAAAGTTCATATTCCCTATAGATATTTCTAGTTAATATTTTTTTTTGTATGTCTGCTCTCTCTAATTGAGAATTAATTTTATCTATATCTATGTGATTATTGAAATTATTCAAATCATTCAAGTGACTAGTTTGTTTGCATTGATGCGACCTCTTCAGCAAAGTCCATCTGATTTTTTTCGATACCTTCACCCAACGTGTATCTTGTAAAGCGTCTTACTTTGATATTTTCCCCAATTTTTGCAGCTGCTTGTTTTACAAGATCCTCAACTGTCAGAGAACTATCTTTAATGTAGGGTTGTGAGAGCAAAACAAGCTCATTAAGTCTTTTTGCTATTCTCCCTCCAACTATTTTTTCTTTAATTTGCTCTGGTTTTCCAGATAAATCATCCCTACCCATTTCAATCTGCTTTTCTTTTTCCACAACATCTTCTGGTATTTCATCAATTGATACATACTCAACATTTGGACATGCTGCTACTTGCATTGAGACATCCTTCAACAGAGATTGGAATATATCACCTCTAGCAACGAAATCAGTTTCACAATTTAACTCTATTAAAACTCCCACTCTTGATCCAGTATGTATATAACTACCAATTGACCCTTCGGCCGCTACTCTTCCCGATTTCTTTTCAGCACTAGCTATACCTTTCTTTCTTAACCATTCCAAAGCTTTATCTAGATTGCCTTCAGTTTCGTTAAGTGCTTTTTTGCAGTCCATCATTCCTGCGCCAGTTTTGTCTCTAAGATCTTTTACAAGTTTTGCTGTAATGTTTCCCATTTGAAGTAATAAAAAATAGTGAATAGTAATTTTTAAATTGGAATTTAATTTTTTCTTTCGGCATTAGAGCCCTTTCTACCTTCATTTATGGCATCTGCAAGTCTTCCTAAAATAAGTTGAACAGATCTAACGGCATCATCGTTACAAGGAATTGGAACTTCACACAAATCAGGATCGCAATTTGTATCCAACATTGATACTAATGAAATATCTAATTTTCTAGCTTCTAATACTGCATTAGATTCTCTTCTCTGATCAACCAATACAACTACATCTGGTAATTTTCTCATACCCTTAAGTCCACCTAAGTATTTTTGTAATCTTTCAAGTTCTCTCCTTAATACTGCAGCTTCTTTTTTTGGCCTCATTGCTATTGAACCACTACTTTCCATTCTTTCTAGATCTTTTAATCTTTCAATCCTTGCTTTCATTGTTGTCCAATTAGTCAACATTCCTCCAAGCCATCTTTGATTTACATATGCGGCTCCACAGCGTGAAGCTTCCTGAGCTACTACGTCTGATGCTTGTTTTTTTGTACCGACAAAAAGGAAACGTTTACCGCTTTTTGCAGCGTTTCTCGTCCATTTATATGCATTGTTCATACACAATGCTGTTTTTACAAGATCAATGATATGAACTCCATTTCTCGCACAATATATATACTTAGACATTTTGGGGTTCCAACGTCTAGTTTGATGCCCGAAGTGGGCACCAGCTTCCATCATTTCAGATAGTGATACAACAGCCATAATTTAAAAGGGTTTCGGGTTAGCCTCCATCTGACGGGGAATTTATATTAAAAATTCACCCGAAACTGTCAGATGTGTGAAATTTATTTCAAATATTCTAGCAAGTGATGTGTATTTCTAAAAGTTTTTTATCTTGATTTGGTTAACTGTTTAATGTAAATCATATTTAGAGGGATCCTAAGTATCTCAAGTGCAAGTCTATTTCTTTTTGTATTTACCAGGAATCTCAATAAAGGAAGTATTCTATCAACACTGATTAGTCCTCCCAAGCAAAGAATTTGCCAAAGTAAATTATGGAGAGGAGTTAATTGAATCATAAATCTAACCCTTAAATTTGGGTGTTTCTTATAAAACACTAAAGCCATTTTTGCCCTCTCTTTTTCTTGAGCTATTAATGAATCTATTTGTTCGCAATTAAATGGCGGATGCCAATGAAACCCTACCGCATTTGGGCATTTAATTAATTTTGTCCCAATTTTTTTTAATCTTTCTCCAAGTTCTAAATCCTCCCAACCGTAAAGACTAAAAGAAGTATCAAATAATCCCACACTTAAAATCAATTCTTTTGATATCGCTACATTCCCAGTAGCAAAGTATGCAAAAGAAGTGTCAATTATTTTATGTTTTTCACTCTGAGGATTTAGAAAATTAGATGTATTGACTACCGAGCCATAGGTAAAACATTTTTTATCATTTTTTTTCCAAGAGGTAAGTAATTTTTCCACGTGGCAATTTATAAAATTGTCTAAAACAATAAGATCACTATCAATGAATATAATAATTTCATATTTTGATTTAATTACTCCCAGATTTCTTCCAAGTGCAGGCCCTCCATGTTCTTGCTGAAATAGAATAACGTGTGGGAGATTAGCTTTGTTTTTATTTATCCATGAGGTTGTCCCATCAGTTGATCCATCATCAACTACTATTACTTCATAATTACTGATATTTGTATTTAATTTTTGATTCTCAAGCGCAAACAGACATTTCTCTAATATAGGTAATCTATTGTAAGTCGGTATAATAATACTTACATTCATGATTATGTCTTAAATATGCATGATATATTGAACTCCAAAAGATAAAAATAAAAGATATTCCTTAATCAGCTGCACCGCCATTATTTGCTGTACCTGTAACGTTGCCACCATCAGGTCTTCCATCAGTTCTTAATTTCCTTTTTTTGAATTTTCTAGCATAGGCTCTATTACGTTCCTGCTTTTCTTTTTTTAGATTTCTTCTCTTAGACATAAAATTTTTAACTTTTAATTATATTAGCTCACTATGAGCACTATATATTTTACCATCTTCCATATTTAATATCCTATCAGCCATATCAGAAATTCTTGGATCATGGGTCACCATAAGTACAGAACAATTTTGTTCTTTTGCTAGTTTCCTTAAAAGAGTTACTATTTCTCTTCCTGTGACGCTATCTAAAGCAGAAGTGGGTTCATCAGCTAATAAAAGTTTTGGGTTAGCAGATAAAGCTCGGGCAATTGCTACTCTCTGTTTCTGCCCACCAGATAAGTCATTTGGTAACTTTTTATGATGTTCTTCTAATCCTACTGCTGACAACCAATTCTGTGCTATTTCACGTCTTTGCAAATACGTTAAACCTTTTATTAAATCTGCGCCCATCTGGACATTTTGTTCTGCTGTTAAACATCTCAGAAGATTGTGACCTTGAAAAATCATTCCAATACTTCTTCTAAGAATCTGACGAGTTTTCCTTGATGCTCCATTTAACTGATTATTTAATACAGTTAAATCTCCACTTTGGCAGGTTCTCAAGGCGCCAATTAATGTTAAAAGAGTCGTTTTACCACATCCAGAAGGTCCTTTTAAAAGAACCAACTCTCCTTTATCAATATTTAAATTAACGTCATTAAGAACTTGTTTTTTATTCTCATTTTTTCCATAAAAGTGACTCAAATTATTTATTGAGACTGTTTTAAGGTTTTTAACATTATTTTTTGATTTATTATCTTTAACCATTTATTTAATTTTTAAAAAATTTCAGCAGGATCAGCATCAACTAATTTACGCATTGCAACAGCGGCGGAACCCATACACATAACTAAAACTAAAATGAAAATTAAAATCGTTTTTTCTGCATCCATTATTATTGGGAGTTTAGTAGAATTCCTAATAACTGAGTATAATATTTGACCCGAAAAATAAGCAGGTAAATAACCAAACAATGCCAACAAAAACCCCTCTCTAGCTACAACAAAGAAAAGAGACTTAATTCTATACCCCATTGCCAATAAGGTGGCGTACTCTGGGAGGTGATCTATAACGTCACTATAAAGAATTTGATAAACAACCACACACCCTACAACGAAACCCATCAAGGCTCCCAAACTAAATATGAAACCTATTGCAGTACTATTTTTCCAATAATTCTTTTCAAATTCTATAAATTGATTTTTTGTAAGAACCCTAACATCATTTGGGAGTGAGTTATTTAATACCCTTGAAATAAATTCAGGATCAGATCCTTTTTTTAGTTTAACTAAACCAATTTCTATACTGCCAGGAGGATTAGCAGGAAAAAGTCTTAAGAAAGTTTCTCGACTAGTTATCAAATTACCATCTGCACCAAAAGATGGTCCCAACTCCACAAGTCCCTCAACAATTACTCTTTTTCCAGCAACCTCAGTCTCAACTTTTTTTTCAGATAAGAACCATTCTTCAATCGGTCCAAATTCAGGTCTAGATAATTTGTCAAAAAGAACTCTTGATGGATTTCTCAACTTATAAGCTTTCTTTGAGAATCCCTCATCTAAAAGAAGTGAATCGGAGGGATTAAAACCTAATGCAAGTATTGATCTAGTTTTAAGATTTTCGGGATTTCTCCAAAGTAAATAATTTAAATTCACTGGAGCAGTTTTTTCAACATCTTCTACTGCGAGAGTCTGAATTAATCTTCTTTTTGGGAATCCACTCATGCTTATAGAACTTTTTGATCTGGGACTTATCAAAACAAGATCGGCATCTAGAAGTTTATGAATAGTTACGCTCGTGTCAAATAAACCATCTCTAAAACCTAATTGCATAAACATTAAAATCCCTGCAAAACTGATTCCAGCTATTGCAACAGCTAGCCTTAATGGTTGCCTAGTTAATAGCAACCAAGCTAATGGTATTTTTCTGAATTTTAAAAAAGAAAAACTCATTAGGGAATAAATTTTGCAATCACTTTCATTCCTGCATAGTTTTGAACGATATCTATAGAATCTTGATCTAGTTTTACTAGTACCTCGATAATTCGCGAATCAGCATCCCCTGTTGGATCAGTCGATAAAACTTTTCTTTGTTTTACCTGGGGGCTAATTCTAATCACCTTTCCCTTTAGATTTTTTTGGAATCCGCCATTCTCACTGCTCAATTCAACATTCTGAGAGATAAAGACTCTATCGATGTCAGATTCATAAACCTCTATCAAAGCTTCCATTTTTTGACTAGAACCAATATCCAAAATCCCTTCATTTTGAGGCCTCTCACCAACTCTCTTATTTATTCCAAGAATAAAACCATCAATTGGACTCCTTAGTTTTGAATTAAATAGATCTATCTTGATATTTTTTTGATCTCCTTTAAGGTTTATTTTTTGTTTTTGCAATTTTAATAATTCATCTTTTCTTTGTGAAAACTCTACAAAAGAATAAGCATCTTTGTTCAAAGCCAACTCATACCTCTGAATTTGATCTTTCTTTAGGGTAATTTCTTCGTTAATAGTATTAATTAGATTTTCGTTTCTTTCAAGATCAGTGATTAATTTTTCTCTATTCTCAAAGATTGCGAGGATATCACCTTTTTTTACGAAATCCCCTTCATTTACTAAAATTTCGACAATTCGGGGGGAAGAGCCAAACTGACTTATTGGAGCTGCCAATTGTCTAATCTCTCCCGAAGGAGAAAGTTGACCAAGTGCGGCAACAGCTATAACAGGAGGTAAGAAATCTGAAGTTATTTCCTCTTTAAATTTTGAACTAGATTTATTATTTACAGAACAGGAAATAACACCAAGAGATATTGGTGTAAATAATAAAAAATAAATAAATAAATTTTTTAATATCTTAAATTTCATTAAAAATCGAAGAGTACTGTTTTAATGTAGTTTTTGACCCATTTTTCATCAAAATATTTTAAAAGAACCATGCTAGTCTTCTCATTTTTCATTTGTTGAACACAATAATTTTTTTGAAAATCTATTCTCTCTTGGATAATTTCCTCATTAACATCCGGTTTAGCTCTCTTACTTAATTTGATCAAAATAGTGAGGTATTGATCCACAACTCTACAAAAATCATTTTTTTCAGTTTTACTTTTTAAAGAAGCAAAAAATACATTATTAGAAAAAATCCCCCCCCATTTAGGAATCTTTCTCAAAGATGTAAAAGAACTTTTATCAACTTCAGAAAGTAATTTTTCGTATTTCAAACCTTGGTTTTGTGATGCCGGGGATAAATCAACAATGGCAGCAGAAACAATATCATTTATTTTTACCAAATCCATCCCAAAAATTGGGATATCAAACTTTGGATCAGGGAAAAAAACGCAGTGTAATATCTTAAGATTCTTTGAAAATTCTGCTACTTCAATATGTAACTTTCTAAAACCTTTTGCTTTATGAAATTCATTTTCAATATAAAGTTCTCTGCCAATTTCTTTAGATATTATGTTAGTTAGTTTTGGATCAATTTTTATACTTTTAAGATCCTCAAGCATGGATCTATGCTCTCTAATATTTTGTAACAAATCCAAAATAAGAGGGTCAGTTAATTTTGTTTTAGTTAAAGATTCAGACAACAAGGCTAAAAAGTACCAAAATAGAATTTAAAAAGAGAAACGAAATGAAAGTAGGAAATGTTAACTACTACATCCATTCAAGCAAAACTAGATGTGTTTTTGTGGACAATAAAGAATTGCCGCTTATAAGCATTGATATTTGGTGCAAAGCAGGTTCTTTATTTGAGGATGTTGATAAAAATGGCACTGCTCATTTTCTAGAACATATGATTTTTAAAGGATCTAACAAAATAATGCCAGGTGAGTTTGACCATAAAATTGAATCACTAGGCGGAGTAAGTAACGCTTCAACTGGTTATGATGATGTACATTACCATGTCTTAGTTCCACCCAATAACTTTAAAGAATCACTTGCTCTTTTGACAAATATTGTCGTTGCTCCAGATTTTAATCCTGATGAATTTACAAAAGAAAAGGGGGTAGTTATTGATGAAATAAAACAACAAAATGATCAGCCTGAAGAGAGACTATTTAATTATTTTTTGAAAAGGGTTTGGTTAAGTTCTAATTATGCCAATTCGATCTTGGGAACTGAACACAGTATAAAAAACTTAGAGATAAATGACCTTGTGAAATTTCATAGCAAACATTACACTACCGAAAAAATTTGTATTGCAATTGCTGGGAATCTCTCCGAAGAAATTTATAAAATTTTTGAAAAAAGTGATCTATCTGGCATAAAAGAAAGTCCAAATTTAACAAATCTAAAAAATAAACCTTCTTTAAAAATAAGGAATGGTAGAGAGTCAGTTAAGTTCGATAATTTAGAGTTTTCAAGAATATTTATGGCTTGGTTTATCCCAAACCTAAATGATCAAAAAAACATTATTGGACTTGAGATATTAGCATCTATACTCTCTGTTGGAAGAAACAGCAGATTAGTCAAAATTTTAAAAGAAGATAGTAATCTTGTTGAATCGGTATATGTAGATGTAAGTGCTGGAGAATTAGGAGGATTATTTATAATGGAAACAACTTGTGAGTCCAAAGATATTGATTTAGTAGAAAAGCAAATTAATAAAACAATAGATGAGATCTCAAATTGTAAAGTCTTGACTTTGGATGAAATAAAAAAAGCAATAAATATTGTTAAAAGTAATTATATCTTTAACTTAGAGACATCTACACAACTCTCTTCATTCTTTGGGAATGAACTTCTTTGGGGGAGAAAATCTTCAATAAATAATTTAGAGAGTCATTTAAAATATTGGAATGACTTAGATAACTTCAAAGAGATAACAGAATATATCCGTGGAGAGAAATTTACATTAGTTGCATCCCCTGGTAAATGTTAAAAAGATATTTTTTAAATAATAAAAAAAGAAATTTTTCAATAGCTTCAATTTGGATTAAAGGGGGAAGTGATATGGACAGTACTGGCAAAAAAGGGATAAACAAGATCCTTTGTTCATTACTTACCAGAGGATGTGAAGGTTTTAACAATTTCACTCTCTCTGAATATATTGAGTCCTATGGAGCAGAATTAAATCAAGAAATATTTGAAGATGGCATTTCAATAAGTATTAAATCCCTAAATGAACATTTCAGCAAATTATTCCCTTTGTTAGATTTAATAATTAATAAACCAATCCTATCGAAAACTGAATTTAAAAAAGTAAAAAAATCTTCTATTGATCTTATTAAAAAAGATAAAGAGAATCCATTCAATATCTGTTTTGAAAAATGGAGAAAAATTGTTTACTCAAATCATCCTTATGCTTTTAACACAATAGGAAATTCTAATGATGTCTCAAAGATTACTTATGAAGATGTTTTGCTTGAGTTTAAAAATTTAAAAAATAGAGAAAAGTATTTAATTTCAAATAATCCCGAAATAAATGGAGAAGATTTTGGAACACTTGAAAAAAAAATTTTAAAAGAAAAATCAGATCCTTTAAATCATAATTCAAATACTACGAATAGATTTGCTTACATTAATAATGATTTAAATCAAACAATAATAATGATGGGGGACCAAACTTGCTCGCGAAGAAGTAGTGAAAATTTTCCTCTTAAGGTTTTGGAGTCATATTTATCTTATGGAATGAGCGCTGCTTTATTTAAACTTTTTAGAGAAAAACATGGTATTACTTACGATTTAGGTGTTTATTATCCTATCAGGAGTGGAAATGCCCCATTTTTAATTTATTTGTCCGTATCCAATGATCAAGCACTTTTTGCTTTTGAACTTTTATCAACACTATGGAAAAATTTACTTTTAAATCCGTTGACTGATGCTGAAATATTTTTAGCAAAAGAAAAACTAAAAGGTTCTTTTTTATTAGGAAATCAATCACTAGATGAAATTTTGCAGAGAAAGATACAGTTAGTTAGTTATGGTATCCCACCAATTTCTGAGAACGATTTAAATTCAAAAATAGAGGAAATTTCTTCGTTAGATATTTTGAAATTAACTAATAAGTTTTTTTCAAAACCTTTTCTGAGTATTTCTGGAAATAAAAATATATGTTTAGAAATTTCTAATAGGTGGAAGAAAAACTTTTAGATTAGTTTTTCTCAATCTTATCAATATCTATTAAAAACGAACCTCTCCTAAACTTTACTTCAACAGTATCTGGAGATTTAATTGAAAGGATTTCCCCAATTTCATCAATTGCAACAAGATCAGGTGGTCTTAACATTGGCATATTATCTGAAGTCTTCAAGTAAGAGACTGGCGCAATCAACTTAACCTTATCTTTGATCTCAAATTTCATTTATAAATTAGATACATTAACGAGTAGTATAAGCATAAAGTTAGAGAAAATATCAACGAAATGCACTGATTCATTCTAGAATCCTATAATTAACTTCTACAAATTAATGAATCAAAAATTTAAAACATTAATTTTATGGGCTTTACCTATACTTTTAGTAATAGCACTTTCCTACCAATTTTTATCTTCAAGCAACGTTGATTCGCTTAAATCTAATGGCACTACTGTTGCACCAAGAAATTCAGCGGTAGCAAGAGTTAGTTACGGCAGATTTTTAGATTACATTAATTCAGGAAGGGTAACATCTGTTGATATTTTTGAGGGAGGCAGAAATGCAGTTATAGAGACAATTGATTCGGATTTAGATAATAAAGTTCAAAGATTGCGTGTAGATCTTCCCGGCTTAACTCCAGAACTTATAAATATTTTAAAAAATGAGGGAATTAGTTTTGATGTTCATCCAATAAAAACAGCTCCTCCTGCATTAGGCATTTTAGGTAATTTACTCTTCCCGGCTATCTTAATTGGAGGTTTAATTTTGTTAGCGAGGAGGTCAAATGGTATGCCTGGAGGTCCTGGCCAAGCAATGCAGTTTGGAAAAACTAAAGCAAGATTTGCAATGGAAGCTGAAACAGGAGTTGTATTCGATGATGTTGCAGGCGTTAATGAAGCTAAACAGGATTTGCAAGAAGTTGTTACTTTTCTGAAAAAACCAGAAAAATTTACTTCTGTAGGAGCAAGAATTCCTAAAGGTGTCCTATTAGTAGGACCTCCTGGTACTGGTAAAACCCTTTTAGCTAAAGCAATTGCAGGTGAAGCTGGTGTGCCATTCTTCTCATTATCAGGTTCTGAATTTGTTGAAATGTTTGTTGGTGTTGGCGCTAGTAGAGTTAGAGACCTTTTCAAAAGAGCTAAAGAGAATAGTCCCTGTTTAATTTTTATTGATGAAATCGATGCAGTCGGAAGGCAAAGAGGTGCAGGTATTGGTGGAGGTAATGATGAGAGAGAACAAACTCTCAATCAATTACTTACTGAAATGGATGGTTTCGAAGGTAATAGTGGCATAATAATAATTGCAGCCACAAACAGGCCCGATGTTCTAGACTCAGCGTTAATGAGACCAGGCAGATTTGATAGACAAGTAACTGTAGACGCGCCTGATATCAAGGGCAGACTATCAATATTGGAAGTTCATTCAAGAAATAAGAAACTTCAAGAGGATTTAACGCTTGAAAGCATTGCAAGAAGAACACCAGGTTTTACTGGAGCAGATTTAGCAAATTTATTAAATGAGGCTGCTATATTAACTGCCAGGAGGAGAAAAGACTCTATAAGTATCTCAGAAATTGATGACTCTGTAGATAGGATTGTCGCAGGAATGGAAGGTTCTCCATTAACAGATGGTAGAAGCAAGAGATTAATTGCTTATCATGAAGTTGGCCATGCTCTCATAGGTTCACTTGTCAAAGCCCATGATCCTGTTCAAAAAGTGACCGTCATTCCAAGAGGTCAAGCTAAAGGATTAACTTGGTTTACCCCAGATGATGAACAAACCCTTGTTAGCAGGGCGCAATTAAAAGCTAGGATAATGGGTGCTTTAGGAGGAAGAGCTGCTGAGGATGTAGTTTTTGGGGAAGGTGAGATTACAACAGGAGCTGGAGGAGATTTCCAACAAGTTGCTTCAATGGCTCGCCAAATGGTTACTAGATTTGGAATGAGTAATTTAGGTCCGATAGCTTTAGAAAGTGGTAATCAAGAAGTATTTGTTGGTAGAGATTTAATGACTAGAAGTGAAGTTTCTGATTCAATCTCTAAACAAATAGATGAAAGTGTAAGAATAATGGTTAAAGAATGTTATAAAGAAACCTATGATATAGTAAGCAAAAATAGAGAAGCTATGGATAAGATAGTTGACTTATTAATCGAAAAAGAAACATTAGATGGTGATGAATTTGTAAGTATTCTCTCCAAATACACCAAAATTCCCGAGAAAGAGAGAACACCTCAATTATTAAGCTAAACCTTTATTGGTTTCTTATCTAACACCAGATCAATTAAACCGTACTCAACAGCTTCGTTTGGGGACATATAAAAATCTCTATCAGTATCTTCTTTGATAGTGTCATAATCCTTTCCAGTTCTTTCTGATAATTCAGTATTTAGTCGTTCTTTTAAGAACAAAATTTCATCTGCTTGAATTCTTATATCACTGGCTTGCCCTCTAGCACCTCCAAGTGGTTGATGAATCATTATTCTTGAATGTCTAAGGCTGCTTCTTTTACCCTTAGTACCTGCCGCAAGCAAAAATGCGCCCATACTAGCTGCTAAGCCAACACAAACTGTATGAATGTCAGGCTTTACATGTTGCATTGTGTCAAAGATACCCAATCCGTCATATACGGATCCGCCAGGTGAATTTATGTACATATAAATGTCCTTATCTGGATCTTCTGCCTCGAGGAACAATAATTGAGCGACAATTCTATTAGCAGTTTCACTAGTAACTTGTTCTCCCAAAAAGATTATTCTCTCTCTTAATAGTCTCGAATAAATATCAAAGACTCTTTCACTACCGCCCGATTCTTCTAGAACTAAAGGGATCATAATAATATTTATCTGTTTATTAGATATTAACGATATTGAGTCAACATACGCTAACCTTATTAAGGTTTACATATAAAAAATTGAAAGAAAAATTGACTGTTTCAGATAGCAAAAAGTTATTTCATGAAAAATTTCCTTTCGTCATTCCAGGTTTATATAAAAGAATAGTTGATGAAATGCTTGTCGAACTTAATCTTTTGAACCATCAAAATGAATTTACGCAAGATTATCTCTTTTGCATCGGCCTCACCGAAACATTCAAAGTATTAATGAAAGGGTATCAACCTGAAAAACACTTGGATCTACTATTTGAATCTTTATGCAGTTCTACAAATTTTGTGGCGAAGGAAATTAATGAAATATCTAAAAAGTCTCAAAATGAATTAAAGGATAAAACATCTAAAGATATTTTAAAATTATTAGTAGAAAAAAGTAATTCTAAACTTTATCCCTCAAGGATTTTGAACTTAGGGATATATATATTAATTTCAAACTCCCAAGATTTCAAAGAAAAAAATGAATCAGATAAAAATAAGATGACCTCTGATATTTTTGAAAAGTTATGCTTATCTGCTAATAAAGCAGAAAAAGATATTGGTATCTTTAAAAGCAGCATATCAAAAATGGAACAAGCAAAAGAATTAATTGAAGAGCTCAGAATTAAGGATAAGAAAAAGAACCAAAAAAAATTATAATTATTTTTTTAATCTTTTTTTATCTTTCCAAGAGACATAGGATAAATAAATTACGGCTAATGTTATGAATATGAGCAAAACAAACGATGTTAAGATAAGAATTTTACTTAAATAGACTTCATAAGTTAAAAATGAAATCATATGTCAATGGATCCGTCCCCATTTCTTCCCCAAACAACCATGGCAATTGAAAAAGTAAAAATAGCAGCCAATGCTGCCCAGCCTATTTGAAAGATCATTAGAATTTATACGTTTTTATAAATATAACAGAACTTCAAAATTTTTTAATCATTTTAAAGCTAAAGTTAATTTCTCAGAAACAAAATTTTCCTAATAGAATTGTAATAAAGCTAAATTGGGAAGGTTAGTTTTAAATCACAGTACAAATATAGAAGGTCTAATTCCAATACTTCAAAAATTAGCACTGGAAAATAATATAAAGACAATAACTCCAGCTGTTATTTCAAGAGCCAGGGGAAGATCCTCTAAATTGATAATTAGATTGTCAGTGAAAACTATAAACGGATATAAAGCAATCGCAAGAAAGGGTAATACAGCTCAAGAAGTTTTTATTTCAACAGAGTTAAGTAAAGATGAATTAAAAGCAATCATAGATCTTTATAATAAAAAGTAATTAAATTAAAGGGTATTAGAGAATAGTTAGGAGAGAACAAATGAAATTGGTATTAAATTTTTTTACGTTTTTTTTGGCCTTTTTTTCATTTAGTAATAAATCATTATCACTTAGTGATTACCAAATAAAAAGATTTTGTGCAAAGGAAAAAAGAGTATCTTTATGTATCAGAAATTTAAAAGAGAAAAGATCAGATCTCCAAAAAGGAAAGCTAATTGAAATACCTATAACACCTTACAAAAGGTAATTAAAAATTGATTTTAAATTTCAAATTCTGATTCGAAAAGATTAAATGCATTTTTATAACTTGAGAGAAGTTCTTCAGAATTATCAGAAAATCCTTGTAGTTCGTAATCTTCTTTTAATTCATCATATAAGTAAACCACTTTGTTAAAGGCGCTCATATATTCTTTTTGTATGTCTTCATCATCAATATCATAGATTTTTGCCAGTACTAATTCGACATTTTTTTTTGAGGAATATATTTTTTTCTCAAAATCTTTATTTAGCTTCCTTCTTTTTTTTGGCATTTATAATTTTTAATTCAGATTAACAATACTCAAATTCATAGATAAATTAAATTAAAACTTATAAAATAAAGATATAGTTTCCAAATCAAAATAAAACCTCTACATTCCAAATAAATCATTGGATGATATGAATAAAAAAGAAACAACTAATTCTAAAGAACTGAAAAACCAAAACTATGAAGCCAAGAAAATGAATACTTCCTCAAACTTAAAGAAAAAGAAAGATAAGGAGCTTCCATGGTGGGTAGAGTTATTATTTGTTCAAGTAGGATTACCAGATAAATTACTAATAAAAATATTAAAAGCCAAAAAAACATCTAAAGAATTTTTTAAAAATGAAAAAAAATCAATAATAATTTTTTTGTTTGTAATTACTACATTGGCATATTTCTATCCAGTTATTAAACATGCAAAAAATAAATTAGATTGTGAATCGATTGCTAAAAATTATATTATTAAAAATAAAAATACATTTGGAATTAATAATAGAGAAATAAGAATGTTATCTACAAATTTTTGTTATGGTGGCGAAGAAATCTATGAAATAGAAAATTTAAAAAATTAAATTTTGAATTATTCTCTGTAAATAAGCATCTCAACATTATGATAGTAACTTTAAGCTAAATAAAGTTTAAATTTTATTCCCATGACTGAAATAAAACAAAAGAAAGAAAACGTAAAAATGCATTTAAAAGATTTGAGGCAAAACTTAAAGAAAATGCATTTACAAGTTACGGAAGAATTAATATTACCGAAGCCAGGTGATGTAAAAGACTTGATGGATAAAATGGATAAACTATTAAAATTAATAGAATCAAAATAAACTATAATTTAAATAATTTAGAATCATCAAAAGTTAAAAAAAATGAAAATAATAAAAAAAGTTCCTTTGTTAATTATAATCGCAATTTTCTTAATTTCTTGTAGTACATCCACTAAAAAAGAGTATCCCAAAAATAATTTGGAAAAAAATATTGAAGATAATCCTAATTCAGAAAAGAAAAGAATGGAAATAAAGTTTTCTTGTGGAGAGGATGGTATTTCAAAATACTTAGATGATGGATGGAAAATTTTAAAACAAGAATCCCAAGAAAAAATTTGTACCTGGAAATCTGTTCCTGCCACAAAAGATTGCAATATGGAAAAAGATAAAGGATGTAAAATAACACAGCCAGATAAAATAGGTGAAGAGAAGATTTATTTATTGGAAAAATAAATTTAATATATGAATCCAAAATCAGAACACTTAGTTGATTTAATTTTTAAGAAATTAAAGACCTATAAGAAGAAAAAAATATTTTTGGAAAAAGAAAGTTTGAATAAATTTATTCTTT
>QCCG01000010.1 GCA_003281335.1 Prochlorococcus sp. AG-347-K19 | reverse complement strand
GACAATTCGTTGATGGAGTATCTGGTGCTAGGCCAGGTAAAAGAAGGAATTCAGATTTTCAAGGAATAACAAGTAAGAGTGTTAAAAAAGTAGGAAGATGGGTATCTGAAAAAGTGGATTTATTTTTTGATGAGGAAAATGATGATTGGAATGATGAGAATTTTTACGATGATCAAAGCAATTTTAAGACATTTTCCAGAGAATCAAATTCTTATGAATCTACTACACAGCATTCAAAAAGACCTTTAGAAGCAATCTCTTTAAGGCAACCAAAAAATTTACAGACAACTGAGCAAAAAAAATTACCTTATGTGAAAGAGAGTAAGGACGAAGATTGGCCAGATCAAATGGATTTCAAAGTAGAAAGATGGCAAAGAGCCTCAGAAAATGAGAATAATACTTCGAGAGATCAATCAATCCAACAAGTTCAATCAAAATCAAGAAATCTTCCCAGATCAAGAAGAAGAAGAGTATAGTTTGGTAAATTCTTTAATTCCTGAATAACCCAGTAAAGTTTCTAAATTTGGATTGAAAACTTCCCTTATAATTGTTAAGGGTTTTTTGTCTCGAAAAAATCTGTAATTTCTTGACCAGAATGGACCTTTAAAGCAAAATTGATCTTCTAACCATTTTGCATTGACAAGTGAAACACGATCAACTTCTCTAAATAATTCTGATCTGTCTTGTGTCAAATTCTTCCAAATTGGCTCTTCTTTGGCTTTTAAATTTTCATTCACTTGATCTGCATTCCACCAACTTTCTGCCCATGCTAGATTTTTATTATTGCTTGTGATCCATACTTGTCTTCTAATTAAAGGGCCATTTAACTGATTCAATTCTGTAGGTCCTTCTTGAGTGGATAGAGGATCTAATTGCATTGAAATTAATTTAATTTTTGTCTCTTGATTAGTTAAAAGCTGCAGATGTCTAGTTGGACTTCCATCCCCAAGCAGCATTAATTTCCATGGACCGGATATTTTTGGTAGTGTATTTTTCACTAAAAAATTAGAGGCTTTTTCTTCCCATAAAATTTTTGGAGAGTTAAAAAGTTTATTTTTCAGTGCTCTGACGGAGTGCTTTTAAGATGATAACTTTTTTTCAGCAAAAATATTTGTCTTATCTTTTTTTATCTCTCTTATTTTTAGCCAAACAAGTAAAGCAGTTAAATCAGCTTTGCTAACCCCAGGAATTTTTGAAGCATCACCAAAATTTTTTGGCTTTATCTTATTCAAATTTTCTCTAGCTTCTAAAGATAATGTATCTATCTTTTCATAATTTATTTCTTGAGGCAGAGATTTACAGCTTTGACGATTTATTTGTTCAATGTTGTTTTTTTGTCTTTTAAGATAACCCTCGTATTTAATATCTATTTCAATACCCTCTTGTATTGAAGAAGCTAAATTTTTTTCAGTTAAATTATATTTAATTAAATCTGAATAATGAAAGTTTGATCTTTTTAAGAGGTCTTTCAAAGTTGTTGAGCCTTTGATTTTTGATCCCGTTGCTAATTCTAGTTTTTTTGATATTTCATCCGTGTTTTTTAAACGAGTGTTTTTTAATCTTAATTTCTCTTCTTCAAGGAGTTTCATTTTTTCTTGATAGACCGACCATCTTTTCTCATCAATTAGACCTATTTCATAACCTAATGGGGTTAATCGCCTATCTGCATTATCTCCTCTAAGGGTCAACCTGTATTCACTCCTACTAGTAAGTACTCTATATGGTTCTTTGAGATCTTTGGTAATTAAATCATTGATCATTGTTCCTATATAGCTGCTTTCTCTAGTGAAGATTATTGGATCTTTTTTGTTTAGTTTTCTTGTCGCATTGACTCCGGCTACTAATCCTTGTGCTGCTGCCTCTTCATAACCAGTAGTTCCATTAATTTGTCCAGCGCTAAATAAATATTCAATTTCTTTCGTTTCGAGTGATGTTTGGAGTTGTGTTGCAGGTATATAGTCATACTCTACAGCATAAGCTGGTCGCAACATTTTACATTCATTTAATCCAGGTAAGGTTCTTAGAAGTTCTAATTGAATATATTCAGGTAAACCTGTAGAGAATCCTTGAATATATATTTCAGGGGTATTAATTCCTTCTGGTTCCAAGAAAATTTGATGTGATTCTTTATCAGCAAATTTAACTATTTTATCTTCAATTGATGGACAATATCTTGGCCCCTTACTATCAATAAAACCGCCGTAAATGGGAGTTAAATGTAAATTGTCTCGAATTAGTTGATGTGTTTTGGTAGTTGTTCTTGTGATATGACAACTAACTTGGGGCATATTATTATTGATATCTGGATCAAACGAAAAATATTTATCTGCTGCAGTACTTGGTTGAATATCTAATTCATCAAAAATAATACTTCTTTTATCAACTCTTGCTGGAGTTCCTGTTTTTAAACGTTCTGTTTTGATACCAATTTCGTGTAAATTTTGAGTAAGACCTTTTGCTGCTTGTTCGCCCGATCTACCAGCTGACATTGATTTATTTCCTATCCAAATTCTTCCTTCTAAGAACGTGCCAGCTGTGATGATAACTGATCTTGCTAAATAATAACTTCCAAAGAAAGTCCTGACACCCTTTATTCTTTTTTTTACAATTTTTTTTGAGTTCAATCCAATTTCTTCAGTTTTTCTGATATCTAGTTCAGTAATCATTGCTTCTTTTAATGTTAAATTATCTGTTTTTTGTAGTATTTCAATCATCTTTTTTGAGTATTCTCTTTTATCTGTCTGAGCTCTTAATGCCCATACAGCTGGACCTCTACTTGCATTTAATATTCTTTTTTGTATAGCTGTCTCATCAGCTAATTTACCAATAATTCCACCTAATGCATCAACTTCATGGACCAACTGACTTTTTGCCGGGCCGCCAACAGCAGGGTTGCAAGGTTGCCAGGCAATCCTATCTAAATTGATTGTAAATAAGGCTGTAGAAAATCCTAATTTTGCTGTTGTTATAGCGGCTTCGCATCCTGCATGTCCTCCTCCAATAACGATGACATCAAAAGATTCATTTGTTGAGTGATGATCTTGCATTTTAGGATCGATTTAATTAGCTAAATTCCTAAATCTCGTAAATTGAGGTTCAAATAATAATTTAACAGTTCCTACGGGTCCATTTCTATGTTTAGTGACAATGATTTCTGTAATTCCTCTATCTTCAGTCTCTGGATTATAGTATTCGTCTCTGTAAATCATTAATACTAAATCTGCGTCTTGTTCAATAGACCCTGATTCTCTTAAATCGCTTAACATCGGTCTTTTATTTGTTCTAGACTCTACTCCTCTACTAAGCTGAGATAAAGCTACTACTGGTACTTTTAATTCTCTGGCCATGCTTTTAAGACCTCTTGTTATTCGTGAAAGTTCTTGCACTCTATTATCAGGGGTTGATCCTTCCATTAACTGAAGGTAATCAATCACAATTAATCCAAGTTCTTTTTTTTGTTCAGCTATTAATCTTCTGCAAAGAGATCTCATCTCTAAAACACTTAAGTTAGGTTTGTCATCTATAAATATTGGTAATTGACCTAATGAATTGATACCTTCTCCGAGTAATGGCCATTCATCTTGCTGTAATCTTCCTGTTCTTAGCCTGCCACTCTCGATTCCAACTTCCATAGAGAGCAATCTATATGTCAATTGTTCTTTACTCATTTCAAGGCTAAATACACACACAGGTAAATCTTGCGATTGTGCAACATTTTTAGCCAGATTAAGAACTATTGAAGTTTTCCCCATTGAAGGTCTTCCAGCAACAATTATTAAATCACTTCTTTGAAAACCTTGAGTCATCGCATCAAGGTCGTAGAAATTTACTGGAATACCAGCTACTGAAGTACCTAATGATCTTGACTCTATTTCATTGAAAGTACTTGTGAGGATTTCAGCTGCTTGAGTCAGGCCTTTTGAAGGTTTTTCTTGGCTGATTTCAAATATTTTTTGCTCTGCTTTATCTAGAACTTCATTGGTATCTTGAGTTTGATCAAAACCTAGTTGAACCACTTCATTCCCAGATTTGATAAGTTGCCTTCTCATGAATTTGTCGTTAATTAAATTAGCCACTTGTTCTATGGAAGCTGTAGAGGAAACATTTTCAACTAGTTCTACCAGTTTGCTGTTTCCTCCAATTTTTTCTAGTGATCCATTATCTGCTAACCAAGCACTCATTGACGTTAAATCAGTTGGTTTACCCTGGGTATGCAACATTAATGCTGTTCTATAAATCTCTTGATGGGCATTTATGTAAAAAGCTTCAGGTTTAATTAAGTCTGCAATTCTTCCGATCGCGTCTGGATCAAGAAGTATGCCCCCAAGAACAGCTTCCTCTGCTTGAACGTTTTGAGGAGGTACTAATCCAGAGTTTTCACTATTAAAATCTTTTTTAAAATTTTTATTTTGACCATTATTTGGAAAAGGTACGGAAACCATATCTTTAATTGCTTAGATATATACTCTGGCTACTTTTCAAAATAATGCAACAAATTTATTAACTTGTTACTTCAATATTTACTTCTGCATTTACTTCTGGATGTAATTTTATTTTTGCAGTAAAGGAACCTAAATTATGAATATCAGGGACTGTAATGTTTCTTCTATCAATTTCTTTTTTAGTTGCCGCTTCTATCGCTTCGGCAACATCTCCATTGGTAACCGTTCCAAAAAGGACACCATCTTCTCCAACCTGTTTTTTGATAGTGAACCTACCTATTGTGGATAATGCAGTTTGGAAATCTAAAGCTTCTTGCTTTAATTTATCAGCAGCGATTTTTTCTTTTTCTTTCTTCCTCTCAATTTGTTTAAGGACCGCTGGTGTTACATTCATTGCCTTGCCATAAGGTAATAGAAAATTTCTTGCGTATCCAGGTGCTACATCAACTAGATCTCCTTCTTTACCTAGTGATGCGATTGATTCAGTTAATGCGACTTGTACTCTTTTAGCCATGAAAATGTTTAACAATATAGTTAATAATAAGACCTAGAGGGTAACTTTACTTTTTTTGCAAAACCAAATTTCGCAAGAATCTTAATATGTTCCCATGTTATGTCTATCTGACCTTTAAATAAACCTTGTTTTGCCGAATTGGGAAATGCATGATGGTTATTATGCCAACCTTCTCCAAATGTTAATGCAGCAACCCATGCATTGTTTTTAGATGAATCACCGCTTTCAAATGGTGCTTTACCCCAACAATGCGTTGCGGAGTTAACTAGCCAAGTTATATGATAAACAACCACAAGCCTCAATGGAATTCCCCAAAGGACTAGAGCCCATCCTCCAACTCCTAATTTTTCACCTATTGCGTACAATGAAAGTCCAATAGGAATTTGTAAGAATAAAAAATATTTATTTAAAAATCTATAGTATGGATCCTTGATTAAATCTGCACTTAGTTTTGGAACAGCTTTTAGTGCTTCTACGTCTTTAAACATCCAACCCATATGACTCCACCAAAATCCCTTTTTACTATTGTGATGATCTACTTCAGTATCTGAAAAAGAGTGGTGATGCCTATGTAAACCTACCCAATCTATTGGACCATGCTGGCAACTTAAGGCTCCACAGGTAGCAAAAAATCTTTCTAACCATCTTGGTACAATGAACGATCTGTGCGATAACAATCTGTGATATCCAAGGGTGACTCCTAAGCAAGCAGTTACCCAGTAAAAAAATAATAATGAAGTGACTGCAGGGAGACTCCAAAATTTTGGTTGTATAGCTACAAGAGAAAGAATATGAATTACAACCATAAAAACTATTGTTCCCCACGTTTTATGTAGTCTTGGAGGATACCTTTTTGAATGACTGGAAGGTTCCAGTAATTTTTCTGAGAGTTCTATAACTTTTTCAGCTGGAACAGGTTTTTTTAATTTTGCTGTTTCTTGGAAAATAACTGAATTCATGATATGGAAATACTATTTTCAAAATTACCGATATGTAATATTATCATACTATACTATTGATAAGTTTAATTATCTGTGAGTCTCGGATATCGCGATAAATTATCTAGAGGTCGAAGGGCTATGGCTCATTTGATACATCTCTGGCATGAAAGAAATGGATGGTCTCACAGAGTATTACCATTACTTTCAGAAGTTCTTGATTTAGGTAAAGTTCATAATTCGCAAATTTCTAATCTCAGGAATGGGAAGTTATCTTCGCCAGGTCCTGAAGTTTTTCTTGCTTTAGCTCAAGTTAATACGATTCTTGATCAAGGTATTGAAAAAATCAGGGATCGTTTTGAAAGTGATTACCCAGAGTTATGGAAATCTTTGGAAGAATCTGCATTACCCCTAAAAAATGATTCTGGTAATCCATTGTCGGCTGGGGAGTTATTCGAGATATTTTCAGGATTAAAACCTCTACCTTCATCTTTTGACTGGTACATAGAAGATGAAGAAGCTTCTGCTTTAAGTGGTGCTCTTTCAGTGCATTTTTGTCAGAATAAGGCTTGGAGATCATGTAAAATTCAAGTAATGGAAGCCTATGCTGTCAATAAATCTGCCCGTAGAGAGCGTTTTGCTGAGGTAATTGCAGGAATTAGAGATTATACGGCAGAAGAATTAGATGGAGAACTTCTTGATTTATATGAGGCTTCAAAAAAACTTTCTTATTTTCAGGGTAGGGGACCTAATGCTTTCCTCGCAGAATTAAGAAATTTAGCTTCTGAAAAATAACATGAATTTTCATAATAAATGACTCTTGACAATAACTTAAAGCTGGCTGAAAACGCTGTTCTCTCTGTCGAAGAGAGTTTAAGTAAAATTTTCCAAGAAAGGTCCAATCAGGTTTTCCAGAAATTAGAATATATTTTGACAATTTTTAAGGAAGAAAATGTTTCTACTTGTCATTTCAATCAATCTTCTGGTAGTGGTCATGATGATATATCTAGAGAAAAAATTGATGCGGTTTTTGCAAGATTCTTTCTTGCTGAAAAGGCTGCTGTGAGGATGCAATTTGTAAGTGGAACGCATGCAATAAGTTCAGTCTTATTTGGAATTCTTCGACCAGGAGATGTAATGTTATCTCTTACAGGACAACCATATGATACGTTGGAAGAAGTCATAGGAATAAGGGGAGGAGGAAAAGGCTCACTTAAAGATTTTGACATTGAATATAAGCAAATAAATATCTGCGAGAATTTTGATTCTTTTGAAGAAAAAATTGTTCATTCTTTTAGAGAAAATTCATGCAAATTAGTATTCATTCAAAAAAGTTGTGGATATAGTTGGAGAAAGTCTCTTACGAATAATCAGATAGAGAAAATTTGTAGTCTTATTCATTCTATTGATCCTAACTGTATATGTTTTGTTGATAATTGTTATGGGGAGCTTGTTGAAGATAGTGAACCAATTTCTAAAGGAGCAAATATAATTGCTGGATCATTGATTAAAAATTTGGGCGGAACAATCGTTCCTACTGGTGGGTACGTTGCAGGAGATGCAGAGCTGGTTGAGATGGCATGTTCTAGATTAACCTCACCAGGCATTGGTTCTTCTGCAGGAATAAATTTTGGACTTGGAAGATTAATTTTGCAGGGTTTGTTTTTAGCACCACAAATTGTTCACGAATCACTAAAAGGTGCTGATATGGTTGCAGCAGTCTTTAAAAATTTGGGATTTAAGGTTTTACCGGAGCCAGCAACTTATAGATCTGATCTTATTCAGTCAGTCAGATTGAATAATCCTGATTTGGTACAAAAAGTTTGTCAATCTTTTCAAAATTCTTCACCAGTAGATTCTTTTCTGAATGTTGTTCCATCATCAATGGATGGATATGATTCAAAATTATTAATGGCGGGAGGTACCTTTATTGAAGGTAGTACAAGTGAATTTTCTGCTGATGCCCCTCTAAGAGATCCTTACAATATTTTTGTTCAAGGTGGTTCTCACATAGCTCACATCAAAATTGCATTAATTCGATTATTATCTGAACTATTAGATGAAAAATTAATTTCAAAGGATTCTCTACTTCCTTTATCCACTTAATCATGTCTTACAAGTTTCCAGACAACCTCCACTATGCTGATACTCATGAATATGTCTTGGAAGAAAATGGATTATTAAAAATTGGAGTGAGTGAATTCGCTATAGATCAATTGGGAGATATTGTTTTTGTTGAATTAGCTGATGAAGGTGCGACCTTAGAGAAAGGCGAGACTTTTGGAACAATAGAATCAGTTAAGGCCGTTGAGGAAGTTTATCTGCCTTTTTCAGGGGAAATAGTTTCTGTAAATGAAAGTGTTATTGAGAACCCTGAGCTTTTACAGAATGATCCGATTGGAGACGGTTGGTTAGTCATTTTGAAACCAGAATCAAAAGCATCAATTGCTGATTTGATAACTTCTGAGGAATATCAATCAAAGGTTGTACCAAAATAAGGCAAACTTTTTAAAAAGAGCTATTTTAAAGAAAAATATTTTAATATGACATTTAAATTTGGGTTTGATTTGTTTATAGATAGGCATCTTGGGTTAGGAGATAATGATGAAAGAATTATGCTTAACAAGCTTGGTTTTAATAATATTGATCAATTTATAAATCAAGTTATTCCTGAAGATATTCAGCTTAAAGATAAATCTTCAGAAATATTGCCCCAAGGTTGTTCAGAAATTGAGGCTTTAAACGAATTAGAAGAGATTGCGAATAAAAATACTAATATGAGATCACTTATAGGCCTTGGTTATTATGACAATCATATGCCTAAAGTAATCCAAAGACATGTTCTTGAAAATCCAAGGTGGTACACGTCTTATACTCCATATCAAGCAGAAATTGCTCAAGGAAGATTAGAAGCTCTATTTAATTTTCAGACTATTGTTTGTGAACTAACAGGATTCCCTGTCGCCAATGCTTCTTTGCTGGATGAGGGTACTGCTGCAGCAGAAGCCATGGCCATGAGTTTTTCCGCAAGAAAAAATAAATCTTCAAAAGTTTACTTAGTGGAGTCAAATGTTTTTGACCATACTTTTAATGTTCTACAAACCAGAGCTAAACCTTTGGGAATATCCTTAAAACGCTTTACTCAAAGCAACTTTCCTAATCATGATGATGTTTTTGGAATGTTGTTGCAATTACCTGGTAAAAATGGACAATTATATGATCCCACATTCTTAATATCTCAAGCACATCGATCAGAAATTATTGTCACGGCATGTATTGATCCACTAGCACAAGTTTTGATTAAACCAATTTCTGAATTTGGTGTTGATGTAGCAGTGGGTAGTATGCAAAGATTTGGTTTACCAATGGGTTTTGGTGGCCCCCATGCAGCATATTTTGCTTGTAGCGAAAAATATAAAAGGCTGATACCCGGAAGAATTGTTGGGCAAACTCTCTCTAAAAATGGAGAAAAGTCTCTAAGACTAGCATTGCAAACAAGAGAGCAACATATTAGAAGGGAAAAGGCTACCAGTAATATATGTACTTCTCAATCTTTATTAGCCATAATTTCTTCTTTTTATGCTATTTATCATGGACCCTCAGGATTAACCCAAATTGCTAAGAGATTAGTTGAGTTGAGAATAAATTTAGAATCAAGTTTAGCTGCTTTAGGTTTTGATATTCCTGATGGGATTAGATTTGATAGTGTTGATGTTTATTCTGAGCACTCCCAGAGGATCCATAATGAAGCATTAAAAAATGGCTATAACTTAAGAATCTTGCCTTTGGGATCAACTATTGAAAATTCAACTGGCTTTGGGATCTCTTTAGACGAGCTTAGTAATAAAAAAGAAATAAAAGATATTTTGACTTTCATAGCAAACCTTATAGAAAAAGAAAAAGATTTAGAGCATATAAAATTTGATAAAGAATTTCATCTTGAAAGTTTAGCTTTGAGATCCAGTGCATGGATGCAGCAAGATATATTCACAAATTATCAAAGCGAAACTGAATTAATGAGATATATATTCCGTCTTGCTGAAAAAGATTTCTCTTTGGTAGATGGAATGATGCCATTAGGGAGCTGCACCATGAAGTTAAATTCTGCAGCTGAGTTAAATCCTGTCTCTTGGGCTAATTTATCTTCGATTCATCCTTTTTCTCCACCAGATCAAACTAAAGGCTATTCAAAAATAATATCTGACCTAGAAAAATGGATAAGTGATATTGTCGGTTTAAAATCAGTTTCTTTTCAACCAAATGCAGGCTCTCAAGGAGAGTTTGCTGGTTTATTGGCAATAAATTCTTATTTTGAATCAAAAGGCGAATTTTCAAGAAAAAAATGTTTAATTCCTAAAAGTGCTCATGGAACTAATCCTGCTAGTGCAGTTATGGCAGGTTTTGATGTCTTAACTGTTGAATGTGATAACGAAGGGAATATCGATTTTCAAGATTTGTTGATTAAGGTCAAAAAATTTGATGACCAAATAGGGGCTCTTATGTTGACTTATCCATCTACTCATGGAGTGTTTGAATTACAAATCAGAAAGATATGTGACTTAATTCACTCCGTTGGAGGATTTGTTTATTTAGATGGAGCAAATTTGAACGCTCAGGTTGGATTATGTAAACCTGGGAATTATGGTGTTGATGTTTGTCATTTGAATTTACATAAAACATTCTGCATTCCACATGGGGGAGGTGGTCCAGGAGTTGGTCCAGTTGCTGCAACAGAAACTTTAAGCCCATACCTTCCTACTCATTCTTTAATGGATAATAATTTATCTAATAGTTTTAATTTCGTATCTTCTGCTAAGCATGGGAGTGCCAGTATTCTTCCAATAAGTTGGATGTATATAAAAATGGCAGGTCTTAGTGGGTTAAGGAAAGCAACTTCGCACGCAATTTTATCTGCAAATTATATTGCGCATTCCTTAAAACATAAATTCAAGATTCTTTATAAAGGAAAAAATAATTCTGTCGCACATGAATGTATTTTAGATTTTAGAGATTTAAAATCCAAAACTGGATTGAGTGTCAATGATTTAGCTAAACGATTAATTGATTATAGTTTTCATGCCCCAACTATAAGTTGGCCTGTTCCAGAAACCATAATGATAGAGCCTACTGAAAGTGAAAGTTTGGCAGAAGTAGATAGATTTTGTGAGGCTATGCTATTGATTGGAGAAGAAATCAGTGAAATAGAAAATAATCATGAATTAAAAAATAATAATGTAATAAGCAATGCTCCCCATACCCTGAAAGAGTTAATTGCTGATAATTGGCAATATCCTTATTCAAAAGAAAAGGCTTCTTTTCCTTATAAAACTCCAACAACTATTAAGTTTTGGTCTTCAGTTTCTAGGATTAATAATGCATATGGCGATCGCAATTTAATTTGTTCTTGCAATGTAAATCAAGATGAGACTTTAGAAGAAAAAAAATGTGCTTAAAGGACTAGCGTCCCTGTATTTACTTAGTTATTATCAATGTGAATAAAAATTTAATATTTTCTTATAGAATTTTTTTAAATTTTTTTATTAAAATATTCGAGCATCAAATTTTTTGGGGTATTTGAAGCTATGACCAAAGATTTTAAATCTGGTAAAGTTAAGCAACTGCCAGTTAAAAACGTCAACTTACCAAATTTTGTAAATAATTTTTCTGGAGATAACTCAAATATTTGTTGTATTGAGGGGACTAATGTTATAAGAGTACCTTTTGGTAAAAAATTCTCAAAGAAAAAAAGGCCTGAAAAGAATCAAAATATAGCTACCCTTATACTTCCTTTAAGTTCATATAGTAATCCTACCCCTCCACACGTAGCATAATAATTAAGGTCAATTTTAATCTATTTCTTTGAGCGTATCTGAATAATAATTTTGCAGTTGTAACGTTGCTTGATTCCAATCCCATTTTTCTGCTTCGTTTCGTGCCTCTTTTCTCATAATTTCTCTTTTATCTTCATTCTCTAGAATTTTTTTTGTTGCTTCAATTAAACTTTGTACCCCATTATCTTTTTCATCTGGATCATATAAACAACCATTAATCCCATCGCTTATTATATCTGGAATCCCCCCCTTGTTGGCTCCGATAACTGGACATCCTGAGGCCATTGCTTCGAGTAAAACTAAACCAAGTGTTTCTGTACTAGAGGGAAATAAAAATATATCTCCAGAGGCATAGGCGCTAGCAAGTTCATCACCAGATAAATATCCTATGAAATTAGTCTTGGTATTTTCGAAGATTTTTTCAAGCTGGTTTCTATACGGTCCGTCACCTACAAGTGCAAGACAAGCATTAGGGATACTTTCTAAGACTGGTTTAATTCTCTCAATTTGTTTTTCTGCTGATAATCTTCCTACATAAATCAATAAATATTTAGCATCTTTATATTTTCCAAATAATTTATCTCTCATTTTCTCACTTCTTAAATCTGGTTTGAAACTGTAAGTATCTACTCCTCTTTGCCAAAGAGCAGTCCTTTGAATACCTTTATCTTTTAATTCATTGACCATAGCGGTGGAAGTACACAAATTTAACAAGGCTTGATTATGAGCTGCTTTAAGTAATTCCCACAAAAGTGGCTCTAGCATACCCATACCGTAATGTTCCAGATATTTCGGAAGATGAGTATGGTAGCTAGCAATTAAAGGAATATTATTAGTTTTCGCCAACCATATGCCACCTAGGCCAAGTACAGCTGGATTAACAACATGTATCAAATCTGGGTTAAATTTTTCTAATTTATCTGAGACAGCAGGACCTGGTAAACCAAGCTTCAATTCTGGGTATAAGGGTAACGGCATTGCAGCAACTCCCACTACAGTTGCTCCCATATATGATTCTGGACACCCCTCTGGACAAAAAATTATTACTTCATCACCATTTTTTATTAAAAATTCAATTGTTTTAGTCAGTCTTGTGACTATGCCGTCAACTTTAGGTAAAAAAGTTTCAGTAAACAATGCAATTTTCACTTTCTTAGGGTAATTATTTCAAAATTTTAATTAGTCTTTATAGCCTCAGCTTGTTTTTTTGTCCAGGATGAAACACAAGGTATGCGATTAAGATCACATCTATTGGAGTATTTTTTAGCAACTTCAACAACTTCTTCTAATAAGCCATTATCAAGAGTAGTTGGGTTTAAACCTAATTCTATAAAGCATTTATTATCAACAATTAGATCATTTTCTACTGCTTCATTCCTTGGATTTGGTAAATAATTGATATTAGCTCCAGTTAGAGAAGCAACTTTTTTAGCTAGTTCTCCAACTTGATGACTCTCAGTCATTTGATTAAAGATTTTGACTCTTTCTCCAGATTTTGGAGGATTTTCAAGAGCAAGTTGTACGCATTTTACAGAGTCTTTTATGTGTATAAATGCTCTTGTTTGCCCTCCTGTCCCATGAACACTTAATGGATATCCAATTGCAGCTTGCATTAGAAATCTGTTTAAAACAGTTCCATAATCTCCGTCATAGTCAAATCGGTTTGTCAATCTAGGATCTTTTAAAGTTGCTTCTGTATTTGTTCCCCAAACAATTCCTTGGTGTAGATCAGTGATCCTTACAAGATCATTTTTGTTGTAGTAAAGAAATAATAATTGATCTAGAGTTTTAGTCATGTGGTAGACACTACCTGGGCTTGCAGGGTGTAATATTTCTTCTTCAAAGCGGCTTCCATCAGGTTGTGGAACTTCAACTTTTAGATAACCTTCTGGAATTGTTGCACCTCTATGAGATCCATATCCGTAGACTCCCATTGTCCCTAAATGAACAACATGAATATCTAAATTACTCTCTACTATTGCAGCAAGTAGGTTGTGGGTGCCATTAACATTATTATCTACTGTATATCTTTTGGTAAAACTCGATTTCATCGAGTATGGTGCTGCTCTTTGTTCTGCAAAATGGATCACGGAATCTGGTTTTTCATCAATGAGCAAATTGAGTAATTTTTGATATTGCTTAGAGATATCCATGTTAAGAAATCTCATAGGCTTGCCTCCAGTCTCTTCCCATGCAGAAAGTCGTTCTGTTATAGAAGAAATTGGAGTTAAAGATTCTACCTCTAGATCTATATCAATTTTTCTACGACTTAAATTGTCGACAATAATTACATCATGATTTTGATCTGCTAAATTCACCGCACAAGGCCAACCGCAAAAACCATCTCCACCTAGAACAATAACTTTCACTCAGAACTCCAGAATTAAAAGATTCATAATATATTTATTAAATTACTACAGCGTGCTTCCACTTTGCGAAAAAACATTGTAAATAGTTTCAAATCTTCTTTCTTAATACGATAAAAAAAAGTAAATAATAAATTTTTACTTTCTTTTTAAACTTTTCTCAATTTAGAGAATTAGATAGATATATTTTTTTCCGGCGAACTTGCTACTGCAAAGTCTTGTTTTTTAATTCTTCCTGCCAGAAAAGCTTGCCTGCCAGCTTTAACACTATAATTTATCGCTTGAGCCATTAGAGGAGGATTTGCAGCTTGAGCTATTGCACTATTGATTAAAACACCATCAGCTCCAATTTCCATAGCTTGAGAAGCTTCACTAGGCACCCCAATTCCTGCGTCAATTATTACTGGCACTTTTGCATTCTCAATAATAATCCTTATATTTGATAAATTTAACAAACCTTGCCCGGAGCCTATGGGAGAGCCCAATGGCATTATAGTTGCACAACCTATTTCTTCTAGTCTTTTTGCAAGAATAGGATCTGCATTGATATAGGGTAGTACAGCGAAACCCTTTTTTATTAAAATTTCGGCTGCTTTAAGAGTTTCTATTGGATCTGGTAGCAAATACTTTTTGTCAGGAATAACTTCTAACTTCACAAAATTATTTTCTTCTTGACCAGATAATTTTGCAAGTTCTCTACCTAAAACTGCTATTCTGACTGCCTCATCGGAATTAACACAACCAGCTGTATTAGGAAGCATCCAGTATTTTTCCCAGTTGATCTTTTCGAGTAAATTTTCTCCGGTCTGATCATTTTTAATTCTTCTAACAGCGACGGTAATAATTTCCGTTTCAGAATTTGACAAACTTTCCACCATAGCTTGAGTAGATTTGTATTTGCCAGTACCAACCATTAATCTACTTGAAAATTGTTTTCCACCAATTAGTAAAGAAGAATAATTTTCCATATTTAGAATCCCTTATCTTTAATACCTTTATAAGGTGCATAGTTGTTTCTTTTTTCTAACTCCTTACTTTTTTTAATTGCTGTTTTGTTTTTTGGATCTATCACCAAAACCTTTTGATAAGTTTCATACGCCAAGTCGTACTCAAGTAAACGCTGTTGTGCTGATGCGAGGTTATTTAGGGCTATAGGATATTCTGGAAGTGATTTTATTGCAGATTTGTAGTGTTTAATTGCTTTCTTAAATTCATTTTGAGCAGCATAAGAAAATCCTAAAGCATTATTTATTATCGCTTTGGCTTCATCAGGTTCATTTTCATAATTTTCAATTGCTTTTAAAAAAGTTTTAGTAGCTTCAGAATATAATCTTTTTTTTATCTGAATAGACCCAAATTCATATAATTCTGTAGCTTGAGTGAGAGAATCTAAACCTTTCTGCTCGAATTTTACTAAATCTAATTCTTCACTTCTTGTTTTTAAAAATTGTCTGAATACAAAAATAGAAATTATTATTAATACAACAAAAAGAATTATTAAATAAGATTGAAATGAAGATATTTCCATTATTTATAACTACTTTTCTAAATTATATTCTTTTTTCTACTTACTTACGGAAGAAACAATTTTTTCAAAACACTCAGGATCGTTTAAGGCTAATTGAGCAAGCATTTTTCTGTTAATGATAATTTCTGCATTTTTCATCCCATTTATTAACTTGCTATAGTTTGTACCATTTATCCTCGCAGATGCGTTAATTCTAGAGATCCAAAGTCTTCTAAAATCTCTTTTTCTTCTTCTTCTATCCCTATAAGCATTACAAAGAGCTTTCATCACTCTTTGGTTTGCGGTTCTGAAAAGATTTTTGTTGCCGCCTCTAAAACCTTTTGCAAGATTTAAGATTTTGTTTCTTCTTTTTCTGGCTATGTTGCCTCTTTTTACCCGTGCCATGAATATCTAATAAAAATTGGTTAAAGATTTATGCGTATGGAATCATTAATCTTACATTATCAGCATCTCTTTCATCAACTACAGCTTTTGTTGAAAGATGTCTTTTTAATTTTGAGCTTTTATGATCAAGTAAATGATTATGGAAAGCTCTTCTTCTCATGAATTTACCCGTCGCAGTAGCTTTAAATCTTTTGGCAGCTGATTTACGAGTTTTTAGTTTAGACATTTAAGTCAAATGTGTTTAATTAGGATAATCTAAACCTTTATACGCATTGGTGCAAATTAAAGTTTTCAATTGATAAGGAAAGTTCTAATTTATGAAACTTAAATTTACCTTTTTAAACTTATTTTTTGGCTGTATTTCTCTTTTAATAATAAATACTAAATTTATTTCAAATGCAAAAGGAGAAGAATTGCTAAAGGTTGAACTCCATAATGAAATTAAAAAAGGAAAATTTTTAATTGGTTTAAAGCAATATTTAGGCGGGGATAATGATAGTTTTTCGAAGAAAAAGAATATAAACTTTACAACTAATAAAGGTTTTTTAAACTTGATATCGTCCAACGGTATTAAACATAAATCAAAACAGATAAATATTACCTGGGCGGATATTCCCATCAAAAATCCAAAAACAATTGAAAAAATTGTTTTTGGTCCTTTTGCTAGCTATGAATCAGCAAAAAAACAATCAGAGAAACTAAGAAATAAAGGATTTGAAACAACTGTTGCCTACCCTAAAAATTGGGAAGTATGGATTCCATTTCAAGATGATCTGCCAGAGTTTGAATTAAAAAATAAGATTTTCAGAAAAATAAAAAATTTTCAAATTACTCCTGTTCTTAGAAATGATTACGGTGGTATAAAACTTGAAGGTCCTATATATATTTATTCTGAAGAGAAAATAAAAATTAATGGTGTGAATTTTGGCAAAAATTTTTATTTAATAAAGGATTTATATGGAACTTGGACCTTAGTTCAAAAAATCGAATTTGATGACTATTTGGCAGGTGTTTTGCCATATGAAATTGGACCGAATTCTCCTTTAGAAGCACTCAAAGCTCAAGCAGTTATTGCAAGAACTTGGGGCATATTTAATTCTGATAGATTTAATATGGATAAATATCATTTATGTGTAAGCACTCAATGCCAAGTTTATAAGCCTTCTGAAATTTCATATAAAAACGTACAAAAAGCAATAAACGAAACTTCAAATTTTATTCTCACTCATGAAAATCAACCAATAAATGCTTTTTACCATGGTTCTAATGGTGGAGTATCTGCTACTGCAGGCGAGTCTTGGCAAATTCAAGATTATTCTTATTTCAATTCAATCATTGATGGTTCTAAATCATTAAATAAAATTTTTAAACTTCCAATTACAAATGAATCTTATTTAAATAATTTTTTAGATTTTGATAAAGAACAGTTTTATGGGAGTAATCATTCTCTTTTTCGATGGAATAAGAAAATTTCTAGTCTTGAAATTAAAGAAAAGTTAATTAAAAACAAACTTATAAATATTAATGAAGATGTTTTGGATTTAAATTCTATTGAACGTGGGTCTAGTGGCAGAGTGACAAAATTGGAAATACAAACGGATAAGGGTAATAAATCTATTGTTCTTGTTAAAGATGATATTCGACGGGTATTAAATTTTATACCTAGTAATTTGTTTACTATTAATAAATTAAATGATGATTTATGGCTTTTGAGAGGAGGAGGCTTCGGTCATGGTGTAGGTTTATCTCAGTCAGGAGCGATTGAAATGGCTAAATTAGGATTCTCTTATGAACAAATATTGAATCATTACTATCGAAATGCAAAACTAAAAAAATTTGAGATATTGTCTCAATGGAAGTTAAGTAATTAACAATTTACTTTTATGAGTAAGGGTTTTTATAAAAATCGAAGATTGAAGTCGTTTATATTTTTTAGTGCTTGTTTTTTAGTAGCTTTTATTCCTCATGCTAACAATATCGAAAATTTCTTTTACATAATATTGATTCTTTCTTTTGTGATTGTTTTTTACGGTTTAATAGTTATTTCTAGAAATTTCAAAAGGAACAACGTTTTAAATACTGTAAACAGAAGAATTAGCAATAAAGAATTACCATTGCTTGATATTTTAGTCGCAGCTAGAGATGAAGAGAATGTCATATCAAGATTAGTTGAAAGATTATTTAGTTTAGATTATCCAACAAATAAATTAAATATTTACATAATCGATGATGGTAGTTCTGATAAGACGCCTTTAATTTTAGATCGATTATCTAGACAATATGACAAGCTAAAAGTCATAAGTCGTTCTCCAAATGCAGGAGGAGGAAAGTCAGGAGCTTTGAATTATGCCTTGAAATTTACCCATGGTGAATGGTTATTAGTTTTGGATGCTGATGCTGAATTAAAACAAGATTCTTTGATAAGGTTATTTAGTTTTGTAGAAGAGGGTGATTGGTCTGCAGTTCAACTAAGAAAATCAGTAACAAATGTAAGTAAGAATTTTTTAACTTCCTGTCAGTCAATGGAAATGGCTATGGATGCAATCTTTCAATATGGAAGATTATCAGTTGCTGGAGTTTCCGAATTAAGGGGAAATGGTCAATTAATTAAGAAAGAAACATTATTAGCATGTGGTTCTTTCAATGAAGATACAGTTACAGATGATCTCGATTTGAGTTTAAGATTATTATTATCAAAATCTAGAATTGGTATCTTATGGGATCCTCCAGTCATGGAGGAAGCAGTTGAAAATTTAAATGCTTTATTAGCGCAAAGGCAAAGATGGGCAGAGGGGGGGTTGCAAAGATTCTTCGATTATGGAGATCAATTATTTACTAATAAAATTGATTATTTGCAGAAATTTGATTTAACTTACTTTTTCATCTTGCAATATGCATTACCAATCATTTCAATTTTTGATTTAGTTTTCAGTATTGCTTTTTTAGATCCACCAATTTACTGGCCTATTTCATTTACAGCTTTTATGTTATCTGGAATTGCTTTTTGGTACGGTTCTTCTTGTAAAAGTGAAGTACCTGTATTGCAAAAAAGCAATTTTTTGATGGTATTTGTATCGGTTTTTTATTTATCACATTGGTTTTTAGTAATCCCTTGGGTAACTATAAAGATGTCTATTTTTCCCAAAAAGATACTCTGGCGAAAGACTCTTCATACTGGAGTTTAATCTATTCATCAAGGTCTATAATTTCTCCATTAAAAAAATTTGCTAAGTTTTTTGAACTATCATCATAAGTTTCCTCGTTAGATATTTTTGTTGACGAATTAGCTTTTAATTCTATTTTTTTTATTGGTCGGAAATTATTTACTTCATTTTGGGTTATTTCTGGACTGTTTGCCGGGTTACTTTTATTTAATTGTTTGGTTGAAAAATTAAGTATTATTCCATCTCCAAATATCTTTTTTACAGTATTTTCAATAATTACTTTTCTGCTTTTTATCATACTTTCCCAGTTTGGAGATAATGCAATTGTGATTTTCTCCGAATCAAAACTTTCAAGTTCAGCCTGTTGTGAAAGTAACATTCTTGTTGATGGTAACTCTACTTTAGAAAGAATTAATTCCCATTTATCTTTTAAATTTGATCCAGGATTATTTTGGTTATTTTCAGAAATATTTTCAATACTTTCTTTTTCAAGAACTTCAAATTTTTCTAATTTTTCGTCTTTTTTTTCGATCAATTCCTTGTGGGTCATCTCTTCTTGAATACTTGGTTTTAGAATCTCATCTGAAATATTTTCTTTATTAATTGGAATGTTTTTTCTACTTTCATGCTTCTCTTCAGTCGTATTTTTTTTACTTTCTTGTTTATTTTCAAAACTATTTATCTCTTGACTATCCAGAAGACCAGTTAAATGTATTTCAAACCAAAGCCTTGGATTATCACTTGATTTGATTTGATATTCAATATTTCTCAGATTATTATGCCAATTAATTATTGTTGATTTATTTATTGTTTTTGAGATTTTATCTAATTCATCTCGGAATTCATCAGACGTATAGTAAAGATCTGAATATTTATTATTTGTAGTGTGTAATAGTAGATCTCTTGTTATATTCAGTAACCCCATAATTATTTGAAGAGGTTCGTTTCCGGCATCATATAATTTGTTGCAGATGTAAATTAATGACTCTGGATTATTCTCAACCAATGATTTAATCAGATTTGTTAATTCACTTTCTGATACTTCTCCTAGAAGGTTTTGGATATTATTAATTGTTATCCCTTCTGGTAAAAGATTCAATTGTTCAAGGAGGCTTTGTGCATCTCTCATACCTCCATTAGACCTTTTCGCAATCATTTTTAACGCCTGAACTTCGTACTTAATGGATTCTTTTTTGGCGATTTCTGATAAATGTTGAACAATATCACTAGGGCTTATTCTTCTAAAATCAAACTTTTGGCATCTACTTTTTATTGTATTTAATACTCTCTCAGGATTGGTCGTCGCAAGTATAAATACAACTCTTGAGGGCGGTTCTTCAATAGTTTTTAGCAAAGCATTTGAAGCTGCCGTTGAAAGCATATGACATTCATCAATTACATAGACTTTCCATCTCGCTTGAGTAGGTGCAAATCTCGCTCTTTCTATAATTTCTCTTATATTTTCTACTCCTGTATTTGATGCTGCATCAATCTCGATAATATCTAGAGCGCTCCCATCTGTAATTTGTCTACATAAGTCACATTTACCACAAGGAGTTATCGTAGGTTGGTCGAATGCCTGACAATTTAGAGATTTTGCAAATATTCTTGCACTTGATGTTTTCCCAGTACCTCTTGGACCATTAAAAAGATATGCAGGAGCAATTTTTTTTGTTAATAAAGCTTGTTTAAGTGTAATGGATATAAATTTTTGCCCAACCAGTTCGTCTAAGTTGTTTGGTCTATATTTTTGATGAAAAGGCTTATGAATATTTGGCATTTATTTTTTCATTAATTAGAAAAATTAGGGATTCAATTAAAAAAATTAAACTCTAATTCTATGCAGACTCTTTAATGATTCTTTTTGATCCTGAAGGTAGTTTAACAATTTTAGATGAGAACAAATTATCTACCATTTTTTTCGTAATTGTGAATTCTTTTACATTTTCTTCAGAAGGCAAAGTGTACATTATGTCTAGCATTAGCTCTTCAATTATTGATCTTAATGCTCTTGCACCTGTTTTTCTTTTGTATGCTTCATTTGCTATCGCTTCAACAGAATCAGGCTCAAATGATAATTCAACATTATCCATACTTAGCAAAGTTTTGAATTGCTTTACTAAGGCATCTCTTGGTTGAGTCAAAATAGATTCTAAAGTTTCTTTAGTAAGACGATCTAATACAGCACAAACAGGAATTCTTCCAATAAATTCTGGAATTAGGCCATATTTCACTAAGTCATCTAATTCTAAATTTTTCAGGGAATCTCTTGGGTCTACAATTTTTTTTGTATCAACTTTGTTTTGATCTGAATTGGTGGTAAATCCTATAGAGTGTTTACCCATACGCTTTTGAACGATATCCTCTAAACCTATAAAAGCTCCCCCACAAATAAAAAGTATTTGACTCGTATCAATTTGGATGCAGTCATGATAAGGATGTTTTCTTCCGCCTTGAGGTGGCACATTAGCAATTGTTCCTTCAAGCATTTTTAATAATGCTTGCTGTACCCCTTCACCGGAGACATCTCTAGTAATTGAAGGATTCTCGCTTTTTCTTGCAATTTTATCTATTTCATCAATATAAATAATTCCTTTTTGAGCTAGTTCTACATTCATTTCTGATTTCTGTAGAAGTCTTAACAGTATGTTTTCAACATCCTCCCCAACATATCCAGCTTCTGTCAAAGTCGTTGCATCAGCTACTGCAAAAGGAACATCTAAAAACTCTGCTAAAGTTTGCGCCAATAATGTTTTTCCACTTCCAGTAGGGCCGATGAGTAAAATATTTGATTTTTGTAATTTAGTTGCTTGTGAATCAGTTGAATTGCTATTTTTACTGTCTTCTTTAACTTTCCAAGCTAATCGCTTATAGTGATTGTATACGGCTACTGATAATATTTTTTTTGCAGATTCTTGTCCAACAACTTGATTATCTAGAAAACTTTTTATTTCTAATGGCTTAGGAATTGAGGTTAATTCTAAAGGAACAGATTTTTTTGGATTATCAGTTGGTAATTTCTTTTTTACTTGTGGAGAGTTGTTTGTGTTCGCTTGATTATCAAGTAGTTCTTCATCAAGAATCTCATTACAAAGGTCTATGCACTCATCACAGATATAAACCCCAGGACCAGCTATAAGCTTTCTTACTTGGTCTTGTGACTTACCGCAAAATGAACATTTAAGATGGGCGTCGAATTTAGCCATCGATTATAAGTTTTTAAAGTGAAAGGTGTTAAATATTCCCTATTCACTAGGATTGCTCATAAATATCGATTCGTCATCATATTCTTAAAAAATCAGAACCCCTTGTCACTTTTTGATAACTTTATCAATTAATCCATATTCGACTGCTTCTGAAGGAGATAAAAAGTAATCTCTTTCTGTATCTTCATTAATTTTTTCTAGAGGTTGACCGGTATGTTCTGCTAAAAGCGAATTTAATGTTTTCTTGAGAAAAAGTATTTCTTTAGCTTGTATTTCAATCTCTACTGCTTGACCTTGTGCACCTCCAAGAGGCTGATGAATCATAATCCTAGAATTAGGTAAAGCCAATCTTTTCCCCTTTGCTCCTCCAGAAAGTAGAAATGCCCCCATACTTGCGGCTACTCCAAAGCATATTGTCACTACATCAGGGGATATTTGTTGCATAGTATCGTATATGGCCATTCCTGCAGTTACTGAGCCTCCAGGAGAATTGATATATATTTGTATATCTTTTTCGGGATCTTCTGCTTCAAGAAATAATAATTGTGCAACAAGTGAGTCAGATACTTGATCATTAATTCCAGTACCTAAAAAAATTATTCTCTCCCTCAATAGTCTTGAATATATATCAAAAGCTCTTTCTCCTCTACCTGATTGTTCTATAACGGTAGGAACAGCAGCAATAGTTTTATTATTACTTTCGTAAGAACTTATTGAGCTTTGGATTAAATGTTTTTTTTCTGAGTTCACAAACTAGTTTTGGTCTTATAAATAATTTAAGGGGTTTTTGTTCAATTAGTAGGAAATTTCATAAATTATTTTTTTTCTTTTTTATTTTGAGTTTTTGTAGTTTTTGTAGTTTTTGTAGTTTTGGGCCCAGTTTTGGCAGCTTTTGATGTTTTGGAGGTTTTTGTAGCTTTAGAAGTTTTTGTAGTTTTTTCTTTTATTTCAGAATTTTCTTCAAGCCAAATTATTAATTTTTCTTTGAGTAGATCGTCACTTACTACTTCTGTTAATCTTTTAATATCTATTTGTTTTGAAGATTGAGAGATTGCATCTTCATAATCTTTCATTTTTAAATCAATTTCATCTTTCTCGACTATTATGTTTTCTGTTTCAGCTAATGCTTTTAAAGCTAAATTTCTTTGAACATTTTTTTCAGCTTGAGGCCTTGTGGACTCTGCTAATGACTTAACTAATTCCGGAGTGAACGTAGATTTTACATCAAGACCTTGTTGAGCAAATCTTTGAGCGGTTTGTTCAATATTATTCCTTACTTCTATATCAATCATAGATTTTGGAATTTCAGCAACCAATTCGTTTGTTAATGCATCTAATAAAGCTTCAATTTTGATATCTTTTTGAGTTTTTTCAAAATTATCTTTAAGTTGCTTTTCAATATCTTTCTTTAACTCTTTTAATGATTCTTTGTTGCCAGACTGTTTTGCAAAATCGTCATTAAGTTCAGGCAATTCTTTTTCCTTAAGATCCTTAAGATTTACTTCAAAAATTGCTTCTTTGCCTCTTGAATCCTCATGAGAATAATCATCAGGAAACTTAAGGTTAAGTGTTTTAGTATCACCAATTTTCATCTTTACGATTCCCTCAACGAAACCGGGAATCATTTTGTTCTTTTCTAACTCAAGATCCATTGATTCACTTGTTCCACCATCAATCTCTTTACCAGAATCTTTATATTTTCCTTTGAAACTAACTACAGCAATATCTCCTAATTTTGCTGCTCTATTGGTAACTGGAATAATGTTTGCAAACTGATTTCTAGATTTTTCTAGCGCTTCATCTATTGACTTAGGATCAAATTTTGTCTTTGATACTTCAACACTTAATCCTTTGGATTTTTTAAGTTTTAATTCTGGGGCAACATCAGTTTGAAGAGTAACCTTAAGTGATTTTTCAGGACTAAACTTTGCAAGTAAAGATTCAAATCCATCTACCAATTCTGGCTCACTTAGTGGCTCTATAGATTTTATTTTTAATGCTTCTTGCCATGATTTATCAATAATTTTTTCCAGAGCAGAGGCATGTAATTGTGTGATGCCAATTCTTTGGATTAAGACTTGTTTAGGAATCTTACCAAGTCTAAATCCCGGAATTTTAGCCGAACGACTGATAGAACTGATTGTTTCATTTACACACGTTTTGCATGTCTCAGATGGTATTTCTAATTCTAATGAAATTCTACTTTGAGGCAGAGGAGTTGTTTTGACTATTAGTGCATCTTTAGCCATGTTTTTCTAAGTTATTACTATGAGCCGAATCTTAATTATTTCACATTATGTGATTTCCTTGAAAGTTAATTTTTTGATAAAGTAAAAAAAATAGTAAATCTATTTATAAAAATCATTTTAAAGTGTGAGACAATCTCCGTATTTGCCTAATAGGCCATTAAAAGTTGCCGTTTTAGGTTCTTCAGGTGCTGTGGGATCTGAATTGTTAAAAATTCTTGAACAACGTGATTTCCTAATATCAGAATTGGTCTTGCTTTCATCAGAGCGGTCAGAAGGAAAAAAAATTATTTGGAAAGATGAAGAATTAGTTACAAAAAAAACAACTAAGGAAGAATTTAAGAATCTTGATTTAGTTTTTGCTTCAGCTGGCGGAAGTATTTCAAAAAAATGGTTGTCTACCATTACTGATCAAAATGCTTTACTGATAGATAATTCAAGTGCTTTCAGATTAGATAAGAACGTTCCTCTTATAGTCCCTGAAGTTAATGCTAGTGACGTACTTAATCATGATGGGGTAATAGCGAATCCAAACTGCACTACCATTTTGTTGACATTAGTTTTAGCTCCATTAAACAAACTTTCGACTATTCAAAGAGTCATTGTCTCAACATATCAATCTGTTAGTGGTGCAGGTCAACTGGCAATGGAGGAACTAAAACTTTTAACTGAACAATATCTTCAAGGAAATCCTCAAAAAAGTGAAGTTTTGCCATACTCCCTTGCTTTTAATTTGTTTTTACATAATTCCCCTATGCTTTCAAATAATTACTGCGAAGAGGAGATGAAAATGGTTAATGAGACAAGGAAAATATTAAATATTGCTGATTTAAAGCTCTCTGCTACATGTGTTCGAGTCCCAGTACTGAGAGCACACTCTGAATCGATCAATATTGAATTTGCTGATGTAGTTGAGCCTAAAGATGCTCTTGAAGAATTAAAAAAATCTCCTGGAATTGAAGTTATTGAGGATTACAAAAATAATAGATTTCCTATGCCAAATGACGTTATGGGAAGGGATAATGTTGCTGTTGGCAGGCTAAGAACTGATATAAGTCAGTCTCATGGATTAGAATTATGGTTATGTGGAGATCAAATAAGAAAAGGAGCAGCTCTGAATGCTGTTCAAATAGCTGAGTTATTAATTCCAAAAAAATGATTACAGACAAAACTGAGTGTAATAATCCACTATTTGGAAGAATATTGACTGCAATGGTTACTCCATTCACTGAGAATGGAGATGTAGATTATGAACTAGCTATAAAACTTTCAAATTATCTTTTTGAGAACGGTTCCGATGGAATTGTGTTGTGTGGTACTACTGGAGAATCTCCGACTCTTTCATGGGCGGAACAGCATGATTTATTTGTTGCTGTAAAAGGATCTTTGGATGCAAGCTGTAAAGTAATAGTTGGCACTGGTAGCAATTGTACAAGCGAAGCTGTGGAAGCTACAAAAAAAGCTTACGATTCTGGTGCCGACGGTGCTTTGGTCGTTGTTCCTTATTACAATAAGCCGCCTCAGGAAGGTCTTTATAAACATTTCAGTTCTATTGCTAAATCTGCAAAGGATTTGCCTCTTATGCTCTATAACATTCCTGGCAGGACTGGATGCAATTTATTACCTGATACTGTGAAGAAACTTATGGATTTCTCAAATATTCTCAGTATTAAAGCTGCAAGCGGTAGAATAGAAGAAGTAACAGAACTAAGAGCTATTTGTGGCTCCGAACTCTCTGTATATAGTGGCGACGATTCATTGTTGCTTCCAATGTTATCTGTAGGTGCTGTAGGAGTAGTAAGTGTTGCAAGTCATTTAGTTGGATTGCAATTGAAAGAGATGATTCATTCTTTTCAAAGTGGAAAGGTTTCCAATGCTCTTGCTATCCATGAAAAACTCCAGCCTCTTTTCAAAGCACTCTTTATGACTACTAATCCAATCCCAATTAAGGCTGCTTTGGAGCTATCTGGATGGGATGTAGGTAATCCTAGAAGTCCTTTGTCACCTTTAACCAATGACATGAAAAAGCAACTATCTTTTATCCTGAATTCCTTATAATAGGGATTATATTTAACTTGATAATTAAATTTAAATAAACCTTATTTGATTACAAGCAGGACTTCATAAATTTCAAAATTATGCAATCAAGTACAAATTCAACTGTAAATAGATCTACTCATGATTCATCTAGATCTAAAAGTAATACGCCAGCTCTACGAGTAATACCTCTTGGAGGACTTCATGAAATAGGAAAAAACACTTGCGTTTTTGAATATGGTGATGAATTAATGCTTGTTGATGCTGGCCTCGCTTTCCCATCTGATGGTATGCATGGCGTTAATGTTGTTATGCCTGATACAACTTTTTTAAAAGAAAATCAAAGAAGAATAAAAGGAATGATTGTCACTCACGGACATGAAGATCACATTGGAGGTATTTCACATCATCTAAAGCATTTTAATATTCCCATTATTTATGGCCCAAGACTGGCAATGTCAATGCTTAGAGGAAAAATGGAGGAAGCAGGGGTATCTGATAGAACAACTATACAGACAGTAAATCCAAGAGATGTTGTAAAAGTAGGACAACATTTTTCTGTTGAATTTATTCGAAATACCCATTCTATTTGCGATAGCTTTTCTTTAGCAGTTACAACACCTGTTGGCACAATTATTTTCACGGGGGATTTTAAGTTTGATCATATGCCGGTAGATGGAGAGCAATTTGATATTGAAAGAATGGTGCATTACGGAGAGAAGGGTGTTTTATGCATGTTCAGTGATTCTACTAATGCCGAAGTTCCAGGTTTTTGTCCTTCTGAGAAGACTATCTATCCCTCTTTAGAAAAACATATTGCAGAGGCAAAAGAACGAGTTATCCTTACCACTTTTGCTAGTTCTGTTCATAGAGTGACAATGATCTTAGAATTGGCCATGAAACATGGAAGAAAGGTCGGTTTGTTAGGTAGATCGATGATAAATGTTATTGCTAAGGCAAGAGATATTGGATATATGAAGTGCCCAGATGATTTGTTTGTTCCTATCAAGCAAATTAGAGATTTGCCAGATAGGGAGACCTTATTATTAATGACGGGTAGTCAAGGAGAACCCCTAGCAGCGTTAAGCAGAATCTCTCGTGGTGAACATCAGCATGTTCGTCTTAAGACTACTGATACTGTAATATTTTCAGCCAGCCCAATTCCTGGTAATACTATTTCTGTTGTTAATACAATTGATAGATTAATGAAACTCGGAGCAAAAGTTGTTTATGGAAAGGGTGAGAATATTCATGTTTCTGGTCATGGTTTTCAAGAAGATCAAAAGTTAATGTTGGCACTCGCAAAACCTAAGTTTTTTGTTCCTGTTCATGGAGAACATAGAATGCTTGTTTGTCATGGGAAGAGTGCACAAACTATGGGAGTTCCAAAGGATAATATCTTAATTATTGAAAATGGAGATGTAGTTGAGTTAACACCTAATTCTATTCAAAAGGGTGATCCTGTAAAAGCTGGTGTTGAACTGCTTGATAACTCAAGAAATGGGATAGTAGATGCTCGAGTATTAAAGGAAAGGCAACAATTAGCTGGTGATGGTGTAGTAACTGTTTTAGCTCCTATTAGTACAGATGGGAAGATGGTTGCGCCTCCTAGAGTTAATTTAAGAGGAGTTGTTACTACTGCAGAGCCAAGAAAAATGTCTATGTGGACAGAACGAGAAATAAGCTGGGTCTTAGAAAATAGATGGAAACAATTATCCAGACAAACTGGGCCGAATAATTTTGAGGTAGATTGGATTGGTGTACAAAGAGAAATTGAAAATGGTTTATCGAGAAGAATGAGAAGAGAATTACAAGTTGAACCACTTATTTTGTGTTTAGTTCAACCTGCTCCAAGTGGAACTCGTGCTTATATTCCAAAGATTACCGAAGAGCAAAATTTCTCCAATAGAAATAGAAATAATAATAATTTCCACAAGAAATCAAACAATAATCATCCTAATAGTTCAAATAACCCACAAAATACCCAAAAAAGTCCAAAAGTTTCACAGAATCCATCAGCTGAGACTGCTAAAGAAGATTCATTTGAAGGTAGAACAAGAAGAAGAAGATCTGCTGTAACATCTTAACTTTTTTCAAAATTTATATAGTTTTTATCCCAAACAATTTTTAAAAACTCTTGCAGATTAATTTGACCTTTATTTTTTTCATATATTGAAGTTGCTAATTTTGTCAGATTTTTAGAACTACATTGCTTTGCAGATATTTCTTTTAAAAATCTATTTAAAATTGTGCACCTTGCTTCAATACACATATTATTTAGGAGATTCCTATCGATACCTTTAACATCTTTACAATATAAATATGCTAGTTCACTAAGATCATTACGTTCATTATTATATTTGCTCATTTTTTGGGAAAAATTATTTATCCTTTCAGAACAACCAGGATAGATGACTTCTAAAGTAGGAATAATTTTTTTTCTTACTAAATTTCTTTTTAATTTAAGATCTGAATTTGTAGGATCTTCCCAGACTGGGATCTTCATATCATTGCAAAATTGTTTTGTATCTTCCCTGCTGAAAATTAATATTGGTCTTATTAAATAAATTTGATTTTCTATTAATCTTTTACTCTCAATATTACTCAGACCTGCAAAATTGCTTCCTCTAGATAAATTCAGGATAAATGTTTCTGCATTATCACTACTCGTGTGACCAGTTAACAAATAAATATTATGTTTTTGCTGGCTTTTATTTAATAAAGTTTTGGCTCTTTCACATAATTTTTTATATCTCCATTCTCGTGCTTTTTCTTCTGAAGAAATACTTTCTTTATTTGCTTGATCAAAAGAGAATGAAATATTTTTATCTTCGCAATAATCTTTTAATTCAAGAGCATATAGTGATGATTTTTCGTGCCACTGATGATCACCATGCCAAACACTAATAGACCAATTATGTAGTTTTTTTAGATCATTAATTAGGGTTAATAAGGCCATTGAGTCTTGACCCCCCGAGACACTTATTAAAATATTGGATCCTTTGGGAATTAATATTTTTTTGGTAAGAATCTCCTTATGAAGCTGATGATGCCATGATGACCAATTTTTCTGACTTAATTTTTTATCAGTCATTTTGTGTTGCTCAGATAATATTTTTTAAAAAATGCACTGTTTTACTAAAACAATGTCACAATCGGGTAATAAATTCATTAAGTAAATGAGTCTGATTAATCTTTTGCCACAAAAAATCAAAGAAGAGTTAAGAAGCAAATCCTTACTCAAAGTTATTTCAGGATTGAATAATTTCGATGTTCAGTCTGTGAAAATAATTGTTGAGGCTGCTTCATTAGGAGGTGCAGATCTTGTCGATATTGCATGTAAACCTGAACTCGTTGATTTAGCACTTAAGAATTCAACACTACCCGTTTGTGTGAGTTCAGTAGTGCCTAAATCCTTTCAAGATTGTGTAAAAGCAGGAGCATCATTAATTGAGATAGGAAATTACGATACTTTTTATGAAAAAGGCATTCATTTTTCGGATACAAAAGTTTTAAACATTACAAAAGAGACGAAGGATTTATTGCCTAATTTTCCTTTATCAGTAACTGTTCCTCATACTATGCCTATTGATAAACAAGTTGATCTTGCTGTAAAGCTAGTGGAAGAAGGTGTTGATATTATTCAAACAGAAGGTGGTACCAGTTCTACTCCTTACTCTCCAGGAATTCAAGGTTTTTTTGAAAAATCAGTACCAACTCTTGCAGCTACCTATGCTATTCATCAAGAATTTAAGAAACAATCTCTGAATATACCAATCATGAGTGCCTCTGGATTAAGCCAAGTAACTTGTCCACTAGCAATATCCTCTGGAGCCTCAGCAGTTGGCGTTGGATCTGTGGTTAATAAATTAGATGATTTAATATCAATGATTGCGGTTGTTAGGGGTTTAAAAGAATCTTTGAAAAATTCAATAATTGGAGAAAAAATTTCTTAGTATAGCAATATCCTTTAGCTACTAGCTTGATGAATAACTATAAGCTTCAAGCTCCTTACGAACCAAATGGAGATCAACCAGAAGCTATTAAAAAATTAGTTAAAGGCGTAAATAATGGTAAACAGTTTCAGACTCTTTTAGGAGCTACTGGAACTGGTAAAACATTTACAATTGCCAATGTAATTCAACAAACAGGAAGACCAGCACTTGTTTTAGCTCATAACAAAACTTTGGCTGCACAGCTATGTAATGAATTAAGGGAATTTTTTCCAAAAAATGCTGTTGAATACTTCATTTCTTACTACGATTATTATCAACCTGAAGCTTATGTACCCGTAAGTGATACTTACATAGCCAAAACGGCTTCTATTAATGAAGAAATAGATATGCTTAGGCATTCTGCAACACGCTCATTATTTGAAAGAAAAGATGTAATTGTTGTAGCCTCAATAAGTTGTATTTATGGTCTTGGTATACCGAGTGAGTATTTAAAAGCTGCAGTTAAATTTGAAGTTGGGAAAGCAATAAATCTACGTTCTTCTTTAAGGTCTCTCGTTGAAAATCAATATACTAGAAATGATATTGAAATTACTAGGGGTAGATTCAGAATTAAAGGTGATGTTTTAGAAATCGGTCCAGCCTATGAGGATAGATTAATAAGAATCGAATTATTTGGTGATGAAGTTGAAGCTATTAGATATGTTGACCCTACTACAGGAGAAATACTTGAAAGTTTGGAACAAGTTAGCGTTTATCCAGCAAAGCATTTTGTGACACCAAAAGAAAGACTTGAGAGTGCAATAAGTGCAATTAGAAGTGAATTAAAAATTCAACTAGATAAATTTACATATGAAGGAAAATTATTAGAGGCTCAACGTCTAGAACAACGCACAAAATATGATTTAGAAATGCTGAAAGAGGTTGGATATTGTAATGGAGTTGAGAATTATGCTCGTCATTTATCAGGTAGGGAGGAAGGTTCACCGCCAGAATGCTTAATAGATTATTTTCCCAAAGATTGGTTATTGGTAGTTGATGAGAGTCATGTAACATGTCCTCAACTTCATGCGATGTACAACGGTGATCAATCTAGAAAAAAAGTTTTAATAGATCATGGTTTTAGATTGCCCAGTGCTGCAGATAATAGACCTTTAAAATGTGAAGAGTTTTGGGAAAAATCAAAACAGACATTATTTATAAGTGCAACTCCGGGTCAATGGGAATTAGATCAATGTAATGGTGAATTTATTGAACAAGTTATAAGACCAACTGGGGTATTAGATCCTGTAATTGATGTAAGACCTAGTGTGGGTCAAATAGAAGATCTGTTATCTGAAATAAGAATTAGAGCTGAAAAGAATCAACGAGTCCTAGTGACAACACTTACTAAGAGAATGGCTGAAGATCTAACTGATTTTTTATCTGAAAATAAAGTAAGAGTTAGATATTTGCATTCTGAAATCCATTCAATTGAAAGAATTGAAATTATTCAAGACCTTAGAATGGGCGAATATGATGTTTTGGTAGGAGTTAATCTATTAAGAGAGGGGCTAGATCTTCCAGAAGTATCCTTAGTCGCCATTTTAGATGCTGATAAAGAAGGTTTTCTGAGGGCAGAAAGGTCATTGATTCAAACAATAGGAAGAGCTGCCAGACATGTTGAAGGTGTTGCCTTGCTTTATGCAGATAACTTCACAGATTCAATGAAAAGAGCAATATCTGAAACTGAAAGAAGAAGAACTATTCAAAAAAAATATAACCAAGTCAATGGTATTACTCCAAAACCTGCAGGCAAAAAAATAGAAAATTCAATATTATCTTTTCTAGAACTTTCAAGAAAACTAGATGCTGGTGGTTTATCTAAAGATTTAATAAATATAGTTAATAACAAAACTGACGCAATTCTCAGTTCCAGTGATAATCAATGTTTGCTGGAAGAATTGCCTGACTTAATAGAAAAGTTAGAAATTAAAATGAAAGACGCTGCAAAAGAGTTAAATTTTGAAGAAGCAGCAAATTTGAGGGATAGAATTAAAAAATTAAGACAAAAATTGGCAAGAAATAATTAAAAAGAACTTATTTTTCTAATTCGAAATGATTATGAATCGCATTAACTGCTTTGTCACAATCTTTTTCTAAGACAATACATGAAGTTCTAATTTCACTCGTGGCAATCATTTCAATATTGATATTTTGGTCAGCCAATGCTCTAAATATTTTTCCAGCCGTCCCAACCTTAAATGCCATTCCCGCTCCTACAGTACTTACTTTTGCTATAGCAGGGCCATCTTCAATGTATGCTCCGGGTAATTTTTTTGTTAAGGCTTCAAAAACGAAATTAGCTTTTTCTCTATCTTGTTTATTCATTGTAAGACTAATATCCTTAGTTTTTAAAGAGGAAATTCTTTCAGACTGAACAATAGTATCGATAAGTAAATTATTTTCAGCTAATGCTAAACATATCGATGCTGCTACACCGGGACGATCAGGCAGTTTTCGAAAGCTTACCTGAACTTGGTTTTTATCTAATGCAATTCCTCTTACTTCAGGTTGATCTTGTTTTTCATTGCTTGGATTAACAAATATTTGTGTATCGGATAACTTAAATTTCTCAGCAACAAATCTAATAGCTTTTGGTATATTATTAATTTCAATTACACAGCTGACTTTAATTTCACTAGTTGCTATTAACCTAACATTTATGTTCGCTTGAGATAAAGTATCAAATAAATCAGCTGAAACACTAGGTCTGCCCATAATGCCTGCTCCTTGAATACTTAATTTAGTCATATTGGTTTTTAAGTTAAATTCTCCCCCTAATTGACTAGTTATAAGTTCACATTGTTCTGCAGTCTTTTTTACTTCTAATTCACCAACAGTAAATGTAATATCGTTTTTATTTCCATCATTTGTCGCTTGTATTATTAAATCTACGTTAATACTTGCTTCTGAAAGCTTTTCAAATATTTGCGCAGCAATCCCAGGCCTATCAGGAATATTTGAGAGACTGAATACTGCTTGGTTTTCTAATACTTCAAGACTATTGACTGTTTTTGTTAATTCTAAGCTTCCTCTTTTTAGCGGGAGAGGTTGGATTTGACTTTCTAGGAGAGTCCCACTGGAGTCAATTTGGCTTGATTTGACACACAATTTAATTCCATAATTACGAGCAATTTCTACTGCTCTTGGATGCAGAACTGAAGCGCCGACGCTTGCAAGTTCAAGCATTTCCTCGCAGCTAATTTCATCTAAGAGTTTTGCATTAGGAACAATCCTTGGATCAGTAGTAAGAACCCCTGGAACGTCTGTATAAATTTCGCAAGTCTCAGCTCCTAAAGCTGTTGATAAAGCTACCGCGGAAGTATCTGAACCACCTCTACCCAAAGTTGTAATTTCCATTGAACCCGTATGGCTTAATGTTGTTCCTTGAAATCCAGCCACGACAACTACAAAACCCTGATTTAAATAATTTTGGATCCTTTCTGTTTTAATATCCAGAATTCTCGCTTTCCCATGAATTGATTCAGTAATAATTCCAACCTGGCTACCAGTCATTGAAATTGCAGGTATCCCGTATTCGTTTAATGCCATTGAAAGAAGAGCTATGGTTACTTGCTCTCCAGTTGAGAGAAGCATATCCAATTCTCTTCGATTAGGATTTTTACTAATTGATTCCGCTAAACAATTTAAATCATCTGTAGTTTGCCCCATCGCAGAGACAACTACGACAATTTCATTCCCTGCTTCTTTACTTTGACAAATGCTACTTGCAATATTTTTAATTTTTTTAATATCACCGACAGAAGTACCGCCAAATTTTTTTACAAGTAAAGCCATACTTAAATCATAATGTAAATTCTTAAACTTATAATTTGGTTAACTTAAATTAATTAATTTCTCTGTAAAAACATTTATAGGATTATTACCTTGTTTTAGTAATGATTCAATATCTACTAAGTTACTCATTAAATTAATTAGATATTCTTGAGATACATTTTTGACTTTTTTTCGAATAAAAAAAATTCTTTTTGGATTAGAAATGCCTGCAAGATTACAAATCTTTTCTGTATTATCGTTACCTGAATTAACTGCTAGTTTTATAATGGTATGAATTCTTATTTGACTAATTAAACCTGCATTTAGTCTTAAAGCAGGTTCTCCTTTCTGTAAAGAATAATTTATTTCAATGAGGCTTTCATTAATATTTTTTTGTAAGAGAAGATCAATGATTTTAAAAATATTGGATTGATGATCACTAAATATTTTTTTTACATCAATACTTTTAAGAAAAAGTTGTGAATTCGAATCACTTGATACTGCAGAGAGGTATGTTTTTGCTTTGGCTAATTCATTTATTAGTTTAAAGCTGTCATTACCAACTGAATCAATAATTAATTCAGCTGCATTTTTATCAATTTTGATATTCATTTCATTTGCTGCATCTTCTAAAAATCTTTTTTGTCCCTCATAGTCCCAGATTTCTGGTAAAGAAAATGATTTTTCTTTGGCTAAATTATTTTTGATCAGTTTTTGTAAAAATTTAGTACTCTTTAGTCTTGAGTCTGGTTTTTTTACATTTTGCAAAATGAAATAAGTATTTTGAGGTATATTGTCATGAATTTTTTCAAATTTAGTTCTTAGATCTTCATTTTTGGCAGTAAAAATGGGATTATTTTTCAATGTAACTATTCTGTATCCATCTCCAAAAGGAGGTGTAAGAACTTCATCAAAAGCTTTATTGACTTGCTCATCATCATCTCCATTTAAATTAGTTACGTTTATTTCTTTCCATTCTTTGGATACTTCCTTATCAATTAATTTTTGAATAAATGTATTTTGAGCATTTAGATTATTACCCCATAATATTTGAATTGGCATAATCGCTCAATAAAAACCATATATTAACTATGATTACTTCTAACACAAATTAAATTTAATGGTAATAGATCATCCAATTTTTTTGGAAAGCATCAGATTCATAAGATCTCATTTAGTAGCCAATGATCTAAATTATTTGGAAAAAAAAGTTTTAGAAAGATTAGTCCATACTTCAGGGGATTTTACAGTTCAAAATCTTGTAAATTTTAGTGAAGGTGCTTGTGAAAAGGGTCTTCAGGCACTTAAAAATGGTGCTCCTATTTTAACTGATACCGATATGGCAGCAGCAGCAATAAAATCCATGGCAGAAAATACCACTAGGAATAAAGTATTCACCGCTAGAATGTGGTTTGGAAAAAATAATCATACAAACTTAACTAAAACTGCATATGGCTTAAGTGAAGGATGGAAGGAGTTATCCGCTATAAATTCTGGAAGTAAATCTCCTATTGTAGTTATTGGCAGTTCGCCTACAGCGTTAACTTATTTAATTGATATTTTAGAAAATGCAAAAGATTTACCTAGTTTAATTATCGGAATGCCTGTTGGATTTATTGGAGTAGAGAATAGCAAAAACAAACTGATTTCGACCGATCTTCCTAGAATTGTTTTGAATTCAACTAGAGGAGGTGCTGCCATGGCAGCTGCTGCGGTTAACGCCTTATTGAGGGAAACAATTTAAAAAGTATTTATTTTATAAAAATGTCAAAAATCTACTTAATATCATAATTTAATTTGTTATTCTCTTCTAAAGAATTTAAAACTGATTTTGCTTTTTCTATAACTTCTTTTGGAACTCCTGCTAGTTTAGCTGCTTCTATGCCATAGCTTTTGTTTGAGCCCCCTTTGACAATCATGTGGCTAAAGATTAGCTGATCGTTATTTTGTTCTACTAAAACTTGAAAATTTTGTATATTCTTATTTGAATTTTTTAAATAATTTAGCTCATGATAGTGCGTAGCAAAAATAGTATTACATTGAATTTTTTTTGCAAGATATTCACTTACTGACCAAGCTATTGAAAGTCCATCAAAAGTAGATGTCCCTCTGCCTATCTCATCAAGTAAAACTAGTGAGTTAGAAGTAGCCTGATTTAGAATTGATGCAGTTTCAGACATTTCTACCATAAATGTTGATTGTCCAGATGATTGATCATCAACTGCCCCAATTCTTGTGAAAATCCTATCTGCAATCTTGATTTCAGCCTTATTAGCAGGAACAAAGCTACCAATTTGTGTGAGAATTTGTATTAAACCAAGTTGTCTTATAAAGCAACTTTTTCCGCTTGCATTGGGACCCGTTAATATAATTAATTTTTGATTATCCTCAAAAGAGATATCGTTTGCCACAAACTTTTTATCACTTAACAATTGCTCTACAATTGGATTTCTTCCTGCGATAATTTTTGTACTATTTTTTGTGATTGAATCATTTATTGGTATTAATGAAGGTTTTATAAAATTGTTTTCTACTGCAGTAATTGATAAACCAAGTAGTGCATCAAGAGATGCTATGGATTTTGCGATTGATCTTATTTGTTTTGTTTTTTCAGCAACTATATTTCTTAATTCGCAGAAAATTTCATATTCTTTTGATGAAGCTCTACTTTTTATTTGGAAAATCTTATTTTCTTTATTTTTAATTTCTGAAGTGATATACCTTTCTTCATTAGTAAGTGTTTGCCTTTTGATCCAATGTTGTGGAGCTAAATTAACTTTTGACTTATTTATAGAAATGTAATAACCAAAATTTTTATGAAATTGAATTTTTAGGTTTGAAATTTTGCTAATTTTCCTTTCCTTTAATTCCTCTTTATTTAGCCACTCAGAGTAATCATCCATTAAATTGCGTAAACCATCTAATATATTGTCAACTCCATCGTGGATCATGCCTCCTTCACTAATATTTAGAGGAGGATTTTCTACTAGTTTAAAACTTATAGTATCAGCTAATTCTAAGAGTCCTTCATCAATATTTTTTAATTGATCAGTCCAATCTGGGAGATCATATTTAAATAATTCAATTATGGATTTTAGTCTAGGCAATTTTTTTAAACCTTCAGCTATTGCAATTAAGTCTCTGGGACTTGCATGACCTGCACAAGCTCTACCTGCAAGTCTTTCTAAATCCCCCATTGCTCTAAGTAAATTTTGTGAATCTGCTCGTAATTTTTTAGATTCAAGAAAGTTTGTAATTATATTTTGTCTTTCATAAATTTTATTAACGTTTAATAGTGGTGAATCTATCCACCTTCTTAAACACCTTGCACCCATGCAAGTATAAGTTCTATCAATACTCCATAGTAGAGAACCTACATAATTGTTTTCTCGTTGTGTATTTTTGATTTCTAAGTTTTTTTGAGTTTGATAATCAATAATTAATTTGTTGTGACCATATTGGATTTGTGGAAAGTCTAATGAGATTTTTAAAGAAGAATCTTTATCTAAATTTGAAGGATTAATTTTTTCTAAATAATTTAATAAACCTCCAAGTGATCTAGTTGCATTGTTTAAATTTTTAAGTCCTATTCCCTCTAGGTTTGCAATTTGGAAATAATTTTTTATGAGATAATTTGCTTCATTAATTCCAAAATTAGTCTCTTGAGAAACAGTATATGTAATTTGACTATTTCCTTTAATTAATAAATTTTTTACTGCATTGCTTCCTACAATGATTTCTGAAGAATCTAATTTAATAATTTCATCAAATAGTTTTGAAAGAGATTGGCCTTCTAAAGTTATTAATTCTCCTGTGCTTACATCAGCTTTTGATATGCCCCATTCATAAGATTCATCTGAGTTTTCTTCTGATAAGTAAATAGCAGCAATCCAATTATTTTTTTTTGCTATCAACATTCCCTCTTCAATTACAGTTCCAGGAGTAATTATTCTTGTTATTCCTCTTTTAATTGGAGTCCCATAATTTCCAGAACTTTTTTCTAATTGATCGCATATAACCACAGAATAATTTTTTTTAATTAAATCAGCACAGTATCTCTCCATTGCATGATGGGGAACCCCTGCCATAGGAATCTTACCAATCTCTTTGCCGGCATCTTTACTGGTAAGCGTTATCTCTAAAAGATTAGATATTAATACAGCGTCCTCAAAAAAACATTCAAAAAAATCTCCTAATCTATAAAGTAATATCCTATCTTTATTTTCTTCTTTTAGAGTTACATAATGCTTCATTACAGGAGTTAATTTCAGTTTTGAAACTGTTTTATAGCTATAAGATTCTTCATTGATGCAGACATTTCTGTTATTTGAAATTAAATCAGTCTTGAATTTATTTATTAAACTGGTTGAATTTTTTCTTTTTCTGGGTCTTTTTTGCGATTCTTTTCTTAAATCTTCCAAAGATAAATCTTCTGGAATTTTTGTTATTTCTTTTTGTTCATTATTATCATTACCAATCGCAAATAAATTCTTTTGAATTATCGTATCTTCTTGCATACTTTTTTAATTCCTAAATAGATATTAGGTAGGAATTTTTTTTTTGCATTATAAGTATCTAAAGTATGTAAATTTTCTCTAAAAATTTTCATTTTCATGAGATTATAGTACTTATAATATTTGAAACTTATACTAAATTATGCAGGCTGTTAACTTTTTCTTCGTAAATGCTCTATTATTTGCTTCTTTAATTGCGGTAGTTGGAGTACCCGTTCTATATGTGACTCAACCTTCTACTGAAGAAGGACAGCGAGAAAGTAGAAGAAAAATTTATTCTATTGCTGCTGTTTGGGTTGTTTTGGTTTTTGTTACAGGGATAGTTTCTTCATTGGTTTGAACTTAATACCTTTTCGTGAGAGTCTATTAATATACATAAGAAAAAATTAATGGCTATTTTTGAGGGTTCTTTTACTAATGCCTCTACTTTAAAAGTTGGGATTGTAATAGCAAGATTTAATGATTTAATTACAAATAAAATCCTTTCTGGTTGTCTTGATTGTTTAAAAAGACATGGTTTAGATACTTCAGAATTAAGCAATCAAGTAGATATAGCTTGGGTTCCAGGTTCATTTGAATTACCAATCGCAGCTAAAACCCTCATGAAAAAAAAGAGTTATGACGTTGTAATTGCTCTTGGGGCTGTGATCCGTGGTGAAACTTCCCACTATGATGTAGTTATATCTGAGGCGAGCAAAGGTATTTCGCAAGTATCAAATGAAAATAATGTTCCAATTATTTTTGGAGTTCTAACTACTGATACTATGCAGCAGGCTTTAGAAAGAGCAGGGATTAAAAATAATCTTGGTTGGAATTATGCTTTACAAGCAATTGAGATGGGATCCTTAATTAAAAATTTAAATTAATTGAAAAAATTTAATTATTTTTATCATTGATCCCTTCTTTGAGATAAAATAAAAAAGTTATGCGGATGTAGCTCAGTGGTAGAGCATCTCCTTGCCAAGGAGAATGTCGAGAGTTCGAATCTCTTCATCCGCTTTTAATATTTGTATCTTTTAAGATATTCTTAATAAAAATTTCGTAATGACAAGAGTAATTTCTATTGAGGATTTAAAGGGATTATTTACTAAACCTTATGGTACTGATGCACCAACAAAACAAAAATGGGCTGAATTTTATAATGAGAATGTTATTTTTACAGATCCAACTCAGGAAACAGAGGGCTTAGATTCTTATGTTAAAGCTCAAGAAAAGCTAGTTCAAAGATGTGATGATGTTTCTTTAGAAACTCATGCAATTTCCATAACTGGGGATTGTGGATTTGTTGAATGGACAATGGGTTTAAAAATTATGGGTAAAGAATTTATTTATCCTGGAACTACTCGTTTATTATTTGGTGAAAATGGATTAATAAAAGAGCACAGAGATTACTTTGATTTTTGCGGTCCAACATTTGGACCAGTTCCTATTTTAGGACCCTTTATAAGATGGCTTTATAGTAAATTTATATCTTGATTTTGTTTCCTTAGAAACAAAGTGCTTTATATTTCTCGAATCAACAAATTTTGAGAAGTAACTTCTTTAAAATCAAATTGAGAATAAAACAATTTTTTATTTGTTGTCATTAAATATAATTTTTTTGTATTTTTAATTTTTTTAGAAGATAAAAGATTTTTTACAATTAAGGTGCCAAAACCTTTGCCTTGATGATTTTGATCTATAACAATATCCCAAAGCACTCCGCGGTAAATCCCATCGGTTAAAGCTCTACCAAAACCAACTATTTCCTTACCAACCCAAAGACTTATTACGACATCACTGTTAGCAAGACATTTTTTTAGATCATTAATTGTTCTATGTTTTGCCCAGAAAGCATTGCTATCTAGTAATTTTTGTAGCTTAATTAATCCGTTTGTTGGTTTAAGATTAGGACCTAATCCAAAAATCCTTAATCCTAAAGCTCCTTTAGCATGTTTGATTAGAGATATTTCTTTCATTTATTAAAAAGATTTTTGAAAAGTGATGTCAGCTATTTTATTTTTGTGACTTCAACCTAAATACCTTAATCGATCGTTTCTATAAAATAAAGAGATAATAGTTTTCTTCATTCTGTTGTAACGCACTAATTTATAATGTTTGTAATAGGATGAATTTTTTAAGGACTTTGACTTATGCTAAAACTTTTGTTGGGAGATCCGAATACACGAAAGTTAAAGCGCTATCAACCAATAGTGGAAGAGATAAATTTTTTAGAAGAAGAAATTTCTCAATTGACAGATGATGCGCTTAGAAAAGAAACTCAAAATCTTAAATCAAATATTTCAGCAGAATTAGATTTTAAAAAGCAAAAAGAACTCCTAGAAGAATTTCTTCCTAAAGCCTTTGCAATCGTAAGAGAGGCAAGTAAACGTGTTCTTGATATGAGACATTTTGATGTTCAGTTAATAGGCGGGATGGTTTTAAATGAGTGTCAAATTGCAGAGATGAAGACTGGAGAAGGAAAAACGCTTGTAGCAACTTTACCTTGTTATTTAAATGCTCTTACGGGAAAAGGTGTCCATGTTGTTACTGTAAATGATTATTTAGCTAGAAGGGATGCAGAGTGGATGGGACAAGTTCATCGTTTTTTAGGTTTATCCGTTGGTTTGATTCAGCAAGATATGAATCCAGTTGAGAGAAAGAAAAATTACGATTGTGATATAACTTATGCCACAAATTCAGAATTAGGATTTGATTATTTAAGAGATAATATGGCTACCGATATTAGTGAGGTAGTTCAAAGAAAATTTAATTACTGCGTAATTGATGAGGTTGATTCAATATTAATTGACGAAGCGAGAACGCCTCTAATCATATCTGGCCAAGTTGAAAGACCACAAGAAAAATATCAAAAAGCTGCAGAATTGTCTCTGGCATTAGTCAAAGCAAAAGAACTAAGTAAAGATGGTATTGATCCAGAAGGCGATTATGAAGTTGATGAAAAACAGAGAAGTTGTATATTAACTGATCAGGGTTTTGCAAAATGTGAAGAGTATTTGGGAGTTAATGATTTATATAATCCTCAAGATCCCTGGGCGCACTATGTTACTAATGCTTTAAAAGCCAAAGAATTATTTATTAAAGATGTGAATTATATTATTAAGAACGATGAAGCTGTCATAGTTGATGAATTTACAGGTAGGGTAATGCCAGGAAGACGTTGGAGTGATGGACAACATCAGGCAATAGAAGCGAAAGAGAGTCTTAAAATTCAGCCTGAGACTCAAACATTAGCATCCATAACTTATCAGAATTTTTTCCTTTTATATCCTGGTTTAGCAGGAATGACGGGAACTGCAAAAACTGAGGAGGTTGAATTTGAAAAAACTTATAAATTAGAATCAACAGTTATACCGACAAATCAAATAAGAAAGAGACAAGATTGGCCTGATCAAGTATTTAAGACAGAGATTGGTAAATGGAAAGCCGTTGCTAAAGAAACTGCAAAAATTCATAGAGATGGTAGACCTGTTTTAGTTGGTACAACAAGTGTTGAAAAAAGTGAATTATTAAGTTCACTTTTATCTGAAGAAAAAATCCAACATAATTTGTTAAATGCTAAGCCAGAGAACGTTGAACGTGAGGCAGAAATTGTTGCTCAGGCAGGAAGAGCAGGTGCTGTTACTATTGCGACTAATATGGCTGGAAGGGGAACAGATATAATTCTTGGCGGTAATAGTGACTATATGGCAAGGCTTAAATTAAAAGAAATTTTAATTCCTTTGTTAGTCAAGCCTGATAATGAGCATAAACCACCAATACCTAAACAAAGAAATTCAAAATCAAAGGGTGGTTTTTCTACAAAAGCTGGTTCCAATTTGAAAAAGAATATTTCAAATTCTTCAACAAGTCTTTTCCCTTGCAAACTAGATGAAGCAATTGAAAAGAAACTCTCTTTATTATCTGATGAACTTGTTAATCATTGGGGAGATAGACAACTTTCTGTCTTGGAGCTTGATGACAAGATAGCTACAGCTGCAGAAAAAGCACCAACTGATGATAACTTGATAAAGCTTTTGAGAGAATCTTTGTCTGATGTAAAAAAAGAATATGAAAAAGTTTTGATTCATGAAGAACAAAAAGTAAGAGAAGCTGGCGGCCTACATGTCATTGGAACTGAGAGACATGAATCAAGAAGAGTGGATAATCAACTTAGAGGTAGAGCAGGAAGACAAGGTGATCTTGGAAGTACAAGATTCTTTTTATCTTTAGACGATAATTTATTAAGGATTTTTGGAGGTGATAGAGTAGCAAACCTAATGAATGCTTTTAGGGTTGATGAAGATATGCCTATTGAGTCAGGAATGCTTACTAGGTCTCTAGAAAGTGCTCAAAAGAAAGTTGAAACCTACTATTACGATATTAGAAAACAAGTTTTTGAATATGACGAAGTAATGAATAATCAAAGAAAGGCAGTTTATGGCGAAAGACTAAGAGTATTGAAAGGAATTGATTTAAAGAGACAAGTAATAGGATATGGAGAAAGGACTATGATTGAAATTGTAGATGCTTATATTAATCCTGATCTTCCTCCTGAAGAATGGAATATTGATCAATTAATTTCTAAAGTCAAAGAATTTATATACTTATTAGATGATCTTAAATCTGATGATATTAATTTACTGTCAATAGAAGAATTAAAAAACTATCTTCAAGAGCAGTTGCGAATAGCTTATGATTTAAAGGAGTCACAAATAGAAAAGATTCGTCCAGGATTAATGAGAGAAGCCGAAAGATTCTTCATTTTGCAGCAAATCGATAATTTATGGCGAGAACATCTTCAATCCATGGATTCCTTAAGGGAATCAGTCGGATTGAGAGGTTATGGGCAAAAAGATCCACTAATCGAATATAAGAACGAAGGATATGACATGTTTCTCGAAATGATGACTAATATGAGACGAAATGTTATTTATTCCATGTTTATGTTTCAACCTAAAACTGACGTTAATGAAAAAAATTAAATCAATATTTAATCATCTCCAAGAAATTCTAAAATTTCTTTGTCTTTAAGATTTTGAGAATCACCGAGTTTAGAAATATCAATAGATTCTGAGCTGGCTATACATTGTATAGTTTTTTGTAATTTAAGAATCTCATTTTCAAGAGAATCTATCCTATCCATTAAATTTTTTATCACATTAGCTTCTGCATCTGGTAAGGCAGAGTGAGCTAAAGGATTTACTTTGACACCACTTTGATGCACTACCCTGCCAGGAACTCCAACAACAGTACTGTTTCCCTCTACATTTCGAACAACTACTGAGCCAGCACCAATTCTGGTATTAGATCCTACCGTGATGGATCCAAGAACTTTTGCGCCTGCTCCGACAACAACATTTTCCATTAAGGTGGGGTGTCTTTTGCCATGGCTTTTACCAGTACCTCCTAATGTCACTCCCTGATAAAGCAAACAGTTATTTCCTATCTCAGCAGTTTCGCCAATTACAACGCCCATTCCATGATCTATGAAAACCTTTTTACCAATTTTTGCCCCAGGATGGATTTCAATACCTGTTGCTAGCCTATTAAGATGACTGAGTAAGCGGGGAATCAAAGGAATCTTTAATTGCCATAATTTATGGGTAAACCTATGTATAACTATCGATTGAAAGCCTGGGTAGCAAAGTAAGATTTCTATTATTCCTCTTGCGGCAGGATCTCTCTCTCTGATAATTTCTATATCTGATTTAAACGTTTTTAATATCATGTTCTAATTAATAACTCCTATTTCTTTTTTTAATTGATTTATTGTTTCTATACTTAAATAATTTTTAGCACATATTATTTGAGGTAATCTAATCAACTGAGAACGATTTTTTAATAATGTGTTTTCTACAACTGATAAACTAGGTCCATCACACACAATATGGTTTGAAGCCTTTAAAAGTGACAGTAATCTACTGCTATTGTCTGAGATTGCTGTCATTAGCATTATTTCACTACCTCGCATGCTGTGTATAATAACTTCTGCTGCCCTCAATAAACCAGGACTTATGCTTACAATACCTACACAACTTCCAGCATTTAATTCCTTGATAATTTTTAATTCTTTTTGAAAGTCGCTCAAGTCAACTGCAATAGCGCGTACTCCATGTTGCTTAGCAACTTTTTCGAGAGGCTGTAAAAAATATCTACTTGTGACTATTGTTCCATTATTTGAATTACTTAAAACTTTTTCTAATTCTTCCATAGGAACAACTTCTACTGGTACTTCAACTGTTGTAGAGAGGTCTTCTGCTATTAACATAGAAGCGCCAATATCCTCTCTAGGAGTACTGACTATGATTCTTGATCCGCACTTAATACGCCAATCAATTTCATTAGTTAAAATCTCTCTCGTTTCCTGTAAAGTGCATCCAAGATTTATCAAGTTATCAATAACCTTCTTTGCTTCTTGATCTGGTGGTTTACTTTTTATACTTTTTGAGTGGGCTGATTTTTTAAATTTTCTTTTTGTAAGATTATCCCTTACATAGATACCCGATCCAGCTATCGCTTCAACAACCCCATCGATTTCCAGTTGTCTGTAAACCTTGCTTATAGTATTCCTATGGAGTCCAGTCTGCATTGCAAGTTGCCTTGTACTGGGAAGCCTGTGCCCTGGAGGAAAATGTCTTGCTGCAATTGCGAAACAAATTTGATTATATAGTTGAGTCGATGCTGGGATATCACTGTCCTGTTGAATATGAAATCTCACTTGGAAAAAACCCTGATTAATTTATTTTTGACCATAGTGACACTTTAACATTCGTCATACCTTACAGGAGCAATTTTTCACCCATCAATTTTTTTAATGAGAGGAGTTTTTCGAGGGCTTAAAAACATAATCATGTTTCTTCCTTCTCTTTTTGGTTTTTGTTGAACTTCTGATTGCTCTTCTAAATCATTAGCCATTTTCAAAAGAAGAGTTTCAGCTAAATTTGAGTGTTGAATTTCTCTTCCCCTAAAAATCACAGTACATTTTACTTTATCTCCCGATTTTAGAAATTTAGTAGCTTGACCAATTCGAACATCATAATCATGCTTGTCAATTTTGTACCTCATTTTTACTTCTTTAACTTCTGTTTGATGAGATTTTTTCCTTGCTTCTTTAGCTTTCTTTTCTTGCTCAAATTTATATTTACCGTAGTCCATGATTCTACAAACAGGAGGATTTGCTTTTTCGCTAACCAAAACTAAATCAAGTTCTCTTTGAGATGCTATTTCTAATGCTTTTAATCTATCGATGACGCCTAATTGTTTTCCATCTGAATCAACGACTCTCAATTGAGGGTATTTTATTCTCTCATTTATATTTGGTAGCTCTCTAACTGGAGCTCTTCGGTCAAAGCGTGGGCGTGGGGGCATTCAGTTAATTAAATAAATTGATTGGATGATGAACAAAATCTATTTTTATAAAGTTAGCTTAAAAAAGACTCTATTTTAATTATTGCATCTTTTAGCAGGTTTTTGTTATTAAGCCAAAGAGGATTATTTTTATTACGAAACCAAGTTTTTTGTCTTTTTGCAAATTGGATTGTTTTTGTCGCAGTTAACTCAATCGCTTTGTCAATTGTTAAATGGTTATTTAAAACATCCCTCGCTTCTCGATAACCAATGGTTTCTAATATTGGCAAGTCAAATCCGTATTTGGAGATGAGGTGGTTTGTCTCCTCAATAATTCCAGATAAAAACATATTTTTTGTTCTTTGAAAAATTCTTTCTTTTAAATTATCTCTATCTAATCCAAGCTCGAGGATTTTCCAGCTAGGCGGGTTTTGAACTTTCAGAGTTGACATAGGTTTACCTGTTACGTAGAAGACTTCTAAAGCTCTTATTGTTCTAATATGGTCAGCAAAATTGATTTTTTTTGTTGACAATGGATCACAATTTTTTAGTAGGTCCCAACATTTTTCCTGACCAAGTTCTTCTAATTGTCTTCTAAAATTATTTTGTGGAGGGACATCTGGTACAAAAAATCCTTTTGTTATTGAGTTCATATACAACCCACTTCCTCCAACAAGAAAAGGTAGATTGTTTTGTTTAATTTCTTCTTTAATAGATTTTTGAGCAATTTTTTGAAATTGTTTTACATTAATTGGATTAATTGGTTCCTCAATATCAATTAAAAAATGCTTTATTTTTTTTTGTTGGATTTTAGATGGCTTGGCTGTTCCAATATCCATGGATTTATAAATTTGTCTTGAATCGATATTGTGTATATGAGTTTTAAAGTATTCTGCAATTTCAATAGCTAATTCTGTTTTGCCACTTGCAGTAGGCCCAATTAAAATTATTACATGAGGTAGATATGAAGACATACGAATTTCTGAAGAAAAAAATATTAGCTATATAATTAAAGTAATTAAATTTTTCATTTACTTCGAGCCTTTATCTTATTGCGGTGGTAAGTTTAATGAAACAACTTTTAAAAATAACATTTTAAAAGTCTAGTATTTTTTTTATATTAAATGAGTGAGGACAAAAGATCTAATAAAATCTCAAATGATTATGGCGCGGAACAGATACAGGTTTTAGAGGGTTTAGAACCAGTTCGTAAACGCCCTGGGATGTATATAGGTTCAACTGGGCCTAGGGGATTACATCATTTAGTATATGAAGTAGTTGATAACTCGGTTGATGAAGCACTTGCAGGACATTGTGATCATATAGAAATAGTTCTGAAGGTAGATGGTTCTGCTTTAATTTCTGATAATGGAAGGGGTATTCCAACAGATATTCATCCAAGAACGGGGAAAAGTGCCTTAGAAACTGTACTAACTGTTCTTCATGCAGGAGGTAAATTTGGAAGTGGTGGTTATAAAGTTTCAGGGGGTTTGCATGGAGTTGGAATATCTGTAGTTAATGCTCTAAGCGAATGGGTTAATGTGACTGTTTTTAGGGATGGAAGCGAATTTAATCAAAGATTTGAAAAAGGTGTATCAAAGGGTGAACTGGAAACTAAAAAGCAGACTGGCAAGCCATCTAAGAAAGGAACAACAATTTGCTTTAAACCCGACAAAACGATTTTTTCTGGGGGAATTGAATTTGAATATGCTCTTCTTTCATCTAGATTAAGAGAGCTAGCCTATCTTAATGGCGGAGTAAAAATTGTTTTTAGAGATGAAAGAAATCAATTATCAGATGGATCTTTTAAAGAAGAAATTTATTTATATCAAGGAGGTATTAAAGAATATGTTGAATATATGAATGCTGAAAAAGATTCTATTCATCCTGAAATAATTTATGTTGACTCACAGAAAGAAAATGTATATGTTGAAGCAGCTTTGCAATGGTGTTCAGATGTATATTCAGATAATATTTTAGGATTTGCAAATAACATTAGAACTATTGATGGAGGAACTCATATTGAGGGGCTTAAAACAGTTCTGACAAGAACTTTCAATAATCTTGCAAAAAAGAGAGGCAAAAGAAAAGATATTGAAAAAAATTTAGCTGGCGAAAATATTAGAGAAGGTTTGACTGTTGTTTTATCAGTAAAAGTTCCAGACCCCGAATTTGAAGGGCAAACAAAAACAAAATTAGGAAATACTGAAGTACGTGGAATTGTGGATTCTCTCATTGGTGAGGCCCTCACAAAATATATGGAATTCAATCCTGGAATCTTGGACTTGATTCTTGAAAAAGCAATTCAATCTTTTAATGCAGCAGAAGCTGCAAGAAGGGCTAGAGAATTAGTAAGAAGAAAAAGTGTTCTAGAAAGTTCTACATTACCGGGTAAATTAGCAGATTGTAGTTCTAGAGACCCCTCAGAATCAGAAATTTATATAGTAGAAGGAGATTCTGCTGGAGGCTCCGCAAAACAAGGACGAGATAGAAATTTTCAGGCTATTTTGCCTCTCAGGGGTAAAATTCTTAATATTGAAAAAACTGACGATACTAAAATTTATAAAAATACAGAAATACAGTCATTAATAACAGCACTAGGATTAGGAATAAAAGGAGAGGAGTTCGACGAGAGCTCTTTGAGATATCATAGAGTTGTAATTATGACTGATGCTGATGTTGACGGTGCTCATATAAGAACTTTATTGCTTACATTTTTTTATAGATACCAAAGAGAACTTGTTGAGAAAGGTTTTATATACATTGCTTGTCCTCCTCTTTATAAAGTTGAAAGAGGTAAGAATCACAAGTACTGTTATAACGAGAATCAATTAAAGGATACAATTCAAGGTTTTGGAGAAAATGCAAATTATAATATCCAAAGATTTAAGGGATTAGGTGAGATGATGCCAAAACAATTATGGGATACAACTATGAATCCTCAAACAAGGATGATGAAGAGGGTTGAAATCGAAGATGCACTTGAAGCTGACAGAATATTCAATATATTAATGGGAGATAAAGTTGCACCAAGAAGAGAATTTATTGAAACTCATAGCAGCAACTTAGATATGGCAACTTTAGATATATGATTAATAATGTTCTCAAGAATTTTTGTTTAATTACTTTTGCATTAATTGCTCCTATTACATTACCTGCTGGTGGGATCCAAAAAAATTTAAATCATAATCAGTACCGTAATAATACAAAAGAAATTACATTGGGTTCCAATGCTCTTCTTTATTCTTGTCCTGAGATTCATGCTAAGGAATTATTAGTTCTTGATGTAGGTACAACTTTATCAGTTTTGCGTACTTGGAAAGTCAGCAAAAATGAGACTTGGGTTAGAATTGAATTAGCTTCTAATAAATTTTTAGATGATCCTAATAAGATTTTAAAAGGCTGGATAAAAATGTAAATTTTGGATTTTAGTTCAATAACTATAATTTTACTCGGCAGTACTTTTGGGTTAATACTAAGAATATTTATACAAAATAATTTTAAAAAAAGCATAGGTTTTGATATTCAAAATACTTCAATAGTAAATTTTTTATCATCTTTTTTATTAGGAATTTTAGTAGCTTTAAATTTTGTTAATAACGAAATATTAGTATTATTTTACAGTGGTTTTTTAGGATGTTTTAGTACATTTTCTTCTTTTATATATCAACTATTTGAATTATTTAAAAATAGAAAATTCATGAGATTATTTTTTCACTATATTGAAGTGATAATTTTTTCATTCTTCTTTTTTTATTTAGGTTATTTTCTTATTCAATTTTTTTAAAGTGAAGATAAATAATTTTATTTATCTTCTTTTAGCTGCTTACTTAGCTACCTTTTTAAGGTTAATCATAAATAATAATTTTTTTATTTCAATAATTGGATCATTTTTGGTTGGTTTTTTTACTAGTAGAAGATTAAGTTATTCATCTGAAAAAATTTTATTGAGTGGTTTTTTTTCTTGCTTTACATCCTTTAGCGGATTTATATTTTTTTTGTACAAAATTTTACACCAAGGGGATTGGATAAAATTTATAATTTTTTTTAATTTAATCATTATGATAAATTTATTCACAATGTTTGTAGGGAGCTGGATAAGTAGAAAAATTACTTAGATTTCATATAATAGTGTTGTTACTTTGATAGGGGATTATATTTATGAAAGAAAATAATTTTGAAACAGTTACATCCTTATCTTCAGATTTAAGTACACAAGAAAATATTATTATTCAACTAGAGAAATTGCTCATAGCAGGAAATTATGACGAGGCAAAGTTACTTTTAGAGCCTTCCCAACCTGTTGATATTGCAGATGCCATTGGAAGCCTTCCACAAATATTGCAGGCATTAGCATTTCGATTATTAAAAAAAAATGAAGCAATTGAGGTATATGAATATTTAGATCCAGTAGTTCAACAAACCTTATTAGAAAGACTTCGTTCAGGAGAAGTTTTAGAAATTGTGGAAAAAATGTCTCCTGATGATAGGGTTCAACTCTTTGATGAATTACCTGCAAAAGTTGTACGAAAATTTTTGTCTGCTCTTAGTCCTGGTGAAAGGAAAGTAACAGCTGAATTACTTGGATATGAGCCTGAAACTGCTGGAAGATTAATGACAACTGAATTTATAGACCTAAAAGAGATGCAAACAGCAGCAGAGGCTCTTTCTTTAGTTAGAAAAAGAGCCCCATTTACTGAAACTATCTATAGCTTATATGTCACAGACAAAGAAAGACATTTAACTGGTATTTTATCTTTAAGAGACCTTGTAACAGCTGATCCTTCAAAGCCAATTGGAGACGTCATGACAAGAGACGTAGTTAATATCTCTACTAATACGAATCAAGAAGAGGTTGCTAGAGCAATACAAAGATATGATTTTTTAGCTCTCCCAGTCGTTGATAAAGAAAAAAGACTTGTTGGGATAGTAACTGTAGATGATTTAATTGATGTTATAGAACAAGAAGCAACAAGAGACATTTATGCAGCTGGTGCAGTACAACCTGGAGATGAAGATGATTATTTCCAAAGTAGTTTGTTTACGATTGCTCGAAGAAGAATTTTATGGCTATTAATTCTGGTTTTGGCAAATGGTTTAACGACAAAAGTTATAGCTATGAATGATCAAATATTAAAAGAAATAGTTTTATTAGCTGCATTTATACCATTACTTATAGGTACTGGGGGAAATGTTGGGGCTCAAAGTTCAACGGTTGTTATTAGAGGTTTAAGTACTCAAAAATTGAAGTCTCTTGGTGCAATTAAGGCAGTAGTTAAGGAGGCAATAACAGGTGCTCTTTTAGGTGTTTTTATGATGCTTGTAGTATTTCCTTTTGCTTGGTGGCAAGGAGAAGGCCCTTTAATCGCCTCTGCGGTGGGAATAAGTTTAATATCAATAACAACTTTAGCTGCTACAACAGGAGCGATCCTCCCTTTGTTGTTTGACAGAATGAAATTAGATCCAGCTTTAATGTCCTCCCCCTTCATTACAACTGTCACTGATATTGCAGGTGTATTTATTTATCTAAGTACAGCAAAATGGTTATTAAGCTCTTCATTAATTTAAATTCACTAGGTATTTATTCTCATTTTTGTAAAAATGTGGATTTTTTTGTTTAACTTTACATTTCTTAATGGTATTGTTTACAAAACATCATTTAACTTTCATGTCTTCTGAAACAATAAGTGAAAATAAATTAGCGTCAATCGCAAGTATAAAATCAAGTAATGATGTCGATCTTGTTAGATCATACTTGAGAGACATAGGAAGAGTTCCATTACTTTCTCACGAGCAAGAAATTACTCTAGGTCGACAAGTCCAAGAGTATATGGAGGTTGAAAGAGCAGAATTAGAAATTATTGAATTAACAGGTGATAAGCCTAGTATTGATGAATTATCAACAAAATTGAACTTATCTACATCAATAATTAAAAAAAGATTTAGAGCTGGACAGAGAGCTAAAGAAAGAATGGTTGCAGCGAATTTAAGATTGGTAGTAAGCGTTGCGAAAAAATATACAAAAAGAAATATGGAACTCTTAGATTTAATTCAAGAGGGAACTATTGGTCTGGTCAGAGGAGTTGAAAAATTCGATCCAGCCAGAGGTTATAAGTTTTCGACGTATGCATACTGGTGGATTAGACAAGGTATTACTAGAGCAATAGCTGAAAAAAGTCGGGCGATAAGATTACCAATTCACATAACTGAAATGTTGAATAAGTTAAAGAAAGGTCAAAGAGAGCTCAGTCAAGAAATGTCTAGAACTCCAACAGTAAGTGAACTTGCGAAATATGTAGAACTTCCTGAAGATGACGTCAAAGATTTAATGTGCAAAGCTGGGCAGCCAGTTAGTCTTGAAACAAAAGTTGGTGATGGCGAAGATACAATATTATTAGATTTGCTGGCAGGGGGAGAGGATTTGCCAGATGAGCAAATAGAGATGGATTGCATGAGAGGTGACTTACATTCTCTTTTACATCAATTACCTGATCTGCAATGCAGAGTTTTACGAATGAGATACGGTATGGACGGAGATGAGCCAATGTCTCTTACAGGAATAGGGAGGGTACTAGGGATAAGTAGAGATCGAGTAAGAAACTTAGAACGAGATGGGTTAAGAGGCTTAAGAAGACTTAGTGATAATGTAGAAGCCTATTTTGTTTCTTGAATAAATTCCATTATTAACTTATTTGTTTTTTCGGGTTCCTCATCATGAGGACAATGACCTGCCCCATTAATAATATCTAATCTTTTAATATTACTGAATTGTTTCTTCCACTCTCTTGCTTCATTTAAAGATTCCCAGGGATCTTTTTCTCCCCAGATCAATTGGATTTGAACATCAACCTTATCGAAAAGGTCAGTAGCAAGATAGTCATTAAATAAGTTTATAAAGCCACGAAATGCTTCTTTAGAATTTCTCCTTTGAGAGGGTTGATAAAGTATTTCAATCAATTCATTATCGATATTTTTTCCTGAAGGGTAAGCTTGTTGAAGTATTTTCTTTATAACTTTTGGATTAGCAGCTCTTGTAAAAAGTATATTACTAATTACTTTTTGTCTGACTATCGTTTTAAGGACGGGTCTCAGTAGATTCATTAATATATCACTTTTTTTTAAACGTTTATCATCCATAGTTCTTTGTGCACAATCAATCAAAATGACACCTTTGCAATTATCTTTGAGGTTTTCAGCAGCTTTTAATGCAATAACACCACCAATTGAATTTCCCACCAAGTAAACAGGAGATTTTATTACCTCTTTACAAAATGTTGATATTTGATTACCCCATAAGTCAAATGAATATATAACTGAGTTTTCTTTGTCAGTTTCGTAATTTAACAAAGCTATAGGCTGACTGCTTTTTCCAAATCCTAATAAGTCAATTGCGTAGCAGTTAGAAAATTTACCAAGACTATCTTGATTATGTCTCCAGTGGTTTTTTGATGCTCCAAATCCGTGAATTAATAAAATTTTAATATTTTTTTCAGAAGTTGATTCTCTTGATAAAGACCAAGAAATTTCCCAATTTTTCCACTTCCA
>QCCG01000009.1 GCA_003281335.1 Prochlorococcus sp. AG-347-K19 | reverse complement strand
TTAAGAATTTATCAATAACTGCTTGACTCAACTCACTAGTATTTCCGCTGGCAACAATACCTCCACGTTGCATCGCATAATATCTATTGGCTTGTCTTACAAAATGCAAGTGTTGTTCAACTAATAAAACACCAATTCCAGTATCTCTAATTATCTGATTGATTGCATTTTCAATGTCTATTACTATATTCGGCTGAATACCTTCCGTTGGTTCGTCAAGTAACAGTAATTGGGGTTTGCCTAGCAATGCTCTTGCAATAGCAAGTTGCTGTTGTTGTCCTCCACTAAGATCTCCACCTTTCCTTTGAAGAAAATCTTTTAGGATTGGGAAGAGATCATAAATAAATTGATCTATTTTCTTGTTCTTAGATAATCCACCTGGCAGAGACTCCATTCCTAACATAAGATTTTCTTCAACTGATAGATAAGGAATAATTTCTCTTCCTTGAGGAACGTAAGCCATTCCTTTCCTAGCCCTCTGATGAGGTGCTTTTCTATTGATATTTTCGCCAAGCAAATAAATATCGCCTTTTTTTTGTTTTAACAAACCAATAAGTGATTTCAATAATGTTGTTTTGCCAACTCCATTTCTTCCAATCAAACAAACCATTTCGCCTGATTGAACATTTAAATCTACATCCCTGAGAATATGACTTTCTCCGTAATATGTATTTAATGATTTAATTTCTAGTAAATTTTCCATAACTAATCCTCAGGCCTTCCTAGATAAACGTCAATAACTTTTTGGTCTTTTTGTATAGTTTCCATTGTCCCTTCGCATAATACTGTGCCTTGATTTAATACTGAAACATTACTATCAAGTCTTCTTATAAACTCCATATCGTGATCTATTACAACTACAGTATTTTCTCCTGATAATGATTTTAATAAATCAGCCGTTAGATCAGTTTCTTCATCAGTTAAACCAGCAACAGGTTCATCTACTAACATTAAATCTGGCTTTTGTCCTACTAACATGGCTATCTCGAGCCATTGTTTTTGGCCATGTGATAAGGAACCAGCTTTTGAATCAACTTTCTGAGCTAAATTAACAATTTTCATAAGACGTTCAATCTCATTAAGCTGCTCATCCTTAATACTTTTATTTATAAGGTTTAAGGGACTTTTAGGTGTTGTCACAGATATTTCAAGATTTTCTTTAACTGTTAGATTTTCGAAGATTCTTGGACTTTGGAACTTTCTCCCAACTCCAAGTCTGGCTATTTTATGTTCCTTTCTACCTACTAAGGATTTCCCTTTAAAAATTACTTCACCTTTTGTTGGCTTAACTTTTCCAGTTATTACATCAAGAAATGTTGTTTTACCTGCGCCATTGGGACCTATTACTGCTCTTAATTCTCCTTTCCTTAAATTTAAATTAAGTTTGTTAAGAGCTAAAAAACCCTCGAAACTAACTGTAATGTCTATTAAATTTAGAAGATTTTTATTATTCATTATTCCCCTCCTTATTGTTAACTTCTAAGCTTGGATACGTTTCAATCTTCCTTTTCAAACCAAACCTTTGAAGAAGATTTCTAGGCCCATCTCCTTGAATCCATCCTAAAACCCCTTCTGGCAGCGCTGTTACAACTAAGATAAATAACCCACCTTGAATAAACATCCAACTAGCAGGTAAAGCTTCACTTACTAGACTTTTTGCATAGTTGATGAAAACTGCTCCTAGTATCGCTCCCAATAAAGTTCCTCTACCACCAACAGCAACCCATATGACCATTTCTATAGAAAAGGGAACTGTCATAAATTGAGGTGATACTATTCCTGATTGAACTGTATATAAAGCTCCCGAAATTCCAGCTAGACCTCCAGCAATGGAAAATATTATTGTCTTAAATATAACTGGGTTGTATCCTGTAAACCTAACTCTTGGTTCATCATCTCGTATTCCTATAAGAATATTTCCAAATCTTCCTTTAACTACCCACTTTGCAAAAAACCATGCTGCTATTACTAATATGGCAGTTATCCAAAAGAATATTCTTTGCATCGACTCAGAACCTACCATCTGACCAAATAGTTGTGTTACATCTGTTTTTAATCCATTCGTTCCATTTATAAGTTTTTGTTGTCCATTAAAGAAGTTAAAGAATACAAGAAGAGAAGCTTGAGTAAGTATAGAAAAATAAACCCCTTTAATTCTATTCCTGAAAACAAGAAATCCAATTAAACCAGCAACCAATGCTGGAATTATCCAGATAGCGAAGAAAGTAAAAACTGGTGATCTAAATGGTTCCCAGAAAAAAGGTAATTTTTCAACACCATATAAAGCAAAAAATTCAGGTATGTTATTTGGAAATTCAGAGGAGCTAGTTATTTGCAAATACATTGCTGCACAATATCCACCTAGTGCAAAAAATATACCTTGTCCAAGACTCAGTAAACCTGTATATCCCCAGATAAGATCAACACCAAGTGCAACTATGGATAATGATAAGTATCTACCTAGAAGGTTTAGTCTGAATACAGGGAGTATAGTTGGTGCTGCAATAATTAAGGCAATTAATATTATCCAAAATGATAACACTATTTTTTTATCAAATTTAATTTTACTTAAGGACATTAGTTTTCAACCATCCTTCCTTTTTGAGGAAATAAACCTGTGGGTTTAAATTGTAAAAATATAACAATTAGTGCAAATATCATTACTCTTGCCATACTCGTTGTTGCGAAAAAGTTAATTGTGTTTGATAAAGGTAAAGGCATATCTGGCCATATTGATAAGAGCCTTCCAGCTCCAATTAAATCAGTCATTATTCCTATTCCAAATGAAGCAAGTACTGTTCCTAATAAATTTCCTACTCCTCCCAGTACTACAACCATAAAACAACCAACTATGTAGTTTCCGCCAACATTTGGTCCCACAGAACCTAAAAGTGATACTGCTACTCCAGCAACTCCAGCTAATCCAGATCCTATCCCAAAGGTTATAATATCAACTTTTTCAGTAGATATACCAAGGCAATCACTCATTTGTCGGTTCTGTGTAACTGCTCTTATACGCATCCCCCAAGCACTTTGATTAAGAAATAATGTTATTGCTATTACAGAGATTAGAGTAATGACAATTATCATTAATCTTGTTTTAGGAAATGCAGTGCCAATAATTTCTACTTGACCTCTCATCCATGAGGGTGCTGTAACATCTACATTACGAGCACTTGCTCTACTAAGTTTGCTGACAGAGGAAGAAATTAGACTACCAGTAAGAACTCCAGTTAAAGCAGCAAATATCCAAGAACTAAATTTAAAATATTTGTAATTTATTGATTCTTTTATTTTTGAAGGTAATATTGTTGGTAAGAATAAACCAATTAAAAGACTTATAATTAGACCGGTCCCATAAGCTAAAGGGACACTTCTGACAAATTGTTGAAGAATTAAGCTTACGCCCCAAGTTGCGAGAAGTGTTTCCAATGGACTTCCGTAAAGCTTCCTTATTATCGTTTTTTCTAGGAGAATGCCTACTACGCCACTAACAATAAAAGCAAGGAAAATGGAAACTATTATGTACGAATTGTAGAAAGGTTTTAATATAGGTAATTTAAAAATTAATTGCGTTACATATGTTGTGTAAGCCCCAAGCATCATAAGTTCACCATGGGCAAGATTTATTACACCCATAAGACCGAAAACAATTGCTAGGCCTAATGCAGCAACAAGCAGTACAGATCCGATTGCAACACCATTAAAAAGACTATCGAGAAGTAACTCCAATTTAAAAAAAAATATTTGATTATATAAAATAAAAGGAGGTGTTAACCTCCTTTTATTTTGAAGTATAGGTTTTAATTAGATTAAAGCTTATACTTTTCTCCTTTTGAAGGATCGGTCCAATCGCATGCAAATCCTTTTGAACTTGGATGCTTTTGGTTCCATGCTTGAGGAAGAACAACTCCTGTCTCTTCTAGGATTGTAAATCCACCATCTGCATTAATCTCTCCAATTCTTACTGTTTGAGATAAGTGGTGATTAGGCATAACTTCAACAGGACCTTGCGGAGCATCAAACTTTTGTCCAACTAGGGCCTCCCTTACAGCGTTGTCGTCAAATGTTCCAGCATCTTCAACTGCCTGTTTCCATAGATAAACCATGTTATAGGCTGATTCCTGAGGATCAGCTACAACTCGATCAGCTCCCCATCTTTTCTTGAAACTTTTAGCAAATTTCTTAGATGCAGGAGTATCAATTGACATCATGTAGTTCCATGCACCGTAGTGACCCTCAAGGAACTCGGGACCAATTGTACTAATCTCTTCTTCAGCAATTGAATAGTTCATTACGTAATAGCCACTTGAAGGTGTGATACCCGCGTCTTGAATCTGTTTGAAGAATGCAACGTTTTGGTCACCATTAAGTGTGTTAATGATTATTCCGCCTTCAGGAAGCGCCTTTTTGATTTTAGAGATAATTGGAGCAACTTCAGTATTTCCTAATGGAAGGTAATCCTCTCCAACAACTTTACCTCCTAACTGTTTCACCTGAGCTTTTGTGATTGTGTTGGATGTTCTTGGGAAAACATAATCAGAACCTACAAGGAAGAAATCTCCACCAGCTGCGGGAGAACGCTTATACATGAAATCTGTAGCGGGTTCTGACTGTTGGTTTGGTGTTGCTCCTGTATAGAAAATGTTGTTAGAACATTCTTGAGCTTCATATTGAATTGGATAGTATAGGAACGCATCTTTTGATTCGTAGACAGGTAACATTGCCTTTCTACTTGCAGATGTCCATCCACCAAATACGACAGGAACTCCGTCTTGGTCTATGAGTTTCTTTGATTTTTCAGCAAAAGTTGGCCAGTCAGATGCGCCATCTTCAACTATGTATTCTATTTTGTAGCTTTTGCCGCCAACTGTAACTCCACCAGCAGCATTTATCTCTTCAATAGCCATTTTTTCTGTATCAACAAGAGTTGATTCAGAGATAGCCATTGTTCCGGATAACGAATGCAAAATACCAACGGTTACTGTGTCATCGAAACTTCCGGAGGTTCCGCCTCCACCACAGGAAGTTGCGGTGACCGCAAGTGAGGCAGTAGCTAAACCTGCCAAAATACGCCTTGAAATTCTCATGAATTAGGATAAATTAGGTAATTGACCCTCATTAGGGGGATAAAATAAAAGTTATTAACGAGTGCGGATTCGTTTTGTATCAGTCGTAACTTTTTGTTGAATCCAATATATTAGTAATGTACATTTTTCTAGTTTCGATTGTTGGGTATATGTGATTCTAAAAATTGAGTTATTTCTTCAACTCCTCTGCCGCTACTTAGGTTGGTAAAAAACCAAGGTTTCCCTTTTCTCATAAATTCAGTATCACTTTTCATAATATTTAAATCTGCACCAACTTTATCTGCTAAGTCAATTTTGTTTATTAGTAATAAATCCGACCTTGTTATGCCTGGTCCCCCTTTTCTAGGGATTTTGTCTCCGGCAGATACATCGATTACATAAATTGATAAATCTACAAGTTCTGGACTAAAACTAGATGCTAAATTATCACCTCCACTTTCTACAAAAACAAAATCTAAAGGATTATATTTATTTTCTAAATCTAAGACTGCATTTTTATTTAATGAACAATCCTCTCTTATCGCAGTATGAGGACAACCTCCTGTTTCTACACCAATAATCCTTCCTTCCTCTAAGACCTTCTTATTTATTAGAAAGTTAGCATCTTCTTTGGTGTAGATATCATTGGTGACAACTGCTATCTCATAATTTTTTTTCATGCTTAAGCATAGAGTCTCTACTAATGCAGTTTTCCCTGAACCTACAGGTCCAGCAACCCCTACTCTCAATTTGCTGCTCATAAATTAATTTCTAAAAAGTTTTGTATAAAGGTCATTGTGATTTTGTTGTGCCATAGCTAAACCTACATTGCCAAAATAGATGTCATCAATTTCTTTGTCCATAATTTCTTTAGAAACTTTTGAAATTATTGCTAATAAGTCTCTCTGAATTAATTGTGCTTTTGTTGACCCAATAGGAATAATTCTTAATGCAGCATTAAGTTGGTTCGCACTCCACGCATAGAAAAAATTCTCAACCATTTCTAACTTGGTAATTTCAAAACAATAACAAGCCCAACTCCACGCTAATGACCAGGAGCTTTTTTTATTATTTTCATATAGATATTCAAATCCAAATTCTTTGGTTAAATCAAAGAGAGATTTTGCCATTTGAATTTGTTGTTCTCTAATTTCCAGAGAGTCCTTTGACGAGAGGATCCATCTATCCAAACTCATTAGCTTTTGCAAATTACCTTTTAAATTTTTACGGTCGTTTATCTCTTTGAAAATCTCAAAAAATTCTAGTAAAAGTTTTGCATCTAGTCTTATCTGGCCAATTCTTAGTTCACTTATTATTAATTCTTTGACCGAATTTGAATCTGTTAAATTTTTATTATTAAGATAACTTTCCATTCCCTCCGAATAACAAAATCCTCCAACTGGTAAGTTAGGACTTATTAATAAATATTTTAATAAGTGACTTTTACTCATGACTATGGGCACCTCTTTCTGGAAAAAACTTTTTTTTCGTATTTTTTACATCAACTTTAAAATTAAGAAGCATATTTTTAATAACGTAATCACTTTTTGTTAGAAGAACGCCTTCTTCGATTTCTACTTCCACGTGCCTATTCCCAAGATGATAAGCAGTTTTAATAAGCTCAATTTTAGAATTTGAACTTATTTCAATTAAATCTTCTGTTTTGGCAATTATCTCTACGTAAAAATTGGACTTATTGGTTGAAAGAATATCTCCATCATTTAATTTGCCTTTTCTAGGTAATTGTAAAATTATTTCTTGATCACAATCAGTTAATCTTTTACCTCTTAAGATTCTTCTTTCATCGGAACTTAAGGTAAGTTTTAAAAATAAACCTAATTTCGGTTTTTCCTTAATCCAATCAGTTACAACAATTTGTTTATTCATTCTCACAATCAAAATTTTTGGTTACTTTAATTTAGTAATTAAAGAAAACAATTTATGATTAAAACTTCATGGGAAGGTAATTGTTTCTTAAATTTTTTCAATAATAAATCAAGTTTAGGAAATGTTGATAAAACAATCTTTAAATCTAAATCAACTTCTCCTTATAAGTTATTAAAGTCTACTCATGATCAAGAGGGCAGATGCATCTTACCTGTTCTACATACTGCAGGGGGATTGGTAGGAGGTGATTTACTCGATTTTGAGGTAAATCTTGAAAAAAACTCTAAGGTTTTGTTGACGACTTCTTCAGCTCAGAAAGTATATGGATCAGTTGGAAGATCCAAAATAAATCCAAAAGGAAGTTTTTCAAAGCAAAAGAATCTCATAAACATTCTTGACAATTCTCATTTAGAGTATCTCCCCCAAGAAACAATCATCTTTGCAAATGCTTTATATGAGCAAATTTTTAAAGTATCTATTTCAGAAACTTCAAGTTTTTTATTTACTGATTTAGTAAGACTTGGAAGATCTTCTTCCGGAGAATCTATTGAGAGCGGAGTTTTTAGATCTAAATTAGAAATTATGAGAAATAATGATTTACTTGATGATTGGGAATATGTTGATCAGATTGAATTATCTAAGGCAAGTTTTGTAGCTAAGTCAGGCATGGATTACATGCCCGTTTTTGGATCCTTAATTTGGATTTGCGAAAAAGATTTTTCCAAGTCAAAAATAAATAATCTTGTAGGGAATATAAAAAAGATTATCAATGAAACTAATAATAATTTATCTATTGGAATACTTGAAAATGGAATCTCTGTACGATTCCTAGGGAGTTCTTCTCAAGATGCTAGAAAATGTTTTTTTTGTATTTGGAAACAAATTAGGTCTGTTTGTGGATTTTGTGAGCCAAAATATCAAGGTGTATGGCCTTTACAAGATTCTATGAATTATTAATTATGTTCAGAAAGAACCTTTTTTAAGAATTTATAGATTAATTTTTTATTATGCATCTTTCACCTCAAGAAAAGGATAAATTATTGATTTTTTCTGCTGCGCTCTTAGCTGAAAGAAGGCTTAGTCGAGGTCTTAAGCTTAATTATCCTGAAACAATTGCTTTTTTAAGTTTTCAAGTTCTTGAAGGAGCACGAGATGGTAAAAGTGTAAGTCAATTAATGTCAGAGGGAACTACCTGGCTTTCAAAATCACAAGTTATGGAGGGCATTCCTGAAATGGTTGATGAAGTTCAAATAGAGGCAGTTTTCCCTGATGGGACAAAGTTAGTTACTATTCACAATCCGATTAATTAGTTATGAGTAATTTAATTCCTGGCGAAATAATTCCTGAACAAGGAGAAATCGAACTAAATCTTAGTAAGCAAGTTAAAACAATAACGGTTTCTAATTCTGGAGATAGACCTGTGCAAGTTGGATCTCATTATCATTTTTATGAGGCAAACAAGGCTTTAATTTTTGATCGAGAAATAACACATGGTATGCGTCTTGACATTCCTGCAGGAACAGCAATTAGATTTGAACCTGGTGATACAACAGATGTCAAATTAGTGCCATTTTCAGGTTTAAGAAATGTATATGGTTTTAATTCATTAGTTAATGGTTCTTTAAATAGTTAAAATTATGTCTTATAAAATTGATAGAAAAACTTATTCACAAACTTACGGACCCACTACCGGAGATAGAGTAAGACTTGCTGATACCGAACTTTTTATAGAAGTAGAGAAGGATTTAACTACCTACGGAGATGAAGTTAAATTTGGTGGAGGTAAAGTTATTCGAGATGGGATGGGACAGTCTCAAGTAAGAAGAGCTGATGGAGCTGTAGATACCGTAATAACTAATGCTTTGATCGTAGATTGGTGGGGAATAATTAAGGCTGATGTGGGTATAAAAGATGGAATGATTTTTGAAATTGGCAAGGCTGGCAATCCTGATATCCAGGATAATGTTGATATTGTTATTGGTGCATCAACAGAAGTAATAGCTGGAGAGGGGCATATTCTTACTGCAGGCTCAATAGATACCCATATTCACTTTATCTGTCCCCAACAAATTGAGACAGCACTAGCCTCTGGAATTACAACCATGTTGGGAGGAGGAACTGGACCTGCAACTGGCACAAACGCTACTACTTGTACTCCGGGTTCTTTTCATATTTCAAGAATGCTTCAATCTGCAGAAGCATTTCCCATGAATTTAGGTTTTTTTGGAAAAGGAAACTCGACAAACGAGATCAATCTTATTGATCAGGTTGAGGCTGGTGCATGTGGACTGAAGCTTCATGAGGATTGGGGTACCACTCCTTCTACAATAAATTCTTGTCTAAATGTTGCCGATAAGTTTGACGTACAAGTATGTATTCATACTGATACTTTGAATGAGGCAGGTTTTGTTGAAGATACCATCAATGCTATTGCAGGAAGAACTATTCATACTTTTCACACCGAAGGAGCAGGTGGAGGTCATGCTCCAGACATTATAAAAATCTGTGGAGAAAAAAATGTTCTTCCTAGTAGTACAAATCCAACAAGACCCTATACAAGGAACACATTAGAAGAACATCTTGATATGTTAATGGTTTGTCATCATTTAGATTCTAAAATCCCAGAAGACATTGCATTTGCTGAATCAAGGATCAGAAGAGAGACTATTGCAGCTGAGGATATCTTGCATGATGTAGGTGCCTTTTCAATTATTGCTAGTGATTCTCAAGCTATGGGAAGAGTTGGCGAAGTGATTACAAGAACTTTTCAAACCGCGCATAAAATGAAAGTCCAAAGGGGGCCGCTATCGCAGGATTCTGAAAGAAATGATAATTATAGAGTAAAGAGATATATTTCTAAAGTCACAATTAATCCTGCAATAGCTCATGGTATTGATAAACATGTTGGCTCTATAGAAAAGGGTAAAATTGCGGATTTGGTTTTGTGGAAACCTTCCTTTTTTGCGGTAAAGCCTGACTTAGTTGTTAAAGGAGGATCTATAGTTTGGTCTCAAATGGGTGATGCAAATGCTTCAATTCCTACTCCAGGTCCTGTACACGGTCGACCTATGTTTGCAAGTTTCGGCCAATCTCTAATTAAGAGTTCTTTTACCTTTTTAAGTAAAAATTCAATTGAACAAAATATTCCAAATAAATTAGGCTTACAAAAGAAATGTATTGCCGTAGAAAATACCAGAAATATCAATAAATTAAATTTAAAACTTAATAGTAAACTGCCAAATATTTCAGTTGATCCTCAAACTTATGAAGTTTTTTCTGATGGAGAACTTCTTACTTGTGAACCACTTGATGAAGTCCCAATGGCTCAGAGGTATTTTTTGCTTTAGAAGTTTTTAATTAATTCTTTTTGATTTATCTTTATGTCTTTTGACCCTGCAATAGCTAAATCTTCTTGAAGTTTGTTCTCACAAGATAGAACTCTTGACCAACTTGGCAATTGAAGTGTCGTAGGACAATCTAGATAATCTTCTGTAGCAGGTCTTAATAGTTTCGCAAACTTTTGTACTGATAGTTCTTCTTCGTGCCTATCGTATGGAAGTTGATTAACTGCTGAATCTAATCCAAATTGTTTTACCCGATCTTCTCCAACTCTTTTGTAAAGAACTTCTAAAGTTGCTAGTTGAGTGCTAGTTAAGGTCTCGGCTTGATGCTCCATGAGACCTCTTAAAACACTAGAAAGTATTTCTGTACACATTTTTTGCAATCCCTCTTTAGAAGAATCTCCAATATTCTTATGTTTATGATCAAATAAACCTAGGTCAACCTGGGCTATTTTGGAGGTCCTTACGTTTCTATAAACCTCTGATAATAAACCTATCTCTAAACCCCAGTCACAAGGTATTCTTAAATTCATAGCAAGGTCTTTAGTAAAAGCAAACTCACCTGCCAATGGATATCTAAATGATTGAAGATATTGTAAAAACGGACCCTTACCAACTAACTGCTCAAGACTTGCTAATAAAGGCCCCACAAATAATCTTGTTGCTCTACCTTGCAATTGATTTGTTTCTAGAGATAATCTACTGTAAAAAGCTTTTACATATGATATTCCATATGATTCATCCAGAAGTGGAAGTATCATTCTTGAGGGATATAAAGGACTAAAAGTTCTTATATCAGCATCAAAAAGAGCAACAACTTCTGATTTTCTAGTCGCAACTCCTATACCTTGCCATACAGCCCATCCTTTCCCTGGAGTTCCTAAAAGTTCTAATCCATTTTTTTCTTGACTTTTTAATAGTTCAATTACAGAGGGAGAATTAGTCCATTGAACATGAACTGGGAATGGCATTGAGTCAAAAAATGATTTTGCTGCCTTAACTTGCTCAACAGTTTTTGCAGAGAGAGCAATTACTAATTCATTTAAGCCTGTAAGGTTTTTTAAAACTTCTCTTATATCTTTTAATGCTGGACGCTCAAACTCTTCATATAAGCAAGGTATTAAAATGCTAGTTGATCTTCGTTTAAGACTTTTGTTTAATTCTTTAAGTAAATTTCCTGTAACTCCATATTCATGTATTGTTGTGATTAAACCTTGTTGAAAGTCCATTTTCTAATTGATGTGCAGAATGGTATTAATACTTCAATGATTTTTTCAAAGTGAAGCAAATTGATTCAGAGAAAAAATTAGATAGATTAAAAATTAATAAATTGTTAAAAACAATTTATCCAAATCATACTACAGAAGAAATTAATTTTATTTCAAATCAATTATTACAGATTTTAGATAATTTCTCAGAGAAATCTGCTTATGAAGAAATAAGAGATAAAGAAAGGTGGAATGAATCTCATTCGGTTTTGATAACTTATGCAGATAGTATTTTTAAAAATGGAGAGGCATCATTAATAACTCTTAGGAAGTTGTTAAGTAAACATTTTGGCAGTCTTTCTAAAGTTGTACATATTCTTCCTTTTCTAAAGTCCACAAGCGATGGAGGTTTTGCAGTCTCAAGTTATGATTCCCTAGAAGATAAGTTTGGTGGTTGGGATGATCTCAAAAATATTTCTAAAAATCATGATTTGATGGCTGATTTAGTACTAAACCATGTCTCATCATCTCACCCATGGGTTCAACAATTTATTAAATCCCAAGAACCGGGAATATCAAATGTTTTTTCACCGAAAGAAAATCTTGACTGGTCAAATGTAGTTAGGCCTAGAAGTTCCTCTTTGTTTTCTCAAATAAATACTGATGATGGTCCTAAACAAGTTTGGACAACTTTTGGGCCAGATCAAATTGATTTGAATTGGCATAATCCTAAAATGACTCTTGAGTTCTTAAATTTAATCATTACTTATTTATCTAATGGAATTAAATGGTTAAGGCTTGATGCTGTAGGTTTTATTTGGAAGGAATCAGGGACTACATGCTTACATTTACCTAAAGCACATTCAATTGTGAAACTCTTAAGAGTTCTTTTAAATAATCTTCTTGATGATGGCGTTTTAATAACAGAAACCAATGTTCCTCAGAAGGAGAATCTGTCTTATCTCATTCCTGATGATGAAGCCCACATGGCATATAATTTCCCATTGCCTCCTCTTCTCCTAGAGGCAATTATTACTTCAAGAGCTGATATTCTTAACTCATGGATTTTTGATTGGCCCATATTACCTAAAGATACTACTTTATTTAATTTCACTGCATCGCACGATGGTGTTGGGCTAAGAGCTCTTGAGGGTTTAATGAATGAGCAGAGAATTAAGGATTTATTAATTAATTGTGAGAAAAGAGGAGGATTAGTAAGTCATAGACGTTTATCAAATGGCGATGATAAACCTTATGAATTGAATATTAGTTGGTGGAGTGCAATGGAAGACTCCAGTAGAGATTCTAAAAGATTTCAATATGAGAGATTTATTTTGAGTCAACTAATAGTAATGGCACTGAAAGGGGTCCCTGCATTTTATTTGCCAGCATTACTAGCTTCAGAAAATGATATCAAAAGTTTTTCTATGACAGGTCAAAGACGAGATCTAAACAGAGAAAAGTTTAAATCAGAAAATCTTTCAGCTGTTTTAAATAATCCTGATTCTAATGCTAATAAAAACTTAAAATATCTTCGTAATGCTATGGATGTCCGATCAGAATTAAAGCAATTTCACCCTTGTTCACAAATGAAATGTTTGTCTAAAGGTAGAAGTGATATTGTTGTAATCAAAAGAGGTCAAGGTCCTGAGTCTGTTTTTGCAATCCATAATATGACTGAAAATAAGATTAATTATCTATTGAATGATAATGATCTTCCAAAAATAATTGATAATGATTTCAACACCCATGATTTTTTAACATCCACTAAATACAATTGCAAAAATATTAGTCTTGATCCTTTTCAAGTAATTTGGCTTAGTGCTTTATAAATATGATACAAAATTCTTCTATTTGGGTAGTAAGTGATGTAGATGGTACTTTAATGGATCACTCATATGATTTATCACCTGCTAAAGAAACTATAAAAAAACTACAAAAATTATCTATACCCGTTATTCTTTGTACGAGCAAAACCGCTTCTGAAGTAAAAGTTATTAGAAAAGAACTTAACTTGACGGATCCTTACATTGTTGAGAATGGTGCGGCAATATATGGTGAATCTCTTAAAAGAGTAAATGGAGAAATTATCCTAGGAATAAAATACGAATCTCTTGAAGAAATCTTAAATTTTATTTCTAAAGAAATTAATTACAAACTTACTCCTCTTAATAAACTCACTGATCAAGAAGCTACTCAGCTTACAGGTTTAGTAGGCAACTCATTGAATTTAATGCGAGATAGACACTGGAGCATGCCTTTTTTAAATCCGCCAAGTTATTTAGAAGAGAAAATTAATATCTGTTGTAAAAAATTCGATGTTGATATTTTTAAGGGCAATAGAATGAGTCACTTATTATCTTCAAAATCGAACAAAGGGAAAGCAATAAATGCTCTTAAAGAATATTCAAATGTTCAAAATATTGAAATTATAGGTTTAGGTGATTCTCCAAATGATTTGCCTCTACTTTTAAACTCAGATATTAAAATAGTTATTCCTGGAATAGATGGACCTAACTTAAATTTACTAGATCAATTAAAAGATTTTGAATTTTCTTTAGCTTCTGAACCAAATGGATATGGTTGGAAAAATGAAATCAATAAATTGATAAATAAGCGAGAACTAAGTTAGAAAGATGAAAGATTTAGATATTAATTTTCCTCTTGATAAATTTGAAAGATTAATTATTGATATTGGTTGGGAATCCTTGGATGATTTCTTCAATTTTTGGAATAGTAAAAGAAACATTCTTTCAATTGATCAATATTGGAACAATAAAGTAAATGATGACTGGATTTGGGGTTTGGCTTTACCTCTTTTATCTCAGGCTTATAAATTTCAAAATAATTTTTCTTCCAGAAAAATTATTGGAATCTCAGCTTTACCTGGTACAGGTAAAACAACACTAGGTAAATGGCTTGAAGCTATATCGTTAAAATTAAACTTCAAAATTGCAGTTATTTCAATTGACGACTTTTATCTCCCATCAAACGAAATGAAATTAGCAATTAAGAATAATCCTTGGAATGTATCAAGAGGTTTTCCTGGAAGTCACTCAGTAAAATTAATGTATGAAAAATTATTTTATTGGAAAATTAATGGAGAGTTAAATGTTCCTGTTTTTGATAAATCACTGAGGAATGGCTTAGGAGATAGATCTCATTGGAGATTTGATAATCCTGATTTATTAATTCTTGAGGGATGGTTTTTAGGAATAGAACCCTGCTCAATTGATGTCAAGGATCAACACATACAATCAGCAATCTTGAGTCCAAATGAATCTTCATATACATTAAAGATTCAAAATAAGTTGAATGAATATTTAGATATTTGGAGCTTAATTGACAATATATGGCATTTAAAGCCACTGAAGTTTGAATATATGAATATGTGGAAGTCATTTCAAGAAAAAGAAATGCTTTTACAGAAAGGAAATGCCCTTCAAGATGAAAAATTATCTAATTTCTTGAGGATGCTTAATGTTTCTATTCCCCGTAAAAGTTTTGATTTTATAAATTCTTATGCGCTTTTATTAATTGATCAAGAAAGAAATTTAGTTGAGGCTGGATTAAATTAGTAGCATTTTTCAAATTTTCTTTTTTTTCAGTAATTTTTTATACATTTTTTTTTGTTCTAAATAGTGTTTAATTGTTTATATTTTGAAGTTTTCTGGATGGTTGAGTTTTCTTACAAAAATGAAGGGTGTAGGATGGTCGTCTTGAGGTGTATTGGACCATCAAATTTTTTTTTAGAGAGAGTTTTATTTCCAACTGATATTCTTACTTTTATGGCCCCAAATGATTCAAGAGTTGAAATCTGGGGAAATGAATTATATGGGCCTAAACTGGAAGAGAGAATAAGAATTTCTGCTGACAATGAAGATTCGACTTTAGTAGCTTAGAGCTGATGTTACCTAATTGTCTTCGAGTCAAAAATTATTTACAAATAGCTAGTTTTTATTGATATTATCTAACTAGTTTTAGTTTTATAGATGTATTACTTTTCTTCATTTGCAATAGGAGGTTTTGTCCCCTCTGCCGCTGTAGCTGGTGTTTTACTTTTGCTTGGATTAGGAGCTTTCTTTTATCTTGGTATTAAAGGACCTACAGATTATTAATCATTAGTTAAAGTAAAATTTGTATCTTTCATTAACTTCCTGAATAAATTAACATTATGGATTTAACAACTATTTTATTTATATTAAGCTTACCTTTTGTATTATTAACAGTTTATTTTGGGACAAAAAATGATTTTTACGAGAGTGAAAACTATAAAGGAGATGGTTGTGCTCATGATGTTAAAAGGTAACTTTATTAATCTCCTCTAAATATACAGGTCCACCTACTATCAAATTGCCAGACAGGTTTATATATTTCATTAGTTATTTTTTCCCCTGCTTTATTACAAGCTTCTAAATCATTCATTGGAATAGAATGTAACGAAGGGCTTGTTATTCCACTAACCTCAGGCCTTCTTCCTGGCCCTTGTCTATAAGTTCCAATTATCAACCAATAGTTAGCTTTCGCATAATCAGAAAAGATTAAGGGAAACAGAAAAAATAATATTAAAATAGATTTTTTTTTCATTTTTCTATACTAGCTTTTAATTATTAAATGTAAATTGCTATTAATTAATAAGGTGATTTAATAATTTTTTGGAATATTTAAAATTTATTTTATATGGCTTAATTCAAGGATTGACGGAATTTATTCCTGTAAGTAGTACAGCTCATTTAAAAGTTATATCGCTTTTTTTAGGGATTGATGATCCTGGTTCATCTTTGTCCGCTACTATTCAATTTGGAAGTGTTTTAGCCATTGCCTGGTATTTTAGGAATGATATTTTTAATTTCAAAAGTCAAACTTCTAAAAATTTTCTTGAATATCTCTTGCATGGAAAATTATTAAGGTCTATTTTGATTGGTACTATCCCACTTGTTTTGCTTGGTGGGAGCATAAAGTTATTTGCCACTGATTTTTTTGATAACATACTACGTTCAAATTTATCAATAGCATTGGTCTCATTTCTGATGTCTTTTTTTATGTACTTAGCAGATAGTTCGAAAAGAGGTTCTATTAATCTTAAAAGCCATAATTATTCAAATAGTTTTTTGATAGGTCTCTTTCAAGCATTTGCAATTTTTCCTGGTGTTTCAAGATCAGGTGTAACTATTTCTAGCGCTTTAATATCAGGTTGGGAAAGACGCGATGCTGTGAAATTTTCATTTCTTTTAGGTTTGCCAGCTATTTCTCTTGCTGCGATTGTTGAGTTTATTTCTTCTTTTAATGATTTTTTTTCATTAGGTTTTTTCCCTCTTTTTGTTGGTCTTGTTACGACATTTTTTTCTTCTTTATTATCAATAAATTTTTTATTAAAGTATTTTTCTTCAAATGGGTTGAAAATATTTATCATCTATAGAGTTATTTTTGGTGTTGTAATTCTTTTGAATTTATAATTTGATGGAAAAAAATATTTTTTGCAATTGTGTTAATGTTTTAAAAAAAATTCTTTCTAATGAACATCTTTATATCTTTCCAATTAGGTGAAGTGGAAGTTTCAAATCTTACTATATTGGTTTTGGCTTTTTTTTCTTCTTTTACATTTATAGCAGTAGGCATAAGTTCATATAAACTATACAAATCCCTTATTAATGAAGACGATAAGTAATCGGAACGGCGGGATTTGAACCCACGACCCCCACTACCCCAAAGTGGTGCGCTACCAAACTGCGCTACGCCCCGTGTCTTTACTATAAAGATTAGATTGATTTAAATCTTATTCTTTATAGGATTGTTATCAGATCTCAATACACACTTGTCAACTTCCCAATTAAAGTTTTCCCATATATGGTCTTCCAATTTATAGTTGCTTCCATTAAAAACTCCTAACTTAACTTTTGTAGGGGAAGCAGAACAATACTGCCTACTTCCAGTTGAGGCAAGATATTGTTGATGATATTGTTCTGCATAGAAATATTTATCTATCTTTTTGATTTCTGTTTCAATTAAACCAAAATTTTTTTTGTTTAATTCTTTTTGATATTGTTCTTTACTGGCTAATATGGTTCTAAAATTGCTTTCATTTGTGTAATATATTGCTGATCTATATTGAGTTCCCATATCATTACCCTGTCTGTTTTTTTGGGTAGGGTCATGACATTCCCAAAACATTTTTAATAAATCACTAATATCTATTTCACTTTTATTCCATATAACTCGTACAACTTCTGAATGACCTGTTAAGCCCGAACATACCTCATAATATGTTGGATTAATTTTTTCACCACCAGCATAACCTACAGAAGTTGTGACAACTCCAGGAAGTTTCCAAAAACATTTTTCAGCTCCCCAGAAACAACCACATCCAAAAATTATTTCATCTTCTTCTACATTAGGATCTTTTTTGATATCTGTTTTTAATACTCTATGAAATGAATAAGCATCATTAGTTAAATTTAACTCCTTTTTCATAATGTTTTTTAGGAATTTAAACATAATTTCAATATTTTAGTATAAGTAAAAAATATTACTTTTAGCTCTTAACAATTCTGGTTGCTAGTTCTCTTTCCCAAAGTTGTTTATATAACCCAGTCACTTTTACTAAATCTTTATGAGTACCTTCTTGTACTATTTCTCCTTTATCCATTACTAAAACCCTATCACAGGTAGCTGCAACAGAAAGTTGGTGACTAATCATTATGATTGTTTTATTACTTCTATCACTCATTTCATCTATTATTCTTGCTGCTGTTTTATTATCTACGCTTGCTAAAGCATCATCAAGAACAACAATAGGAGAATTAACAAGTAGTGCTCTTCCTAGTGCTGTTCTTTGCCTTTGCCCACCACTTAATGTAATACCTCTCTCACCAACAATAGTTTTAAATCTTTGCGGAAAACTATTGATATCATCAATTAATCCAGCTTTCGCAGCACTTTCTTTAACTAAATATTTAGAAGCTTTAGGTTCTCCAAAACTTAGGTTTTCTGAGATTGTAGAAGTAAATAGGAATGCTTCTTGAGGAACTATTGAAATATTTTTTCTAAGATCACTTAATTTTAAAGTTTTTACATCAATTTCATCTATAAATAATTGATTATCTGGAATTTCTATAGTCCTTCCTAAAGACTTTGCTAGTGTTGTCTTGCCGCAACCTACTGGGCCAACTATTGCAATAAGTTCTCCAGGATAAATTTTAAAATTGAGACTATTTAATGAATTAAATTTTGCTCCTGGATACTTTATTGTTAAGTTTTTTGCTTCTAATAATCCTTTAACTTTTCTTTTTAAAAATTTAGTTTCTGCTCTATCTGTAATGTTTGGGTTGTTCTGAAAGATTTCTTCCACACGATCTAAACTTACTTGACCAAGTTGAAAAGTATTTAAGGTAAAACCTAATAGAGCTGTTGGGAAGACAAGTCTTTCTACGTAAAGAATTAAAGCTACTAAACCACCTATAGAAATAAATCCACTCTCTAATTGAAAAGTTCCTAATGATAATAAAATTAATAATGAAATGGAGGAAATTCCTTGTAACAAAGGGAATAGGGTACTCGCTGTTCTTGCAAGTTTTATCGCTGAATTTCGATAGTCATTATTGTAAATGTTAAATTCTTTTTTCTCAGCATTCTCTTGGGCATAAATTTTAATGGCGCTTATACCAGATAGATCTTCTTGTATTAGATCGCTAAGCTTTGATAATGATTCTTGTTGAGCTTTTCTTTGTTTAACCATTCTGCCGCCAAAAAGACTTACAATTCCAAGTATTAATGGAAATATCATTAAAGCTGATATTGTTAATGTTTTATTTATCGAAAACATTGAAGGAATAGTAAATGAATAAGCTAAAAAAATGTTGCACAAGCTTAAAACTGTAAAACCTAGAAGTCTTCTTATGTTTTCAACATCGCTTGTAGCTCTACTAATAATGTCTCCACTACCTTTTTTTTGAATCCATTCTGGATCTTGAATAAGTAAATGGTCAAAAAGTTGTTGACGAAGATTTACTTCTACTTTTCTACCTATGCCGAAGACAATTTGTCTTGAGAATAATCTAATTAAACCCATACAAGTTGCTAAAAATATTAACCATAAAGATTTAGAAATAACAAAATCCGAAGAAAACCCATTTTGTAATTGGTCAATTATATTTTTTACTTCTAAGGGTATTACAACACTTAATATATTTACTAATAGGAGAGCTAAAGCTCCATAAAAGAATTCTTTTTTGTAAGGTCTTAGGTATTTAGATAGGACTTTTATATTTAAATTTTTCATTTTATTTTGCCCATATGATTAAGATAATGTTTCATTTTTGAATATGTGAGCTAATTTTATGAATGATTCAATATTTATTTATGGGTAACGAGCAAAATCATCCATTACATGAAACAGACAAGAACATTATAGATTCCCTTATCACTAAAAAAGTACCAGAAGATCTTGACTATATAAATTTAGCTAGATTAATTAATCGTTATACCAACTTCCCAGGAGAAATTGAAATTAAAAACGATATTGAAAAAATTTTAAATTTTTGGAAGATTACTAAAGGTGAACTTTTTTCAAAAACAAAAAATATTTGGTCAAAAAGCTTTAGGCCTTCTAATACAAATAAAGATTTAGTTGGCTCAGGTTTTGATACCTCAAATTGAATTTTATTTTCATAATTTTTCTTTTCATAAATAAATGTCTTCTAATCTATCAAACGCTGAAATCCTAAATAATTTGTTAGAGGGATGTGACCTTGATGAATTAACTTCTAGATCCCTAATGCAAAGATGGCTTAATGATGAAATTTCAGATGTTGAAACAGGAGCTTTTTTGAGTGCTTTGAGAGCAAAGAGTTCTACAGGTGTTGAACTAAGTTCTATGGCTCAGGAACTCTTAAAAGTTTGCAAATTGCCAGTAGCAAGACCAAATTTGTATTTGGTAGATACTTGTGGAACAGGGGGTGATGGAGCTAATACCTTTAATATTTCAACAGCAGTAGCATTTGTAGCTGCATCTTGCGGAGTAAAAATTGCAAAACACGGAAACAAAAGTGCTAGTGGGAAAGTTGGCTCTGCCGATGTTTTGTTAAATCTTGGTTTAAATTTAAATTGTTCATTAGAAAAAGTAATAACAGCCGTAAGTGAAATTGGAATAACTTTTTTGTTCGCACCTGTTTGGCATAAATCATTAATAAAACTTGCTCCATTAAGAAAAACCCTTGGAATTAGGACAGTATTTAATCAGCTTGGACCATTGGTAAATCCTCTAAGACCCAATGCACAAGTTTTGGGTGTTGCTTCTGAAGATCTTTTGAAACCTATGGGAAGTGCTCTTTTAAAAATGGGAATGAATAGAGCAATAGTTGTTCACGGTTCAGGCGGACTTGATGAGGCTTCGCTTCAAGGAGAAAATAAACTAGTGTTTGTTGAAAATGGTGAATTGCGGTTTTCAGCAATAAATATTTTAGATTTTAAGCGTGAAAATATTTCTAACGAAAAGCTTGTGGTTTCGGATCTTTACTCTAACGAGGAAATATTAAAGTCTGTTTTAAATGGTTCTGGACAAAAATCTCATATGGATGTTGTTGCTTTGAATGCTGCTTTAGTGCTTTGGGTGGCAGGTATTGAGGATGATTTAAATGAAGGATTTAATAAAGCTTTATTTTCAATTAATCAAGGAGATCCTTGGAAAAAGTTTTTACTCTTGAAAAACTATTTATCCGCATCTTAATTTCAACTTGATGATTAACCCATATAAGAAAAACGCGAAATTAGTTTTAAGTAATGGAATTGTATTTCCTGGATATTTTTTTGGAGCTTCAGGTACAGCGATTGGTGAAATAGTATTTAATACAGGAATGACCGGATATCAAGAAGTTATTACTGATCCAAGTTATTACGGACAGTTATTAACATTTACTTATCCAGAGATTGGCAATACTGGGATCAATTTTGAAGATTCAGAATCTAATATTAATGTTAAAGGCATTATTGTTAGAAATTTTTCATCTAATAACAGCAATTGGAGATCTAAAAAGAATTTTAATCAATGGTTAGTTGAAAAAAATATCATAGGTCTTCATGGAGTTGATACTAGAGCTCTTGTAAAAATTTTAAGATCTAGTGGTTCAATGAATGGAGTTATTACTTCTGAAAATAAAACTCTAGAAAGTTGTTTACAGATTATTCATGACACGCCAAAAATGGAGGGCTTAAATTTATCAAAAGTAGTCTCAACAAAGCAACGTTATGAATGGAAAGACTATACACAAACAAATTTTGATAAAAGAAAAAGATATGCTGAATCGTCTAAAAAATTAAAAATAGTAGCAATTGATTTTGGTATTAAGAAATCAATTCTTAATAGACTTGTATCGCATGGTTGTGAGGTTCTGGTTTTGCCTTCTCAATCTTCTCTGAATGATGTTCTCTCTAAAAAGCCAGATGGTATTTTTTTCTCAAATGGTCCAGGTGATCCTTCATCTGTTTCTGAAGGAATAAACTTAGCAAGATCGCTGATTGATTATGGTGAAATACCTATGTTTGGAATTTGCCTAGGCCACCAAATATTTGGATTAGCATTAGGAGGTTCAACTTATAAACTCCCTTTCGGACATCGTGGCTTAAATCATCCTTGTGGTGAAAATAATAAAATTGAGATAACCAGCCAGAACCATGGTTTCGCTATTGACCAAAATTCGCTCTCAAATGAAATAGTCAGAATAACCCACTACAACCTTAACGATAATACTGTGGCTGGCTTAGAAGTTATTAATAAACCTATATTTAGTGTGCAATATCATCCAGAAGCAGGACCTGGCCCACATGACTCAGATTATTTATTTAAAAAATTTGTTTCTCTAATGTCAGAAAGATGTTGACATATTGTTTTCTTTTGATTTGATTATTACATTTGATAAATTAATTTTTTGGAGGTATTAAATCATAGAAGATTTCCAGAAGTTAACGGTTTCTTTACGAGGAAACCTTGAGATTAAAACAAACATTATTGTTTTTACTTTTAAGGGCCAACTTGATGCGTTCTCAGAAAAACAATTTAAGACTTTTGTTGTTAATAACTTAAAAAATGAGCTTCCATTCGTTATTGATCTTACAAAAATAGATTTTTTAGATTCTTCGGGTCTTGGAGCACTTGTTCAGACTGCTAAAGAATGCAAAAAATCAAAACTCGGGTTCTCTGTCGTCGGCAATTCGAGAGTGGCCCAAACAATTAAACTTGTTCGTTTAGGGGATTTTCTTAACTTGAAGTCAAGCCTTGAAGATGCATTAAATTATTTAAAGAATTGAATTATTGGATTCAAAACTTGGTTCCATATGGATCTCCCGAGGATATAGGTGTTATTCAACTTGCTTGGCTTGGAGATTCTGTATGGGAGCTACACCAAAGACTAAGGCATGTTCATTTCCCTTTAAAATCTAAAGACCTCCATTTGTCTGTAGTAAACGAGGTAAAGGCAAAATCTCAGTCAAAGTCATTAAGTCTAATTGAACATTTATTAGATTCAAATGAAATAGATCTAATTAGGCGTGCTAGAAATAAAACAAAGAGATATCCAAAATCTTCAGACCCCACCATTTACTCTAGAGCTACTGGTTTTGAAACTCTTATTGGCTGGCTATTTTTAAAAGATCCTCAAAGATTATCAACACTTTTTGAATATTTAGAATTAAAAATGAATTGAATCTATGAAAAACTCCTCAAATAAATTTCGCGGAAAAAATAATAATGAGTACAAAAAAAATTCAGATTTTGGTTATTACTCAAAAAATACAAATCGTTCAGAAAAAAATAATAGTTTTTTGAATAATTCTGCTAAAAATAAGAAAGTTGAAAATTTAAAAAAAAATGATGAAAAAAATACTTTTCCCTCATTAAAAAAAAGAAATCCAAGATTTAAATCTAATACAGAATTTCCTAAAAAAAATTCTGATATGCATCAAGAGTTAATTAATAAGAGAAATTTTGAAGATTGGATTTGGGGCAAACATTCTGTTTATGAGGCTCTAATTAGTGATAGAGCGATTAATAGGATTTGGTGTACTTCTGAAATTTTTTCTTCAGACAAATTCTATATTTTGTTTAAGGATCTTAAATCAAAAGGAGTTCTTATTGAAGAAGTTTCTTGGAACAGGCTTTCGCAATTGACATATGGTGCTTCACATCAAGGTGTTGCATTACAGTTGGCATGCTCTAAAACAATATCCCTAGAGCAATTAATCGATTTTTCTAAACAAAATTGTCCAAATCCTATAATAGTCGCATTAGATGGTATAACTGATCCTCATAATGTTGGTGCAATTATAAGATCAGCTGAAGCATTTAATTGCAAGGGTGTAATCATTCCACAGAGAAGGTCTGCAGGATTGACTGGAACAGTCGCCAAGGTAGCTGCAGGAGCTTTAGAACACCTTCATGTAAGTAGAGTTGTTAACTTAAATAGAGCACTTGAGGAACTTAAGAAAAATGGTTTTCTTGTAGTTGGCTTATCTGGAGAGGGTCAAATATCTATCTCAAATTTTCAAGAAAAAGCACCTTTGGTTGTTGTAGTTGGCTCTGAAGATAAAGGTATTTCTTTGCTTACTCAAAAAAAATGCGATTATATATTAAGTATTTCTCTTAAAGGTAAGACTTCAAGTTTAAATGCCTCTGTGGCCGCAGCCATATCCCTATTTCAGTTGTCAGGTAAATAATTTTATTGTTAATAATCACTTTTTTTTAATGATCACCAAAATGTTGTTGTTTCAATACATTTATATGATAAATAAGAATTTATTGAATTTTCACCACAAAATTGTATAGAATTTAACAAGAATTGATGGTCTTTCAGACCAAAAAAATTTGATCAGAAACTTTGGAAACAAACTCGGTTTAGCCTGGTGGGCTAAAATTGAGACGGACCAACCTCGTAATACCTACTGGTTCGGCCCATTTATTACTAAACGTAGTTTAAAAGAAAATATGTCTTCTTTTATTAAAGATCTTTCTGATGAAGGGTCTAAAAATATAAAACACAGTTTATTACGTTGCAAAAAAGAAGAACCATTAACTGTTTGATAAATTTGATTTTAAGAAATAAATTAAGAAATGAATTTTAATTCTTTAAGAAAAGAAATTTACAGCAATAATGCTTCTGTTAAGGAATTAGTTAATGATATCTTTGCCAAAATTGATCATAAAGATCCTGAAGTTAACTCATATATTTGTACTTCAAAAGATAATGCCATAGTACAAGCAGAGAATATTGATAAATTAATCCAGAATAAAGAAAAACTGCCTCCTCTAGCCGGGGTGCCAATAGCAATAAAGGATAATATTTGCACCAAAGGAGTTGCCACAACTTGTGCAAGTAAAATGCTCAAAACCTTTGTTGCTCCTTATGAATCCACCGCTTCGAGTAAATTATGGTCTTCTGGTGCAATTTTTTTAGGAAAAACAAATTTAGATGAATTTGCAATGGGTAGTTCAACGGAAACCTCCTTTTTTGGTGTCACATCAAATCCTTGGGATATTAATAGAGTGCCAGGAGGCAGTTCAGGCGGCAGTGCTGCTTCAGTTGCCGCTGGATTTTGTGCAGCGGCTATTGGTTCTGATACCGGAGGATCAATAAGACAACCAGCTTCTTTTTGTGGTGTTGTAGGTCTCAAACCCACTTATGGCAGAGTTAGCAGATGGGGACTTGTAGCATTTGCTAGCTCTCTTGATCAAATTGGACCAATTGCAAATACTGTCTCAGATGCGGCTGAAGTACTTTATTCAATATCTGGTAAAGACCCCTTTGACTCAACATGTCTTGATAAACCTGTACCAAATTATTTGACTGACTTAAATAAATCTATAAAGGGTTTAAAAATTGGAATCATTAAAGAATGTTTTGAACACCCAGGGCTTAATCCAGAAGTTAAGGGCTCTGTTCTTTCTGGAGTTGATAGATTCCAAGCTTTAGGGGCTGAAATTATCGAAGTTGAATGTCCTAGATTTAATGATGGAATAGCGACATATTATGTCATTGCACCATCTGAAGCCTCTGCAAATTTAGCTAGATATGATGGAGTTAAATATGGCTACAGATCGAATGAAGGTTCAAATCTCATAGATATGACTTCAAAAAGTAGAGCTGAAGGTTTTGGAGATGAGGTACAAAGAAGAATTTTAATAGGTACTTATGCTTTGTCAGCTGGATACAGTGATGCCTATTACAAGAAGGCACAAAAAGTTAGGACCCTTATAAGAAAAGATTTTGATAATGCTTTTAAGAAAGTAGATGTTTTATTAACCCCAACTTGCCCAACCACTGCCTTTTTGAAGGGTGATTTTGTTAATGATCCACTTTCAATGTATTTGTCTGATCTATTAACTGTACCGGTTAATTTAGCAGGTCTCCCAGCGATCAGTATTCCTTGCGGTTTTGATAGTAAAGGATTACCTATAGGATTGCAATTAATAGGCAATGTATTAGAAGAGGGTAGAATATTGAATGCCGCAAATATTTTCGAAATTGATGCTCAGGTAATTAAGAATAGGCCTTTATTCTAAATTTGTATTAATAATTAATTTGTAATCACAAAGTATAGATCTTTTAGAAATTTTCTCTATCTTATATATATAAATTATTTGAGTATGGGTTTCGTTCCGCTTCATAATCATAGTGACTACAGCTTACTTGATGGAGCTAGTCAAATTTCAAAAATTGTAGATAGAGCCTCTGATCTTGGAATGGAATCTATAGCTCTTACTGATCATGGAGTTATGTATGGTGTCCTTGATTTGGTCAAGAAGTGTAAAGAGAAAGGCATAAAACCAATTATTGGTAATGAAATGTACGTGATCAATGGTTCTATTTATGATCCTCAACCAAAAAAAGAAAAAAGATATCATTTGGTAGTGTTAGCAAAAAACTATACTGGTTATAAGAATCTAGTGAAGTTAACAACCATTAGTCACCTAGACGGGATGAGAGGACGAGGCATTTTTTCTAGACCATGTATTGATAAATCTCTTTTAACTAAATATAGTGATGGTCTCATAGTTTCTACAGCTTGTCTTGGTGGAGAGATACCTCAAGCTATCTTAAAAGGTAGATTTGACGTAGCAGAGGATATAGCTCTTTGGTATAAGAAATTATTTGCAGATGATTTTTATCTTGAAATACAAGATCACGGCTCTATTGAGGATAGAATTGTTAACGTTGAATTAATAAAAATTGGTAAGAAGCACCAAATAAAAGTCATCGCTACTAACGATGCGCACTACTTATCAAATATGGATGTTGAAGCACATGATGCTTTGCTTTGTGTGTTAACAGGGAAACTAATAAGTGATGAGAAAAGACTGAGATATACCGGTACAGAATATATTAAAAGTGAAAATGAAATGCTTGAGCTTTTTAAAGATCATATTGATGATGCATCAGTTAATGAAGCAGTGAACAATACATTAGAAATTTCTCAAAAAGTTGAAGTATTTGATTTGTTTGGCAATTATAGAATGCCAAAATTTCCTCTTGAGGAAGATACAGATTCATTTTCTTTCCTAACACAATTATCTAATGAAGGGCTTATAAAAAGACTTAAAAAGAAAGATCTTAAAGAAGTTGATGAGAAATATAAAAAAAGACTATCTTCCGAATTGAAAATTATAAAAGATATGGGTTTCCCAGATTATTTTTTGGTTGTTTGGGACTACATCAAATTTGCTAGAGATAACTTAATCCCAGTAGGTCCAGGTAGAGGTTCTGCAGCAGGCTCTCTAGTGGCTTATGTCCTTCAAATCACAAATATAGATCCTGTTGAGCATGGATTATTGTTTGAGAGATTTTTAAATCCAGCAAGAAAGTCTATGCCAGATATTGACACCGATTTTTGTATTGATAGGAGAAATGAAGTTATTGATTATGTTACTAATCGTTATGGTGAGGACAAAGTTGCGCAAATAATTACCTTCAATAAAATGACTTCTAAGGCAGTTTTAAAAGATGTTGCAAGAGTTCTTGATATACCATATGGAGAAGCGGATAAATTGGCTAAGTTAATACCGGTTGTGAGAGGGAAACCTTATAAACTAAATGAAATGATTGATAAGAATACTCCCAGCCAAGAGTTTAGAGAAAAATATATTAAAGATAATAGGGTGAAAAAATGGGTTGATTTGGCTTTGAGAATTGAAGGAACTAATAAAACATTTGGAGTTCATGCTGCTGGAGTTGTTATCGCATCAGATCCTCTTGACGAACTTGTACCTCTTCAAAGGAATAACGAAGGACAAATAATAACCCAATATTCTATGGATGATATTGAATCACTGGGATTGTTGAAAATGGACTTCTTGGGTCTTAAAAATCTTACGATGATTGAAAAGACAGTTTCTCTTATAAATCAATCTACTGGAAAGAAACTAAATATTGATGAGTTACCTCAGAATGATTGTAAAACTTTTGAGCTTATTGGGAGAGGAGATCTCGAAGGTATTTTTCAACTTGAATCTTCAGGGATGAAACAGGTCGTTAAGGATTTCAAACCTAATTCTTTAGAAGATATTTCCTCCATACTGGCTCTTTATAGACCTGGCCCTCTTGATGCAGGCCTTATACCTAAATTTATAAATCGAAAAAATGGTAACGAAAAGGTTGATTTCCCTCATCCTTTTATTGAGTCAATTCTTACTGAAACCTATGGAATTATGGTTTACCAAGAGCAAATCATGAAAATTGCTCAAGATCTAGCTGGTTATTCCTTAGGTGATGCCGATTTACTTAGAAGAGCAATGGGGAAAAAGAAAGTATCTGAGATGGTAAAGCATAGGAATATTTTTGTAGACGGTTCTATGAAGAAAGGAGTAAATGAAAAATTAGCAAATGATCTTTTTGATCAAATGGTTTTATTCGCAGAATATTGTTTTAACAAAAGTCACTCAACTGCTTATGGTGCTGTAACTTATCAAACTGCATTTTTAAAAGCTCATTTTCCTGTTGCGTATATGGCAGCCCTCTTAAGCGTAAATTCTGGTTCAAGCGACAAGATGCAAAGATATATTTCTAATTGTTATTCCATGGGAATAGAAGTTATTTCACCAAGCATTAATTTTTCTGGCGTTGATTTCACTATTAAGAATAATCAGATTTTATTCGGGCTATCTGCAATTAAGAATTTAGGAGATTCTGCAATAAGAAATATAATTGAAAACCGAAATAATTTTGGAATCTTTAAGTCATTATCGGATTTTTGCGATCGTTTGCCTACTAACGTTCTTAACAAAAGAAGTGTTGAATCTTTAATTCATTGTGGCGCACTAGATGAGTTTTCAACTGATAATAATAGAGCTCAGTTATTGTCAGATCTCGAACATGTTATTGAGTGGGCCTCTTCAAGAAATCGTGATAGGTTATCTGGGCAAGGAAATTTATTTGATTCTAATGAAGAATTTTCTAATGTTGCTTTTTCAGATTCACAATTAGCTAAAGTTGATGATTATTCACTTATTGAGAAGTTAAAGTTAGAAAAACAGCTCTTAGGCTTTTATTTATCTGATCATCCTCTAAAGCATTTAACTAAGCCAGCAAAACTTATATCTCCTATAAGCATTTCCCAGTTAGAAGAGACAAAAGATAGAACCAAAGTCTCTTTAGTTGGAATGATCCCTGATTTGAAGCAAATTACAACGAAAAAAGGAGATAGGATGGCTATAGTTCAGCTTGAAGATCTTTCTGGAAGTTGCGAAGCAATAGTTTTTCCAAAAACCTATGTGAGATTATCAGAATTTCTTCTTACTGATACTAGATTATTGGTATGGGGAACGATTGATAAAAAAAGTGATAAGACTCAATTAATAATTGATGATTGTAGAGAAATAGATAACCTTAAATTGCTAATTATTAATCTTGAAAGTTCTCAAGCATCTGATGTAAGGGTACAAAATACTTTGAAAGACTGCTTAATAAAATTTAAACCAGATAAAGGTAGATGTGGAATCAAGATTCCAGTTTTAGCTGCAGTAAGAAATAAAAATAGTGTTACTTACGTTAAATTTGGTGAACAATTCTGTATTGGAGATATTCAAGGAGCTTGCAAATTATTAGAAGATAAATCATTCCAAGTTAATTTGAAATCTTTAGTTTCCTAGATTAACTTTTATCCTCAAAATTTTGAGTTGCAGGTTTGAAAGCAGCTTTTGCACGTTGTATGTTCATTGGGATATTTTCAATACCAAAAAAAGATCCAGGCTCTTTATCCCAACTAGCTGATAATATTCCAAAACTTAATCCTGCTAGACCTAACAAGAAAAACAACGCTGAAATTGCAATGGTTGAGGAAGGAGGTATTTCAGCAATATTTCTTGTAACGATAATATAGCTAACGACAAAAACAGACATTCCCAATATTGTCGGAATTCCAGCTGTAAAAAATATTCTTCTTGCCATTCTATCAGCAACATATTTAGGTATGCCACTTGATGTTCTCTTTGGCTTGGTTACAGGTATAGATTTTTTTTCTAGATTAGCGAAAGCAGTTGTCTCAGAATAGTTTTTTTTCTTTTTATTTTGTGTCTTTTTTTTTGGTTGCTTTTTTTTCATTAATTGAGATCATCCTCTGATTCCAATTTTCTTTACTAGTTCTTGATATTTCTGAATGTTTTTGTCTTTTAAGTAAGAAAGTAATCTTTTCCTTTTACCAATCATTTTTAATAATCCTTGCCTTGAAGCGAAATCATGAATGTTCCCTTGGAGATGTTCACTTAATTTCAATATTCTTTTAGAGAGCATTGCTATCTGAATTTCAACTGAACCTGTATCAGTTGAATGTACTTGATGATCTTCAATAAGCTTCTGTTTTTCAGCTGTATCTAATGTCATAAAATTTAATTCTTTTAATCTATGATACTACGTCATCTATCTAAATTACTACTGTCCTTATCAAGATAATGCATAGCTAATTTCAATAGATTTTCAAATGATAAATTATTTTCTTTTTTACTAAGGAGATCTATTTCACTAATAATAATTGGCAAAATTGTCTTTATTTCATTCTTTTTGTAACTTAATGATTGAAGGGTTAACTGAAGGTCTTCTATCATTTTATTTATCTCAGGATCCTTAATCTCAAATTCATCTTTGCTTTTTTCTTCTGAAAATTGTATTTCACTTTTAAATTTACTTTTTAATTCTAAAATTAGCCGATCACTCATTTTTTGTCCTATACCAGGTACGGAACAAATTAATTTTTTGTTTTGTGTTTTTATCGCATTTATAACTTCACTAATAGAAAATTTGTTTAATATCCCAATACCAATTTGAGATCCAACACCTCGAATACTTAAAATTTCAATAAAGAAATTCTTTTGTTCCTTTGATGCAAAGCCAAATAATAAATCTGAATCATCTTTCTTAATATGCTTTATCCAAAGAGTGATGTTTTTATTAGATATCTGATTTGTTTTTAATTTGAGAAAAAAAGATTCTAGTATTTGTATTTCGTATCCTATTCCTTGACAATTTATTAAAACAAAAAATTTTTGATTAATTTGCCATAAATCAACTAAATCTCCATTTATCCAACTAATCAATTAACCACCATCCACCTGACATCCAATTAGTGCTCCTGCAGTACCGCCAGCAGGTACGGCCCAAAACCTATCTTTCCCTCTAGATGAGGATAATGCAATTCCAGCCCCAAGAAGTCCACCTATAACAGATCCTTCACTACAGTCATTATCGTCTATTTTTTCAGCTTTGCTTTGACCTCCACAAGGTATTACGACGTCCACTTCATAACTTTTAACGTAGCCTGGGTTTGATTTCGTTCCAGGAATGTACTCTTCTCTATATTCAGTTCTTGTACAAGTTACTGATTTTGGGGTTGTTGCATTAACTTGAACAATAGGAGAAAAACAAAATAATAAAGCTAAATAGTAAAATTTCATCATTATTTTTAATCTAATAATATTCTATGTCCTTTTGATTATTTTGGTAGTAGATATAATAGTTCCTAATAAAACTAATGAGGCGCCTAATAAAAAATTTATGTTTATTATTTCACTAAAAAACAAAATCCCCCAAATTGAACCAAATAAAACTTGTAAATAATTAATTGTTGATGCTTCAGAAGCAGTTAAATTTTTTAATCCTATAGTTAAGAAAGTCTGACCTAATTGAGTAAATAAGCCAATCCCTAATATCCAAATTAATTCACCCCAATTTGGGGTAACCCAATTGATTAATACAATTGGTAATAGAGTTATAAAAGAAACAAGTGGAAAATATTCAATAATTACATAAATATCTTCAGTAAATGAAAGTTTCTTAACTGTAACGTAAGCCAATGCGGTGCAGATTGCTCCAAGAAATGCAATTGAAATCGAAATACTTTTAATTTCAACGTCTATATTTGATAATTGGTTTGGATTCAATATTACTAATATTCCAATCCAGCCAATAATTAAAGCAAAAATTATATTACGAGTTATTTTTTCGTTTATAAATATGCCAGCAAATATAGATATAAAAATAGGATATGTGTACTGAATGACTGTAGATATACTAAGAGGCATATTTCTTATCGCATAAAAAATACAAACTAAAGCTAAAGTTCCTAATAAACCTCTTAAGATAAGTAAGGGTTTATTTTTTCCCCAAGGATTTATATTTTTTATATTAATTATTAATAATGTAATTATTAAACTTAACAATGATCTGAATAAAACTAATTCATAAATAGGTATCCTTTTGTCAATGTTTTTTACGCACAAAGTCATCAAACTGAAGAAGAATGAGGCAAATACCAAATTATACTTTTTTAATGAATAAAATCTTTTTTCTAATTCTTCGATATTTATCATTTAAAAAATAGTTTTTTTGTGAAATTAAGTAGATTCTTATTCGATTTTGACCTATAACAAATAAATCATTATTTATTTTTCGATAATAATCTCAATGGTTCATTCTATACACCCAAGAACTATTCAAGAGGTTAAGGAAAAAGCAGATATTGTTGACGTTATATCTGAACATATTGTTCTTAAGAAGAAAGGCAAGGAATTTGTTGGGATTTGCCCTTTTCATGATGATACTAAGCCATCTATGACAGTATCACCTAGTAAACAATTCTATTATTGTTTTTCTTGTGGTGCTGGTGGTAACTCTATTAAATTTTTAATGGAATTTACTCGTGCAAATTTTTCAGATGTTGTACTGTCTCTTGCTAAAAAAAATAATATTGATGTTGAAAATCTCGAGGGTCCCCAAGTAGAAGCTTATAAAAAACAATTATCTAGAAAGGAAGAGCTTTATAAAATATTAAGAGTCACTAAAAATTGGTTTAAGTCTCAATTAAATAATTCTCTTGGTGTTGAAGCTATGAAATATTTAACATCAAAGAGAAACTTGAGTAACAAGATTATTGATAAATTTGAATTAGGTTTTGCCCCAAATTCATGGAATGATTTATTTAACTATCTATCCAAGGTAGAAAAATTTCCTATCAATTTATTATTAGCTTCAGGGCTTGCAATTTCTAATGATAATTCTGATAAGATTTATGATCGTTTTAGAAATAGATTAATTGTTCCAATACATGATATGCAAGGTAGGGTAGTTGCTTTTGGAGGAAGATCTCTTGATGGTAAGGAACCTAAATATCTTAATTCTCCTGAATCAGAGATATTTGAAAAGGGCAAAATGTTATTTGCATTCGAAAAAGCTTCCAGCAATATTAGGAAAAGAGATAAAGCTATTATTGTTGAAGGCTACTTTGATGTTATTTCTCTTCATTCAAAGGGTATTACTAATTCTGTGGCTTCTCTCGGTACCGCATTAAATAAGTATCAAATTTCTCAACTATGTAGATGTACAGATAATAAAAATATAATTTTGAATTTTGATTCTGATAATGCAGGTATTTTAGCAACAAAAAGAGTAATTAAAGAAGTCGAGAGTCTATCCATTCATGATCAAATCAATCTTAAGATACTTCAACTAAGTGATTTTAAAGATCCTGACGAATATTTAAATAGTCATACTCCTGAAGATTATTTTAATTTAATTGATAATTCATCCTTTTGGATTGATTGGGAGATTGATCAGATCTTTAAAGATAAAGATTTAACTAAGTCTGAAATTTTCCAGAGTGTTATTTCGTCATTGGTAAAATTGTTGAGTAAATTACCACAATCATCTACCAGAACTCTTTATCTACAAAAAGTTTCCGAAAAATTAAGTAAGGGTCAAGCCAGGTTAGCAATACAGTTTGAAAAAGATTTAAGAAATCAAGTAATGGGATATCGTTGGCATGGTAGATCAAAAAAATTTGAACAACCTAATGAAATTTCCCGACGGGAGAAAAATGAATCGGAAATAATTTTTTATTATTTACATTGTCCAGATCTTAGGCTATTTATTCGTGATGAATTTCTTAAAAGAGAAATTAATGGTTTTAATACTAGTTATATTCAAAGTCTATGGGAAGCTATTTCAAAAATTGAACAAAATGATTTAGGTTTAAACTACTTAAATGATTTAAAACAATCAAATAGTCAAAATCTTCAAAAAGATTTTTCTTCTATTAACTTAATTTCACTTCTGCCTGATTACTTAGCTCTCAATAATACTGAATCATCAAATAAAATTAATATTTTTATTAATCCAAATGAGTTGTTTTTAACATTGCTGAGTAATCCTAAAGACAATTTACTAGGAACATTATCACTTCTTGAGAAATATAATTCTCTTAAAAGATGTAGACACTTAATCGAATCTTGGGGATCTCAAAGATTAAAAACCTTAGAAAATTGTATATCTATTTTAATTGATAATCCTTCTTCAGTTACTTCAAATACAAATAAAGAGATAGAAGATCTTTTTAAGGATTTAAACTCAGATGCGATCAAATTCCAGGAATTATATTACTTAGAAAGGCAACATATTAATTTTTTAGATAAACAACGTTGTGGTAATTTTATCGCTAGTTAATATAAAAATTTTTAATTTATAGGCAGTATTTTGTAATCATGTTTTTAACTTTTTTGGGTTTATCTTCAAGAACATAAGCTTCTACTTCTTTCGCATAAGTCCCAGAAAAATTTGAACTAGAAAACTCTAATGCTTTTCTTTTACTTTGATGCAATTTGATTTCTAATTTTTTTATATCCCCCATTGTTTTATTGTCATTACATTTTTGTATGGCATGAGTAGCTTCATGTCTTAACGCTTTTCTTATCGCTCTTGCTGTTTTGAAGTTATCTTTATTTGGTTGTTGATTATTATTTCTATAATTTGTTTTCCTTTTTGCGTTTTCAGTACATATTATTATTTTATTTTCTTTAAAATTATGTAGCCCTTTTATTTCTTTGTTTAATAGACATTCAATTTTATTTTCTTCAACTATGTAATTTGCTTTCATTAATAAGTTAAGAATTTCTTTATCTAATTTGCTCAAAAATAATATAAATTCCATTCTATTTTGTTTACTTCACTATAGTTGGGATTTGTTCTATATCAGTTGTAGATGAGCGACTTAAGAAATTCTTATTCATCTTCCAACTTTGTGGATTTTTTGTAATGGCCCATGTAATTGCATTGTTATTAAATCTTTTATTTAATAAATCAATCGTTCTCATAAGATTTGCTGATTTTTTTAAGTCTTTCTGAGATTTGTAATTGATAACTGATTGCTGTAAATATTTGCTATTAGTTAAATCCTGCAGTAAAACACCAGCTTTTGAGAATTTATATTCAGGATTATAAATTTCTTCAGATAATTCAACTACTATTTTTAAAATTTTATTTGTGTCATCTGTTGCATTTGTAAGTTTTCTATGAGCACTTCTTTGATAATTTTGACTTGAATATTTACTGGTTCTGGCAAATACTCTGATATCAGATGATTGCAAATTCTGACTTCTCATTTTTTCAGAGGCTTTTATTGCGTGAGTTGCCAGTGCTTGAGTTAAGTCTTCTAATTTTGTGATAGGCGTGCCGAAACTCCTGCTCACCTGAATTTCTTTTTTTGATTTATTGTTTTTTTCTATGGGCAGGCATCTATGGCCTTTCAGTTCTAATTGCAGTCTTTTCCCTACGATGCCTAATTTCTTAATGATTTCATTTTCTTCCATATCTCTTAGTTCTCTCGCATTTTTAATACCTTTACTTTGCAACCAATTAGAGGTTTGTTTCCCGACTCCCCATATTTTATCTATACTAATTCTTTTCAAATAATTATTCTCATTTTCGGTTCTAGCTAAATCAAATATTCCAGCTGAATAATCAATATTTTTAGCTAGTTTATTAGCAATTTTTGCTCTTACTTTATTTTCTCCTATTCCTACTGTTATGGTAATCCCTAGATTCTGATATATTAATGATCTTATGCTTCTTGCCCAAGGATATAGATTTTCATCATTAGGTCTAGAAATTGAGACGAATGCTTCGTCAATAGAATAAATTTCTATCTGTTCACAGTAGTTTTTCAGTAAATTCATTAATCTTCTGCTCATATCCCCATAAAGCGAGTAGTTTGAGCTTAAGACTGTTACATCTAATTTATTTAGTCTTTCTTTGACCTTAAAATACGGAGTTCCCATTTTAATTTTTAAAGCTCGTGCTTCAGGGCTTCTTGCAATGATACATCCGTCATTATTAGATAAAATTACTACTGGTTTATTTCTCAAATGAGGATTAATATTTTGTTCACATGACGCGTAAAAATTATTAGCATCTATAAGAGCTATTGCATCAATATTTGAAATTCTCATAAATAGCTATGTATTGAATAAATAACAACTCCCCATATCTGTACATCAATATGGTTTTTAAATCTAAAATCAGGATAATTATGATTTTCTGCTTTTAAATATAATTCATTATTTTTTATAGATAATCTTTTTATTGTAAATTCTCCGTCTATCATCGCAATGATGATATTCCCTGGCCTGGCTGTTAAGCTCTTGTCTACTATTATTAAATCTTTATCTTTAATTCCTGCATTTATCATTGAGTCACCTTTAACTCTAAGAAAAAAAGTGCTAAACGGATTAGATATTAAATGTTCGTTTAAATCAATATTTTCTTCCGTATAGTCATCTGCAGGAGAAGGAAACCCTGCTGATACCGAATCAGTTAATAAGGGGATTTTAAATTTTTTAGTAGTTGAATCAAAAGAATCCAAGGTTAAATTAATAGTATATATGTACTATATAATAAAAAAACAAAAAATAGTTAGTTATTAAAGTTTTATAGATTAATTTTAGATTGAATCTAATCTTTTTAAGAACGATGGTAAGGGGAGTTGTTAGATATAGAAATAGCTCTATAGATTTGCTCGATTAGGATTAATCTAGCTAATTCATGAGGAAAAGTTAAAGGAGACAGACTTAGTACAAGATCTGATTTTTCTTTTATATCTGAACTAACTCCATCAGTATCACCGATTAAGAAATTAATTTTTTTATTTTTAAAATTCAAGAGTAAGGAACATAGTTCAACTGAATTAAATTGTTTCCCTTCTTCACTTAGGCAGATAATAATATTGTTATTGGATCTGAGATTATCTAAATTAAAAGTCTTTAACTCATTAATGATAAGTTCAGGCATCCTTTTTTTATATTGATTAATTCCATCTCTAATCCAAAGTTTCTTTATTTTGCCGATAGCATAAATTGCTAATCTATTACTCTGAAGCATAAGTAAATATTAAAACTAATTATTCATCAAGAAGATAATTAAATTCATCATATAGTTCCTCTTCGGTTGTTAATTTATTAGAGAAATTAGCTTTTCTAGAATTCATATTAATTTTATTAAGCTCACTTTTTCTTAGTGAATTATTAACGTTAGAAGTTTCTTCTAAAGATTCTGAATTATCAATTAACGAATAAAAAATTTTATTGGGATCTTCTGAATTAAATGAATTGGTGATTAAATTATCATTATTGCTTATATTTTTACTTTCGTTATTTAAATTTTTCTTTTTTTTTAATTTATTGAGTTTATCTAAATTTTTTTTTGATAAGCTCATGATATAAAGTATTAAATAAATTCATATTTAATTTAAACATATTATTTATCTTTTAGATGAATTCTAAAAAACATCATCAAAAAAAAAGATTTGGACAACATTGGTTGGTAAATAAAAAAATATTAGAAAAAATTAAAGAAGTTGCTGTTCTTAATGAAAATGACTTTATTTTGGAAATTGGTCCTGGTAAAGGAGCTTTAACATCTAAGTTGTTAGATTCAGAAATAAAAAAATTACATGCAATTGAATTAGATAAAAATTTAATAAATTTATTAAATAATAAATTTATTAATAATGATAAGTTTTCACTGCAGCAGGGAGATATTCTTTCTGTAAATTTAGATTCGATTAATAAAAAGATTACAAAAGTGATTGCAAACATTCCTTATAATATAACTGGCCCGATATTGGATATTTTCATAGGTCGATTGGGCATTTTAAGAAACTATAATTACGAAAAAATAATATTTTTAATGCAGAAAGACGTTGTAGATAGGATATTGTCAAATGAAGGTAGTCCCAATGCTGGTGCTCTTAGTATAAGAATGCAACTATTATCAAAAATCAAAAGAATATGTGATGTACCGCCTTCATCATTTAGTCCGCCTCCAAAAGTTTTTTCTTCTTTAGTAGTTTTCGAACCAATTAAAAATGATTTAAGAATGGACTTAACTTTAGAAAAATATATAGATAAACTTCTTCGAATTTCATTTAATTCAAGAAGAAAAATGCTTAGAAATACTCTTAATTCAATACTTTCAAATGAAGAGATAAATGAATTATCTGAATCTTCAAAAATTTGTTTTAATTTAAGACCACAAGATATTTCAATTGACCAATGGATTAAGCTTGCAGAAAATTGTATTAAAATTAAAAAATAAAAATTTAAGTATATGCGAGATTTAGCTAAAAAGAAAATTAATATAAAATCTCCTGCCAAAATAAATTTGCACCTTGAAGTTATTGGTAAAAGAGAGGATGGATTTCATGAGTTAGCAATGATTATGCAAAATATCGATCTTTCTGATTATTTAGAATTTGAAATTAATAATGAAGGTTTAATTAAACTTGAATCTGATTGTAATGATTTAAGCTTATCTGATGATAACTTAATTGTTAAATCAGCAAATCTATTAAGGAAAAAATCAAATATAGAATACGGTGCGAATATATTTTTAAGAAAAAATATTCCAATAGGCGCAGGATTAGCTGGTGGATCCAGTAATGCAGCAGCAACATTAATTGGTCTTAATAAGTTATGGGATTTGAACTTAGATCAAGAAACATTATGTTCATTAGCATCTACTTTAGGATCTGATATTCCCTTTTTTATAAATGGTGGTATTCAATTATGTTTTGGAAGAGGAGAAATATTGGAGAAATTAGATTCAAACTTTGAATATGGAGTAATTCTTTTAAAAAATCCAAATGTATCAGTATCAACAGCTGAAACTTATAAAATATATAGTAATAGATTTTGTGATCAATATCTTACTGATAGAGAAATAATTGAGAACATAAGAAAAAATTTAAGAGATAATGGTTTAAATAACTTAAATCTTGATAATCAACATTTATCTATTAAAAATGATTTGCAGTTAGTTGTTGAAAATGAAAATGATTCTGTAAAGCACGCATTATATTTACTTTCTAAATTAGAAAATTGTCTCACATTTTCAATGAGTGGATCAGGCCCTACATGCTTTGCACTCTTTAAGGATATAGAGACTGCTAAAAGAGTATTTACTGCAAATTATAAATTGTTTAAAAATAAAGGTTACGATTCATGGGTTTGCACTTTCCTTGAAAAAGGAATAACATTCATTTAAATTTTTTTAAACAAAATTTTATTGTGGCTGATAATAGTAATGAGAGTATTGAAAAAAACATTCCCGAAAAAGGACCATTAAATTTTATTGTAGGATCATTAACAAGTTTTTTATTATTTATATTTTTTTATTTTTTAAGTAATAAAATTGCAATTTATTTTTCAGTACATAAACCATCTAATTCTTCTGAAATAGTCCAAAATATTTCTTCTAGTATTAATACCTTAATAATTGGATTATCTTTTTTGCTAACCTTTTCTTTTGCTTTTATAGGTATAGGCCTTTTTATTGTATTTATTCGCAGTTTTTTTCTGAAGAAAAATTGAATTGCCAATATTATTAAGAAAACACCTTCTTTGAATGTCTTTACATGACTTAGGCCTTTTAGTCCTTTTGCTGTCACCTGGAATGATTTTATCAATATTACTACTCATAACCTTTGCTGAAGGAGGTTGAATTATTCAAAGTGGTAGGATTATAGATGTGATTAATTAGGTAATTAATTGTGGCTGGAACATTATTATTTAATGCTTTGAAAGAGGCAATTGATGAGGAAATGGCAAATGATGTAAATGTTTGCGTTATGGGGGAAGATGTTGGTCAATATGGAGGATCTTATAAGGTAACTAAGGATTTATATGAAAAATATGGAGAGTTAAGAGTCTTAGATACTCCAATTGCAGAGAATAGTTTTACGGGTATGGCTGTTGGTGCCGCAATGACTGGCTTAAGACCAATAGTAGAAGGAATGAATATGGGTTTTTTGCTTTTAGCTTTTAATCAGATATCAAATAATATGGGTATGCTTAGATATACAAGTGGCGGAAATTATAAAATACCAGCAGTAGTTCGAGGACCTGGAGGCGTTGGTCGTCAACTTGGTGCTGAGCATAGTCAAAGACTTGAAGCATATTTTCATGCAGTTCCTGGCATAAAGATTGTTGCGTGTAGTACACCTACAAATGCTAAAGGTTTAATGAAAGCAGCTATAAGAGATGATAATCCGGTTCTATTTTTCGAACATGTTCTTTTATACAACTTATCTGAAGAATTACCTGAGGGTGATTATACTTGCGCTTTAGATCAGGCTGATGTTGTAAAAGAAGGGAAAGATATTACTTTATTGACTTATTCAAGAATGAGACATCACTGCCTTAAAGCTGTGGAAGAACTAGAAAAAAAAGGAATAGATGTTGAGTTAATAGATTTAATAAGTTTAAAACCTTTTGATATGGATACGATCTCAAAATCAATAAGAAAAACAAATAAAGTAATTATTGTTGAAGAATGTATGAAGACTGGAGGTATTGGTGCAGAATTAATTGCTTTGATAACAGAAGAGTGTTTTGATGATCTTGATGCCCGACCTATTAGATTATCTAGTCAGGATATTCCAACTCCTTATAATGGAAATCTTGAGAATTTAACAATAATTCAACCACATCAAATAGTTGATAAAGTTGAAAACTTAATTAGCGGGAGTATATAAATAATGAAAAGAAGGCAAGGATGGCTTTTTTTTATTATATTTCTACTTACTTTATCTGTTTATCTATTAATAAATTATCCCTTACAGTTGGGATTGGATTTACAAGGAGGTTCTCAACTTACACTACAAATTATTAAAGAGGAAGGTAACGTAACAAGGGATGAACTTGAAGCAGTCAATTCGGTTATAGATAAGCGCGTTAACAATTTAGGAGTTTCTGAGTCAAATTTGCAAACCCTCGGTGGAGATCAATTGATTTTAGAATTACCAGGTGAACAAAATCCGTTAGTTGCTTCAAGGGTATTAGGTAAGACCGCTTTATTAGAATTTAGAACTCAAAAAGAAGGAACATCTACAGATTTAAAAACCCTGCAATTACAGAGATTGATTATTAAAGAATTAATTGAACAATATACCTTGGCAGAAAAAAGTCAAAATGATAATAACTTAAAAGTTATTCAAGAAGATCTTAAAGATATAGAACAAGAATTGAATTACTCATCTACTAGTAATGATTTATATGGGAAGTTAATTGAAATCAAAAAATATGTCGATAAAGAAATTATAAATTTATTTATTAAAACAGATTTATCTGGTAAGGATCTTATTAACGCAGGAAGGAGACAAGAACAAACAAATAGTAATTGGGAAGTTTTATTAACTTTTAGTAATTCAGGAGGTGAAAAGTTTTCAGAAATCACTAAGTCAATTGCTGGCACTAATCAACTATTGGCTATTATTCTTGATGGCGAATCAATAAGTGAAGCTAGTGTTGGTAGTCAGTTTTCTAGTACTGGGATTACAGGTGGATCAGCAACAATAAGCGGCAATTTTAGTGCTGAAGACGCTAGAGAATTAGAAGTTCAACTAAAAGGTGGTTCATTGCCATTGCCAATAGAAATAGTAGAAACTAATACAATTGGAGCTTTATTGGGATCTAAAAATATTTTAAAAAGTCTTTATGCAGCAATTAGTGGATTAATTTTTGTTGGTATATTTATGATTTTTAATTATAGAATTCTGGGTTTTGTTTCAGTTCTTTCTCTAGTACTTTATGGTTTCTTTAATTTGGCCCTATATTCTTTAATTCCTGTAACTTTAACATTACCTGGAATTTCTGGTCTTATACTTAGCATTGGTATGGCTGTTGATGCAAATATTCTTATATTTGAGAGAATTAGAGAAGAATTATATGAAGGTAATACTCTTACAAGATCTATTGATAGCGGTTTTCAGAGAGCTAATTCATCCATAGTTGATGGCCATATTACAACTCTCCTTAGTTGTTTTGTACTGTTTTTATTAGGAACAAATTTTGTTAAGGGTTTTGCGGCAACATTAGGTATTGGAGTCTTAATAAGCTTGTTTACCTCATTAAATTGTTCTAAAACTATTTTGCGATTTTTTACAACATATCAATCTTTGAGGCAGAAAAATCTCTATCTGCCAAGGAATAATTTTTCAAATTAAAAAAAATCTTTTTTCTATGTTCCCATGAAATTCAATCTTGAACTAATAAAAAATAAAAAAAAGATAATTAGTATCTCAACGGTTCTTATTTTGTTGAGTCTTCTAGGAATTTTATATTCTACATTTAATACTTCTTATAAGAAACCTATAAATTTAGGGATGGATTTTGTTGGGGGAAACGAATTAAGAATAGAAAGAGTTTGTGAAGGGGAATGTTCTAATGTTTCACCTGATTCAGTTTTGGAAAATTTAAGAGAGATCTATAATAATAAAAATGTTTTAAATAATATTAAATTACAATTCCAAAATAATAATAAATTAATTTCAATAAGAACACCTTATTTAAGTATCGAAGAATCAAATAATCTTATTACTAATCTTGATAATATTATTGGACCTCTGAATTATGAGAGTAAGGATTCAAGATTAATAGGTCCAAAGCTTGGGAAAAGATTACTTACTAACAGTTTTACTTCCTTGTTGGTTTCTTTATTTGCAATTTCTTTATATATAACCATTAGATTTGATAAAAAATATGCATTATTTGCATTATTAGCTTTATTTCATGATTTATTTATTGTTTTCGGTATATTCTCTTGGTTGGGAATTATATTATCCGTCGAGGTCAATAGTTTATTTGCTGTGTCCTTACTAACTATTGCTGGTTATTCTGTAAATGATACTGTTGTTATATTTGATAGAATTCGTGAAAATTTAAAATCAAAGAAAGAAGGGTATAACGAAACTATTCAATTATCAGTTAACGAATCATTTAGAAGAACAACTTTTACAAGTGTTACAACCCTTATCCCTTTATTAAGCATAATTTTGTTTGGATCTTACTCACTATTTTGGTTTTCATTGGCCTTATCATTAGGAATAATAGTTGGAAGTTATTCAAGTATTCTATTGGCTCCATCTTTGTTGCTGAAAGACTGAGTTTAACCTTCTAAATTTATGAAATTGAATTACTATTTGATAATTTTATTTTCTTTAGTTTTAATAGATCTTTCTACCGAGTTAAGAATATTATTTGATCATTTTACATTTAGTTCACTTTATTTTGCTATTGGTAAACATCCCTTAGCTTTTTTTATACTTATTTCCTACCCATATTTATATAAAAAATTAATTGAGTAGTTTTTAAATATCTTTAAATGATTCTTTAATTAAAACCTGTATTACTACAGCTAATGGAAGAGATAGTATTAAGCCTAATGGACCAAAAATGAATGTGAATCCAAATTGTGAAATTAATGTAAGGCCAGGAAGTAGGTTTGCTTTTTTCTTCATTATGGATGGCATAATTATATAGCTTTCAATATTTTGAATAATTACATATGCTCCTAATACGGCCAGTGGCTTCCAAAAATTATCTAGTAGGGCAATTGAGATTGGAAATATACCACTAATAACTGGACCTATATTGGGAATTACATTAAGAACCATTGCTATTAAAGCATTTGAGACGACATATTTGACATCTAATATAGATAAAACTATTAAAGATAATAAACCTACTGATAATGAGCTTATGACCATTGAAAAGGTCCAATTTGCTAATGCTATATTGCATTTTTCCAGAATATTTCTAAATTTGTTACGGTAATTTTTTGGTATTAATAAAAGTATATTTTCTTTATATTGTTTTGGTTCAATAGAAATCATCAAACTAACAGCTAATACGAATATTAATTTCAAAAGTCCTGAACCCAGATTTCCCGCTATGTTTATTAAATTCTTGAAGCTTTCTTGAATAGCTTTAGCAATAGTTGAGACATCTGGAATGGTAACTACATTATTTATAAGATTGAATATGTCTATAACGTTTTCTGAATTTTCGCCATAAAACAGGTTATTCAGTTTGTTCAGATTTGTATTAATCAAAATATTTATTTTTGATAAACCATTTGGAATATCAACTAGTATTTCATTGAATTCTTTTATGAATGGAGGCAATACAAGAATAAAAATAGTAAATACTATTACTGATATTACAGTTAGTACAAAAAATAAGGAAAGTGATCGAGGAATTTTCAATCCCTTTTGCATTTGATTACATAAATTACATACAATATTTGAAATTACTAATGAACAAATTATTAGTAGGAGAAAATCCCTTAGAGTCCATATTATTAACGAAGTGATTAATATTACTACTAGTTTGAAATATGATGGGCTACTCAATTCTCAAATATTCTACTACTTCTCAGAATATCCTAATCCATTTGATTTGGCATAACTATTTGCAAATCTCATAAATCTATCAAAGTCTAATGTGTTCTTCCAAATATAAACTGCTTCTAAAAATATGGGTTCTCCATCAACAAATTTTACTTTAACTTCCCTTGTTAGTATTTCACCTTCGGAATCAATCATACGCATACCTGTAATTTCACCGTCTGTAATTGAAGATAATGCTTGGGGTTTTTCGAACAAAAATAATGCTTGGCCAGTCGTACCATCTTTACTCCTTGTCAGTCTTATTTCAGGTACTACTGGTTCATCAGTTCCTTCATAAAATTGTATTTTTGCAGTTTTATTTGCTGACATAATATTCGGTTAATAATTTATTATCTTAAGAAATATTTTTCATATTCGTTTGTTATAAATTTATAAAATATTATTTATTAATTCTAGAATCCTTTCATCATATTTTTTGTCAGTTAAATCTAATAACTTTATATTTGATTTGCCAACCTTTTCATATTCATAACACTTATCGTAATAATCTAGAACTGATTTGCAAACTAAGTCCCATTTCTCATTATTAATTGATTCAAGAGCTATTTTTGTTCTTTGCGGACCTAATCTTTTTTTTATCCTTAATACAGACTCTTTGAGTTCCTCTTTCTTAAAAACACTATAGGTTTCTATCAACTCATCTAACCTATTAGTTTCACTTCTTAAAATTTCAATTCTCCTAGAATTTTTCATTTGATTGAAGAATTCATGAGGGATTTTGCATTTACCTATATTTGCACTTTCAGCTTCTACAAAAATATTATTAGAACATTTAAATGAATTTAATTTTTCTGCAATAATATTTTCAAATTGTTCATTTGATGGTTGTTCTTTCATTCCTAAACCTCCAAATGTACTACCTCTATGACAAGCGAATCCTTCAAGATCAATAGTTTGATATTTATATTTATCAAGTAATGATAATAATCTTGTCTTTCCCGTTCCTGTTTTTCCTCCAATAACTACAATATTCAACTTTTTTGAAAAACTATCTAATACCCATCTCCTATATATTTTGTATCCTCCCTTAAGTGTTATTGATCTTAATTTATATTTTTCTAGTAGCCAAGCAATACTTTGTGAACGCATTCCACCTCTGGAGCAATATATTTTGATAAAAAATTCATTATTATTATTGAGAATTGTTTTATAAGACTCAATATTCATGAATAAATTATCAAGAAGTAATTCCATATTTTTTTCAAAAAATTTTAATCCCTCTATTACTGCTTTTTTTCTTCCTTCTTTTTTATAAATTGTGCCAATTATAGATCTCTCATCATTATCAAATAGTGGAATGTTAATAGAATTAGGCAAGTGTCCTTTATAATATTCATTCGGGCTTCTAACATCTATAAGTAGTCCTTTAAAACTTCTAAATTTCTCTAGTTCTTTTCTTTTGAAATACATGGATAGTTTTTATTTTTTTAGATTGATTTTTTAAAATGAATAACAAAGAACAAGATAATCATAATAATGCTACATTAGATCTGATAAAAAAATTTGTAGATTCCAATCAAAGAAAAAGAATAAATTCATTAACTCAAATAGAATCTGAAATCGACAATATTTTTAATCTTGGACCTTCACTTTTTGATATTTTTGATAGTGATGGAGATGACTGGGCTGCAGGTTGGATATTGCAAGTATTAAAAAAATTTAAGCCTGAATTCTTTGAAAACTCTAAATTCAATAATTGGTTTAATACATATTCAGATATTGATATTAATTATGAAGATTTGCAATTGATGTTGGTTGAGCAAAAATTTGAAGAGGCAGATAGATTAACAAGTTCCTATTTAAGAAAATTAGCTGGAAAGCTAGCTGAAAAACGTGGATATGTTTTTTATAGTGAAGTTAAGAATATGTCAGTTAAAGACCTTGAATCAATAGATAGATTATGGACTATTTATTCAACTGGTAGATTTGGATTCTCTATTCAGGCAAAGATATTAAAATCAGTAGGAAAAAAATATGAATTAATGTGGCCGAAAATAGGTTGGAAAAAAGAGGGCTTATGGACTAGATATCCTGGATCTTTTTGCTGGTCATTGGATGCTCCTGATGGACATATGCCTTTAATTAATCAACTAAGAGGTGTAAGACTTATGGACTCCATCCTACGGCATCCTGCTATTGCAGAGAGACATAATAATATTCTTTAAATTGAGGTATTTAATAAGTTAAAATTAAGACAGTATCAAAATATTATTATGTCCTTATTTCGGGGCAAAAATATTTTAAAAAGATTTTTTAAAAGACCAAAGATTAACTGGTCAAACTACGAATTCGAATCATCATTACAGTTAAACGAATTTGTTGATCAATTGTTAGAACCTATTGAAAATTCTCAATCTAGCTATCTTATAAAACTTGGTTTACATGAAGCTCTAGTAAACGCAGTAAAACATGGAAATAAATTAGATCCAAAAAAAAATATTAGAGTAAGAAGAATAATTACTCCTAATTGGTGTGTTTGGCAAATTCAAGATCAAGGTAATGGTTTAGAAATAAAGAAAAGAGATTACAAATTACCAAAAAAAATAAGTAGTGTAAATGGCCGTGGGCTATACATTATTAATGAATGTTTTGATGACATTAGATGGAGTAGTAAAGGTAATAGGCTTCAGTTGGCTTTAAAAAGGTGATTTTTTACTAGGGCAAGGTTGATCTACGTTAATATCTTTTAACCATTTAATACTTTCTTCTATATAGTCGATAGTTTGCTTCTCATTACAAGAAATAATTAAATGGCACAATCCTGCCGAAATTAGTTCTGCAGACCGTTTATATTTATTTCCTTTATCTTTATGCCATTTAGAATTATCAATCTTTAATTTGTCATTAAGATTTTGAACAAGCTGAATAGTATCTTTATCCCAATAGGTCATAGAAGTTTTTATTTACTTTACAGCAGACCATACTTTGGTCATAAAAAAAGAATTTGATTTTACATCTTTAAACCCTACTTCCTCTATTTTAGAATCTATATCTTCTTTTATGTAATCACAATAAAAAGGTTCATGAAAAGATTTATAGAAGTTTTCCATTATGGATGTAAAGTCAGGTGAATCAATTATTTGAATTGAATCAGCTAATACTAATATCCCCCCAGGTTCAAGAACTCTAAAAAATTCATTTAAGACTTTAGCTCTAATTGTTCTAGGTAATTCATGAAATAAGTAAACACAAGAAATGCATTGAAAACTATCATTTTCAAAAGGCAATTCTTCAGCATTACCTTTTATTAATTGAATTAAATCTCCATCTAAATCTGAAATATATCTACTTGCCTCTTTTAAGTATGAATCAGATAAATCAATTCCTGTAATTTTTTCTTTAGGGAATGCGGCTCTTAATTGTTTTAATGTTCTCCCTGATCCTGTAGCCACATCAAGTATTTTAATAGAACTTTTTTTTCTATCGCTAAAATTTTCAAGTCCTTCTTTTATTGGTTTAATTATTCTTCTTCTCATTGAGTCAGCACTTCCATTGAAAAGTATCTCTACTTGCAGGTCATAAATGCTAGCTGAAAAGTCTGATAAATAACCATCTGTTTGATGATGAAAATTTCTCAAGTAATATTGTGGATAACTATCTTTATCAATTGATTTTGGAAGATCATCAAAGTTTTGTTTTCTACGTCTATCCCATGTATTGGGCATGTCTAGCCAAATTTTAGGATATTGAGTTAAATATCTAAGCCATGGCTCGTTAAACAACAATTTTTTTGGATATATTTTTTTTTCTGCATCATTCCAATCTTCTTCTCTTAAGATTTCCATTGAATTTTGGATTTGCATTAGAAGGTCCTTATCAATATCAAAATTTTCAAGTTTCGAATCAGGAAGAATAAAATTCATTAATCTTGAACTGATCTGCTTGTGAGCGAAACCTGCAATGCTTTTACTTTGTTGTAGCGTTTTATATGCAATTTTTGAAATAGATTCTCTAGCCATTTTTCCATTTATATATCTATATTCCAACAAAAAAAAAATCAATTTGAGAATATTTTGTGATATTTCTCAAATTGATTTATTTAAAACTAAAGATGTTTTTTTAATTTATGCATCGTAATACATGAAGAATTCATGTGGATGAGGTCTTTGTCTTAATTGTTGTACCTCTTCGTATTTTATATCGATAAAGTTATCAATAAAATCTTCAGTAAATACTCCACCAGCTAATAGATAATCCTTATCTGCTTTTAGCGCATTAAGTGAGTCATTTAGAGATGAAGGTACTGTATCAATTTTTGCAAGTTCGTCAGCTGGAAGTTCAAATAAATCTACATCTACTCCATCACCAGGATCAATTTGATTTTTAATTCCGTCAATACCAGCAAGCATCATTACGGAAAATGCTAAGTAAGGATTTGCAAGTGCGTCACCTGATCTGAATTCTAATCTTTTAGCTTTAGGACTTGGACCTGTTAAAGGTATTCTTACAGCAGCTGATCTATTACCCTCAGAATAAACTAGGTTTACGGGTGCTTCGAATCCTGGAACCAATCGTTTATAACTATTTGTAGTTGGGTTAGTAAATGCTAGGAATGATGGAGCATGTTTAAGTATGCCTCCGATATACCATCTTGCTGTTTGAGATAAATTTGCATATGCTCCTTCACCAAAAAATAATGGCTGCCCACTCTTCCATAAACTTTGGTGAACATGCATTCCAGTTCCATTATCGTTAAATACAGGCTTGGGCATAAACGTTGCAGTTTTGCCGTATTTTTTAGCAACATTTCTGACGACGTATTTATAAGTCATTACGTTATCAGCAGAATTTATTAACGAATCGAATTTCATTCCGAGTTCGTGTTGACCGGCACCTGCAACTTCATGGTGATGTTTTTCTGTGGGTATGCCTAATTCACCCATTAAAAGTAGCATTTCAGATCTGATGTCTTGCGCAGTATCATTGGGAGAAACTGGGAAATAACCTTCTTTGTATTGGATCTTGTATCCTAAATTTCCACCTTCTTCAATTCTTCCTGTGTTCCATGGAGCTTCAATTGTATCTACACTGTAGAAACAGGAACCTTCTTTTGAATCGTATCTCACGTCATCAAATAAGAAGAATTCCGGTTCCGGGCCAAAAAATGCTGTATCAGCAATCCCAGTAGATTCTAAATACTTTAAAGCCTTTTGAGCTAAAGATCTTGGACATCTATCATAAGGCTCACCACTTCTAGGCTCTTGGATAGAGCAAATCATGCTTAGAGTTTTATGTTTGTAAAAAGGATCTATCCATGCTGTACTGGCATCAGGGACCATTGACATATCGGAAGCATTAATTGCTTTCCAACCTCTTATTGATGAACCATCAAATGCTAGACCTTCTGTAAATGAATCCTCTTCTATCATGTCTGATGTAAGAGTTAAATGTTGCCATTTACCATGGATGTCTGTGAATTTTAAATCGATGAGTTCAATTCCTTCATCTTTAATTTGACTTAAAACATCTTGTGGAGACTTAGACATAACTTTTGAGATACCTTCTATGAAATTAATAACTTGATGATTCTAATTATGTATCAAACGTCACTTTTTTCAACACTAGATGTCTTCTTTCAGTGTTTCAAGTCAAAACTTTAATAATTATTAACTTAATTATTTAAATTGAATTAATTTCTATAAATAAATATCGCTTAAGAGATGATATTAGTCTAATTTAAAAGTAATTGAATGTAATGCTTTGACAGAAGCAAAACTTATTCCAGCTTTAAATAAAGAGAATTTATCTCATTTTTCAAAGACTTATGTTCCCTCTAGACTTTTACTAGGACCTGGACCTTCAAATGCACATCCAGAAGTCTTAAGCGCTCTTTCTTTGAATCCTATTGGTCATTTAGATGAAGCATATATCTCGTTGATGTCAGACGTACAGCAACTTTTAAGGTATACCTGGCAATGCAATAATCGTCTTACACTCCCAATGAGTGGCACAGGTAGTGCTGCAATGGAAGCTTCAATAGCTAATTTTATTGAAGAAGGCGAAAAAATTCTTATTGCTAAAAAAGGATATTTTGGAAATAGATTAGTTGATATGGCAACTAGATATAAAGCTCAAGTTTCCGTTATTGAAAAACCATGGGGAGATGCTTTTACTTACGAGGAAATTAAGTATGAGATAGAAACTAAAAAGCCAGCTATTTTTGCTATTGTCCATGCTGAAACATCAAGTGGTGTTTTACAACCTCTTGATGGTATTGGGGATATATGTAGAAAAAATAATTGCTTGTTTTTAGTTGATGCAGTTACTTCACTTGGCGCTTTAGAATTGTTGATAGACGAATGGAACATTGATCTAGCATACAGTTGTAGTCAAAAGGGATTAAGTTGTCCCCCTGGATTAAGCCCTTTTACAATGAATAAAAGAGCTGAAGAAAAACTAAGTTCAAGAAAAACAAAAGTACCTAACTGGTATTTAGATTTATCACTATTAAATAAATATTGGGGCTCTGATCGTGTTTATCATCATACTGCGCCTGTTAATATGAATTTTGCTATTCGTGAAGGTTTACGATTAATTGCGAATGAGGGTTTAGAAAATGTTTGGAATAGACATAATACTAATGCAAAGAAACTGTGGAATGGTTTAGAAAGTCTTGGAATGGAATTACATGTATCAGAGGATTATAGATTGCCAACTTTAACTACGATTAAAATCCCTCCAGCAGTTGATGGGGATGGTTTTAGAAATCATCTATTAAAGAACTTTGGAATTGAAATTGGAAATGGACTTGGAGAATTATCCGGTAAGGTGTGGCGCGTAGGGTTAATGGGTTTTAATTCATGTGAGGAGAATGTTGACAGATTGTTAAACCTATTTGATACAGAGCTAAAGAAATTTTCTATTTTTGAGTCCTCAACTTTTTGAACCAAATCTGTAAATTTTGACTGCATTCATCTTCTAGAATACCTCCTATTATTTCCATTTTGTGATGAGCACTTTCATGTTTTGATAGGTCAATTGAGCCGCCTAATCCCCCTCTTTTCCTATCGTAAGCCCCGAAAATAACTTTACCCATCCGCGCTTGAATAAGAGCAGAGGAACACATAGTACAGGGTTCTAAATTTGTGATAATAGTACATTCATTAAATCTCCAATCATTTTTTATTAGAGATGCCTGCCTAAGTGCCATTATCTCAGCATGACCTAATGGATCCTTATTTATATTCCTCCTGTTAACACCTCTCCCGATACATCTTCCTCTCTCATCTAAAATTATTGAACAGATTGGTAGCTCAAATTTTCCAATTTCTATCGATCTTCTTAATATCAAATTCATCCACAGAGTGTATTTTGAATTATTTGTTTTTTTTTGTTGATCTTTATTACTATTTCCATTTTCATAAAAATATCTCATTTACCAATATTGAGAATAGAATTATTAATAGATATCTTATCTGATGGCAGAAGATTTAATTAATAATAAAGATACATATTTCCCGTCATATTTAGGGAATAATGACAAATTGATCACTCTTCTAAACAGAGCAAGTCAAACTCTTTGTGACTGGTTCTCTAAAGCTGATAGGAATGGTCCTTTACCTTTTGATGTAGGTTTTAAGTGCATTATGCCTACGGAGGATGGAAACTCTGAAGACGATTTGTTCACTGAGATTGAATCTCTTTTGAATAATTCATTTAATCCTGTTCATCCTGGCTCACTAGCTCACCTTGATCCCCCACCTTTAATTTTCTCTATTTTGGGAGACTTAATTGCTGCTGGATTAAATAATAATCTTCTCGCTTACGAGTTATCACCAAGTGTAACTTTGCTTGAGGAATCATTATGCAAATGGTTTGCCAAGAAAATTGGTTTTAATGATATCTCTGGAGGTATAGCTGCTAGCGGAGGTACATTAAGTAATCTGAATGCACTTATAGCAGCTAGAAATAATGCTGGATTAGATACAAATCCTAATTCTGTATTAATTGTTAGTGAAGATGCTCATTCTTCCTTCGTTAAATGTATGAGAGTAATGGGTCTTGATGCTACGAACCTTGTCATGATTAAAACTGATAATCAAGGTCGAATGGATATAAATGATCTGAGAAAGTCTTTAGATAAATGTTCATTAGAAAATAAAAAAATATTTGCTATTGTCGCCACTCTTGGAACAACAGTAAGAGGAGCCATTGATCCTATTAAAGAAATAAGTGAAGTCTGTAAACAAAGAAATATATGGTTACATATTGATGGTTCAATTGGAGGTATTTTTGCTATAACTTCTATTCCAATAGAAGGATTAAATAATATAAATCAGGCTAATTCGATAACTATTAATCCACAAAAAATCATTGGCATTACAAAGACTTCATCATTGTTATTGGTTTCAAATATGAATACTTTAGAAAATACTTTTAATACTGGACTACCATATTTATCATCCAAAGAAAATATCATAAATAGAGGAGAAATAGGCGTACAAGGTTCTAGACCTGCAGAGGTTATCAAATTATGGCTTGGGTTACGCTATCTAGGGCTTAATGGAATAGAAAATATATTAAAATCATCAATTAAAAGAAAAGATTTTTTTATAAAAAATATTAGTAAAAATAAATTTGATATACTTTCAGGTCCTCTTCATATTGTCTCATTCTTACCAAAGAAACTTCAGCCAAAAGATTCTGATGCATGGACTCAAACTAAAGTTAATGAACTAATTAACAATAATTTTATGCTTTCTAGACCAAAATTTAAAGGTAAATATTTTTTACGGGTCGTTATGGGAAATTACAATACAAAAGAATCTCACATTGAAGAACTTTTGAGACTTCTAGATGCTTAACTAATGAATATGGGAAGACCAAAAATCATTGCAATAGTAACAGGGTTTATATCTGTAGCTATTTGCATTGCTTATTTACTATTAATAACTATCTTTGATTTCAGAACTTATCTAAATGATCAATTATCCAATATTAATTAGTTAATGGAGGCAAACTTTTATTTGATTTAAAATATTTTTTCATTTCAATTTTTGAAATAGCTTCTTTTACGAAATTATTTAAAATATCCTCTCTTTTACTTATTCTATAGATCCTATCAACTACTTCTTGAATTCCTCCATCTCCCCAATCTTGACCATTTTTAAAATATTCAATCAAACTTAGTCCTACTATTCTTATTAACCAGCCTGCTGTAACTGATTGTATAGATTTAGATAATATTATTTTAGTCAAGCTTGTAGCTAAAGCAGGAGAAAGAATGGCGAGACCCCCTTTTAGTATTCCTTGTTTAGCCAATGCTCTTAGCAAGCAACTCGCCAAATCTTTTGCATCTTTTTTTGTTAGCTTTATTTCATATATTTTTGATAACTCCATTATCATTTGAAGGTTTACGGAGGTTGTAGTAAGAAAATCAACAGCTGGTAGTGGATTAACTAGTATTACTCCTCCTGTTATCCACATATATTTATTAATCACTTTATTTGACATTAAATATCTTTGTTCTTGTACGAAATTTTTACTTTTAATACCTAACTTATTTGAGCGAAAAAGAATATTATCAGCCAATAACTCTTCACCATTATTATCGAGGGTTTCAATTATTTCTCTAAATAAACTTCCTACCTCTGGAACTAAATTTAAAGCATCTGATTTTACATAAGGAGATTTTTGAGGAACGGCAATTGTTTGAACAACTGAAATTTTATTTTTTCTAGCGGATGTTATAGAAATTATATTTTCTTTGATAAGGTTATTTTCATCTATAGACCTCAAATCACATTTATTTAGAACTATTATTATTTTTTTCCTTAATTTCAATAATTCTTTAATTAAATAGTTTTCGTATTTATTTATGTCCTGATCTAAAACAAAAAGAACTAAGTCAGAATTTGATGCTTGTATAATTGTTGCTTTTTCTCTTTCTTCTCCTAATTTAGATGGTTCGAATAAACCTGGAGTATCAACTATATTAATGTTTCGTTTTAAAATTGGTATACGAATTTTATAGCTATTAATTTGCTTTGTTGTACCAATTTTTGCTGAGGTTTGTCCGACAATATTTTTTAATAAAGATCTTGCTATAGATGTTTTTCCTGAGGAACCTGCTCCAAAAAGAGTAACTTTATAATCTCCTGCCTTTAATTGGGACTCTAGTTTATTTTTTTGGTAATTTAACAATTCAGCTTTTACTTTATCGCTAATTTTTTTGTTTATTTTCTCGACTCCTTCTAAACTTATCTTGGCAGCACCATATGTATTTTTGAATGAAAGTGTATTTTTTTTATTTTTA
>QCCG01000008.1 GCA_003281335.1 Prochlorococcus sp. AG-347-K19 | reverse complement strand
ATGTAACGAAGGCAAGGGTATAGTAGCTCCAAGAATAGTTATTGGTATTCCAAGTGGAGTAACTAGTGTCGAGCGAAGAGCAGTAAGAGAAGCTGGATTAGCAGGAGCTAGGGAAGTCCACTTAATAGATGAACCTGTTGCAGCAGCAATAGGTGCATCATTACCAGTAACTGAGCCAATTGGAACTATGATTGTTGATATTGGTGGTGGTACTACTGAGGTTGCAGTATTAAGTTTGGGTGGAACCGTATTGAGTGAATCTGTTCGAATCGCTGGCGATGAAATAAATGAATCGATTGCCCTATACCTTAAAAAAGTTCATAATTTAGTTGTTGGAGAGAGAACTGCAGAAGATATTAAGATCAAGATTGGTTCTGCATTCCCAGATGATGAATTTGATAAAACTACTTTAGAGGTTAGAGGTTTACATCTTTTATCTGGTCTACCTAGGTCAGTCACTTTGAGCTCAGGAGAAATTAGAGAAGCTATGGCTGAAACATTGAGCAAAATAGTTGAAGCTGTAAAAAGAACTTTAGAGAGAACTCCTCCTGAACTTGCTGCAGATATTGTTGATAGGGGGATTATGCTTGCAGGAGGTGGAGCTTTAGTTAGAGGTATTAATGATTTATTGAGTGATGAAACGGGAATTTTTACTCACATAGCAGAAAATCCACTACTCTGTGTGGTTAATGGCTGTGGAGAGGTTCTGGATGATTTTAAAAAACTTAAGAGAGTTGTTGATACTCCAGATTATATAAGGAACGCTATAAGAGATTAATAATATGTTAGATATCCGACGAATTTCTTCTAGTCGTTGGTGGCATAAAAAGAAAATCTGGATATACTTTGCAATTTTTTTATTTTTAGTCTTTGTAAGGATTTCAAAAGGATCTTTATATAAAGATTTTTTTTACTTTATTTCAAAGCCTTTTTGGCCTGGTCAATTTCAAAAAGAAGTTATTCTTAAGACCTTAAATCAAGAATCTTTAATCAAATTAAATCTTCTTAAGAAAGATAATATAAGATTACGGGAAATTTTATCTCTTCAAAAATCATCCAATAATGATAATATTGTAGCAGCTGTTATTTCCAGAAAAACAGGAGGTTGGTGGAGGCAAATACTTTTAAACAAAGGTTCAAAAGATGGAGTGGAAATCGGTAGTACTGTTACCGGCCCAGGTGGATTATTAGGAATAGTAAGCAATACTTCTTTACTTACTTCATCAGTAACATTATTAACTGCTCCAGAAAGTAAATTAGGTGTATGGGTTGATAGAAGTCAAATTAATGGACTACTGGTTGGTTCAGGAGGGAATCACCCTAGCCTAATAATGTATTCAAAAGATGCTGATATAAAAGTGGGAGATTTTGTATCATCTTCTCCTGCGAGTTCTTTATTACCTCCAAATATTCCAATTGGGATTGTCATATCTATAGATGAAACATTGCAATCAAATAAAACGGCAAAAATTTCACTTTTGGCAAAGCCTCACCTAATTGATTGGGTGCAAATTTTGAAAGTAAATATTTAATGAACAAATTTTTAAAAAAAAAATTATCCATAATAAGCTTTATTTTTATCCCAATTATATTTTTGTGGCACCCTAATTGGCTTGGATTTTTAGGAGTTCAACCATATTGGCCGTTATTTTGGTTATTGCCTTGGTCAATGATTAATGGATCAATAAATGGATTGGTTTTTGGTTTGTTTTTAGGCCTAATTTTAGATTCTCTAACTTTAGATAATAATTTTTCTCAAATACCAGGCTTAATTTTTTGCGGATTTTTGTTTGGGAGAATTAAATTACATAGTGATATTTTGGTGGGACATTTTAGGTATGGTTTGATTTGTTCTTTTGGAAGTTTTTTATGTGGGACTATATACCTTTCACAAATTTTGTTTGGAAATTTTTCAGATAGTAATTCTTCAATGTTTATTCCCGGTGTTAAAAATATCTTAGTTGAAGTTTTTTTGACAGGTTTGTTTGCTCCTTTTTTTTGCTCCCAACTTTTAAGAATGTTAAAATTTTCAAGAAGAAAATTGCAGTAATAAATTTCGTCAAGAAGAAAAAAGTGCTTTAAAAGATTTATATCTTCAAATTTTTTTAATTTTTTTAAACCTATGGAATATCTCTATGAGGGTTCGTAATGTTATATTTTTAATTGTTAGAATAAAAATTCAATGCAATTGTTCTTTGCTTTGAAATATCGAGAAATCTTTTTTAACTATGTCAAAAGCAAGAATTTTAGTTGTTGATGATGAACCAGCAGTTTTGAAGGTATTAGTTACGAGGCTTCAACTAGCTGGATATCAAGTTTATTCAGCCACTAACGGTGAAGAAGCTCTCGAATCTTTCCATAGGGATTCTCCAGACTTAATAGTTCTTGATGTTATGCTTCCAAAAATGGATGGCTTTGCTGTTTGTAGAAGAATTAGAGCTGAATCAGTAGTACCAATAATATTTTTAACCGCTCTAGAGGCAATTTCAGAGAGAGTTGCTGGTTTGGATTTAGGGGCTGATGATTACTTATCTAAACCATTTAGCCCAAAAGAGTTAGAGGCTAGAATAGCTACTATTTTGAGAAGAATGGGCCCAACTGTATCGGTTACTGAAACTAAAGAAGTTCCTTCAGGTAAAGGAGTTATGAAATTTGGAAGTTTAGTAGTTGATACTAATCGCAGACAAGTTTCTAGAGCTGGAGATAGAATTAGTCTAACTTATACTGAATTTAGTCTACTAGAGTTATTATTTGATGAACCTGGTAAGGTTGTCCCACGAGCAGAAATTTTAGAGCAGCTTTGGGGTTATCCTCCTCGTAGAGCAGCAGATCTAAGAGTCGTAGATGTATATGTTGCGAGATTAAGAGGAAAATTGGAACCAGATCCAAGAAATCCAGAATTAATATTAACTGTCAGAGGGATTGGTTACGCATCTCAGAGAGTTGGCGAAACAGCAACATCTTTGGCAAGTTGATCCATAGTCTGATAATTTTATTAAATAAAACTAATATTTTAAAAACAAATTTTGTCTGAAATAAAAGAAGCACGCCTACTAAAAGCTAATCTGCTAGTTAATAAAGGTTTTGCTTCTTATGCACAAAGTTTTAGAGTTACACATAACACAAAATTTCTTTTTCAAAAATTTGATTATTTAGAAAATGGTCACGAGGAAGACTTTAGTGTTTCTATTGCGGGTAGAGTAATGGCAAAAAGGGTAATGGGTAAAATTGCCTTTTTTACAATATGCGATCAAGAAGGTCAGATACAGCTTTATCTAGATAAAAGGATTATTAATTTAAATTTAGAAAAACAAAAATTACTTTCTTTTGAAGATATCAAGGAAATCGTAGATATTGGAGATTGGATAGGAGTTTACGGAACTATTAAAAAAACTAATAAAGGTGAACTTTCAATTAAAGTAGAAAAGTGGGAAATGTTATCCAAATCATTACAACCTCTGCCAGATAAATGGCACGGATTAACTGATATTGAAAAAAGATATAGACAACGTTATTTAGATTTAATAGTCAATCCTCACTCTAAAAATGTATTTAAAACAAGAGCAAAATGTATAAGTTTTATAAGAAAATGGTTAGATAATAGAAATTTTTTAGAGATAGAGACTCCAATTCTGCAATCTGAAGCTGGTGGTGCTGAAGCAAGACCATTTATAACTCATCACAATACATTAGATATTCCGTTGTATCTAAGAATAGCTACAGAATTACATTTAAAAAGAATGGTTGTTGGAGGATTTGAGAAAGTATATGAAATGGGAAGAATCTTCCGTAATGAGGGGATAAGCACAAGGCATAATCCTGAATTCACCTCAGTTGAAATTTATCAAGCTTTTTCTGACTATGTTGATATGATGAATTTAACAGAAGAATTAATAAAAGATATTGTAACTGATGCTTGTGGGTCATTAATTATAAATTATCAAAATAAAGAAATTGATTTTTCTAAACCTTGGTTAAGAATATCTATGAAAGATATTGTCAAAGAATATACAGGGATTGATTTTGATTCTTTCAGTGGAGATTTTCAAGCAGCAAAACAAGCCGTCAAAAGTATAAATGTTGATTTCTCTAATAAAGTCAATACTATGGGAAGACTGTTAAATGAGGTTTTCGAGCAAAAAGTAGAATCAAAACTCATAGAACCCACTTTTGTTATCGATTATCCCGTTGAAATTTCTCCTTTAGCTAGACCTCATTTTGATAATAAAGAAATGGTTCAGAGATTTGAATTATTCATTGTTGGAAGAGAGCTAGCAAATGCGTTTAGTGAGTTAATAGATCCAGTAGATCAAAGAGAAAGAATGCAATTACAGCAATCCCTTAGAGATGAAGGAGATCTTGAGGCTCATTGTATAGATGAAGATTTCTTGAACGCTTTAGAGGTTGGTATGCCGCCAACTGGCGGATTAGGAATAGGCATTGATAGGCTAATTATGTTACTTACTAATAGCGCATCAATTAGAGATGTAATCCCTTTCCCATTGTTAAAACCAGAAATAACTTCAAAAAAATGAAAAATTACCCTTGAATGAAGTAAAATAGAAAATTATTCCAATACGAAATTTTTTAAATGAGTGGTGAACGTGTTGGTTTCCGTTTCAAACACGCGGATGCAGTAGTAAAAAGAAATCCTCAAGGCCGATCAAGAAGAGGATGGGTTATTGAACCAGTAGAGCAAACTACAAGTAGGGGTACAAAAATGCCTGCATACAAAATTCGCTGGAGAGATAGTGAGAGGCCTGAAACTGTCTTACAGCATATGTTAATTGCAGATCCAGATCCTTCTCCACCTCCAAGTTCAGTCAGTTTAGCTTAATAGTTTCAATAATTTTGCATAAAATTTTTATCTTTTTAGTGCAGAGTTGATTTCTTTCTTTATACTTTTTTGTTTTTCATCTTGACGTTTGTCATGTAATTTTTTCCCTTTGCCGACTCCAATTGTTAGTTTTATCCATGAGCCCTTTAAATAAAGAGATAATGGAATAATAGTCATTCCTTTTTTTTCAGTATTGGATTTCATTTTTATGATTTCTTTTTTATGAAGTAGCAACTTTCTATTTCTTAATGGATCATGATTAAAAAAAGACCCTACATTTTTATGTGGTGAAATGTGAACATTTAATAACAAGATCTCACCATCTCTGAATGAACAGTACCCATCTCTTAAATTTGCTTTTCCGTTTCTAATGGACTTTACTTCTGTCCCTAAAAGCTCAATTCCAGCTTCGATTGTTTCAGATATTGCATATTGAAATTTTGCATATCTATTCTCAGCTAGAAGTTTAAAATTATTTTCTTTATTAGTATTTCTTTTAATTTTGTTTGAATTTTTTGCCATTTTAGTTATAAAAAATCTTTCTACTCAGAACAATTGCAATTAACCTTTCATTATGGCAATAATTTCTTCCAATATAGGCGATAATGACTTTTCTCTTCGTAAAAAAGAGCTTAGGTTAGTTGATTCAAAAATCATACCAGAAGAAAAGAGAAATAATAATCTGAACTTAGCGCGCCCTCTTACTTTAAAAGAATTTATTGGCCAAGAACAACTTAAATCTTTTTTAAAAATAGCTATAGATGCTTCAATTTTTAGAAAAGAACCCTTAGAGCATATTCTTTTACATGGGCAGCCTGGTTTAGGTAAGACTACTCTTGCTTTTTTGATAGCTCATGAATTGAATACAAAATGTAGGATAGCGACTGCACCAGCAATTGAAAGACCAAGAGATATTGTAGGTTTACTTCTTGGACTAAAAGAGGGTGAAGTTTTATTTATCGATGAGATACATCGCTTAAATAGGTTAACTGAAGAGTTGTTATATTCTGCAATGGAAGATTTTAGACTTGACTTAACTATGGGAGCTAATAGAGGAGCCCGATGCAGAACAATTAATCTTCCTAGATTTACTCTGATAGGCGCGACAACTAAATTAGCCTCTATAAGTGCACCTTTAAGGGATAGATTTGGTATTTCTCAGAAAATTGAATTTTATACATTTGATGAGTTAAAACAAATAATTGTTAATTTCTCCCGATTAATAAACCTCAATTTAGATGATGAAGCATCATATGATTTAGCAAAGATATCTCGAGGGACTCCAAGAATTGCTTTAAGATTATTAAGACGAGTTAGAGATTATGCTCAAGTTGTTATGAAAACTAATAACATCTCCGTGAATTTAATAAAAAAAGCTCTAAATTCTTACCAAATAGATGAAAAAGGATTGGATTCTTTAGATAGAAACTATTTATCTTTTCTTAACCAAAATAATAATAATCCAACTGGTCTTGATTCAATCGCAGCTGGCTTGGGTGATGATTCTTCGATGTTAGAGTTTGTAGTTGAGCCCTACCTAATCAAAATTGGTTTCCTCACGAGAACTCCTAGAGGAAGATTGCTTACACCTTTGGGAAAAAAGTATATTGATTCAAAAAATGATAACTCTTAAAAAAGTTAAGGTTTGTATTTTACTAATTTTTGTTTTTTTGAATATTTTTTATGTAGCACCATGCTATTCATTACCTTTGAGAGAGGATTTGTTTAAAAATGCATTAGATCTAAGTTCAGGCGGAAAATTTAATCTCGCTCTAAAAGAATGGAATCAATATCTCGATTCATATCCTGATGATGCTGCAGGTTTAAGTAATAGAGGGAATGTAAGACTTGTTATAGGAGATATAAAGGGATCAATAGATGACCAAAATAAAGCAATAAGTTTGAATCCTAGTGAAATAGATCCATACATTAACAGGGGGATAGCCGAGGAAGCAATGGGTCTATGGTTGCAAGCGAAAAAAGATTATATGTTTGTTATTTCGCAAGATAGTAAAAATTTCTCTGCATTATATAATTTGGCTAATGTTGAAGGATCTACATCACATTGGGAAGAAGCAAGAGATTTATTTTCAAAAGCTGCTTTATATAATCCTGGATTTGCAATGGCTAGGTCAAGTATGGCGTTAGCAGATTTCCAATTGGGAAACATTGATGAATCTGAAAAAGAATTAAAAAAATTAATTAGACGTTATCCAACTTTCGTAGATGCTAGGGCAGCCTTAACAGCTTTGAGTTGGTCTAAGGGTGAATTTGGGAAAGCTGAGAGTAACTGGATAGCGGTAACTGAATTAGATCCTAGATATAGTGATGAAGAATGGTTAAAAAAAATAAGAAGATGGCCTCCTCAACCAATTAGCGATTTAATGAACTTTATCGATTTAAAATAAGTAATGAATAAAGATCAGTTTTATAAAAAAATTGATTCGTTTAATGATGAATTAATTAACTTAAGAAGACATATTCATGCACATCCGGAATTAAGTGGACTTGAGAATCAAACAGCGATCTTGATAAGTGGTTTTTTAAAAAATATTGGTTGGAATGTTAAAGAATCTGTAGGTAGGACCGGAGTTATAGCTGATTTTGGCCCCCTAGATAAAGGCATTATAGGTTTAAGAGTGGATATGGATGCTTTGCCAATATTTGAAGAAACTAAATTAAGTTTTTCTTCAAAAGTAGATGGTGTTATGCATGCCTGTGGTCACGATTTGCATATAACAATTGGATTGGGCGTTGCAAAAATTATTAAGGATTTAAAATTAAATTTTGGGACTCGCATAATTTTTCAACCTGCTGAAGAAATAGCGAGTGGTGCTAGATGGATGATTAAGGATGGTGCAACTAATGGTTTAACTCATATTTTAGGAGTTCATGTCTACCCCGATTTGTCCGTAGGGACTATTGGCATTAAAGAGGGAAGTTTAACTGCAGCTGCTGGAGAACTTAAGGTAGAGATTAAAGGGAAATCAGGCCATGGTGCTCGACCTCATGAAGGAGTTGATGCTATTTGGGTGGCATCTAAAGTTATCTCCGGAATTCAAGAATCAATAACACGGAAGTTAGACCCTTTAGATCCTGTAGTTATAACTTTCGGGAAAATAAGTGGTGGCAATGCATTCAATGTTCTTGCAGAAAAGGTCAATTTAATTGGTACTGTTAGATGTACTAATCGCAGAGTATTTAAAAATATTGGTAATTGGCTCAATGAAAATATCACTTCTTTAGCTAGAAGTTGCGGAGCTGAAGCAAAAGTAATATTTAGAGAAATAACGCCTGCAGTTAATAATAATTCTGAAATTAATCAAGTCTTCAGAGATTCGGGAATTAAGGTTTTGGGTCAAGAAAATGTTATCGAGTTACAAAAACCATCATTAGGAGCTGAAGATTTCGCTGAATTCTTAAATAAGATTCCAGGAGCAATGTTTAGGCTTGGCGTTTCTTCTTCAAATGGATGTGCTCCTCTTCATAGTTCTAAATTTAATCCAGATGAAAGAGCTATTGCTGTTGGAATTAAAGTCATTACAGAATCCATAGTAAAATTAAATAATGAAAAAATTAATACAATTGGTAAATGAAAATTAATAAAAGATTTATATTATCTTTTTTGGCTCCTTTAATGATTCTCATATCTGGTATCGGATTGACATTAAGGGATAATTCCAGGAAGATTTTGTATTTACCTATTGGCTTAATGGGGATTGTAATTATTTTAGAGAGAGTTATAAGCAGAGAATTGGAAAGAAAAAATATTTTAAAAAAGATAAAGTCTTTTCAAAAAGTTAAATAAATTATTTTATTTATTTTTACGCAATATGAGATGACTATTTTTTAGAAAAGAGCTATTAATAAGATTAATACTAGGGGTGCTAAGAAATTTAACTTAGCTGAGATCATACCCTTTGAACCTGCATCATTAATCTTGAATCAGGGAAGTGGAGATTTGATCAAACTTTAGTAATAACACTTTTAAAATTTGTAAATTATGAGAAGTTCTTGGATTAAGCCTCGCCTTGGTAAAAATAATGTAACTCAGATGAACTTTGCGAGAAACGGATATATCACTGAAGAAATGGATTTTGTTGCTAAAAAAGAGAATCTTCCTTCTTCTTTAATAATGGAAGAAGTGGCAAGAGGAAGATTAATTATTCCAGCTAATATCAATCACTTGAATCTTGAGCCAATGTCTATAGGTATTGCTTCTAGATGCAAAGTGAATGCCAACATTGGTGCTTCCCCTAATGCAAGTGATATCAATGAAGAAGTGGAGAAGCTAAAACTAGCAGTTAAATATGGGGCTGACACGGTTATGGATCTTTCTACAGGAGGAGTAAATTTAGATGAAGTGCGGCAAGCAATTATTCACGAGTCTCCTGTTCCCATAGGAACAGTTCCTGTTTATCAAGCTTTAGAAAGTGTACATGGTTCAATAGATAGACTAACTGAAGACGATTTTCTCCATATTATTGAAAAACATTGTCAGCAAGGAGTAGATTATCAAACTATTCATGCAGGGCTATTAATAGAGCATTTGCCGAAAGTCAAAGGAAGAATTACTGGAATTGTTAGTAGGGGGGGAGGTATTTTAGCCCAATGGATGTTACATCATTTTAAGCAAAATCCCTTGTATACAAGGTTTGATGACATTTGTGAGATTTTTAAGAAATATGATTGTACTTTTTCTCTAGGAGATTCATTAAGACCTGGATGCTTGCATGATGCTTCTGATGATGCTCAGTTAGCTGAATTAAAGACTTTAGGCGAGCTTACTCGAAGAGCATGGAAACATAATGTTCAAGTAATGGTTGAGGGTCCTGGGCATGTACCTATGGACCAAATTGAGTTTAATGTGAGAAAGCAAATGGAAGAATGTTCAGAAGCCCCATTCTATGTGCTTGGTCCATTAGTGACCGATATATCTCCTGGATATGATCATATTTCAAGTGCTATTGGGGCGGCCATGGCAGGGTGGTATGGAACTTCTATGTTATGTTATGTAACCCCAAAAGAACATCTAGGTCTACCAAATGCAGAAGATGTAAGAGAAGGCTTAATTGCTTATAAAATAGCTGCTCACGCTGCTGATATAGCAAGACATAGAGCTGGAGCTCGTGATCGAGATGATGAACTTAGTCATGCAAGATATAACTTTGATTGGAATAAACAATTCGAGCTTTCACTAGATCCTGAAAGGGCAAAGCAGTACCATGATGAAACACTGCCTGAAGAGATCTTTAAAAAGGCTGAGTTTTGTTCAATGTGTGGACCTAAACATTGTCCAATGAATTCAAAGATTTCTGATGAATCTCTTGAGCAGTTAAAAGATAAACTTGAAGAATGTAATACTTCAGCCTAATTATCAACTGGTAGTTATAGAATTTCCTTCGTCTTACTTACTACGTTTTCGACTGTAAATCCAAAATTTTTCATACATTCTCCACCTGGCGCTGATGCACCAAAACTATCCATAGTAATACAAATTCCATCAAAACCTGTATATTTATGCCATCCAAATGAATGGGCAGCTTCTACTACAACTCTCTTTTTCACACTGCTAGGTAAAACACTTTCTTTGTAAGCTTTTTCTTGCTCTTCAAAAAGTTCTACACAAGGCATAGAAACAACTCGAATTTTTTTACCTAGACTTGAAATTTGCTTACTTGCTTCAATGCAAAGATTCAGTTCGCTTCCAGTACCAATAAATATTAGATCTGGTGTTCCTTCGCAATCGGAAACTACATATCCTCCTAGAGCAACTTTGTCGATCGAAGTATTTTCTTGATTTGGCATACTTTGTCTACTTAAACAAAGTGCAGAAGGTCTTTTTCGATTTTGAATAGCAAGCTTATAAGCCCCACTTGTCTCATTTCCATCTCCTGGTCTGAAAACTAGCATGTTAGGCATGGCACGAAGCGAGGGGATAGTTTCAATAGGTTGATGTGTTGGTCCGTCTTCTCCAACTCCAATTGAATCATGAGTTAATACATAGATCACTCCTAATTCACTGAGTGCTGAAAGCCTCATTGAACCTCTCATATAATCTGCGAAAACAAGGAAAGTTCCACCATAAGGAATAAGACCACTATTGTGGTAAGCAATACCATTAAGTACAGCTGCCATAGCATGCTCTCGTACACCAAAATGTAAATATCTTTTTTCAGGACTTTGAGGTTGGAATGATCCAGTTTCTCCCTTGATATCTGTGTAGTTAGAGTGCGTTAAATCTGCGGATCCACCAATTAATTCAGGCAGGTTAGGTCCTAAAGCACCTAAACATATTTGTGAATGTTTTCTTGTGGCTAAACCTTTATCATCAGTTGTATAAGAGGGGAGATCTGAGTCCCAATTCTCTGGTAATTGGCCTTTTAACATTCTGTTTAACTCAGCTCCTTCAAAGGGATATTTTTTTTGATATTCTTCAAATTTAGAATCCCATTCTTCCTCTAAATTTTCGCCTTTGTTTATTGCTTTTCTAAAATGAACATATACTTCATCTGGTATTTCAAATGGAGGATATTCCCAATTTAGAAACTCTCTAGTTAATGCAGCTTCTTCTTCTCCAACAGCTGCTCCATGAATCCCAGCAGTATCTGATTTATTGGGTGAGCCATAACCTATGGTTGTAGAAATTTTTATAATTGAAGGCTTATCTGTTATTAATTTTGCTTTTTCGATAGCTTCAGTTATTCCTTTAACATCATGATTTCCATCTTCAACATGTTGTACATGCCATCCATAAGCCTCGTATCTTTTTAAGACATCTTCCGTGAAAGAAACGTCGGTTCGTCCGTCAATTGTAATTTGATTATCGTCATACAGTGCAATTAATTTTCCAAGCTTAAGATGACCAGCTAATGAGCAGGCCTCTGATGCAATACCCTCTTGATTACAGCCGTCACCCATTATTACATAAGTATAATGATCAACGATATTGCAATCAGGCTTATTAAATTTTGCTGCCAAGTGAGTTTCAGCTATTGCTAAACCAACTGCATTTGAAATTCCGGCTCCAAGAGGCCCAGCTGTAACTTCAACACCTTCAGTTTCGAATGTCTCTGGATGTCCAGGAGTTTTTGATCCCCATTGTCTAAATTCTTTAATGTCTTCTATAGAAACTGATTTATATCCTGTCAAATGGAGCAAGGAATACAACAGCATACAGCCATGACCAGCTGATAATACAAAACGGTCTCTATTGAACCATTTTGGGTTGTTAGGGTTGTGATTTAGTATGTTTTGCCATAATGCATAACCCATAGGAGCACATCCCATTGGTAATCCAGGATGTCCACTATTAGATTTATTTACTGCATCTACAGCAAGCATTCTTATACTATTTACACAAAGTGATTCTAATGAAACAGATGCAGCGACCATTGTTTTAAAATAAGTTAAGTTGTGAATACAGAATTGGTTGTCTTCAATTCATTTTGCTAAAAGCAAGGCAAACATTGTGACCACCAAAGCCGAAAGAATTAGAAAGAGCAACTCCTACTTGAGCTTCTCTTGCATTATTTGGTACATAATCAAGATCACATTCAGGATCTGGATTGACGTAGTTAATTGTAGGAGGGATAAAATTATGTGTCAAAGAAAGTATACAAGCTACAGCTTCTATACCTCCTGAGCCTCCTAGGAGATGACCAGTCATCGACTTAGTAGAGCTTACAGGAATGAGGTAAGATCTGTCTCTAAAAATAGATTTAATTGCAGAAGTTTCATTTTTATCATTAGCTGATGTACTTGTTCCATGAGCATTTATGTAATCAACTTTTTCAATGTTAAGACAAGCTTCTTCAATTGCTAATTTGATGGCTTCGGCGCCTCCAACCCCGCCTGGAGATGGAGCTGTAATATGGTGAGCATCACATGTTGTTCCATATCCAACTATTTCTGCATAAATTTTCGCATTCCTTTTTTGTGCATTTTCTAAAGTTTCTAAAACAAGTATTCCAGATCCTTCTCCAATAACAAATCCATCTCTTTCTGCATCAAAAGGTCTGCTGGCAGTTTGAGGACTGTCATTTCTGGAAGAAAGAGCCTTGGCACTGGCAAAACCAGCTACTCCGAGAGGGGTAATACTTGCTTCTGCTCCCCCACAGATCATTGCATCTGCTTTTCCAAGTTGAAGTAACCTAAAAGAATCACCAATTGCATTTGAACCTGCAGCGCAAGCGGTGGAAACAGAGGAACTTGGTCCTTTTGCACCCAAAGCGATTGCAGCCAATCCAGTTGCCATGTTTGGAATCATCATTGGCACAGTAAATGGACTTACTCTTCTAGGCCCTTTATGACTCAATATTTGAGCTTGACTTTCCATAGTTAGTAAGCCTCCAACACCTGAACCAATAATCACTCCAATTCTTGATGAATTATCTTCAGTAATTTCAAGTCCAGAATCATTAAGGGCTTGCTTTGCTGCAATAACTCCAAATTGGGAAAAACGATCCCATCTTTTGGATTCTTTAGGTTCAATAAAATTTTCAGATTGAAGATTTTTTACTTCTGCAGCAAATTTGCAGGGATGTTGATCAGGATCAAAGAGAGTAATATCTGAGACCCCATTAGCACCTGTTTGAAGACCGACTAAATATTCATCAATGTTATTACCAATTGGAGTTACTGCTCCGATACCAGTAATAACTACTCGATGGAACTTTGGCATTCTTTATTAACCTTTTTTTTCTTCGATGAATTTTACTGCATCGCCAACAGTTGCAATTCCTTCAGCTGCTTCATCAGGAATTTCAATATCAAATGCTTCTTCAAGAGCCATCACTAGTTCAACAGTATCTAGGGAATCTGCTCCTAAATCATTTTGGAAATTTGAATCTGATTTTACTTCCCCTGCTTCAACGCTTAATTGTTCTGAAACAATAGAACAGACTTTTTCAAGGATTTCTTGTGACATAGTTTATGTAAATTACTAATTATCTATATAATTTTATGCCCTAGAGTTAACAAGAGTGAAGCATATCTTAATTTTTTTAATTTCTTTGTAAGACAATAGTATTATAAAACGAGGTTCAAAAGACAATTTTTACATGTCACACGCAGTTAAAATTTATGACACTTGCATTGGTTGTACCCAATGTGTAAGGGCATGCCCACTTGATGTTTTAGAAATGGTTCCATGGGATGGCTGTAAAGCTGGACAAATAGCTTCATCTCCTAGAACAGAAGATTGTGTTGGTTGCAAAAGATGTGAAACGGCATGTCCAACAGATTTCTTAAGTATTCGTGTTTATTTAGGAGATGAGACTTCCAGGAGTATGGGCTTAGCATATTAATTTTAATAGTGCAGTTTTAAGAGAGTCCATGTTTTAGTAAATACGCATTTTATTTCAATATAATTGAAAAAAAATTTCGTATGTGTGGAATAGTAGCTGTAACTGGATATAAAAAAGCTTTACCATTATTAATTAATGGTTTAGAAAAACTTGAATACAGAGGTTATGATTCTGCGGGTATTGCAATAATAAATTCCGAAACAAATTGTATTTCTTGTAGTAAAGCAGAAGGAAAACTCAAGAATTTAATGAGTAATCTTAATGATTGCAATATTCCTGGAACTGTGGGTATAGGTCATACCAGATGGGCAACTCATGGAAAGCCTGAGGTTAAAAACGCACATCCTCATACCGATAGTTCAGGAAACATAGCGGTTGTTCAAAATGGCATTATTGAAAATTTCCAAGATTTAAAAAATAAATTAGAGGAAGAGGGCACTATTTTTAATTCTGATACAGATACCGAGGTAATTCCCCATCTAATTCAAAGAGAGTTAAATACACTAAGTAAACTTAATCTTGAGAATAATGGTTCAACATTATTAGTAGCTGTTAGAAATGTAATATCCGATTTAGAGGGATCTTATGCTTTAGCAGTTTTATGGTCTGGTGCTCCAACTTCTTTGGTAGTTGCAAGAAGACAAGCCCCCTTGATTATTGGTTTGGGTGAAGGAGAATTTATTTGTGCTAGTGATACTCCAGCCATTGCAAATTTTACGAACATTATTTTGCCTATGGAGGACGAAGAAATAGCTTTATTAACTCCGCTTGGAATTGAAATATATGACTCAAGCAACGAGAGACAATATCGAAATCCAATTTCTCTAAAAGTTTCAGAGCAAATAATTGATAAGATGAATTTCAAACACTACATGTTAAAAGAGATATATGATCAACCGCAGACTGCAAAAAACTGGTTGGAAAATTATTTAATTAAGAATTTAGATAATGGTGAATATCAAATTAACTATCCCTTTGATACAGGGTTTTTTGAATCAATAGAAAGAATTGAAATTATTGCTTGTGGCACAAGTAAACATGCTGCAATGGTGGGTAGCTTTTTATTAGAACAATTTTCAGGTATCCCTACAAATGTCTTTTATGCAAGCGAATTTCGGTATTCACCACCACCATTATTGCCAAATACATTAACTATTGGAGTCACTCAATCTGGAGAAACTGCTGATACGATCGCGGCTATCGATATGGAAATTAAAAGACGTTCTTCAATTAAAGACAAAAAATTTAAACCCAATCTCATTGCAATAACAAATAGAAAAGAGAGTTCCATAGGAAGACAGGTTTCAAATATAATTGATATCTGTGCAGGAATAGAAGTTGGAGTTGCAGCAACAAAAACTTTTTTTGCTCAATTACTTTCTTTTTATGGATTAGCGATAAAATTTGCTCAAATTAAATGTAATCAAAGTCCTGATGTGATAAGTGAATTAATAAAGGAACTTATAAACCTTCCTCCATTACTGGAAGATCTCTTAGAGAAACATAATAAATCTTCAGAAAAACTAGCACATGACTTTTTTAATATTAAAGATGTTATTTTTTTAGGTAGAGGGATAAATTATCCAATTGCTCTTGAAGGTGCATTAAAACTTAAAGAAATTAGTTACATTCATGCAGCTGGATATCCTGCTGGAGAAATGAAACATGGTCCAATAGCTTTATTAGATAAAAAAGTACCTGTAATTTCAATTGCCTCCCCAGGTGAGGTTTTTGATAAAGTTATCAGTAATGCTCAAGAAGCAAAAGCTAGAGATTCATATTTGATTGGTATTGCTCCTGAATGTAATGGAACAGAAATTTTTGATTATTTAATGAAAGTCCCTTCCTCTAATGAATGGATTTCACCTCTAATTAATATATTGCCTTTACAATTGTTGAGTTATCACATAGCAGCTCATCGAGGCCTTGACGTGGACCAACCAAGAAATTTAGCTAAAAGTGTAACTGTAGAATGATTAGTTTCTTACAAACTTGTTTTTTAAGATTTATAGTTCTAAAAGTCCATTTGGAGGATTGATTATTAAAAAATTATTTTTTATATCTACTAATGGGACTATTTCTTTAACAAATGGTATGAGAACTATTTTTTGATTTTTAAATAGTTCAATAACAAGCAAATTATTTTTCTCATTTTCTAAATTAATAACTTTCCCAATTATTTTTAACTCATCATTTTCTGAAATCTTGACTTCCAAATTTATAAGTTCCAACAAATGGAATTCTTCCTTTTTTAATTTAGGTAGTTCATCAGTTTTTACAAGAATTTTAAAATTTTTAAGTTGTTCTGCATGATTTCTTGTATTTATTCCTTGGAGTTTTACTACAAAGGTTTCTTTACCAGGCTGTTTGAAACCAGATATAAGTTCTATTTTTGAAGGAGGTTCATTTTCTTTTTGTAACCATCTCATTCCAGGTTTTAAAAATCTTTCTTCAAAATCACTTAGAGATTTAACCTTTAACTGTCCATTAATTCCATGACATGATGTTATGTATCCAACAATCAACCATTCGTTTTTATTTATCATAATATTGTATTAGAAAGATTGTTTTATGGAATTATCTGCTAAACCAATACTCCCAGGTTCTTTTGTTGTTGTAAAAGACAATAACTCTATATATAGAGGATATAAAGGGTTTGTGCAGAGAGTTACAAAAAAAAGAGCAGCTGTTCTCTTTGAAGGGGGTAATTGGGATAAACTCATAACCTTCCAGATAAGGAATTTAGAAATAGTATAAAAATTAGATTTTACCCTTAGTTATAAATTTCTCTATCAAAACTCTAGCTGCGTTTGTTTCTGCTTGTTTATGGGATTTTCCGAATGCAGATGATTCTTGTAAACCTTCGATAAATATATTGCAAGAGAACCTTTTAGGGTCTCCATTTTTTTTTGAGACTTCAATTATTTTATAGACTGGCAATTCAAAACCTTTACTTTGACACCACTCTTGCAATACTGTCTTAGATTTGAATTTATATGGAGCTTTTAAAAATATTTCTGAATCTTTCTCCCATATATCATCTAGCCAAAGATTTACTTCCTGAATTGAATTAAAGCACTTATAAATAGCACCGATTAAAGCTTCTGTAGCTTCACCAATAATAGTATTTTTTGAATTTTCATCACCAAGAGCTTTAGGTCCTTTAATTATTAATTTTTCTATATCAATTTTTTTCCCTAATTTAGTCAACCATTCATCACTGACAATGTGCGCTCTTAGCTCTGATCTTTCTCCTACACTCATTTGAGGATATTGTTTTTCAATAAAATTAGAAGCAGCTAATCTGAGTACTGCATCTCCGAAAAATTCAAGCTTTTCGTAATTTATTATTTGGTCCTCAGATGAGTGGATAAATGCTTGATTAAAATCTTGAATAACTGAAATATTTTGAGTTTTAATTATTTCAGAAAATCTTTTCGATTTAATATTTAAAGACTTTAAAAAATTAGTTATTTGATTAATTCTCTTTTCGTTCATTATATTTGTCATCTGATTTGAATAATCACAACAATAAGAAAGCAGGTCATAAGCCGGGTTCTGTTCATCTTAATTAAGATGGGCAATCATCTATCTAGGACTGGAATTACTTCACAGTCTCAAGCGGCGCTTAAAAGTAGATTGTGTAATGGTCATAAATCTACTAAGCCTTGCTCCCAGCCGGGGTTTACCTAGCCAACACTTCTCAATGTTGCTGGTGCGCTCTTACCACACCCTTGCACCCTTGCCATACATAAAGTATTAGGCGGTATGTTTCTGTGGCACTATCCTCACGGTTACCCGCACTGGGAATTACCCAGCAAGCCTGACCATGTGGGAGCCCGGACTTTCCTCAAAAAAGTTTTATTTTGGAAACAAAATAAAACTTTTTTGCGATTGCCTCTCCTGCTTTCATTTAGCATAATGCTTAATACTGCAAAAATCATCTATTGGGGCTGTAGCTCAGCAGGATAGAGCAACGGTTTCCTAAACCGTAGGTCGTGGGTTCGACTCCCGCCAGTCCCGTAAAAATAAAAAACTATATGTAGTATGTGTGCAAAATTCTTACTCTCTAGCTAGCGTGTAGTTAGTAGTAAATCTTTTATGGCTAAGTTGCATGATATGCGTTTAAAACTCTTAATTCAACAAGAGCATGAACGCATTTCAAAGTCTCAACCTAATGATTTAGATCTTTCAATAGTTCAAGCAAGATGCCTGTGCTGGCTTGCTCTATTGGCGGAAGCTCACGAAGATCAAGCAAATGATGCTGAAAAAAGAGGTGATGCCGAGCAAGCAATGGGATGGTTTGCCGATTCTATGAGACTACGAGATGTTATTAATTTGGTCACAAGTATTGAAATACCTTTGCCAGATAGTCCAGATTCACTCGATGAAAATGACGAATTATTGGATGGCCCTACAATTTTGCCCAAATAGTGAGATGATATAAAAAGAATTATATTTCCCTTTGGCTGAAGAACCATGTCAATGCTCTGATTGTAAGAGATTTTATAAAGAGCATGATCGTCTGATTAGAGAATTTCCTACTTTTAAGCATCAACAAGAATTGAATTGGGCATCTATTCAATCATTCAGAACTCTTTGTACAAAAGTTACTGATGAGTTGCAGAGAGAATTATCTTTAAGGGAATCAAATCAAGATATCACACTAGAAGAAAAACATATTTCTGACACAGAAATTACTGAAGCTTTAGATGAACTTGAAAGTGTTAATGCCTATTTATATTCGATTGAAGCCTTAATGGAAAGAATATTTGATACAAAAATTTCCAACAAAATTGAATCAAAATTTAAAGAAATTGCAAATGAATTAGCTCCAGATCCATTAAATATGGATCGATTAATTTTGAATAGATTATTTCATCAAACCCCAGATTCACCAGACAAGAAAAATATTAATTAGTTAATTCTTCTACATCGCAAGTAATTTCAACTGGCATCGGAGATACTTTCCAAATTGATTTGCAGTACTCTCTAATAGATCTATCAGAAGAAAAATATCCTGATCTAGCAGTATTTAACAATGCCATTTTATTCCATGATTTTTTATTATTCCAGCATTCACTGACTATATCCTGCTTGTTTAAGTAGTCTTCAAAGTCAGCCATAACAAAGAATGGATCATGTCCAGTTAAGCTATTGAGTAAAGGTTTAAATAATTCTTTATCCCCATTACTAAAGTGACCTATTTCAATAAGGCGTATAACCTCTTTAAGTTCTGGACATTGATCAATAAAAGTTTTAGGGGAATAATTATTATTTTTTAAATCCATAATTTCGCTTTCAGTTTTACCAAAAAGAAAGAAATTTTCTTTTTTCACAAGATCTCTTAATTCCACATTAGCTCCATCTAATGTTCCAATGGTTAACGCTCCATTCATGGCAAATTTCATATTTCCAGTTCCAGATGCTTCTTTTCCGGCAGTTGAAATTTGTTCTGAAAGATCAGTTGCGGGATAAACTATTTCACCTAGTTTAACGTTATAGTCTGGTAGAAAAACGACTCTTAATAGACCCTCCATATCTGGATCAGAATTAACCACATCAGCAATACCATTAATAAATCTAATCATTAGCTTTGCCATAAAGTAACCTGGTGCAGCTTTACCTCCAAATATTATTGTTCTTGGTACTTCATATTTGTTTGTACCATTTTTGATTCTTAAATATTGAGCAATAATTTGTAGAGCGTTTAAATGTTGCCTTTTATATTGATGTATCCTTTTTACTTGAACATCAAATAAACTTGATGGATCTACAAGTATACCAGTTTTTGAATGGATAAAACTAGCTAATTTTCTTTTGCCATTTAGTTTACTTTCTTCGAATTTTTTTAAAAAATTGTTGTCATCTTTTTTTTCTTCTAACTTCTTAAGAAGTTCCATATTTATTATCCAATTTGGACCAACTTCTTCTTCTAGAAGGTTAGATAATGATGGATTAGATAGGGCAACCCATCTCCTAGGAGTAACTCCATTAGTTACATTTGTGAATTTTTCAGGCCATAATGCAGCGAATTCTGGCAGAAGTTGTCTTTTTATTAGATCTGAATGAAGAGCTGCAACACCATTTATATGATGAGCTCCAATTGTAGCCAAGTGGGCCATCCGAACTGATTTGGAGCCTTCTTCATCAATTATTGAGAGTTTTTGAAGGATTTTGTCATCTCCAGGATAACGTAATCTTAATTGTTGTAGAAATCTCCAATTAATTTCATAAATAATTTCTAGATGACGAGGAAGAAGATCGTTAAATAAACCTAAATCCCATTTTTCTAACGCTTCCGGTAGTAATGTGTGGTTGGTATAAGCAACTGAGGAGGTTGTTATATTCCATGCTTTATCCCAACCTATTTGATATTGGTCAATGAGGAGTCGCATTAGCTCAGCAACTGCAATAGCAGGATGGGTATCATTTAATTGGACTGTCCAGTGTTTGGGGAATTCTGTTATTGGTATTGATCTTTTTTCTAGGCTTCTCAACATATCTTGAAGTGAACAACTTACAAAAAAGTGTTGTTGTTTAAGTCTTAATCTTCTACCTTCGTCAGTTCCGTCATTTGGATATAGAACTTTTGAAAGAGTTTCAGATGCAACTTTCTCTTCTACTGCACCATAATAATCACCAATATTGAATGCATAAAAGTCAAAACTTTCAGTTGCATCAGCTCTCCATAATCTTAATCTGTCACAAGTATTTACTCTGTATCCTAAAACTGGAACATCATGAGGTACTCCAATAGCATGTTCTGAAGGGATCCATCTTGATCTGTAATTACCTTTATCATCTCTATAACTTTCAGTTCTGCCTCCAAAACCAACGAAGCATGATTCGTCGGGTTGTGGTAGTTCCCATGGCCACCCGCCTTTTAACCATTTATCAGTTACTTCAACTTGCCAGCCATCTCTAATTAACTGGTTGAATATACCAAATTCATATCTAATACCATAACCAACTGCTGGAACTTGCAGAGATGCTAATGATTCCATGTAACATGCTGCAAGTCTGCCGAGTCCACCATTCCCTAAACCAGGCTCCTCTTCAACTTCAAGAATTGTTGACAATGATTCAATACCAAATCTTTTTAAAGCATCTTCTGCCTCTTGAGTTATTCCTAAATTGAGAAGATTATTGCTTAATTGTGGGCCTATTAAAAATTCTGCTGATAAGTAGGCGACTGTTTTTTGTGGTTTTTTTCTTATGACTTCTTGGCTGGCTAAATATCTTGTCATTAGCCTATCTTTAACAGCGTAACTTAAAGCCATGTACAAGTCGTGAGGACTTGCAGAAGTAGCTAACTTTCCGAGAGTGTAGAAGAGATGGGCTGTCATTCCTTGAAAAACAGCATCAGAATCCATGCCAGCTTTCTCAGGATCTAAGTAGCAGCCTGGGGTAGGCAGACGTAGATCGAAGGGTTCGTTGGAATTCATTGGATTAGCCATATAACAGACAATAGCCACTTTTAAGAAAATTTCTTTGTTGTAACTTCAGATCCACACTTGTTGAGTATTTTTGCTTTTTTCTTACATATTTCTTAAAGTGGGCCCTCAATAAACTATCTTCCAATTAGGTAGTTTATTTTTTTACATTTAAATGTACTCTTTACTTGCTGAATTAAGTGCACATGATTTAGAAGTTGCTGAAACGTTGATAGGAGTTATAAGGTTTCTATTGATATTTTTAGCAGCAAGAGCATTAGCAGAAGTATTAGTAAGACTTAGTTTGCCAACAATAGTAGGTGAGCTTCTTGCAGGGGTCGTAATAGGGGCATCTGGATTCCATTTGTTGATACCGCCTTCAGCTGGAACCGAATTAAATGAGGGACTTGTAAGTGTTATTAGTTCTTTAGCGTCAATCCCCCCAGAAGCTGTACCTGATGTTTATTTCGAAAGTTTTCCATCCCTCCAAGCAGTAGCAACTCTAGGGTTATATGCTCTTTTATTTTTAACAGGACTAGAAAGTGAGTTAGAGGAATTAGTAGCTGTTGGAGCTCAAGCTTTCACTGTTGCTATGGCTGGTGTTATTTTACCGTTTGCCTTTGGAACTCTTGGATTAATGTTTATTTTCCAAGTAGATCTTATTCCAGCAGTTTTTGCTGGAGCATCAATGACGGCAACAAGTATAGGAATTACTGCAAGTGTTTTTGGTGAGTTGGGTTATTTAAAAACTAGAGAAGGACAGATTGTTATTGGTGCAGCAGTGTTAGACGATATCTTGGGAATTGTTATTTTGGCAGTTGTAGTCGCCCTTGCTGCCGGAGGAACTTTAGAAATTGCTCCTATCGTTAAGTTAGTTGCAGCAGCTGTAGTATTTGTTATTGCTGCTATTGCATTAAGTAGAACAGCAGCTCCAGGTTTTGATTGGTTATTAGATAGATTAAAGGCTCCTGGAGCCGTAGTGGTAGCTTCTTTTGTGATACTTGTATTGTGTTGTTTCGTAGCAACAGCCATTGGTTTGGAAGCAGCCTTAGGTGCTTTTGCAGCTGGATTAATTCTAAGTAGTTCTAAAAATAATCACGCAATTCAACAATCCGTTTTACCTTTAGTATCCTTATTCGCAACTATTTTCTTTGTATTAGTTGGAGCGGGAATGGATTTATCAGTTATCAATCCCCTTGATCCAACAAGTAGGTCAGCTCTTGTAGTTGCAGGATTTTTATTAGTTGTCGCAATTATTGGAAAAATTGCAGCAGGATGGGTATTTTCAAGTGATAAACCAACAAATAGATTAGTAGTAGGTTTGGGTATGATGCCTAGAGGAGAGGTTGGTTTGATTTTCCTTGGATTAGGAACAAGCGCTAAGTTGTTAACTCCTTCTCTTGAAGCAGCTATTTTATTAATGGTTATTGGAACTACATTTCTTGCACCTGTTCTATTGAGAATTGTCCTAAAAGATAAGCCCCCAAATGATGGCAATAAAATTTCAGATGATGTTGCAGCTGATCCTGTGGGTCTTCTTTAGGAAATAAGTTTATTAGAATCAAGAAAATAAAAAAGTTTTTAATAAATGGAAAAGTCAGCTCTTATAGATAGTGATGTAAATTATGACTGGAATTTTTTAAATTACCCAATACATACAGTTTCTGCTAAGCCTGAGAATACCTCAAAAGAATGTGCAATTTTATTAATTCATGGTTTCGGGGCCTCTACGGATCATTGGAGATTCAATATCCCTATTTTGAGTAGCAAATATGAAGTTCATGCGATGGATCTTCTCGGTTTTGGAAAAAGTCCGAAGCCCCAAGATGTTGAATACTCAGGATCTTTATGGAAGGATCAGGTTGTCGCTTACGTTAGAGAGAAAATCAAAAAACCCACAATTGTTGTTGGAAATTCATTAGGCGGTTATGCAGCATTAGCGGCTGGTGCAGAATTAAATGATCTAAATGCAGGAGTGATATTACTGAATGCTGCAGGATATTTTAGTGAAGAAAAAACTATCAAAAAGAATATGTTGCAAACTTCAATTGAAACAGTTGCCGGCATATTTTTGAAAAATATTGTTCTTCAACGTTTGATTTTTGAGAATATGAGAAATCCAAAAAATATTAAAAAAACTTTGAATCAAGTTTATGTTGATAAAAAAAATGTTGATGATTTTTTAGTTGAGTCAATAAGGAAGCCTTCATTAGATGTAGGAGCTTTTAATGTTTTTAGAAGTGTATTTAACCCATCAGGTCCTCAGGGATTGCCGTTGGATAAGCTATTCGCAAAACTAAATGCACCATTATTACTTCTTTGGGGAGGGAAAGATCCATGGATGAACACTCCAAAAAAAAGAAATCTATATAAAAAATTTACACCAAAGAATACAAAAGAAATTATTCTTGATGCAGGACATTGCCCTCATGATGAGATACCTGAATTAGTTAATCAGCATATTTTGCATTGGGTTGATTCTCTCTAAGAAACAGTTGTGCAAATCAAATTATTTAATAAGGACCACGGAATTTTTGTATTTCAATTAGATAAAAATAATTACATTAAATTTTGTCCTCAAAGAGGAGGCGTGATAACAAATTGGGTTTCGGATGGTTATGAAATACTTTATTTCGATGAAACAAGATTTATGGATAAGACAAAAAGTATTAGGGGAGGCATTCCAATCTTGTTTCCAATTTGTGGAAATCTCAATACCTCTAGTTCAATATTTGGAAATGGTTATTTGCAATTACCACAACATGGTTTCGCTAGGGATTCGCAATGGCAATACTCCTTCAATGAAAATGAAAAATTTTTATGCTTATTCTTAAATTCATCTAAACAAACCAAAAAATATTATCCATTCGATTTCGAACTCAAAATTGAAGTTACCTTAAAAATTAACTTTTTAGAATTTGAAATTACAATCCATAACAAAACAGATTTTGCTATGCCTATAAATTTTGGTTTGCATCCTTATTTTAATATTTCAGATTTCAAAAATTTAGAGTTTGTTGATAAGCCACTTAATTGTCAAGATCAAGGAAGAAATACTCTAAGTAATACTTTGGATGAATTAAACAAAATTAATTTAGGAGTTGATCTTCTTATGTATACTTCCGGAAGAAGCTCTTTTCGAGATAAGATTTTTAAAAGAGAGGTAACTTTAAATCATCCATATCCTTTTGATTTAGGCGTTATATGGAGTGATCCTCCAAGAAGAATGATATGTCTCGAACCTTGGACTAGTCCCCGAAATTCTTTTGTTGATGGATTTAGAAACATTATGATTCCTTCAAATAATAGTAAAAGGTTAAATGCCTCAATACAAATAAAATCTCTTAAGTAATTTTGTAATACTTATGAAATTTGTTGTTATAGATGATGATCCCACAGGCTCTCAAACTGTTCACCATTGCTTTTTACTGCTTAAGTGGGACTACTCAACTTTAGTCAAAGCTTTTCAATCTAAATCAAATTTATTCTTTATTTTGGCTAATACGAGGTCACTATCGGAAAAAGATGCGAAATTAACAATAGAGGAAATTTGCAAAAATCTTAAAACTGTAATTGCTTCTCAAGCCTATGAAGAAGAAATTATTTTTATAAGTAGAGGAGACTCTACTCTGCGAGGACATAACTTTTTAGAGCCAAGTGCCCTAAATAGTTGCTTGGGTCCTTTCGATGCTACTTTTTATATTCCAGCTTTCATAGAGGGTAAAAGATTAACAATTAATGGATCACATTTTGTTGATAAAACCCCTATAAGTCAAACAGTTTTTGCAAAAGATACAATTTTTGGATATGAGACAAGTAATTTAAAGAATCTTTTATTTCAGCAGAGTAAATCACAAATAAATTTTGAAGATATTCAAAATCTTTTTTTGTCAGATATTGAAATGCTAAATGATGAAGATAATAATATTGTTTTTAAAACATTGAAGAACTTGAAGAATAATAAACATGTAGTTGTAGATGTAGAAAATTATTCTCAACTAAAAAAGTTTTCTTTAGTAATAAAAAAATTAGTTAAACAAAAAAAATTCCTTTTTCGAACTGCAGCAAGTTTTATAAGTTCAATTTCTGAGAAAAAAAGTGTCTCTCAGAGTGAAATTTTCTTCTCTAATTTGAGAATAAGAAATAAAAAAAAGAGTTTTCTTCCAGGACTTATAATTGTTGGATCTTATGTAGAACTTTCAACAATACAATTGAATAATTTATTAGAGATAGGTAATTGCAATCCAGTTGAATTAGATGTTTTTGAATTCTTTAAAATTACTTCATCAGATAATAATCAGAAGCGAAGGAATTTGTTTAAAAATAAATTTTTGAAAGAAATTAGATTTTCTTTTGAGAAAGGAAAAACTCCTGTTTTGTTTACTTCAAGAAAATTTATGTCTTTAGATGCTTCTGAACTATTTAATTTTTATAATCTACTTGCTTGTTTTATTGCTGAATTAGTCGCAGATTTGAAGTATGAAGTAGGATATTTGATTTCAAAAGGTGGAATAACAACAAATTTGATTCTTAGTAAAGGACTTAATGCAGATTATGTTTATCTTGAAGGACAAATTTTAACTGGCATTTCAGTGGTGACTTACAATCTAAAAAATGGAGGAAAACTTCCCATTGTTACTCATCCTGGAAACATTGGCACCAAAGATTCACTGGTTAATATTTGGAAATTTTTTGAAAATAAAAATAGTTTTTAAAATTAGAAATTTGAGATAATTTCTTCAGCAAAACTGCTGCAGGATAAGGGTTCTACTTTTGGTTCCATTAAGCGTGCTAGATCATAGGTGACTTTTTTTTGCTCTATAGCCTTACTTAAACCATTAGTAATTAAGTTAGCTGCCTCATCCCAACCAAAATATTCAAGCATCATTACACCACTAAGAATTACTGAGCCTGGATTAATCTTATTTAAGCCTGCATGTTTTGGAGCTGTACCGTGCGTAGCTTCGAAAATTGCTGCATTATCTCCAATATTTGCACCGGGAGCCATACCTAGGCCACCGACAATTGCTGCAGCTGCATCAGAAACATAGTCTCCATTGAGATTTAAGGTTGCAAGAATTGAATATTCTTGAGGTCTAGTTTGAATTTGTTGAAATATACTATCAGCTATCCGATCATCAACAATAATAAGTTCTTTCCATTTTCCATCTCCGTGAGAATTTGATATTGATGCAATAACTTCTTTAATTTCTTCGCAAATGAATGCTTTTTTGTTATTTGTAAGCTTGTCAAAACCTGGTTCAATTTTTCGAGCATTATTTTCAGTTGTAATTTCTGGATTTTTCTGAATATTATCTAAAATCCAGCTTTCTCTTTCTGTAATGCAATCTTCTCTAAATTCATTTACTGCTAATTCATATCCCCAATCTCTAAATGCACCTTCTGTATATTTCATAATATTCCCTTTATGTACAAGAGTCACATGCCTTTTATCTCCTGATAATCTTTTGGCATGTTCAATAGCTTTTCTAATATGCCTTTGGCTACCAAATTTACTCACCGGTTTTATTCCAATACCTGATCCGTCGGGTATAGATCTATTTTTTAAATTTTTACTTTTTGGTATAACAACGTTATTTAAGTGATTAATTAATTCAAGACAATTACTATCCTCCGCTTCCCATTCAATTCCCATGTAGATATCCTCAGTATTTTCTCTATAAACAATAACGTCTAAATTTTGGGGATTTTTGTGAGGGCTTGGAGTTCCTGAATAATATTTGCATGGTCTAACACAGCTATATAAATCAAATATTTGTCTTAATGCAACATTAAGAGATCTAATACCTCCACCGATGGGAGTGGTTAAAGGACCTTTGATGGCAACACCAAAGTGTTTGATTGCTTCGATAGTATCTTGAGGGAGGTAGTTATATGTTCCATAAAGTTCACAAGCTTCATCGCCTGCATAGACTTTAAACCAATTAATTTTTCTTTCATCTCCATAGCTTTTTTTAATAGCTGAATCAAGAACGATTTGAGTTGCAGGCCAAATATCAACTCCAGTACCATCACCCCTAATAAATGGGACAATTGGATTATTAGGAACATTAGGTTTGCCTTGATTAAAAGTTATTATCTCGCCTTCATTAGGTAAAGTTAATTTTTCAAATTTTGGCATAGTATTGAATTAATAAAAGATAACTCATTGATTTTCCTCGTATTGTAATTTGCGATGAGTTATTTTCTTTAAAACCTAGAAATTTATTACTCAAATGTGAATAGAGAATAGTTTATTGATCAGCATTTCAACATCTTTATTAAAAGAAAAAGTAGTTAATAAGCAAGTTAAAGCAAATTATGTCATTTTCTAAAAAATACTCAGCTACTTATGAATGCGAGTTCAAATGTAAGTAATGTTGAAATAGCTAATAAAATTGCTTCCACTGCAGCTTTGTTTCGGAAATATTTTCCAGATGCAAGCGTAAACTTTAGTCCCTGGGACAATTTAAATAATGAATCCATGCAAGATACTATTGATTTTGCGTTTCATTTCCCTGGTTGGAGTCCTCTTATTGAATGTAGAGCAATACTTTTACAATTAAGAATTGAAAATGATAATAATGGCAGAGTTCCGAAATTGTTGGGAATAATAATGCGAGGTATGATTGTTCCCTCCGAGAGATGGAGAGTGGCTACCATCGGTGATTGGGAAATGACTGGTACTCATCTACCGCAAAAGGAACAAAAAGATAACCTGTTTTTGGTTTGTAAAGAACTTCATAAACTATTCTCTACAACATCCGCTGGTAACAAAAATTAGCTGTTTTATGTATTTTCCTTGTAGATTAAATACACTTACAAAAATAATTAAAAATATATGGCAGTTGCTCTTGCAGGACAATTAAGAGAAGGGACAAAAAAATCCCATACCATGGCAGAAAATACTGGCTTTGTGGCTTGTTTTTTAAAAGGAGTTGTTGAAAAAAAATCTTATAGAAAATTAATAAGTGATTTATATTTTGTTTATGAAGCTATGGAAGAAGAAATTGAAAGACTGGTCAATGAGGAACATCCCGTAATAAAACCTATAGGTTTTAAATCATTATTCAGGAAAGAAACTCTCGTAAATGATCTTAAATTTTATTTTGGTGAAAACTGGAAGAATGAAATTATTATCTCTCATTCAGCAAAAGAATATGTTGAAAGAATCCGAGAGGTCGCTAAAAATTCACCAGAACTATTAGTTGGTCACCACTACACTCGCTATATAGGAGATTTATCTGGGGGGCAAATCTTGAAAAGGATCGCTAAAAAAGCATTAAATTTGCCAGGAAATGATGGTTTAAATTTTTATGAGTTTGAATTAATTGCTGATGAAAAGAAATTCAAGGAAGAATATTCCCTTACTTTGAATCAACTTCCAATAAATCAAAAGACGGCTGATCAAATTGTTGATGAAGCTAATCAAGCTTTTACTTACAATATGAAAATGTTTAAGGAGCTTGAAGGTAACTTGATTGCTGTTTTAGGCAAGATTGTATTTAATTACATTACAAAAAAAGTTAGGAAAGGAAGTACCGAGATCTAATATTTATGTTTGAATCATTAGTTGATTTCCTTAAAACCAATATTGATGAATTAAATGGACATGAAGTACAAATATCTAGTGAATTCAAAGAACATCACAATAAAGAATCAAAATATATTATTAAAAATTGGCTTTTTTCATCTCCCGAATATAGAAAGTGGCGAATAACAAGATTAGATGGCGGCAAAAAACTGCAAGTGTTTAATACGGTTGCATATCCTAATTTTGATAGTGAATTGCCTATTTTAGGGGCTGATATTTTATGGTTTGGAACTTCTCAAAAGTTATTAGCAATACTTGATTATCAACCTTTAATTCAAGAAAGCAAATATCTTGAAAAATATTGTTCAAGTTTAGGTAGTATTAAGAAAAAATATTCTGCATTTGATAATAATAAAATGAAGAATATATATGATTCAAAAAAGTATTTTTCCCCATGGGTGATTATATGTAGAGGAAATAAATTAAATCTTGATAGGGATTTAAATAATATATTCCATTCATTTGTAAATAATTATTTGAATATTTATAAATCGAATCCTGTTAATCAATTTTTAAATACAGAAGAAATAAAGAATAATCAAATTAAATATGATAAGTACAGTTTTGAAAAAGACCCTGCAGATAAATTGTTTAAATCTTTTTTTGGAGAAAAATGGACAAAAAATTTTATTAATAAATTTCTTTTTACATTAAATAATGAGAATATTCATTGAATGTTAATACAAGATACTATTTTTTACAGGCCAGGTTGGAGATGGCATATTTTTTTAAAATATTTAACAAATAATTTAAGTAAATATAACTGTTTAGAAAAAACAATACCCTCGAAATATTCTTATAAAGATTCAACTTATGGTTCAAAAAAATCAAAAAAAAATGTGAATCTATCTACTTGGGGTGTAACCCATAAAAAAAGAATTCAATTCGCAAGGGCAGTTTGTATAAATAGTCCAAATTATTCTGTTTTAAATTTTTTAATTATTCCTAATACTATTTATAACGTCCCATTTTTTGGAGTAGATTTTGTTTCTCTACCTAATAGTTATTTATTAGTGTTAGATTTTCAGCCTTCATTAAAAATACAAAATCAATACAATAATGATTTATTAGAAAAACTTATAAAACTTAAAAATCATTGTCATTTATCACTCCCATTAGCTGAAAAAATGTCTGCGGATGTAGCTAGATTTTTTTCTCCAGGAGTAATATGGTCAAAATTACCAAAAGAAGAAAGAAGTGATTTTTTAATTACTAATCACCTTTATGCCTCATTTAAGGAATATCTTGATTTGTATTTGGAAATTCTTTTCGAAAGCAAAGAAGTCAATATTGAACTTCAAAAAGAACTAATAAACGGTCAAAATGATTATTTGACTTATAGAAAAGACAATGATCCAGCAAGGCCAATGTTGTCGAGTTTGTTTGGTAAAGAATTTACTGAATCTTTAATTGAAGAAGTTTTATTTACTACTTGAAAGTCTTATAATTTGTTGGAATTTGAAATCATATGAATAAAATTTCTGTTCTTTTTGTATGTTTAGGAAATATTTGTAGGTCTCCTGCAGCAGAAGCCATCTTTATAAGTCTACTTGAAAAGAAAGGATTAATCGATGGCTTTATTGTAGATTCTGCTGGAACTGGGAGTTGGCATATAGGAAAAAAAGCTGACTCTAGGATGAGAATTGCGGCAGAAAGAAGAGATTTAAATATCTTAAGCAGGGCTCGACAAATTACTAGCAAAGATTTTGACGAATTTAACTATATTCTTGCGATGGACGATTCAAATTTTAGAAATATTCAAGATCTTAAAAATAGAACAGCTTCAGCTGGTTTTGCATCAATAAAAAAAATACAAGATTTTAGATCAGTTTTTAATGAGCAAGAAGTTCCTGACCCATATTTTGGAGGTGATGAGGGCTTCGATTATGTACTTGATATTTTAGAAGACTCAGTAACAGGTTTTTTGGAAAGTATTTCTTGAATTTATTTTATCTCAGTCTCTTTAGGAACCTTGTCATTATAAAGTTCAATAATTTTATCCACTACCTCATTAATTGAATATCCATCCGTAATAATTTCTATTGCGTCATTCGCTTTTTTTAGAGGTGAAATTTCCCTATTGGAATCTTCAAAATCTCTTTTCTTTATAAGTTCTTTTAATGTATGAAGGTCTATTTCTTGTGAGTCTTTACTATTTTTATCAGATTTTCTTCTTTTTGCTCTTTCATCGATGCTAGCAGTTAAAAATATTTTAAGTTCTGCATTAGGAAAAACAGTAGTTCCTATATCTCTTCCCTCAGCTACAAGTCCGCCTGATTCGCCAATTTTTCTTTGTTCCTCTACTAAGAATTTTCTTACTTCTTTTATTGAGGAAATTTTAGAAACGATGGAACTTATCTTTTGCGACCTAATTTCTTCAGTAACGCAGTAGTTATTAACATAAACATCCTGATGTGAATTTGTATTCGACTTGAAAACTATAGATATGTCTTTAAGCATATCCTGTAATTTTTTTTCTTTTTTATAATCAATACTTTCTTTTATTAAAAGCCAACTCAATGCTCTATACATCGCGCCAGTATCTAAATATAAAAGTTTAAGTTTCTTCGCTATTGACTTTGTTACAGTACTTTTACCTGAACCTGCAGGACCATCAATTGCAATAATCGGCCTTCTTTTCATTAGAAAAACGTGATCAATTAATCTTGTCTCTCCACATCTTATCGCACCAGCCAATAACGAAATATTATCCTCAAGTCTTGCTTTTTGGAGTGTATGAGGGTGTAGATGTTCTAAATATTCAATTGAAATTTTTTTTGCTGATAGCTTATTAATTATTTGGTTTAAATTGAACTTTTTATTTTGTTGAAAATTTTTTTTTGCTTCTAATAACTCATTTGAAAAAAACCTAATCAATTTTCTTTCGTTTTTGGATAAATGTACATTACGTGAACTTAAAGGAATTCCATCAAAATCTCTTTGTGTAGGTATTGATTTAATAGCAACATTTAATTTCTTTCTAAGGATAAGATTTTTTAAAATTAAAAGTTGTTGCCAATCTTTTTCTCCTAAGTAAAGATTTTTTGGCTTGATGAGATTAAGTAATCTATAAACTACTGTACAAACGCCATCGAAATGTCCAATTCGATTTAATCCACATAATGCAGAAGATAATTCTTTTGGAGCTTTTAGGAATTTAATATTTTTATTATTCGGTGGATATATATCTTCATTTCTTGGGATAAAGATAGCATCTGCGCCATTTGAAAAGGAAATTTCTATATCATTATCAATTGTTTTAGGGTAATTCTCTAAATCTAATTTGTTATCAAATTGAAGTGGATTAATAAAAATACTCACTAAATTAATATTAGAATTGTCATTTTTTGCTGTTGATATTAGTTTAATATGACCATCATGAAGATTACCCATTGTTGGAATGAAGTTAATTTCACTATTTATATTTCTCCTCCAATTTTCTATTTCTTCAGTTTTCCTTATGATTACTTTCTTCACTTTGTTTTTAAAAAATAAATCTATTTGATAGATAATTACTGGACAAAAGCAATCTTAGGAGGAATATCTATATAAGGAAAGTCTATCATTTTTATTTCATGGATTACAAAACATCAGGTGTAGATATAGAGGCAGGGCGAGAATTTGTTTCCGAAATTAAACAGGCAGTTGAACGAACTCATACATCTAATGTGATTGAGGGTATTGGTGGGTTCGGAGGTTTGTTTAGAATTCCTATCGATAGTTTTAAACAACCAGTTCTTGTTTCAGGAACTGATGGTGTTGGAACAAAATTAGAATTAGCCCAAAGTAAAAACTTTCACTTCGAGGTTGGAATTGATTTAGTTGCTATGTGCATGAACGATATCATTACCAGTGGGGCAAAACCTCTATTTTTTCTGGATTATATTGCTACTGGAAAACTTGATAAGGAACAATTGTTGAGGGTTGTTCAGGGAATTTCATATGGCTGCGGAGAAAATAACTGTTCATTACTCGGCGGAGAAACGGCTGAAATGCCTGGATTTTATTCAAAAAATAAATATGATCTTGCAGGATTTTGTGTTGGAATAGTTGATGAGGATAAGCTGATTAATGGTAAAAAAGTATCAGAAAATGACTTAATAATTGCTTTAAAAAGTAATGGAGTGCATAGTAACGGTTTTAGTTTAGTAAGAAAAATAATTCAAACCAATAATAAAATAGATGAAGATTTTGAAAAAGTTTCTCACTTAAATTTTTATGATGAGTTATTGAAACCTACAAAAATTTACAATAACGTTATTAACCAAATGTTATCAGAAAATATTGAAATTAAAGCGATGTCTCATATTACTGGTGGAGGCATTCCAGAAAATTTACCAAGATGTATGCCTTCTGACTTTATTCCTTATATCAATACCAGTTCTTGGGAAATACCTATTTTATTTAAATTCCTTAAAGAGAAAGGATCGATTCCTGAAAAAGATTTTTGGAATACTTTTAATCTTGGAGTAGGATTTTGTTTAATTATTGACAAACAATTTAAGGACGCGATATTAAATATCTGCAAAGATCATGACATAGATAGTTGGGAAATTGGAAAGATAGTTAGAAAAAATGATTCAACAATTAGTAAATTTTTGCCAGAAATTTTAACTTAAATTTTTTTATCTTTTTGAAATGAGTTTTAAAAATTATTTTTTATACCCAAATGAAAAAGTAAGGTGTAATATAATAAAATTACCGCCGAATTATATCGGAAGTTTAAGTATTAAGATTTAACCTTTTATTCAATGCCCTTTGCAAATAATCAAAGAATTACACGTAGACGTAGTTCAGCTGGCCCTACACCGCCAAAAAGACCAATAGGTAATAATTCTGAATCAATTAGTAGACAGTCTCAAGGCCCAAGACCAACTTTCTTGACACTAAGGGATCATGGGAAAGTTTTTGTCGCTGATTTACCGAATTTGTCCGACGGTCAATTAGCGCATATTAGTAAAGAAGCTAATGAAGTTTTAAATAGTTTGGAAAAAAGACTTAGTGATCTTGAAAATGAACCTAAAGTTAGTAATCCTGAAAACGATACGCTGATAAAAGCCTCCACTAAAAGAGATGTCACACTGAGGTTTATTAAATCAATAGAAGAAGAACAAGAACATAGAAAGAATAATCCTGCTTTACGAGATGCTGCATCTGAATCTTTACCAAGAACTTTTCTTGAGGTTGCTAGACATAGATTGCCCGGAGCAACTTTTGATTCACTACTTCGAGAGGCCCTTGAAGCTTGTGCAGTTGATGAAAGTACTGAAGAAAATCAAGTTATCAATGAGCCTAAAGAAACTGTAAAAATTATGGATATACCCTCTTCCAACACAAATGCTTCACTTGTTGTTAGTATCGATTCGAGTGACGATGCCGAGAATGACTCTATTTGATTCAACACAAGAGTTAAGAAGTTTTAAAGACCAAAATAATTCAAAAATTAACCTTCTTTCAGAGAAAGATCCTATTTTATGCAATCATTGCAAAAGGACTGCATCAAATGGCGTTAGATGTTTAGGAATGTGTGTAGCAGATAATGATTACTAAAGTAATTAAAATTTATAAATTATTAATGTCATGAAATAATTAATAAATCCATTTAATTTTATTTTTTAATGGATGTAAGATGTTATTAATCAATAATAAAAGTAGATTATTTTTCTATATTTTAATAAGTAATTGAATATTTATACTCTTTATTTGAAATTGAATTTCTTCGAAAACTTTATAATTAAATGCGAAAAAATATAATAAGGCTGTACCCATATTCGAACAGGAGATATTTTTTTGAGAAGAAGGCTGTTACTGGCTTTATAATAGTTTTATCTCTAACTTGCTGTCTGGTGGTTGTCCATAAATTTTATAATTAATAACTTAATCTCATAATTATTGCATACCAAATCACCCCCTGGACAGCAAGCGATTAAGTAGAAAATATACAACCAACGATGAGTGTGAATTGAGTCCTGATTAACTTTTAAAAGTTCAAAACGTTTAGAGTCTTAACTTCAGATAATTAAAAGGAGAAAAAGATAAAACTATTTCTATTTATCTAGAAAAATAGTAATATGATTTAATCTTAAATAGGGTTTTTTAAAGAAGTTGATTTCACAAAAAGTCTCTAAAAATAAATTTATAGGATTTTTCTATTTAAAAAAGAAATTTAAACCGTTTTTAATATTTAATGTTTTTTTATTATTTTTCATATTTGATTTATCTAAAGCAGATACTAATTTTCCTAATAAAAAAAATAATAAAATAGAAATTGAATATTTAGAATCAAGAAATGAATTAGAGGATTACATTATTGATACTGGTGATGAAATTTCTCTAGTATTTTTTCCTGCGGAAGAACTCAGTGGAGTTTTTTCAGTTAATGAAGAAGGAGAATTATTATTACCAAGGATAGACGAAACGTTTGTAAGGGGATTAACAAAGTCTGAATTAAAAACTTTATTGGAAAAAAGATATGCAGAATTTCTAATTGATCCAGAAATAAAAGTAAGGATTGCAGGATTCAAAAGTATTAGAGTATTAGCAAGAGGTGATTTAAGAAAACCAGGTTTTTATAAATTTCCTGCTTATTCCTCAGGTTCATTTGTAAAGTTAGATAAAAGAGATAATTCTGAGCTTGATTTATTGATTGAAAATAATAATGAGCAAGCAAATATAAGTGAAAATTTGCAATTGAATAATCAATCTTCAAAAGATCTCGTCGTCAAAAGATTAAGTGAAAACATAACTACCATTTCTGATGTTATAAGAAAAGCTGGTGGAATAACTTCTACAACTGATTTATCTAAAATTGAAATTATAAGAGATATACCTCTTGGAAAAGGTGGAGGCAAAAAAAGAGCAATTATTGATTTTAATGCTTACATATACGAATCAGATCCCACTAATGATATGCGTATATTTGATGGCGATACTTTATTCTTTCCAAAACTAAGTAAAACTAATCCAAATCAAATCCCGAGAGCTATTTTATCTGGTATTTCCCCAAAATTTATCTCAGTAAATCTTTATGGTAGGGTTGAAACTCCTGGAGTTGTAAAACTTCCTCTTGAAGCTGCACTATCAGATGCAATTGATATATCTGGACCAATTAAACCTCTTTCTGGGAAGATTGTGCTTATAAGGTATGGTCAAGATGGGGCAGTAATAAAGAAAAACATATCATATTCAGCAAGCGCTAAAAGAGGCTCTAGAAGAAATCCTTATTTAGAGGAAGATGATTTGATATCTGTTAAAAATAGTATTTTAGGAAAAACTACAGGCGTGCTTAGTGAAATTACGGCTCCATTTGTTGGTATTTATGCAACTAAAGAACTAATAGAAGGTTTTAGTGACTAGTTAAAAAAATATAAATTCTAAAAAATCCCTTAGATAGTTACCTTCGTTGTATCCTCCATCCATAAAGAAGAAACGCAGAATAATACTAATAATAGACTTTTCTCTTTTTGTCTAAACATAATTTTTAAATGAAATCTTTTTAATTTATAGTTTTGTAGATAATTACAAGTTCTAGGTCAATTTCTTTAATATTTTGGTTCTTAAAACTAATTTTTAAAATGTTTTTTTTTTGAATATTTACTCTTAAACATGCAAATTTAAATTTAGTTAATAGGAAAATTCATGGGATAATATAATCAAAAGTTTAACGTAGATTTTCCTACAAATTTCCTACCACAGATAACTCCTTGAAATTCTCTAATCGTTACTCCAACTTACTCGCCTTGGAACGGTTTATAGGGAATTTAGTGTCAAAAATAAAGAAGGCGGCACCCAGATTCGAACTGGGGATAAAGGATTTGCAATCCTCTGCCTTACCACTTGGCCATGCCGCCGAAAAAGATTCGATTGAATCTTTTTATGATCTTAACAGTAAGGTGTCTCATTCTCTATTATTTATTTGTAATGGTCATGGAGAAGATGTAATCGCATCGGAAATAATCAGAAGATTACTAAAAAAAATAAAAAATAAAAATATTGAAGTTTTGCCGTTAGTAGGAAATGGAGATGTATTTAATTCAATAAAATCAAAGAATTTTCGTAAAATAGGATATTTAAAAGAGCTTCCTAGTGGAGGTTTTAGTAATCAAAGTCTGAAGGGATTTGTGCTTGATTTATTTGCAGGATTTTTAATTGATAATATAAGAAACTTTCTACTTGTAAAACAAAAGTCAAAAAATAACTGCAAAATTATCGCAGTAGGCGATTTCTTGCCATTACTTTACGCTTGGAGTTCAGAATGCGACTTTAGTTTTATTGGAACTCCTAAAAGTGACCATACTTGGAGTAGTGGGCCAGGTTGGGATTTAAGCGATTTTTATCATAACTTGAAAGGTTCTGAATGGGATCCATGGGAAATGTTTTTTATGAAATCTCCAAGATGTAAAAATTTAATTATGAGAGATTCAATTACAGCTAATAATTTGAATAGAAAAAATATTGATGCAAAATACTTGGGTAATCCAATGATGGATTTTGTTAATGCAACAAACGAGAAGATATCAAATATTATTTCTTTTAAAAGGATTATTTTATTAGTTGGAAGTAGATACCCTGAAGCTCTTAGAAATCTCGATAATTTTCTTTGGTGTTTACAAGATTTTGATTTATCAAATGATTTGGTAATACTTTTACCTTTGAGCATTAATGCGAATGTGATTAAAATTCAAAGTTATTTAAATAAATATGGTTTTATAAAACAGAGTAAAGTTAAATTTTTAATTGATGAAGATTCAGTATGGCAAAAGAAAGACCAATATGTAGTGATTGGAAAAGGCAAATTCAATTCATGGGCCAATATGGCAGAAGTTGGCTTGTCTAATGCAGGAACTGCCACTGAGCAAATTGCTGGTCTTGGAATTCCATCCCTTTCGCTACCGGGACCTGGACCACAATTTACAAAATCATTTGCAAAAAGGCAATCAAGATTATTGGGAGGTAGTGTTTTAGTTTGCAAGAACAAAAAAATTCTTTTAAAACGTTTAAATATACTTTTGAGAGGGAGAGTTGATAGGTTAGAACAAGCAAAAATTGGAAAAAAAAGAATGGGTGAATCCGGAGCAAGTATGAAAATCGTAGATGCCATTTACCTTCATTTGTTATCTTAGTAAATGACACTAGCTTGGTAATTATTAATTCTTTTATGTATCCAATAAATGATCGGCAATATCTAAAAATTTGTGCAGAGATTGCAAAACTTATGAGTATAAGCCTATCTTCTGCTAAGAAGAAAGTAGAAATTCAAATTGCAAAAGAGGGCTCGAAAACTATTCAAGAAAAAATACAAGTTGCACAAAATGTCTTAAAAATTTGTGAAAAAAATGATGGAGATAAATTAAGTTCTTCAAGAATACTTGATAAGCTTATGGAAACTCTTGATGATGAAGATAATTTTTTAACTGAAGATTGATTCTTAATGTTCAAATATATTTGAGAATTTTTGTATGTCTAAATCAGCATGTACAGAAACTGTTTCGAAACATTTTTGAGCTAATTCATATCTATTTTCTCTTTCTAAGATAACTTTTAATTTATGCATAGCTTCAATTAAATATTTAACATCATTTGCTGCATAATCTAGTTGATCTTTTGTTAAATCTTCGTTGCTACCCCAATCACTACTTTGAGAGCTTTTGTCCAGTTCTATACCTAATAATTCATTAATTAAATCCTTTAAACCGTGTTTATTTGTGTAAGTTCTCGCCAACTTACTAGCAATTTTTGTGCAAAAAATATTTTTTGTATTAATTTCAAGATTGCATTTTAGAGCTGCTACATCAAATCTTGCATAGTGAAATACTTTAGTAATTTTATTATCTTCAAGAAGCGCTTTCAAATGAGGTGAAGAAGATGGATTAAGTTCGATTTTTATACAGGATGTTCTTTTAAATTCATTGCATATTTGTACTAAACAGAGTCTATCTCTTCCATGAATTAAACCCATGGCTTCAGTATCAATAGCAAGGAAAGATGATTTTTTATAAATATTGTATAAATCTGCTGTTAAATCGCTATAAAGAAGATCAATATTTTTATTTTCAATAGTCATTTTTAATAATTATGTAAAGTAATTGAAGATTTAGAATTTTACTTAAGATTTTATTTAATTAAGAATTTTCATCCGATAGAAATATTTTACAGAATACTTCTAAAAAATTATATTATGATGTAACTTTAATTTTTATTATTGATTTACTAGAAAAATTTATTAAATGTCCTATTCCTTAAATTCAACATTATTGCTGACAATTCTTTTGGCCATAGGATTATTTTTTTTTCTTAGGGCTTCCAGTAAAGATAGAACAACCATCGTTGAGATTTCATCTTCTCAGGAGCCAGTTAAGGTTTTAAATGGTTTATGTGAGTGGCTTAATTTAAGGGGATGGAAGCAAACAGGAGGAGATTTTGAACAAAGAATTTTAATATTCAAGGGTCAAGTTGTTTCTAGTAAATTTTTAGCAATTTTTTTAGGTTTTCTGGGCGGTTTTGGTTCTTGTGCTTTGGGATTAGTAATTATTCAAATATATCCTGAATTAGGTTGGTGGCCTATTCTTTTGGGTTTAATTGGTGGCCCTTTGTCTGGAATTGTTTATTTTAAAAAATCAGCAAGAGAGGAGAAATTTGAATTAAGGTTGATAAACGAAAATGAAAAAGATTCAACTTTCATGAGACTAAGAGCGCATAGGGATGAATTAATCTCTTTAGAAAATGAACTTGGGGAAAAGTTTCAACTGAAAAGTGACGGTTCTTTATTTAAAACGCCTATCTAGAATGCTTTAAAGTTTTATTCGATAATTTTAATCAAAGATATTGTTCTCCATACAAAATTTTTCTAACTCTTTATCATTTAACCAATCTTGAGGTTTTGTAAAAATTGATGTGAGAAACTCTTCTCTTGTGCCTTTTTTAGCTTTATATCCATACTCCCATCTGGCTAAAGGCGGCAATGACATTAAAATTGATTCGGTTCTACCATTTGTTTGTAGTCCAAAAATTGTGCCTCTATCCCAAACCAAGTTAAATTCGACATATCTACCTCTTCGATAAAGTTGGAATTCTCTTTCCTTCGATGAAAATGTTTGAGAAGCTCTTTTTTCAATAATGGGCAAATATGAAGGGAGGAATGCCTGCCCACAGTTTTCCGCTAAAGAAAATAAATTATCCCAATTTAAATCAAATTTACCAATATTTTTTGAAGCTTCTGATGCTTCTCCATTTTGATTATTTCCTCTATAAATATTGCCTGAACCATCTTGATAATCATAAAAAATACCTCCTATGCCTCTAGATTCATTTCTATGCTTCAAGAAGAAATATTCATCACACCATGGTTTGAACACTTTATGCAAATTTTGATCAACTTTCTCACAAGCTTTTTTATGCTCATTATGAAAATTCCTTACATCAGAAAGATAAGGATAAAAAGGGGTTAAATCTGCACCTCCGCCAAACCACCAAACAGGACCAGCTTCGAAATATCGATAATTTAGATGAACTGTAGGAATATAGGGATTCTTAGGATGCAAAACCATAGAAGTTCCAGTAGCAAACCATTCATGACCTTTTGCTTCGGGCCTTTGAGAGATTATAGATTGAGGTAATTCTTTTCCCTGTACTTCCGAGAAATTGACGCCTGCTTGCTCAAAAATAGAACCATTTTTCAATACTCTTGATCTTCCACCGCCACCTTCGTCTCTTAACCAGGATTCTTCTGTAAATTTCCCTTTGCCATCTATATTTTCAAGTCCCGAACAAATTTTGTCTTGTAGAGTTAATAAGAGATTTTTAGTTTTTTCTCTCGAGTTTTTAGGAGGTTCTTTCAACATGTATTTAGTAAATCTTGAAGAAAAAAAATTTTTTGGTTAATTATAAGTTTCTCTTTATAATTTCTCTTAGGGGGTCCTTATTGCCTATTATTTGATAGTTCGACATAGTTCTTAATCTTTTAAACAGTCGACTACCTTGTCAAAATATTTAAAAATTTAATGACCACAATAGATGATGCGAATTTTGCTTTACAAAAAGTTCTAGATGCTGGATCAAAAAAAAATGTAATCGAATTAGCTTGGATTAAAAATGTAAGAGTAACTATACCTAGAGTAATCGTAACATTATCATTACCATCATTTGCAAATTCTCAGAGAGATAGAATTGTTCAAGAGGTAAGAGGCTTATTACTGGATTTTGAAGATATTAATGATGTTCAAATAGAGATAGATAATAATGCTTCCAAAACAGAATCTCAAAATCAAAGTAATGCTCTTGAGTTGCAGAAGATCGATGGGATTAGACACATCATAGCTGTTAGCAGTGGGAAAGGTGGAGTTGGAAAAAGTACCATTGCAGTAAATCTCGCTTGTTCTCTAGCTAAATTAGGTTTAAAAACTGGTTTGCTTGATGCGGATATATATGGACCTAATACCCCATCAATGATGGGAGTTGCCGAACAGAATCCAAAGGTTACAGAAGGTAGTGGCAGTGATCAAAGGTTAATACCAATAAATAAATATGGAATTTCATTGGTATCAATGGGTTTCCTCATAGAAGAAGGTCAGCCAGTTATATGGAGAGGACCAATGCTTAATAGTATTATCAGACAATTTTTGTACCAAGTTGAATGGAATAATCTTGATTTTTTGGTTATTGACTTGCCTCCAGGAACAGGAGACGCTCAAATATCCCTTTCTCAATCAGTGCCTATTTCTGGAGCTATAGTTGTCACTACTCCTCAACAAGTATCTTTGCAAGATGCAAGGAGGGGATTAGCAATGTTTAAACAACTCGGAGTACCTTTACTTGGAATTGTAGAAAATATGTCAGTATTTATTCCGCCAGATATGCCGGGAAAAAAATATGAAATTTTTGGTAAAGGTGGTGGACAAACATTAGCTAAGGAAAATGAATTACCATTATTAGCTCAAATTCCTATTGAAATCCCTCTCGTTGATGATAGTAATAAAGGTGTACCAATCTCAATTAGCCAGCCCAATAAAGAAAGTTCTGTTGTATTTGGTAATTTAGCGCAATTAATTAAGAATCAATTTGTTAATACTTAATTGATGTTTAAGAGAATTTCTTTATCAAATAACGGAGGTTTTTTACAGAAAAAAGACAACTTTAATAGAGGTTTTTTATTTTCTCCACTACTTATAATTCCCCTGTTTTTAGTTATTGTTTCGGGTTTATTAATAAAAAGTATTCAGGGTGATTTTTTAGTATCCAACTATTTAGGACATATCCTAACTGGTTTTTTAGGTTATTTTGTAGCATTCTTTATTTCTTATATACCGTTAGAGAGAATTAGAAAGTATGTGGTTCCATTTTATTTGTGTACTTTAATATTCTTATTACTAATTTATTTTTTTGGGATTTCAGTTTCTGGAGCCCAAAGATGGCTAAACTTGGGCATCTTTTCTTTTCAGCCTTCTGAAGTAGCTAAACTTAGTACTGTATTAACTCTTGCTCTAGTACTCGACAAAAAAATAATCCTAACAATAAGAGATTTATTATTGCCCTTGTTCGTAGTAGTTATTCCTTGGTTATTAATTTTCTTTCAACCGGACTTAGGTACATCTTTAGTTTTAATTGTTTTGACAGGTGTAATGCTCTATTGGTCGCATATGCCCATAGAGTGGATTTTGATATTAGTGTTTTGTCTTATCACATCTATACTATATCTAATCTTACCAACTCTTCTTATTTTCTGGATTCCAGTTATAGGATATCTTGCTTATAGATCTTCAAAAAAGAAAATTATTTTTTCTGCTCTCGCTATTTCGTTCAATTTATTAGTGGCAAAATTTACACCAATTTTGTGGCAATATGGCTTAAAAGAATACCAAAAAGATAGATTAGTTTTATTTTTAGATCCAAATAGAGATCCATTAGGTGGGGGATATCATTTGATACAAAGTCAAATTGCAATTGGTTCTGGAGGCTTATTTGGGAATGGTTTGCTACAAGGTAAGCTGACTAATTTGCAATTTATACCTGAACAACATACTGATTTTATATTCAGTGCTCTAGGGGAAGAATTGGGTTTTGTGGGGTGCATTATAGTTTTATTTTTGTTCTTTTTCTTGATTCAAAAACTTATTAATACTGCAAGGATTGCTAGAACTAACTTTGAATCTCTAATTGTTATTGGAATAGCCTCAACTTTTTTATTTCAAATAATTATTAATTTATTTATGACTATTGGATTGGGACCAGTTACAGGGATTCCACTTCCTTTTATGAGCTATGGTAGAACGTCATTATTAACTAATTTTATATCTATTGGATTTGTTTTATCTATATTGAAACGTTCTAGATCACTAAGAAGTTGATGAAATCACAAATAACTATAAAAAAACTTCAAGACCTTTTGATTAAAGAAGTTCAAACTATATATGTGGATGATGATACATCCAGAAGAATGTGGTGGGCTTCTTTAGAAGTTATCCAAAAAGATTTCCTATCTCAGAACTATAAACAGGGTGGGATTTGGGTCGCCTCGCCTTTGCCAGCTTTTAATGATAAAAAATTTTTAAATCAATTTCATGGATGGCTTTGGTCTCCTGAAGGGTTTCCATACTTTCAAAATGAGAATGCAGGTTTTTTACCAGTCAATAATTCAGAAAAGATAAAAAAAGATTTCGATTTAGTTAGTAATTATAAAGTCTTAAATCTTTGTCAAGAAGATGGCTATGAACCTTTTTTGATGATAATCACCCCAAATTTTCAATGCGTATTATCAATTGTAGGAGAAAAAGATAAGAAAATTCTATTAATGAAGTGTGATGAAGAAAGCCTAAAACTTTCAATTGAATTAATGCATGCAAAATTAAATCAAGAAAATTACGAGGAAGGAGTGAAATTTCGTAATGCAATAAATAATTTAGGTAACCTTAATATCAACAATCAATTTGAAAAATTATTTTGGCCAATATTATCGGCAAAATTAGCAAATAAAACGCCAAGTCATAAAATACAGAATTCTGTGAAAAATAATGAAAAAAATGTGCAAGTAACTGAAGCAAAATTATTACGTGCAATTTCTCATGAAGTAAGAACTCCTTTGGCAACAATAAAAACCCTAATAAGTTCTACTTTAAAAAAATATAAAATGGATGAATCTATGAGAAATCGTTTAATTCAAATAGATAATGAGTGTAATGAACAAATTGATAGGTTTGGTTTAATCTTTAATGCAGCAGAATTAGTTAGTAATGAACCCCCATCATTGAATAACTTGGCGAAAATTAATTTAGCCGAAATTTTCAAAAAGCTTGCTCCTTTGTGGAAAAAACAATTAAACCGACGTGGTATTTCTTTGAAGATAGATATCCCCAAACAACTTCCACAAATTTTGAGTGATTCTGAAAAATTAGAATTAATGTTAAGGGGATTAATTGATAAAAATACTAGAGGATTAAAAGAAGGTAGTACGTTGATTTTAGAATTAAGACCTGCTGGTCAAAAACTCAAACTTCAACTCAAAGTACAAAAATTAGATAACAATCAAAAAGAAATTCTCAAAAAAGATAATGGTTCTGATATTGGTCCTGTTTTAAATTGGAACCCTCAAACTGGAAGTTTACAACTTAGTCAAAATGCTACTCAAAAGTTGTTGGCTAGTTTAGGAGGGCATGTCACACAAAGACGTGATACAGGTTTGACAGTATTTTTTCCGATTTCAGAAGCCAAATGAAATGAGAATTAAGTTAAACATATATTAAATAATGTAGAAAAATTCCTATTAATTTTGAATTTTGCAAAATATGAATGCTAATTTCTTATTAGAAATAACTCAAAATTTAGGATGACTGAAACTTTAGTTGGTCAATTTCCAAAGCATATAGGAAGTACTGGGGGTTTATTAAACTCAGCAGAAACCGAAGAAAAATATGCAATTGTATGGAAAAGTTCAAAGGAACAAGCATTTGAATTGCCCACTGGTGGAGCGGCTATTATGCATGAAGGTGATAATTTAATGTACTTTGCAAGAAAAGAGCAATGCCTCGCATTAGGGACACAATTAAGAGCCTTCAAACCAAGAATTGAAGATTTTAAAATCTACCGAATTTTTCCAGGTGGCGATATTGAATTTTTACACCCAAAGGATGGTGTTTTCTCTGAAAAAGTGAATGAAGGCAGAGAGAAAGTAGGTCATAATCCTAGAAGAATAGGTGAGAATCCTAATCCAGCTGGTTTGAAATTTACAACTAAGAATACTTTTGATTAACTTCCTTAAAGTTGATATAACAGAAGAAAATAATTATAATTTGGGCTGACATTATTAATATGATCAGCTCACAGAAAGATAGTTTTTTAAAGGCTTACAAAGAAGGTAAAAATTTTATACCTATTCTTGAAACTTGGCCAGCAGATTTAGAGACTCCATTATCGACTTGGTTAAAATTATCTTCAAAAGATTCCCATGGTGTTTTTCTTGAATCTGTTGAAGGTGGGGAAAATTTGGGTAGGTGGAGTATTGTCGCTACTAAACCTCTTTGGGAAGCAGTTTGTCATGGAGAAGAAATAGTTAAAACGTGGAATAATGGCAAAACTGAAACACATAAAGGTGATCCTTTTGATATTTTAAAAAGTTGGACAAAGGAATACAAGTCAACGATGCTTGATGACTTACCATCAATTGGACAGTTATATGGCTCTTGGGGTTATGAATTAATAAATCGAATAGAACCAAGTGTTCCAATAAATGAAATACCAGAAAACAATATCCCCTATGGTTCCTGGATGTTTTTTGATCAGATAGTTGTTTTTGATCAAATAAAAAGATGTATTACTGCAGTGGTTTATGCAGATACAACTTCTTCAAAAGAGTGCTCAATTGAAGAGTTGTATCTAAACTCTATTTCTAAAATTCAGAAAACTAGAAATTTAATGAGAGTTCCCCTAAAAGAAAATGAGTTTTTAGATTGGAATGAAAATGAGAAGTTGAATTTTGATCTAGAAAGTAATTGGGAGAAAAAAGATTTTGAGGATGCAGTTCTTTCTGCAAAAGAATACATAAGAAAGGGAGATATCTTCCAAATAGTCATAAGTCAGAGATTCCAAACTCAAGTCAATAATGATCCTTTTAATTTATATAGAAGTTTGAGGATGGTTAACCCATCTCCATACATGTCATTTTTTGATTTTGGTTCATGGTATCTGATAGGTTCAAGCCCTGAAGTGATGGTTAAAGCAGAAAAAAATAAAAATAGTCAGATTGTTGCAAGCTTAAGACCAATTGCTGGCACAAGACCTAGAGGTATTGATAATCAACAAGACTTGGAATTAGAAAAGGAATTATTAAAAGATCCAAAAGAAATAGCTGAGCATGTAATGCTAATTGATCTTGGGAGAAATGATCTTGGAAGAGTTTGTGAAATTGGGACTGTCAAGGTTAAGGATTTAATGGTTATTGAGAAATATTCACATGTTATGCATATAGTCAGTCAAGTTGAGGGAATTTTAAAAAATAATGCTGATGTATGGGATTTGCTAAAAGCATCCTTCCCCGCTGGGACAGTAACTGGCGCCCCAAAAATAAGAGCTATGCAATTGATTAAGCACTTTGAAAGAGATGCTAGAGGACCTTATGCTGGTGTTTACGGATCTATTGATATTAATGGCGCATTAAATACTGCAATTACGATAAGAACTATGATAGTTAAACCCTCAAAAGATGGGAAATATGATGTATCAGTGCAAGCAGGAGCTGGAATAGTTGCTGATTCTTTTCCTGAAAATGAATATCAAGAGACTATAAATAAAGCAAAGGGGATACTAAAAGCAATAGCCTGTTTGGATAAATAAATGAGTCAAAATAATCTTTATAAGGGTTTTGAAGTGGAACTTTTCACAGGTTCTTTCAATTCTCACATCGGCGTTTCGGCTGAAATTGAGAAAAAATTTCCTGATTTTGTAAAAGAGCCAGATAACAGAAACGTTGAATACATCACAACACCTGAAAAAGACTACAATTTTTTATATGAGAAATTAATAACTCCAAGAAAAAAGTTAAGACGATGGCTAAACAAAAGAGAGTTAACAATCATTCCCTCATCCACTCTTTGTTTTAAACATGATATTCAATTTCAAAGATCTGATATTGAAAATGTTTATCATCAATTTATACAAGATAATTATGGAACATCCATTGCGACTTCAAGTGTACATATCAATATAGGAATAGATGATTTAGATAAGCTTTTTGCGGCTATTAGACTAATAAGATCTGAGGCTGCTTTATATCTATCCCTAAGTGCTAGTTCACCTTTTTTAAATAATAAAATTACGGAGAATCACTCTCAGAGATGGATGCAATTTCCTAAAACACCAAGTAAGGTGCCTTTTTTTGAAAATCATAATTTTTATATCGATTGGATAGAAGAAAATATAGCTAACAAAAATATGCAAAATATCAGGCATTTTTGGTCTTCAATTCGACCAAATGGTCCTCAAAGACCTTTAATGCTTGATCGTTTGGAATTAAGAATTTGTGATTTTGTTTATGATATTAATTTGCTTTTAGGGATAACGGCGATGATAGAACTAAGGATTTTGAATCTTTTTGAAAATATAAATACTTTAGATCCCATGAATAATAGTATTTTTTCTATGGATGAGTTGTCAGAAATATGTGATCAAAATGAAATTAATGCTGCTAAAGATAGTCTTAATTCAGAGTTAATTCATTGGCAAGATGGTAAAAAAGTTATTTGTAGAGAATGGATTCAAAATTTATTATCAGATTTATCATCCACAGCAGAAGATTTTAGTATGAAACATCTTTTAGATCCTATCTATAAAGTGCTTGAAGAAGGCAATCAATCTATGAAATGGATAAATCAATATGAAAAAGGTCTGTCTATTGAGCAGATAATGAAAATTTCTATAGAAGATATGATTAGGAGTGAGGCCGAGAATGTTTGATTATTTAAATAAATATTTGATCTGAACATTTTCACTTGTGACATAATGATTATATGGAATCTTTTCGACAGATAAAAAATAATAATGTGGATCTGATAAGTAATAATGATCCACTTGATAAAAATCGTCTTCTAATTGAAGATCTATGGGAATCTGTCCTCAGAGAAGAATGCCCAGATGATCAAGCAGAGAGATTGATACAGCTTAAAGAATTAAGTTATTCAAAACAAATTGATGGTGAAAGTTCAAAAACTTTTAAAAATGAAATAGTTGATATTGTAAATTCTATGGATTTAGCAGAATCCATAGCTGCAGCAAGGGCGTTTTCATTGTATTTTCAACTCGTGAATATCTTGGAACAAAGAGTTGAGGAAGATAGATATATTCAAAGCTTTACTAATAAGGATGTTCAAAAATCGCCAGACAATCTTGATCCCTTTGCCCCAGCATTGGCTAGGCAAAATGCTCCTGTAACTTTTAGAGAATTATTTTACAGGCTGAGGAAATTAAATGTACCACCAGGCAAGTTAGAGGAGTTATTGCAGGAAATGGATATTCGTTTAGTTTTTACTGCGCATCCGACAGAGATAGTAAGACATACGATTAGACATAAGCAAACAAGAGTAGCAAATTTGTTAAAAAAAATACAGATTGAGCAATTTTTAACAAAAGAAGAAAAAAATTCTCTAAAAACCCAATTACAAGAGGAAGTAAGACTTTGGTGGAGAACAGATGAATTGCATCAATTTAAACCTTCAGTTTTAGATGAAGTTGATTATGCCTTGCATTATTTTCAGCAAGTTTTATTTAATGCTATGCCTCAATTGAGGGGCAGGATCGCTGAAGCACTTACCGAAAATTATCCAGATGTTCAGATGCCCTCAGAATCTTTTTGTAACTTCGGTTCTTGGGTAGGCTCTGATAGGGACGGTAATCCATCTGTTACTCCTGAGATAACGTGGAGAACTGCTTGCTATCAAAGGCAGTTAATGTTGGAAAGATATATTATTGCGACATCTAATCTTAGAGATCAATTAAGTGTCTCAATGCAATGGAGTCAAGTCAGTTCTTCCCTATTGGAGTCACTCGAAACAGACAGGGTTAAGTTCCCTGAAATATATGAAGCTAGAGCTACAAGGTATAGATCAGAACCCTACAGATTGAAATTAAGTTATATTTTAGAAAAATTAAGGTTAACACAAGAAAGAAATAATTTATTAGCTGATAGTGGGTGGCAATTTGACTTAGAGGGAGAAATAGATAAAAAAAATCTAGATAAAGTTGAAAACTTATATTACAAGTCAGTAAACGAATTTACTTATGATCTCGAACTAATTAAAAATAGCTTGATTAGTACAGATTTAACTTGTGAGTCCGTAAACACTTTGCTTACTCAGGTTCATATTTTTGGATTTTCTTTAGCAAGTTTAGATATTCGTCAAGAGAGTACAAGGCATAGTGACGCCATACAAGAGCTTACAAATTATCTTGATTTATCTGTTCAATATGATCAAATGTCTGAAGAAGAGAAAATTAAATGGCTTATTGACGAATTAAATACAAAAAGGCCTTTAATTCCATCTGACGTTAACTGGACAAAAACTACAGAAGAAACCTTTTCAGTTTTTAAAATGGTTAAGAGACTACAGCAAGAATTTGGGAGTCGCATTTGCCATTCTTATGTAATTTCAATGAGTCATAGTGCATCTGATTTGCTTGAAGTTCTCTTGCTCGCAAAAGAAATGGGACTTCTTGATCAAAATTCACAAAAGTCAAAATTATTAGTTGTTCCTCTTTTTGAAACTGTGGAAGACCTTAAAAGAGCACCAGAAGTAATGGAAAAGTTGTTTAAATTAGATTTCTATAAATCATTATTGCCAAAAGTAGGAGAATCTTTTAAACCTCTGCAAGAATTAATGCTTGGATATTCTGATAGCAATAAAGATTCAGGGTTTGTTTCTAGTAACTGGGAAATTCATAGAGCCCAAATAGCTCTTCAAAATCTCTCAAGTAGAAATAACATATTGCTAAGACTTTTTCATGGAAGAGGTGGTTCTGTAGGGAGGGGAGGAGGACCAGCCTATCAGGCAATATTGGCTCAACCAAGCGGTACTTTAAAAGGGCGAATAAAAATAACAGAACAAGGTGAAGTTTTAGCTTCCAAATATAGTCTTCCTGAACTGGCGTTGTATAATCTCGAGACTGTAACAACAGCCGTAATTCAAAATAGTTTAGTAAATAATAGACTTGACGCTACTCCAGAATGGAATCAATTAATGTCTAGGCTGGCAGAAACATCAAGGTCTCATTACAGAAAATTAGTGCATGAGAATCCTGATTTGTTAAATTTCTTTCAAGAGGTAACTCCAATAGAAGAAATAAGTAAATTACAGATATCTAGTAGGCCTGCTAGAAGAAAAAAAGGTGCAAAAGATTTGTCTAGTTTAAGAGCTATTCCATGGGTATTTGGTTGGACACAAAGTAGATTTCTTTTGCCAAGTTGGTTTGGAGTAGGCACTGCATTGTCATCTGAATTAAATTCAGATCCACAACAAATTGAATTATTAAGAGTTCTGCATCAAAGATGGCCATTTTTTAGGATGCTTATATCTAAGGTGGAAATGACGTTATCTAAGGTGGATCTGGAAGTTGCTAGATATTATGTTGATACTCTTGGCAGTAAAGAAAATAAAGATTCTTTTGATGATATTTTTGAAGTAATTTCTAAAGAATATAATCTTACAAAATCTTTAATACTTGAAATTACTGGTAAAAATAAGCTCCTAGAATCTGATAGAGATTTGAAATCATCAGTAAGCTTAAGAAATAAGACAATTATTCCATTAGGGTTTTTGCAGGTTTCACTTCTAAGAAGATTAAGAGACCAGACAAGACAACCTCCAATAAGCGAATTCATCATAGATAAAGACGAATCGAGAAGAGCTTACAGCAGAAGTGAACTATTGAGGGGGGCACTTTTAACTATTAATGGGATAGCAGCTGGCATGAGAAATACAGGTTGATAATTGCAATATTTTTCTAAAAAAAAACTTGTTCTTCCAGAAGGTTATTTCGTTAACTCTTCTCAAATCCCATTAGCTAAAGAAGTTAACAAACTTTTAGCGAATTGTGGTTGTGAGACATTTCCAATAAAGCCTCTTTCTGAGGCTATTCAGAAAAGTAATTTCTTTTTTACCATACAGAGTGAATTAAAAAATAAATTATATGGCTTTGTAAGGGTTACGTCCGACAGGGGATTGAATGCTAACTTGTGGAATTTAAGTGCATTGCCAGGTAATAACCAGCAACTTTATTATTCAATATTGCTTCAAGTAACTCTTGAGAAAATAAATAGAGAAATGCCTGGATGCAGTATTTCTGTACAGGCTCCAGTATCTTCTTTTATTAGTCTAGAGGAAAATGGATTCATACTAGATCCAAATGGAATAAGAGTAATGGGATATAAACTTTAAAAATCATTTTACGAGCATGGAGGGATTCGAACCCCCGACTCTCAGAACCGGAATCTGATGCTCTATCCAACTGAGCTACATGCCCTTTAATTTTTCAATTTCTTTAAAGAAAATCTAAATATTTTAAACTTAGCTAATTTAATTAATGAATGCACAAAAAAATTTTTTTAAATAAATTAAAAATTAAAAATTTTCGGAACTATAAAAGTTTTGAAATTGATCTAAAAGAGCAAAGAGCAATTGTTCTTGGCTGCAATGGTATTGGCAAGTCAAATTTACTTGAATCGGTTGAATATTTAAGTCAATTAAAATCTAATAGAGCACTAAGCGATAAAGACTTAATAGAGAACGACAGTGATATGGCCATGATTATAGGGCAGATCAATTTTAAAGACGATTTAAAGTTAAATTTATTCCGAAAAGGGCCTAAAAGAATTTATGTTAATGAATCAATCTTGAAAAAACAGAGTGAAATAAAGAACTATATTCGGAGTGTATGTTTCTGTTCTAATGATATAGATATTGTTAGAAGTGAACCCAGTTATAGAAGAACATGGATTGATAAAGTCGTATCTCAGCTTGAACCAGTATATTTAGACCTGATAAATAGATTTAATAGGCTTTTAAAACAAAGAAGTCATTTTTGGCGCTCGGAAAGTTTCTTGAAAACTCAATCCACAGATATTATTGAAAGCTTTGATATTCAAATGTCTTTAATAAGTACAAGAATTTTTAGGCGCAGAAGAAGGGCTTTATTAAAAATAAAACCATATGTTGAATATTGGCATAATTATTTAAGTAAATCTAGAGAGCAAATAGACATAAATTATCTTTCGGGGATACAAAATATAAGTCCAGAAGAAGAAGAAGAAGAAGTTATTAGTAAAAAAATAGCAGAACAACTCTTAAATCAGCGTTCAATAGAAGCATTGACGGGTAAATGTAATTTTGGACCTCATCGTGATGATATTGAGTTTCTAATCAATAATGTTTCAGTTAGAAAATATGGTTCGTCAGGACAGCAAAGGACTTTTATCTTGGCTTTAAAGATGGCTGAACTCGATTTATTAACTAAAACATTAAATGTTCCTCCAATACTAATATTGGATGATGTCTTGGCGGAATTAGATTTAACAAGGCAAAATTTGTTATTAAATTCTGTTGGCAAAGATAGTCAATGTTTTATAAGTGCTACACATTTAGATAAATTTAATCAGTCTTTCTTAGGCTCTTCACAAATGATTCACTTATAATTTCAAATAGGCATGATATTTAGCTAATCTTAATTTCACATAAAATTTCTTAAATGGAAATCTACAAAAAAAGTCAAATTTTAAGTTCGTTAAGTGATGAGCAAAAATTAAGTCATCAAAGTAAACACCTTTTGTTGGAACTTTATAGATGCGATCGCGAAAAATTAAATGACGAATCCTTTTTGCGGTGTATTTTAAATAGAGCTGCTAAATTGGCAAATGCAACAGTTCTGAATTTAATAAGCAATAAATTTGAGCCTCAGGGTGTCACGGCAATTGCATTATTGGCAGAATCTCATATTTCAATACATACTTGGCCTGAATCTAACTATTCGGCAGTCGATATTTTTACATGTGGTCAAAATATGATGCCTGAACTAGCTAGTCAATATTTAATTGAATCTTTGATGGCTAAAGAACATTTTTTGCGTGTTATTGAGCGAAATCCACCTTCTTTAGTACCTAAACAGATTAGAACAGCTGTTTAATGCAATACTACCTATTTAATTTTCCACTTATTAGCCCTTCCAGATCTAAGCTTGTGCAATTAAATCCTAAATTAGAAAAACATTGAACTAATTCCTTAAAGTTATATTTGTTAAAAAAATGCTCTAATTCATCTTCGGGAATTTCTATTCTTGCAGCTAAGCCTTGGCAACGTACTCTAACCTCCGATAAGCCACCTTCTTTAAGGTATTCTTCTGCTTTCTCAACCATTTTTAGCCTCTCACTAGTTATTTCATAGCCATAAGGAAATCTTGATGATAAGCAAGGTTGAGCAGGTTTATCCCACCAAGGAAAACCTAAGGCTTTTGATATATCCCTAATGTCTTGTTTTGAGAATTTAAATTTTGCAAGGGGAGAGATAACTCCTGCTTGTTTTGAGGCTTTTATACCTGGTCTGTAATCTTTAAGATCATCAAGATTAACTCCATCTAAAACAACCTTATAATTAAGTTTTTTAGAAAGGTAGGTTGTATGTTTGTGGAGCTCTTTTTTGCATGCAAAGCATCTATCCTTAGGATTTTTACTATAACTTGATTGGTCTAATTCTGATGTTTTAATTTCTAAATGCTTTACTCCAATCCATTTTGCTTGACTTTTTGCTTCTTCGCGAAGAGTATTGGCTAAGGCTGGAGAAATACCAGTTATTGCAACTGCTTTTCTACCTAGTTGCTCGAATGCTAATGATGCTACTAATGTACTATCAACTCCTCCAGAATAAGCAATACAAACACTATCAAGATTCTTAATGTATCTCCTAATTGTATAAAGCTTTTCACTTTGTTCATCAGAGAGAATTTCTAGTTGATTGAACATGCTAATTACTTTAAAATTCAAATTACCTATGAATAGGTTGAATTTATTATTAAATCTTTAATAATATTCTTATCTATATCTTAGATTAAATTTATTAATTTTGTTCAATTGACAAATACGAGAAGAAATAGAGGAATTGGAATTGTCACAGCAAGTGACAGTCAAGAGAGATCAAAAGGTCAATTGCATATTTATGATGGAGAAGGAAAGGGAAAAAGTCAGGCTGCATTGGGAGTAGTTCTCAGGACAATAGGATTAGGAATATGCGAAAAAAGACAATCAAGAGTTTTACTTCTAAGATTTTTAAAAGGCCCTGAGAGGCCATATGACGAAGATTCAGCTATAGAGGCTTTGCAAAGAGGGTTTCCACATTTAATTGACCATGTAAGGACAGGAAGATCTGAATTCTTTACTGCTGACCAAGTGACAACGTTTGATGTTGGTGAGGCTGAAAGAGGTTGGAATATTGCTAAAGGAGCAATTGCTAGTTCTCTTTATTCTGTAGTTGTACTCGATGAGTTAAATCCAGTTCTTGATTTAGGAATGCTTGATATCAATGAAGTAGTTGATTCTCTTCAAAATCGTCCAGATGGATTAGAAATAATTATTACTGGAAGAGCAGCCCCGCCCTCTTTGGTAAGAATATCTCAACTCCATTCAGAAATGAGACCTCGTTTGATAGGAGACTTATCAGAACTAACCAGACAAGGTTCTAGTGGTGGAATTGAGATTTATACAGGTGAAGGAAAGGGTAAATCCACAAGTGCACTTGGCAAGGCTCTTCAAGCTATCGGTAAAGGAATATCTCAAGATAAAAGTCATAGAGTTTTAATATTACAGTGGTTAAAAGGTGGAAATGGTTATACCGAAGATGCTGCTATAGAAGCTTTGAGAGAGAGTTACCCTCATTTAGTTGATCATTTGCGTTCAGGCAGAGATGCCATCGTATGGAGAGGTCAGCAACAACCAATTGATTATGTTGAGGCTGAAAGAGCATGGGAAATTGCTAAAGCTGCTATTTTGTCTGGTTTGTATAAAACAATTATTTTAGATGAATTGAATCCAACTGTTGATTTAGAGTTGCTACCTGTGGAATCAATACATCAAACTCTTTTAAAAAAACCAGCAGATACAGAAGTTGTAATTACTGGGAGGTGTAAAAATGAACCTTCATACTTTGAACTAGCTGATGTTTACTCTGAAATGGTTTGTCATAAGCATTATGCAAATGTGGGAGTTGATTTGAAAAGAGGTGTAGATTACTAACTATTCTTAAAAAATTAATTGCACAATATTTTTTTTACCTTTTCAATGCCGCCTTCAATAGATCTTGACTTAATTTTGAATTTAGACAAAATTTTTGAAGCTTTTTCAGAACGTTTCCCCGATTTACATATAGTGAAAACCTCTTTATTTAAAACTTCTTTTTGAATAAATTTTAAGTCAGACACTTGGTTCAAATGACTTAAGGGAATTGAGATAGATCCCTCTATTGCAAATGTAGAAAATTCTTCATTTTCTCTAACATCAATTAAAAGAATTTTGTTAGGTTTTGCTTTGAATAAACTATTAAATTCGTTAAAGTTAATACTGTTAATTTCATTATTTTTTTCACAATATTCGTCGCTATTATAAAAGCCCTCAAACTGAGACAGATTTTTTATTCGTTTATTTAACTGATCACTTTTTAGGTGTAATTTTTTCATATTCATATTCAATAGATCAAAAATTAAAATCTCTCCATCTAAAATTTCACCTTTTTTCAAAATGATTTTGATAATTTCATTAACCTGAAGAATTCCTATTAAACCTGTTGAAACACCCACAACTCCGTATTCTGCACAACTTGGGGCAGCATTTTTTGAAGGTGATTCTGGAAGTAAGTCTCTTAAATTGGGACTATTTTTATATAAATTGAAAACACTCACTTGCCCTTCAAAGCCTTGTACACTTCCAAAGACCAGCGGTTTATTTAATATCAGGCATGAATCATTTATTAAATATCTTGTGCCAAAGTTATCCGAGCAATCACAAATAACATCAAACTCCTTTATTAATTCAAGAGCATTTTTAGGATTAATTCTCTCTGAAAAGGTTAATATTTCACAATTAGGATTGAATTTTTTAATTCTTTCCTTAGCAGAATCAATTTTAAGATTGCCAATAGTATTTGTTTCATGAATTATCTGTCTCTGGAGATTAGACTTTTCAACTTGATCGTTATCAACTATTCCAATTCTCCCAATTCCTGCTGCAGCGAGATAAAGCAAAACGGAAGACCCAAGTCCACCTGCTCCGATACATAATACTGAGCTGTTTTTAAGATTTAGTTGCCCCTCATAACCTATCTCTTTAAGGGTTAAATGTTTTTGATATCTTTCTTCTTCATCAGAATTTAAGAAATTAAATTTTATATCTTTGGACATTGTAATCCTTTAATTTTTGCAAGTTAAACTTTTAAAAATATAATAATTAAAATAAAAATTTTAGTCTTTTAAATTTTTATTATTAATATGATTTATTAATGTTTTTGTTAGTACTAGACGATAATGTGAAGTTTCTATAAATCAATTTTAAGTTTAAATATCTTCAGAAACTTTTTATACCAACGACTCTAAAAAATACAAAATGTTTCGGTTCGGAATTTTACACAACAAAAAGGTAGTCAACAGACGTTTTTTCCGATACTGTCTGGTTCATATATTAAGTTTACTGAATTCATGAGTGATAACACTCCAGAGTCAAATCAAGACTCCGGCTCCGATACAAGCTCAGAAACCAAAAGCTTTTCAGAGAAGTACTCTGATGTTATGGGAAAAGTCAATGAAACCCTTGGTAATGTTGATTGGACTCAAATGGGTAAGTATGGCAAGGCGGCAGGCATAATAGCTGTTGTCGTAATTGCTCAGATAATAATTAAAGTTGTCATTGACACGATAAACTTTTTCCCAATTCTTCCTGGTTTACTAGAATTACTAGGCGTAATTGTTGTTGGTCAGTGGAGCTGGCAAAATCTTCGTACCAGCGAAAATCGAGAAGCTGTTTTAGATAAGGTACAAAATCTTAAAAAGACATATTTAGGCTAGCTAAAGATTTACATATTTAGTATTGCTTTTATGTAATTTTTAACTTGTTTTAAATACCCCCCTCCAAACATATTGGCATGATTCAATATGTGGTAAAAATTATAAATAATAATTCTTTTTTCAAATCCCTTTTTTATGGGAAAAATTCTATGATATTCTTCATAAAATTCTTTTCTAAAACCTCCAAATAGCCTCGTCATAGCTATATCTACTTCATTATCTGCCCACCAAGATGCAGGGTCAAAGATAACACCCTTACCATTTTTTTCCGTTCCTACATTTCCTAACCATAAATCACCATGAACTAGAGAATTTATTGGTTTATGATTAAGTAATTCTGATTTAATTTTATCTTGAACTTTATTTATAATTTCTTTATCTAAAATTTTCGATTCAAGAATTAATAATTGAGGTTTTATTCTTAAGTTTAAAAAACAATCTATCCAATTATCGTTCCAGCCTTTTTTCTGATCAGTTGTTCCGATAAAACCCTCAACTGAAGACCCAAACATTTTGGGATTAGATTCAGCTGATTTTAGGTGCATTTCACCCAAACCTTTTCCAAGCTTTTTTTGGTCAAAGTTATACATATCTATCCATTCAATTAAAAGAATTTCTATATTTTCTATATTTTTATATGTAATAACTTCAGGAAGAACTAAGTTTTCTTGATTAATAAACTTTCTCAAATTTTGAAGGCAATATTTTTCAAATTCAAGAAATTTTTTGTTTCTAATGTTTTTTTTAAGGAATAACTTTCTGTTTGAGAATTCTATTTGCCAGGCACTATGAATGTCCCCTCCATGTACTAGTTCAATACTTTTTGGATAGGTTTCACCTAATTCATCACAAATTTCGTTAACTTCAATGGGGGATAATTTTTGCATTTTCAATGAGAAATTCCGATGTTATTGTTGTTGGCGCAGGTATAGCAGGACTAACTTCTGCTGCAATTTTATCAAAACAAGGTTTATCAGTTAATTTAATCGAATCTCATACTCAATCAGGAGGATGTGCAGGTACTTTTAAAAGAAAGAATTATATTTTTGATGTTGGTGCTACTCAAGTTGCGGGTTTAGAGAAAGGAGGAATACATTCGAGAATTTTTAATTTTTTAGATATTCCATCTCCTGAAGCCACAATTTTAGATCCTGCTTGCATAGTGGATTTGAATGATGGAGGTCAGCCCATACCTATTTGGTATGAAAAAAGTAAATGGATTGCTGAACAAGAAATGCAGTTTCCAGGGAGTAGTAAATTTTGGAAGCTTTGTGCTCTTATTCATCAAAGTAATTGGACATTTGCTAATAATAATCCAGTATTACCAGTAAGTAATTTTTGGGATTTTTCTCAACTTCTTAAAGCACTTGTACCGTCAAATCTCGTCACAGGTATCTTACTAAAATCAACTATTTTTGATTTGATGCGAATATGCGGATTATCTAATAATGAGCGCTTGATAAAATTCTTAAATCTTCAATTAAAACTTTATTCTCAAGAGGACGTTTACAATACAGCCGCATTATATGGTTCTACTGTCCTTCAAATGTGTCAACAGCCACATGGTCTGTGGCATCTTAAAAAATCAATGCAGTCTTTAAGTGAAGCATTAGAAAGTTCATTGAGGAAAACTGAAGCCAATATAATTTTTGGACAAATAGTTAATTCTATAAATTTTGATGAGGAAAATATGTGTTGGAAAGTATCTGCTAATTCGAAAAAAAAATCTTTTATTTACCAAGCAAAAGATTTGATTTATACCGCGCCTCCACAATCTTTGCTCAAGCATTTGAAAGATCGTTTAAAAAGAAAAAAGAAGTATCAAAATCGAATTAATAATTTGCCTGATCCAAGTGGAGCTGTAGTTTTTTATTCAGCATTAAAAAAAGAACATATGAAAAAAACTACCTCCAATCATTATCAATTTGTTTCCAAAGAATTTACATCGGTATTTGTATCAATTAGTGATGATGGTGATGGAAGAGCGCCAAAAGGTGAGGTTACTTTAATTGCCAGTATCTTTACCAAGACTAAAAATTGGTTTGATCTTGATAAACAAACTTATTTAAAAAAGAAAAATGATTACATGAAAAAATTATCGCTTGAATTGGAAAGTCAATTTGATATTGATCCTGAAAATTGGCTACATAGGGAATTAGCAACTCCATTGGGATTTGAAAAATGGACAAATAGACCTAATGGAATGGTAGGTGGGCTTGGTCAAAATCCAGATATTTTTGGTTTATTTGGATTATCAAGTAGGACACCTTTTGAAGGTTTATGGCTATGCGGAGATTCGATTTATCCTGGAGAGGGTACTGCAGGTGTTAGTCAGTCTGCATTAATGGTTTCAAGGCAAATTTTAGCTTCTAAAGGTATAGAAAATTTTAGTTTATAAAATTTTGTCTGATTTCTTTAACTTCAGCAAGTTTGCTAGAAAGTAACTCCCAATTTTTTTCTTTAATAAGAGACTCCAGTATATTCAGCTTATTTTTAAAATTATTTATGGCATTTAAAACATTAATCTGATTATTAATAGCTAAATCTAATCCAAGTTGTTCATTGCCGCCGCCAACTCTAGAAGTATCAGCAAATCCTGTAGCAGCCAGCTTTTGTGTGAGATCTAATAAAGATTGATTATTTTTTGTATGAGCAGTTTGAATTAAGGCAGAAGCTAGAAATATAGGTAAATGAGAAATTAGAGATACTGCTTCATCATGCTGTTTTGGCGAAGCTTGGCAAATTTCACAATCCATTGAAGTTATTAGCTCGGAAATGGTTCTGACTGCATTGAAATCACTATTTTGCGTTGGGGTAATAATCCATTTTGAGTTTTTGAAAAGACCTTCAAAACCTGATTCAACTCCTTTTCTTTCTGTTCCTGCCATTGGATGAGATCCAATAAATAGAGGATGTAAATTTTCCCATGTATTTACAATTCGTTCTTTAACAGAGCCGACATCAGTTAAAATTGTGTCCTGTGGTATTGATGCTACTAATCGTTGAGAGGGACTGATCAAATCTTTGATAGGCAATGCCAAAATTATTAGCTCACATTTTTTTAATAAGCTCAGATCACAGCTAACAAAATTTGCAAGTTTTTTATCTTTAGCTTTTTTTTCATTAAATTCATTATTTGCTATTCCATAAATTGTATGGTTTAGACTTTGGAGTTTTAATCCTAAAGAACCGCCAATTAATCCTAATCCTACTATTCCAATTTTCATAGATTGATTAATTCAAGACCCTCTTATATTGATACCAATTTTTTGTATATTAGGTTCATAAATTTTTGAATGTATTTGAAATTAAATAAATTATAAATGCTGGAAATTTTAAGTCATCAATATTTAAAAATTTTTTTGAGAGATCAAAGTATTAGCTGGAAACATATATATTCTTTTGGGAGGATAATTTCTAAATGTATTGAAAATGATTCTACATATTTAATTAATTCAGAAATTTTCTCTAGCTATGA
>QCCG01000007.1 GCA_003281335.1 Prochlorococcus sp. AG-347-K19 | reverse complement strand
TAAAACCTTTTAATGTTGTTAAATCAAGAAATAGCGAGGGCGGTACAGGTTTTGTGCAGGTAGAAAAAGAGGTTAATAATTGGCAAAAAAGATTGTTAATTTGAATCTCAATTATATTTCTACAACAAGGGTATGCTTTGAAGTAGAATAGTAAAGCAATATTATGAGACTACTCATTGTAGTTTTTTTATAAGGTAAATTTTTTGTTGAGTTTAAAGTGAGTATTTTTGTTGGCAATTTGCCGTTCCGCGCAGAGCGTGAAGATGTTATACAGTTGTTTGCCCCTTTCGGTGAGGTTTTAAATTGTTCTCTTCCCTTAGAGCGGGATACTGGTAGGAAAAGAGGATTTGCATTTATTGAAATGGCAGATGAAGCGATTGAGTCAAAAGCTATTGATGGCTTGCAAGGTACGGAACTTATGGGTAGACCATTAAGAATTAATAAAGCTGAGCCTAGAGGTTCTGGTGGATCTCGTAGAGGAGGAAGAGGCGGCGGCTATCAAAGTTTTATAATTACTTTTGGATGACAAATATGCTAATTTTCCTAACGTAGTAGTTTTACCTACACCATTAACACCTACTAATAACCAGACATTTAACTTACCCTTTTGGGGAACTAAGAGATCAATGCCCGAACTTTTTATTGGTTTATCAATAATTAATTTTAATTCCTTCTTCAAAAATTTTATTCCTGCCTCTCCACCCAAGACTTCTTCGTTTAATTTTGTTCTGAGAGAACTTATTACTTTATCGGTTGAATCAATCCCTACATCAGCTCTAATTAATAGAGTCTCTAAATCATCAAGAGATTCAGGAGTAAGAGGATCATCTCCTAATTTATCTAATAATTCAGTAACAAATCCTTTTCGGGTTTCCTCTAATCCTCTCCGTAATTTAGTTAACCAATCAATTTCATCAACAACCTGATAGGCAGTCCTAAAAGGAACATCTTTGCCAACTAAATAATCTGCCAAATCAGTAGCATTAGAAAAGTCATTTTCTACAGAATCGGATAGATTTTTTATATTAAATTCAATTCCCTCATTTATTAGAATGGTCATTGCTTTAATACAAGAAGATATTGTTTCTGCAGTATCGAATATTGGCTCTTTATCCTCTTGAAAATCCTTATTGTATGAAAGTGGTACCCCTTTGACCATCGTTAACAATGCCTGAAGGTGTCCATAAACTCTGCCTGTCTTACCTCTTATCAATTCTGGAACATCAGGATTTTTTTTCTGCGGCATCAAGCTACTTCCTGTGGCACATTTATCTGTTAATTTGGCAAAAGAAAATTCATCAGTTACCCATAAAATTATTTCTTCTGAAATTTTACTTAAATGAGACATCAACAAAGCAGATGCAGAAACAAACTCTATACAAAAATCCCTATCACTTACTGCATCAATACTGTTTTTATAAATCTTTTCAAAACCCAATTCTGCAGCTGTAAAGTGCCTATCTATTTTTATTTTTGTTCCTGCTAATGCTGCAGCTCCTAAAGGGGAAGTATTAACTCTTGAACGTACTTCTTTAAACCTTTCACGGTCTCTTTGGAGCATTTCTACATAAGCCAATAAATGATGAGCCAGAGATAATGGTTGAGCTCTTTGCATGTGGGTATATCCAGGAATTAAGGTGTAGATATTGGTTTTCGCAAGATTTAAGAAGGATTTTTGCAAATCGGTTAATAAAATTTCATTATTATCAATTTCTTTTCTTAGCCACAATCTTAAATCAGTACCAACTTGATCATTTCTACTTCTACCTGTATGTAATTTTTTTCCAGCTTCACCAATTAAACTTATTAGCTTTTTTTCAATGCAATAGTGAATATCTTCAGAAGGTGGACCAGGAGAAAATTTACCCTCCAAATAATCAACTTTTATTGACTCTAAACCATTTATAATTTGCAAAGCTTCAGATGAGGATAAAACTTTAGTTTTGCCAAGCATTTTTGCATGAGCAATCGAGCAATCTAAATCTTCTAAAATAAGCTTTCTATCAAAACCAATTGAGGCATTAAACTTTTCAATAAAAGTATCAAGTTCATTATCAAACCTTTTACTCCAAACTTTTGCCATATCAATTAGTAACTTTAAGTATCTCTAATAAAGCATTTTTTTATATAAGTGACAAAAATATTTATTTCAATTGAAAAATAACCATCGAGGCGTCATCTTCTAGATGTCTATTTTGCCCTGTAAAATCATCTAACTTTTTAAATATTTTATTTAAAATTTCTTGAGATGTATAAGATTGCTTGCATAATTTTGTAAGCGTTTTAATTAACCTTTCCTCTTCAAATCTTTGCCCTAAAGAATTAGAAGCATCTATTACTCCATCTGTGTAATAAAGAACTAAATCATTTTGATTAAGCTTTATTTCACCACATTGATATTCAGCATCTTTTTGTAATCCAAGTACAAATCCTTCTGCATCTAATTTAATAATTTTCTGATCTGAACTTTTCCAAAGCAAAGGAGGATTATGTGCTGCATTAGCGAATCTCAGTCTTCTAGTTCTAGGGTCATAATCTGAGTAAAATAAAGTCACAAATCTATGTGATTGATCTAAATCGTTTATTGCTAATTGATTCAAATCATGCAAAATTCTATCTGGAGGCAAACCTGTAAGAACCTCTGCACGTAGCATTCCTCTTAACATCGTCATTAAAAGACCGGCTGGAATCCCTTTACCCATGACATCACCTATCACAAATGCCCATCTTGATTTTTCTTTTCTTTTTTCGGAGATATTCGTCTTTAAGCACATAAAATCATAGTAATCTCCGCCAAGCTGAAGAGCTGGTCTACAATGAGCTGCCAGATCTATACCATGGATAATTGGACAATAATCAGGGAGTAATTGAGATTGAATTTCAGCCCCGATTGAAATTTCTCTATCTACGTTTTCATGCTTTTTCTTTGTTTTTATTAAGTAGTGATTTTCTAATCCAACAGCTAGACAATTTTCAATAAAATTGAAATTACTATCTTCAGTAATCAACTGTCTAGAAAAATCTTTGCTGAAAATGTAAATAAATCCCCTACATTTACCTCTAGATGTTATTTTTTTTGTTTCAATTTTATATTCTTTAAAATTATTTTTTAAAGCATTTTCAAAATTTAGAATTTCTTTTATTTTAAAATTTTTTGAAAAATGAAATTGATTAAAAAAACTATTAATTTCTTTTTGAATTGTTAAACATTCATCATTAGCAGAAAATCTTATATTTTCATTCCATATCTGACCCTCATAATTTAGAGGGATAATTAAAATGATATTCTCAGAAAAAATATGTTTGAAAATTAAACATATATAATCTAATAACTTATTTATATTGGAAAATGATTTTAAATAAAATGCTAGTGAAGATGCAATTTCAGCAAATTTATATTGATTTTTTAAAGTTACTTTAGATTCATTTTCTAAAAAATTTTGAATAAATTTGTTCGAAAATATTTTTTCTTTTTGATTATTTGTCAAAACAAATTTAATAGATAAGTATGTTTTAACATTAAATTTAAACTTTTAAAAAATTTTAATTAAATATTTATTTATCTGCTAGCAAAGCCTCTACAAATTCATAGCTATTAAATGGTCTCAAATCTTTTATACCTTCTCCAGCTCCAATAAATCTTATAGGCAAATTTACCTCTTCAGATACAGCTAAAGATACTCCTCCTCTAGAAGTCCCATCTAATTTAGTAATAATTGCTCCACTTAAATCTCGATTTAGCAAAACTTTTTGCTTGCTTTAAGCCATTTTGACCCTGACTTGCATCTAAAACTAATAATGATTCAACAATTGCATCTGGAACCTTTTTATCAATAATTTTTTTTATTTTCGCTAATTCATCCATCAAATTATTTTTTGTTTGCAATCTACCAGCTGTATCAACAAGTAATAAATCAACATTTCTTTTTTTTGCAGAATTAATTGCATCAAAAACTACAGCAGCTGGGTCAGCATTTTTTGATTGATTAGATATAACATCAACATTACTTCTATCTCCCCATACTTTAAGTTGTTCTACAGCAGCTGCTCTAAAAGTATCAGCCGCGGCTATCAAAGTTTTATAATTACTTTTGGATGACAAATATGCTAATTTTCCTAACGTAGTAGTTTTACCTACACCATTAACACCTACTAATAACCAGACATTTAACTTACCCTTTTGGGGAACTAAGAGATCAATGCCCGAACTTTTTATTGGTTTATCAATAATTAATTTTAATTCCTTCTTCAAAAATTTTATTCCTGCCTCTCCACCCAAGACTTCTTCGTTTAATTTTGTTCTGAGAGAACTTATTACTTTATCGGTTGAATCAATCCCTACATCAGCTCTAATTAATAGAGTCTCTAAATCATCAAGAGATTCAGGAGTAAGAGGATCATCTCCTAATTTATCTAATAATTCAGTAACAAATCCTTTTCGGGTTTCCTCTAATCCTCTCCGTAATTTAGTTAACCAATCAATTTCATCAATTGATATTTGATTTATTTTTTTTCCTTGAGCAGCTAATACCATTGCAGACCAAGTAAAATTATCATCAAATTCTCCTAATTGAGTTTCAGTAGTATCTTTAGACTGTCCAAAAGTCTTTTCTTTATTAGCAATATCAATCAGTTCTTGCTTTTGTTCTTCCTGTTTCTGTAGTTCTTGCTTTTGTTCTTCCTGTTTCTGTAGTTCTTGCTTTTGTTCTTCCTGTTTCTGTAGTTCTTGCTTTTGTTCTTCCTGTTTCTGTAGTTCTTGCTTTTGTTCTTCCTGTCGTTTTTTTAAAAGTGCATAAGCTTGTGCAGCCCACTCTCGTGAATTATCGGGATCAGTATTTGTCATTATTATCTATAGTTCGTAATTAAAATTTTTAAAATACTATTTATTTATATCAAATAATTATGCCAATTAAATTGTTTGTAATCTCCTTAAAACGCCATTAATAAATTTTCTTCCTTGCAAATCACTATATTTATTAGCTAAATTAACAGCCTCATCACAAGCAACAGCGATAGGTGTGTTCAAAAAATTGATGTCCACATAAGCTAGGCGCAGAATATCCCTATCAATTCTTGGTAATCTTTTTAATCTCCAGCCATCCATTACTTGATCAATATCAGAATCAATACTTTTAAGGTTATTTACTATATTACAAATCCTTTGATTCACATCATCTCTAATATCAATTTGACCGCTAGAAACAATTAATTTCGGAAAGTCTAAAGTTTCTGAGAGTGTATTCATTACAGTTTCAATTTTTGTCAGAGATTTTTTTAACTCATCTCGAACGTTGGAATAAGAAGAATCAACACCTTCTTGCAATTCGCTATCTAATATTTTTTGTGAAGCATTTTCTAACTCTGATTCGCAATTATCTAATTCCTCTCTGCAATGATTTATAAGAGAATCCAAAGCAGATTCAAAAACTTCTTCTATCTGAAATTTATTTAATTTAAAATCACCTTTATCTTTTATAAGGCCAAGAGAAATTAAAGATAATTCTCTAGAAAGTGATCTATTATACATCAATTATGAAGAAGTATTAGAGGAAGCTCGTAGTTGGGAAAACAATTTTGAAAATGTTGGATTTGAAGTGTTATTTTTCTCATCTGGATTAACTATCCCGGCAGAAATTATTGTTCTAAAAGCATCTTCAACAGAAATATCCAAATCCTTAACAGAAGACTCAGGAACTAATGTATACCACCCAGTAGTTGGGTTTGGTGCTGTAGGTATAAAAACACTAAGCAACTTTTCTTCCAATTCTGGCTGTAGAGAAGGTCCTACATCTCCTGTGACAAAACCTACACTATATAGACCCTCACGAGGATATTCAACTAAAACAACTCTTCTAAATCTATTAGATTTATTACTTAAGAAAGTTTCCAGCAATTGTTTAAGAGTTTTATAAACTGCTCCAGCTACTGGGATTTTTGATAAAGTGCCTTCTCCAAATTCTAATAGCCATCTCCCTACGAAATTTCTAGCCATCAAGCCAATAAGCAAAATAGCTAATAAAGGAACAGTTAAACCTAATGTAAGATTAATTAAATCCTGTAATAGAGGATTTAGAGTAATAAATGGATTTAGTTGCTTTGGTACTGAAGTAACTAAAGTTAAAACAAATTTGCTAACTAATGATGAAAGCCAGATTGTTGTTGCTAAGGGGATTACCACTAACAACCCTGCAATAAGATCATTTTTAAGATCTTGTTGAAGCCTAGATCCTAAATTCGAATCTTGATTTTGATTAGATTCAACCAAAATAACGTTTTAACTATATTAACTTTACTAATAATTTAACTGTTTTTAATGAGTTAGGATATATTTTTCTTAAATATATCTATTTTATTTATAAGTTTATTCTCCAAAAATAACTTTTAAAGGAAATACTATTAAAAAATCAAGAAATGATTGATAAGATTGAAGACAAAAAAGAAATAAGTAAAAAATTAAAGGAAAGGGCTATTTTTGAAGGTTTTACAATTGCTGGAATAGCTTCCATACCAGGTAGTTCGCGCATAAGATTAAGGACAGATGCACTAGAAAGATGGTTATCATGTAACCACCATGCTGAAATGAAATGGATGGAAGCAGAAAAAAGAAAAAATATAGGATTACTTTTTGAAGACGCAAAAAGTGTTTTAAGCGTTGGATTTGCTTACATTCATTCAGAAAACAACAATAATAATTTCCTCAAGGTAGCTAAATATAGCCAAGGAGAAGATTACCATAAAGTAATCCACGAAAAATTAAAAAATATTGGTAAATGGATCAACCTAAAAATTCCTGATTGCAAATGGAAAATATGTGTTGATACCTCTCCGCTTCTTGAAAAAGCATGGGCTGAAGAATCAGGTATTGGTTGGATAGGTAAAAATAGTAATTTAATAAGCAAAAAAAATGGATCTTGGTTTACTTTAGGTTTTATGATCCTTACAAAAGATTTAATGCCAGATAAACAGCATCAATCACTTTGCGGAAAATGTGATTTATGTATTGAACAATGTCCCACAAAGGCAATAGTTGAACCCTTTGTAATAAAATCAGATCTATGCATTGCATACCACACAATAGAGAACAGAGATAAAAATATTCCAAAGAAAATAGAAAAACATTTAGATGGATGGGTTGCAGGATGCGATATTTGTCAAGATGTATGCCCTTGGAATAAGACAGTGCCTTACAACAATAATTTTGAAACCAAACCAAAGGAATGGATTAGAAATCTTAATATTGATTCGTTAAATTGGGATGATAAAACTTGGAAAGAAAAGCTTAAAGGAACTACATTAAAAAGAATTAAACCATGGATGTGGAAAAGAAATATACAAGCAAATTTAAATAATAAAAAATAGAATCATGAAAGAGTTTTTAAAAACAATAATTTGGGTCTTCTTGATCAGTTTTTACTTTTTTCAAATTAGAAAAGTTCAAGCAATAGTTCCCTATTACTATTTCCCAACAAAAATAAATTTACAAAAGCAAAGTTTATATATTGGCAAAAATGCATATCAACTACTTTATTTTGGACAATATGAAGACAGTCTTAACTTAGCCAAATTAGCTGTCAAAATAAATGGAAAGGATGAAAAACTTTGGTTAATTTTGGCTGAAGCACAAATAGCTAACAAACAATACGAAAACGCGTTAAATTCTCTCAATAAAGCAGAACAAATCAACTCAAATATTAGCGAAATATATTTTGCTAAAAGTAATATTTATTTAAAAATTTCCCAACAATCAAAAGCAAAGAGTGCTTTAGAAAAAGCAATAAAAATAGAACCTAATAATCACAATGCTATTTTTCGATTAGGAAATATTTTATTAATGGAAAAAAATTACTTGGGAGCTATCAAATTATTTGATAAATCTTTAAAAATTAAACCTGATTTCTGGCAAGCAATTAATAATAAAGGTTTAGCATATTACGAAAAAAATAAAGTGAATCTCTCAATCAAACTTTTTGAAAGTGCAATCGCAATCGAGGAGAATGCTGAACCATTACTAGGCCTAGCCTCATGTATAAAAATCCAAGATAATAAATTAGCAATTCAGCTAGCAAAAAAAGCTTTGGATAAAGATCCCAAATATGTTAATTATGATTATAGAAAAGAACAATTATGGGGAGAAAAATTACAAGCATCTACAGAAATTCTTTTACAAAATGAACAACTAAAAAAAGATGTAATACTGGCAAAATCCAAAATAAGTGAGTCATCTTAATTTTCAATACTGGTAAATATTGTTTTACCTATTAGTCTTAATTTAGTTAATCAATAATTATTTAATTTTGCGCTCCAATGGATAAGAAAAATTTCACTTCCATCTCGCTTCAAGAAGAAATGCAACGTTCTTATTTGGAGTATGCGATGAGCGTCATAGTTGGACGAGCGTTGCCTGATGCAAGAGATGGTCTTAAGCCTGTACAAAGAAGAATCATATTTGCAATGTATGAATTAGGTTTAACTCCTGATAAACCATTCAGAAAGTGTGCACGGGTTGTTGGAGATGTACTTGGAAAATACCATCCTCATGGAGATCAAGCAGTTTACGATGCATTAGTAAAGCTGGTACAAAATTTCTCAACTAAATATCCTATTCTTGACGGCCATGGGAATTTTGGATCTGTGGATAATGATCCACCTGCAGCAATGAGATACACTGAGACTAGATTAGCTCCAATAGCTCATAAAGGATTTCTTGAAGAAATTGCATCAGAAACAGTAAACTTTTCAAAGAACTTTGACGGTTCTCAAAAAGAACCAGATGTTCTTCCGGCCCAACTTCCATTTTTATTGTTGAACGGCTCATCAGGTATTGCTGTTGGCATGGCAACTAATATTCCGCCTCACAATCTAGGCGAAATTGTCGATGGTTTAGTTGCCTTAGTTAAAAATAAAGATATTAGCGATAAAAAACTTTCTAACATTATCAAAGGACCTGATTTTCCTACAGGCGGAGAATTAATTTATAGTCATGCAATAGAAGAACTTTATCAAACTGGAAAAGGATCTTTAACGATAAGAGGAGTTGTAAATACGGAAGAGGTAAATTTAGGCAAAGGGAAACATAAAAAGAATGCACTAATCATTACTGAACTTCCTTACCAAATTAATAAAGCAGGATGGATTGAAAAACTCGCAGAACTTGTTAATTCAGGGAAGATTGTTGGGATTTCTGATATTAGGGATGAGAGCGACAGAGATGGAATGAGAATTGTAATAGAACTAAAGAAAGATTCTAATTCTGAACTTGTTATTTCTAATTTATATAAAAAAACAACTCTCCAGACAAACTTTGGCGCAATATTCTTGGCTTTAATTAAAGGCAAACCTGTACAACTAAATCTGAAAAAATATCTCGAATATTTTCTTGAATTTAGAGAAGAAACAATTAGAAAAAGAACTTTTTATTTTCTAAAAAACACTCTTGATAAACTTGAAATATCAGAAGGTTTATCTAAAGCCACAAAAAACATAAAAACAGTTATCGCAATTATTGAAGAATCAGAAAATTCTGTGCAAGCCAAATCAAAATTAGTAGAAAAATTTTTCTTAAGTGAAAAACAGGCAAATTCAGTTTTGGATATGCCACTAAAAAAATTAACAAGTCTAGAAAAAAATCAAATTGATGATGATATAAAAATTTTGGAAGAAAAAAAGAATTATTTTCAAAAATTATTGAATGAAAGAGAATTATTACTTGAATTACTTATAGAAGAATTATTAATATTAAAGAAAAAATACAATATTATACGTAAAACAAAAATAATTAAAAATATTAATCAAAATGAAGAATTAGAATCGATTAATAATCAGATATTAGAAGACTTTATAAATAAAAAAACAAAATTATATATAGACAATAGACTATATTTAAAAAAGATGATTTTAGGTAATTACAAGAAGTCATTTGAGGTTGTAAATAAAATTATAGATAATAAAAATATTCAAAAATTTATATGTAATATTGAAAAAAATATAAAATTAATTGGCATAACAAATACGGGAAAAGTATTTAATATTAATTGGGAATCAAGTATTAATAAAGACTATAAATTAGATAATAAAATTCTTGGAAATATTCATCCTAGTGAAATAATAAATTTTCATTCAATTAAAAAGGGAAATAGAAATTATTTATGCATATTAAATTCAGATGGAAGATTTAAAAAAGTTTTATTTGATGAAGATATGATTAAAAGCAATAGATCCTTCACTATTACAAAATTAAAAAATAATTTAAAAACTATTGATTCTTTTATTTCTAATGAAAGCAAAGATTTAATAATATTAACCTCGATAGGAAGAATTTTTAAATTTAATTTATCAAATAAATTTTTAACGCCAACTTCTAAACAATCCCAAGGATTAATAATTGCAAAACTTTTACCATCTGAAGAAATCGTTTCTTGTTGCACATTTAATGATGGAGAAAATATTTTTTTAATATCTAAACAAGGAAAAATTTTTTGCATAAATAGTAATGAAATTTATTGCTCAAATGAATACAATTTAGGATATTTGAATGATAAAACCCAGCTTAAAAACGATTACTTCTTCAAAATAATGGCAAGTAACAATTACCTTGATATTGAAACTAATAAAAATAAATCTATAAGATTAGACCTAAATAAATTAAAATTTAAATCCAATAAATCTAACTTTTTAATTGATTTTTTAAAATTAGATAATGATGAATACCTTGAAAATTGTTTCCGACTTGAAAACTTTCTCAACTAAGATTTATATTCATTTTCAACCCAATTTAAGTATTCTTGATTTACTGTTCCAGTTACATAATCACCAGTAAAACAACTCATCTCTAAACCTTTAATAGAAGAATCACCAATTATAGATTTACGTAAACTTTCAACACTTTGATAAACGAGGTTATCAATTTCAAGTTTATCGGCGATTTCACTTATTGTCCTATTATGAGCTATTAATTCATCTCTGTTAGGCATATTAATTCCATAAACGTGAGGATAACGAACAGGAGGAGCTGCCGATGTAAAAAAAACTTTATTTGCTCCTGCATCTTTAGCCATCTGGACAATTTCTTTTGAAGTAGTACCTCTTACTATCGAGTCATCAACAATTAATACATTTTTGTTTTTAAACTCTGCACTCATGGCATTTAATTTTTGCCTAACAGATTTCTTACGTTTCTGCTGACCAGGCATTATAAATGTTCTGCCAACATATCTATTTTTAAAAAAACCTTCCCTATATTCTATCCCTAACTGTCTTGCCACTTGCATTGCCGCAGGTCGAGAAGAATCAGGAATAGGCATAACTACATCAATATCTCCAGAATTGATTGTTTCTTTTATTGTTTCTGATAAGTAATCTCCCATCCTCAAACGAGCTTTATAGACAGAAATTCCATTCATAATTGAATCTGGCCTAGCTAAGTAAACATATTCAAAAGCACAGGGAAATAACATTGGATTTTCAGAACATTGCTTAGAGAAAAACTCCCCATCAAGATTTATAAAAACAGCTTCTCCTGGATCTACATCTCTCACTACTTCATAATCATTATTCTCAAGTACTAAAGATTCGCTTGCAACCATCCATTCTTCTTTTTTTGTGGTTAATGAAAGTCTTTTCCCTATGACTAAAGGCCTAATACCAAAAGGATCTCTAAATGCTAATAAACCATGTCCTGAAATTAACGCAATTGAAGCATATGAACCCTGAATTCTTTTATGTAAAGACTTGACTGCATTAAAAATAATATCAGGTTCCAATTCTTGATTATGAATTTGTTCTTGTAATTCTGTCGCAAATACATTTAACAACATTTCAGTATCACTTGAAGAATTTGTATGCCGCTTGTCGACATTAAATAACTGTTTTTCTAAATCTCTTGTATTAGTCAAATTTCCATTATGTATCAAAACAATTCCATAAGGAGCATTAACGTAAAAAGGCTGTGCTTCTTCTACACTTTCTGCTGATCCCTTTGTTGCATACCTAACATGACCTAATCCAATTTTACCAATTAAATTCCTCATATCTCTAGTTCTATAAGCTGTATTAACCTGACCTTTAACCTTATGTATATGAAAAACAGTATTTTCCATTGTTGCTATACCTGTTGAGTCTTGACCTCTATGCTGCAAAAGCAAAAGACTATCGTAAATTTGTTGATTTACATCATTTGAAGAAACGATTCCAACTATTCCGCACATAACTTAATAATTTATAATGATTAATAGTTGAGTAATGTTTTTCATATTTAGAAGTAATCTGAAATACTATTATTAAATTTTTCGGTTAATTCCTCAACCCTAATATTGCAAATATTTTTACCGTTGATTTTTATCTTCAGCTTGTCACTAGATACGTAACCTATTCTTTTTACATAAACACTTGATGGGAAATCTATTTGATTTTGTTTTAAATAATTAAACCATTCATTTTGTTTCATTTTACTAATTGAAAAAATAATTCTTGAGCCCCCTTCGGCAAACAATTGATTATCAACTCTATTTAAATTATTCTCTAATTCTATAGTCGCACCCCGTGCGGACAAAATACAAGACTCTGCTAAAGCTATAGCTAAACCTCCGTCACTTATATCGTGAGAAGAAACTACAAGACTATTTAAAATCGCATTTCTTAAAAAACTCTGACAAAATTTTTCATCAAACAAATCTATTTTTGGAGGCCGACCTGTAATTTCTCCATGATAATATTCCAGATAAGAACTAGCTGCAATTTTTATTTCTGATTTGGAAGAACCAATTAACCAAATTTGATCCTCAATATTTTTCCATTCACTACTTATAGCTTTTGCGACATTATCTATCTTTCCAACCATTCCAATAACAGGAGTAGGATTGATAGGAGTAATTAGATTATCTTTATTTTTAGATTCATTATATAAAGACACATTACCTCCTGTAACAGGAGTTTCTAAAGCTTTACAGGCTTCAGCAATCCCATTACATGAAGATGAGAGTTGCCAATATCCTATTTCATTATCAGGAGAAGAAAAATTTAAATTATTTGTAATTGCTACTGGTTCAGCACCAACACAACTAACGTTTCTAGCGGACTCTGCAACGGCAGCGATAGATCCTCTAAAGGGATCAAGCGCAACCCACCTACTATTGCAATCAACTGAAGCAGCGACACCAGAAAATACTTTACTTTTACTTTTATTTTTTTTATTTTGTTCCCTGAGTCTTACTACGGCTGCATCTGATTTTCCAGGTTTAAAAACTGTATTTGCCTGAACTTGAGAGTCATATTGTTTATAAATCCATCGTTTAGAAGCTATTGATGGATTAGAGAGTAGTTTTAAAATAATTTCTGAAAAAGAAAAATTCTTATTTTCTTTCAATGAAAATATTTTTTGATCATAAATTGCTGGTAAATCATTTTCTTTCCATTCCCATTTATTTAAAAGATCATCGGGTGGATTATTAATTACATTATGAAAATTTACAGGAGTGTCATCAGATAAGGCAGAAGTAGGTATTTGGGCTACAATTTTACCTTTATGAGAAATAATTACCTCACTAGTTCCTATCACTTCACCAATAACACTGGCATATAATCCCCATTTATTAAATTTTTCAATAAGATCATTAATTTTTTCTTCTTTGACGACAAACAACATTCTTTCTTGCGATTCAGATAATAAATATTGATATGAGGACATATCATCTTCTCTAGAAGGGACCAAATCTAAATCAATAGATATCCCTAAATTTCCATTTGCGGCCATTTCTGCACTACTGCATGTTAAACCTGCAGCACCCATATCTTGAGCTGCAATTACATCGCCTGTCTTGAAAGCATCCAAACAAGCTTCAATAAGACTTTTCTCAACAAATGGATCACCTACCTGCACTGCAGGTCTATCATCCAATGAAGTTGTTGTTAATTCTGAACTAGCAAAACTAGCACCACCAACACCATCTCTGCCAGTTGTATTACCAACATATAACACTTGTGACCCTACATTTTTAGCTCCAGAACAAACGATTTCCTCGGTCTCTAAAAGTCCTAAAGCCATAACATTCACAAGAGGATTTCCGGAGTAACTATCATCGAAGTCAATTTCACCTCCAACAGTCGGCACGCCTACACAATTTCCATAATGTGCAATACCAGATACAACTCCTCGTAGTAAATCAACATTTGATGATTTATCAAGATTACCGAATCTCAATGAATTCAAGACTGCGATTGGCCTTGCACCCATTGTAAATATATCTCTTAAAATTCCTCCTACACCTGTTGCTGCGCCTTGAAAAGGTTCAATAGCAGAGGGATGATTATGACTTTCTATTTTAAAAACAAGTTTTTGATTATTTCCAACATCAATAACACCAGCATTTTCTCCAGGTCCAACTAAAACATTTTTACCTTGAGTGGGAAATTGTGATAGTAAAGGTTTTGAATTTCTATAACAACAATGTTCGGACCACATAACACCAAACATGCCTAATTCTGTTCTATTAGGTTTTCTCTTTAATCTTTTGCAAATTTCTTCGTAATCATTAATTGTTAAATTTTCAACTTGTAGTGCTTCATTAAGATCATATAGATCATTATTTTCTTGATTTATCATTATTTAAATCCAGGGGTCATCTTCTTTTTTTTCACTAAACGGTATCGATGTTCTCTCATTATTATAAAAACTTTTTTGTTTAAAATCTAAGTTTTGGCTAATATCTTCATCTTCTTCAAGCCATTCCTCTATTCTATTAGAAGCAATATTTTTCATATCATCAAATCTATCAAAAAATTTTTTCCCTTTTTGCATAAATTCATTTTTAATACTTGATTTTATTACAGATAAATCATCTAAAGAATTACTTTCGCAGAATACCAATCCCGGTTGTTGGTCATTGATATTATCAATAGTTAATTTCCATCTACTAGACCCTGGAATCTTAGGATTAGATCTAGAAACTAAGTAATATTTAATTTTTCCCGTTTTCATTTCAAATAAAAAATCTGCAATGACTCCTATTTTTGATCCATTTATATTTATAAGATTAGCTTCTATTAAAGTTGGAAACCTATTTAAAGTTGCCAAGTCCGAAATAGCTGGATCGCCTTTGACATAAATTTCATTATCTATTATTTGAGAGATTTGATTTAATCGCCAAACATTTCTTTTTAAATCAAAATTTGAAGGACGAGAGTACCATCCTAAAATTCTGTGAACTGGAGGGTGCATCCAAACATTTTCACCATTTCCGTAATTAAGGACCATATTACCCTTAACACTATAATTTAGTAATTCACTTAATAAAATTTCTTTAGGTAATTTCAAATCAAGAACGCACTTGCACAGGCATAACTAAATAAGTAAAAGAATTAAGATTATCTTCTGGTACAAAAACAGCTGGAGTAGTTGCAATATTACACTTTAAAAGTACATTTTCAGACGCGATAACTTTTAAGCCTTCTAACAGATATCTTACGTTAAATGCAATATCAAAATTTTCTCCAGAATAAGAAACAGGTATTGATTCATTTGCATTTCCAATATCTTGAGCATCTGCGCTGATAGAAGCTAAATCTGTATCATCTAATTTAATCTTTACAACACTACTTTGCTGATCAGCTAAAACAGCAATTCTTTCTAATGAATCAATTAATTTTTTTGTATTAAAATTTAGAATTTTAGAAAAAGAATCAGGAATCAATTGCGAATAATTAGGATAAGTACCCTCTAAAGTTCTTGTAGTAATTATTTGATTAGAAGATATAAATACTACTTGACCTTTGTCATAGAAAAGCTTAATTGAATTTTCTGAGCTTCTCAAAGATACTAGTTTTTCAATTTCTCTTAATGATCTAGTTGGTATAGTTACTGATAAATCATCGACATTTGAAGATAAGTTTTCTTTATTTTCAATATGTTCTTCATTACCAATTAAAGCAACAGCCAATCTATGGCCATCTGTAGAAGCAGACTCTAAATAATTTGGTTTGAAGGTAAAATTGACACCTGTGAGTAGTTGCTTTGAATCATCATTACTACTGGCAAAAATGGTAGACTTTAAAGCCTTTAAAAAAGAACTAGGTTCAATATTCAAAGAAGTACCACTTTCAACAAATGGTAAATTAGGATATTCATCAGAAGGTATCCCTTTTAGATTAAAAGAACCTCTATCACTTTTTATTAGAATATTATCTGAATTCTCGTCTACTTCTAGAGAAACAGGAGTTTCATTAGGTAGTTTGTTTACTATTTCGGATAAGAGTTTTGAAGGTATAGTAATAGCTCCGCTATTTTTTACAGTTCCATCAAAAGAAGTTTGAATTCCTAAATTTAGGTCAAATCCTGTAACGCTAATTTTATTAGTACTTTCGTCAGCTGTTAAAAGTATGTTTGCAAGAATTGGATGGGTTGGCCTTGAAGCAACTGCCTTGCTTACTAGTTGTATAGCATTATTTAATTCATTTTGATTACAAATAATTTCCATCAGAATTTGGAACTTTTTACAAATACAATATACTTTTTTCGTAAATTAAATTCAATAAATTTATTTTTACTTTCTTTCTAATCTAAAAAATAAATAATAAAATAAAAACCTTAATAGTAGTAGTTTTTGTGGAAACTGTGGAATTCTTAAATTAAACAGCTTGTCTTCTTAGTTTAGAGATAGAAAAATATGTGTAAAAAATTTTAAATTTGTTAAATATCTTTTTCTTTTTTTGAAAAATCTAAATTTATTCAACAAATATAATTTCTTGTTATGTACTTTTCAACAAATGAGGTTTGTTTTTAATTGATTTCCACAGACACTATTTTTTTTGGATTTTAATATCCTAATATTTTAGTTATATTTTTTAATGAAGGTTCAATATTTTTCCTGAAAATAGCATTGTTGTTTTTTATAGCGCAATCAGGATCTTTCAAGCCATTTCCAGTCAGAACACAAACAATAGTCGATTCTTTCTGAATTCTATTTTTATTTTTGATCAGTCCAGCAACTGATGCTGCACTGGCAGGTTCACAAAAAACACCCTCTTTGGCAAGGATTTTATAAGCATCGATAATTTCTTCATCTGTAACTGACTGAAAATCTCCCTTACTCTCCTTTTTTACTTTTTTTGCTTTTTCTCTATTTACAGGATTCCCAATTCTTATTGCAGTTGCAATTGTTTCTGGATCTTTAACTATAATATTTTTTACTAATGGAGCAGAGCCTTCGGATTGAAAACCCATCATTATTGGTAATTTCAAATTTCTTTTAATTTTTGAATATTCTTTAAATCCCATCCAATAAGCAGTTATATTTCCTGCATTGCCCATTGGAATACAAAGCCAATCAGGAGCTTGACCTAGGTCATCAACTATTTCAAAAGCTGCCGTTTTTTGTCCTTGTATTCGATATGGATTAACAGAATTAACAAGCTCTATAGGATGTTCAGAGGATAATTCTCTAACAATTTCAAGAGCCTTATCAAAGTTTCCATTAATAGATATTATCTCAGCGCCATACATTAATGCTTGCGCAAGCTTTCCTTGTGCAACAAATCCTTCTGGTATTAAAACATAAGGTTTTAATCCTCCTCTCGAAGCATATGCAGCAGCAGCAGCAGAGGTATTTCCAGTACTTGCACAAATAACTGCTTCGCGGCCTTCTTCCTTAGCTTTGCTAATTGCCATAGTCATACCACGATCTTTAAAAGATCCTGTTGGATTAAGGCCATCATATTTTAAAAAAACTTTTGTCCCATTTCCAATTAAGTTGCTAATTGATTTGCTTAAAATCAGCGGTGTATTTCCTTCATTGAGGGAAATAATAGGAGTTTTCTTTGTAACTGGGAGATATTGCTTATAAGCTTCTATAAGGCCCGGCCATCTTTTTTTTCTATAATTAAAATGTAGTTTATTTTTGATTTTATTTAATAACACCATGGTTGTTTAATTTGTTTTGATTTTTTCTAAAGGGGAATTGGTGAAAAAAGTTAATAATTCTGAAATCGATTCTACTTTATTCATAACTTTGCTCAAAGCGCTTACATCTAAAATTACAGTTTTAGTTGGATATCCTTCAAAAAAATTTATTAGATTTATTTTTCCATTTCCTATATTAATACCTTGAATCACGCTTGCTCTTAGAGCTAGCATGCCTGTTCTTTCATCAGTTGCTCTGGGTGGATGGATTATAGATGAAAGTCTTGTTAAAAAAACATCCCCTATCTCAGAGTATACAAGTTTGCTTGCAATAGTAATAGGAACTTCAAAATCTTTGTTTAAAATTTTTCTAATTTCTTTATCTGGAGATCCGGTTGCTTTCAAAATTTTCTCTAATTTTCTTGTGGATTTACCTTCTTTAGCAAAAGTTTTTAAAGAATTCACTTTAATTGTTCTAGAAAATATGCTGTATGTGATCTTAATTTCTTCAGCAGTATTAGCTTTTGGAACATTTAAAAATAATGGAGAAATTACTAAAATAAAAAATATTTTAAATATTAAAATTTTACTAAGCTTCATTTAGATATTTGCACCAGCAGCAATCTTAACAAGTCTTACTACTCCTTTTTCAGTTACTTTTTTTGCAATTTCTAAACCCATTTCTTTTGTATAGGGTTCATTTATAAGTCTTGGAAGCCTTTTTAGAAAAATGTCAATTGAATATCCGGGTACTTTTTGTAAAATCTCTAAAAAGTTTCTAAATGGTTCTACATACATTATAAGGTCATTCAAGTTGTTATTTTCTTTGATAGTATTTAATTTAATGGAATGTGGAAGATAGTTATTCAAACTTTTCAATATTTTTAAACTAAGTAAATCTATTTGATTTGTTAAACCTTCAACTATTTCATTTCTAAGAAATCCTCCATTTGGAGAAAAGAGAAGATTTATAACTTCGTCTAAAAGTTTTTCTAAATCGAGATTTGTTTGCTTTGCAGCGTTAGAAAGCAGATCTTCTAAACGGTCCCATTTAAATTTTTTATTATCAAAAAGCATTTCTTTAAGGCTTTCTCTTAATTGTGGATCAGGATCTTCCATCAATCTTCTTGCAAAATATGGATAAGCTGCGCCTAATATTTTGAAGTTTGGATCTACGCTTAAAGCTATTCCTTCTAATGTAAGTAATGACCTAATTATAAGCGCATAATATGGGGGTAATCTGAAAGGGAATTTATACATAACACCAGACATATCGTCTGTAACGCTTTTAAAATCCATTTTCGAAACTCCTTGTTCAACAGCATTAATGAAAACATCTTGAAATGCCGGGACAATGGGTTCTAAATTAACTTCCTCTGATAAAAATCCTAATTTAACGAAATCTTGGGACAATTTATCGAAGTTTTTATTTACTAAATGTACTACTGCTTGAATTAATCCTGATCTAGATTCTCTGGAAACCTCGCTCATCATTCCAAAATCTAGATAACATAATCTTCCATCTTTTAAGGCTAATAAATTACCTGGGTGTGGGTCTGCGTGAAAAAAACCATGTTCTAAAAGCTGTTCTAAACTGCATTGCACTCCTATATCAATCATTTCATCAGGATTAATTCCTAGTTTTTTTACGTCTTCTAAATTTGTTAATTTTGTACCGTCTATCCATTCCATTGCTAAAACTCTTCTTGAAGTTATTTCTTTATAAATTTTTGGTACGGCAATCATTTTGTTATGTTTATGCATATCTCTAAATTTGTCTGCATTTGCAGCTTCGTTTAGATAATCCATCTCTTCAAACACTCTCTTGCCTAATTCATCAATTAAAGCAACTAGATCACTCCTTATTAATCCAATATTGTTTTTTAGCCAATAAGCAATATTTCTAACTATGTAGAGATCTAAGGTTATTTGTTCTCTCAATCCTGGCCTTTGAACTTTTATTGCAACGATATCTTTGTTTTTTAATGTAGCTTTATGTACTTGCCCTAAAGAAGCAGCGGAAATTGGCTCTTTATCAATTTCTAAAAAAATTTCATTTATTTTGTATCCTAAATCCTCTTCTATTAACTCCATAGCTTTGTTGCCATCAAACCCAGGGAGTTGATCTTGCAATTCAGATAATTCTTCTAGAAGAATCCCTGGGATTATATCTGGTCTTGTTGATAAAGCTTGGCCTGCCTTAACAAATGCAGGCCCAAGATCTACTAACAAATTTGTTAATTCTCGTGCTCTAAATCTTGCTTGCTGTTCATTTTTCAATCTTCCAGTTAATTTATCCCATCCCACGGAGAAGATGTAAGCAAAAATAGGTATGAGTGTTTGCCAAAGTCTTTTTAAAAGTCTTTTAGGATTTTTTTTGTAAATTTTAGAAATTGTATCTGGATCGTAATTTAAGAGTCCAGATACCTCAATAAAATCAGTAAAATCTTCTTTCATAACTTTATATATTTAAAACCTTTATTTTTTTAAAAAAGAAGTTAATTTTTTTATATGGAAGATTTATCATGTTAGTACAACTAAAAATAGAAAATATTGCATTAATAGAAATTATAGAAATTAATTTCGAAAAAGGTTTGAATATCATAACTGGGGATTCAGGTTCAGGAAAATCATTAATTTTGGATTCCCTAAATGCTTTATTTGGTGGAACCAATATACCCCTAAAACATTTAATACGTCCAGGAAAAGATTTTTGCGTTATTGAGGCGATATTTTCTTCTTCTTTTCAAATTAATAATTGGTTAATTACTAATGGTTTTGAAATAACTGCTTCAAAACTACAAATTAAAAGAAAATCTTATAAAAAAAATAATAAAATCTTATCCAAATATAGCCTTAATGACTTTCCAATTAATAAACAATCATTAGAAGAACTTGGAGGATTTTTAATAGATTTTGCAGGTCAATCTGACACTTTTATCTTTGATTCTTTAGATAAGAGAAGACTAATTATTGATGACTTATGTTCTCAAGAATTTAAAGACAATAGTGAAAGTATTAAAAGTATATGGGGAGAAACTAAAGTTTTAAAAGGCTTAATGGATGAAAAAATAGAAATTTCTAGAAATCAAGAAGAAAAAAACTTGGCAATTAAAAACATGTTGCAGATTTTAGAAGAAGCTGATTTAAATTCAAGTGAAGAAATTTTAGAACTAGAGTTATTAGAAAATAAACTTGTAAATAATCTTGAAATTAATAATTCAATTAAATCATCATTAATAAATTTAAATAATTTCAGTCATGATGAACCTTCAGTAACCTCTTTCATAAATCAATCACTAAAGATTTTAAATAAAACAGCAGATTTCGATTTAAAGATTCAAAAATTTAGAGAAAAGTTATTAAATATTCATTCTGATGTTGAAGATTTAATTTTTGATCTAAAATCATATTTGCAAGAAATAGAAAATTATGAATCTAATCTTCCAGAAGTACAAAAAAGATTATTCTTTTTAAAAAACTTAGAGAAAACTTTTTCATTGGATCTAGCTCAATTAATTGAAAAGCGCGATCAATTAAAGACGTATTTTCAACAAAATGATCAAGATAATGAGATTCGCAGGATTAAATCTCAAATTGAGAATTTACAAAGTAATCTAAATTCTTTAATTGTTATTCAATCTACTGAAAGAAAAAAAATTGCTAAACAGTTGCAAAATTCAGTAATCTCAATTTTAAACAATCTAGGTTTAGAAAATGCAAATTTTTCAATTCAATTTTCTGAATGCAAACCTTCTGCTTATGGAATTGACGATATAAATTTTTTGTTTTCGGCTAATCCTGATCAGAAGCTTGCTCCATTATCAAATGTTATTTCTGGTGGAGAAATGTCAAGATTTTTATTAGCTATTAAATCTAGCATTTCTAAACAACCCAATACTTTCTTTTTAGATGAAATTGATAGTGGTTTAAGTGGTAAATCTTTATTCTCATTGGTTGAGCTCATAAAAGAAATTTCTAAAAATCAACAAGTTTTATGTATTACCCATCAGCCATTACTAGCTGCAAGGGGGTCAGCTCATTTCAAAGTTAATAAAAATGTAATTAATGGAGTAACTTATACTTCAATTGCAAAACTAACTACAAAAAATCAAAGAAAAAATGAACTAATAGAACTCATAGGTGGAGGCTCATGCGAAGTAAACGAATACGCTTCTAGACTTCTTGATCGCTCAGCTGCGTAAAATAAAAAAAATTCTACTATAATAATCTTTTTAAATCATAATTAAGATTTAAACATGGTTAATAAAGTTGATAATAGTTTTGGAGAAGATAATTCAATCAATATTAGGGGAGCTCGTCAGCATAATTTAAAAAATATTGATCTTTCTCTACCTAGGAATAAATTTATAGTTTTTACAGGTGTGAGTGGCAGTGGTAAAAGTTCCCTGGCCTTTGATACTATTTTTGCTGAAGGTCAAAGAAGATATGTTGAGAGTCTTTCTGCATATGCAAGGCAATTTTTGGGTCAAGTAGATAAACCTGATGTTGACAATATTGAAGGTTTATCACCTGCTATTTCAATTGATCAAAAATCAACAAGTCATAATCCTCGATCAACAGTTGGAACAGTAACAGAAATACAAGATTATTTAAGATTATTGTTTGGTCGTGCCGGTGAGCCCCATTGTCACCACTGCGGGATTCCAATTGCGCCTCAAACAATTGATGAAATGGTGGATCAAATTCTTCTTTTACCAGAAGGAACAAGGTACCAATTGTTGGCTCCTGTTGTAAGAGGGAAGAAAGGAACACATACAAAATTAATAAGCGGACTAGCTGCTGAAGGATTTGCTAGGGTAAGAATCAATGGAGAGGTAAGAGAACTTGCTGATAGTATTGAATTAGATAAAAATCAAATTCATAATATTGAGGTAGTAGTTGATAGATTAATTGCAAGAGAAGGAATACAAGAAAGATTAAATGATTCACTACAAACTTGTCTCAAAAGAGGCGATGGCTTAGCAATAGTAGAAGTTGTTCCAAAAAAAGGAGAAAATTTACCTCCTAACATAGAGAGAGAAAAACTTTACTCAGAAAATTATGCATGTCCTGTACATGGTTCTATTGTTGAAGAACTTTCTCCTAGATTATTTTCTTTTAATAGCCCATATGGTGCCTGTCCAGATTGTCATGGGATTGGTTATTTAAAAAAATTTACTGCAGATAGAGTTATACCTGATAAAACATTGCCTGTTTATGCTGCAATAGCCCCTTGGAGTGAGAAAGACAATACTTACTACTTCTCTCTACTTTATTCTGTAGGACAAGCTTACGGTTTTGAATTAAAAACTCCTTGGAAAGATTTAAGTGATTTGCAAAAACAAGTTCTACTTTTGGGATCGGATAAACCAATATTAATTCAAGCTGATAGTCGTTTTAAAACGACTAGTGGTTTTGAAAGACCTTTTGAGGGGATTTTACCAATATTAGAAAGGCAATTGAATGAAGCCAATGGAGAATCAGTTAAACAAAAATTAGAAAAGTATCTAGAATTAGTTCCCTGTAAGACATGTTCAGGGAAAAGATTAAGACCTGAGGCTTTGGCCGTAAAACTTGGTCCATACAACATTACTGACTTAACTTCTATAAGCGTTTCTGAAACCCTTTATCACGTTGAGCGCATTATGGGTTTAGGTAAGACAAAGAAAGAAAATATATCTTTATCAGAAAAACAAAAGCAGATAGGTGAATTGGTTTTAAAAGAGATTCGTTTACGTTTGAAGTTTTTAATGAATGTAGGTTTAGATTATTTGACTTTAGATAGACCAGCTATGACTCTGTCTGGTGGTGAGGCTCAGCGTATTAGATTGGCTACACAAATAGGTGCAGGTCTTACTGGCGTTTTATATGTTTTAGATGAACCAAGTATTGGTTTGCATCAGAGAGACAATGACAGATTATTAGAAACATTAAAAAGCTTAAGAGACTTGGGAAATACTTTGGTTGTCGTTGAACATGATGAAGATACTATGAAATCAGCAGATTATTTAGTAGATATTGGTCCAGGGGCAGGTGTTTATGGTGGAGAAATTATTGCTAAAGGATCTTATCAAGATGTTTTAAATTCAGAAAAGTCATTAACTGGAGCTTATCTCAGTGGTAGGAAATCTATTCCTACTCCAAAAGAACGTAGATCATCTGTAAAAAAAAGTTTAATTTTAAATAATTGCTTTAAAAATAATTTAAAAAATATTTCTGTTGAATTTCCTTTAGGAAGATTAGTTTCTGTAACTGGCGTGAGTGGAAGTGGGAAGAGCACTTTGATAAATGAATTACTTCATCCAGCATTATGTCATTCTTTAGGATTAAAGGTCCCTTTTCCTCAAGGTGTAAAAGAGTTAAAGGGTATAAAGGCAATTGATAAAGTTATCGTTATTGATCAATCTCCAATAGGAAGAACTCCAAGATCAAATCCTGCTACATATACTGGTGCTTTTGATCCTATAAGGCAGATATTTACAGCCACAGTAGAAGCAAAAGCGAGAGGTTATCAGGCTGGTCAATTTAGCTTTAATGTTAAAGGAGGAAGATGCGAAGCTTGTAAAGGTCAGGGAGTCAATGTAATTGAAATGAATTTTTTACCTGATGTGTATGTTCAATGTGAAGTATGTAAAGGAGCACGTTTTAATAGGGAAACTCTTCAGGTGAAATATAAAGGTTTCAATATATCTGATGTTTTAGAGATGACTGTTGAACAAGCCGCAGAAACTTTCTCTGCTATACCTCAAGCTGCTGACAGATTATCTACATTGGTAGATGTAGGATTGGGATACGTCAAATTAGGCCAACCAGCTCCAACATTATCTGGTGGAGAGGCTCAAAGAGTTAAGTTAGCTACGGAATTATCAAAAAGAGCTACTGGAAAAACTTTATATTTGATTGATGAACCAACTACAGGGTTAAGTTTTTATGATGTTCATAAATTAATGGATGTGATACAACGTTTGGTAGATAAAGGTAATTCTGTAATTGTTATTGAACATAATTTAGATGTTATTAGATGTTCAGATTGGATTATTGATTTAGGACCTGATGGAGGGGATAAAGGAGGAGAAATTATTGCAGAAGGCATTCCTGAGGATGTAGCTAACAATCCTATAAGTCATACAGCAAAATATCTTAAAAAGGTTCTGAAATAAGAAATTCTTGTTGTATTTCTTTTTATTTTAATTATTTCAGCAATACGAAATTCTTTTTTAAAGGAGCGTAAAACGACTCTATAACTGCTTTTTTGAAAACTTTTATATTTAGAAAATTTCAAATCATAATGCTTTCTTAATATTTCCTTAGAAAATTCAGCTTATTTGTATTAAAGGCCGTTGATCGGAGGATTTGCTAAATGAGGTTGAAATTTTTACATTTACATTTACATGGTCTTATACGTTCTAAAAATCTTGAGTTAGGCAGGGATGCAGATACAGGAGGGCAAACACAATACGTTTTAGAGTTAATTAAAAGCTTGGCTAATACTTCAGAAGTTGATCAAGTGGATTTAGTTACTCGTTTAATTAAAGACCCTAAAGTAGATGATGAATATTCTCAAGAAGAAGAATTTGTAGAACCTGGAGTTAGAATTTTAAGATTCAAATTTGGACCAAATAAATATCTAAGAAAGGAATTGCTTTGGCCTTATTTAGATCATTTAACTGAAATACTAATTTCTTACTATAAAAAAAACAAAAAGCCTAATTTCATTCATGCTCATTATGCAGATGCTGGATATGTAGGAGTTAAACTAAGTAAATCCCTAAACGTTCCTCTTATTTTTACAGGTCATTCTTTAGGAAGAGAGAAAAAAAGGAAATTGCTTGATACTGGTTTAAAAAATAATCAAATAGAAAAACTTTATTCTATAAGTAAAAGAATTGAGGCAGAAGAAAAAGTATTGAAGTCTGCAGATATTGTCGTTACAAGCACTAAACAAGAGTCAGTGTATCAATATTCCCAATATTCTTCTTTTTCACCTAACAAAGCTAAAGTTATTCCTCCTGGTGTTGATCATAATAAATTTCACCATATTCACTCCACAAGCGAGACAGCTGAAATTGATAATATGATGAAACCTTTTCTAAAGGATTCCACTAAACCTCCTTTTTTGACTATTTCTAGAGCTGTACGAAGAAAAAATATTCCATCTTTGATTGAAGCATATGGAAGATCTGAAAAATTAAAAAGAAAAACTAATTTAATTTTGATTTTGGGTTGTAGAGACTGTACTTCAAAACTTGATCCTCAACAAAAAGATGTTTTCAATAATATTTTTGAAACAATTGATAAATATAATTTGTATGGGAAGGTAGCTTATCCAAAAAAACATCTTCCAAGTCAGATTCCTGCTTTATATAGGTGGGCTGCTAGCAGAGGTGGTGTATTTGTAAACCCAGCTTTAACAGAGCCTTTTGGTTTAACTCTTCTTGAAGCTTCTTCATGTGGATTACCAATAATATCCACAAATGACGGAGGGCCAAAAGAAATTCGTTCAAAATGTGAAAATGGTCTTCTAGTAGATGTTACTGATATTAATGAGTTGAAAGTTATTCTTGAAAAAGGAATATCAAATAATAATCAGTGGAAAATATGGAGCAGAAATGGAATTGAGGGTGTTAACAGACACTTTAGTTGGAACACTCATGTACGCAATTATTTATCGGTACTTACTGAAGAATTTGCAAGTTTAAGTTATTCTTCATCCGACATTAAACAAAGTTGTTTAAAAGGGACTTCCTCACTTATAAAACCCCATTGATCAAAAACCTCAGGATCAGGGTGAAGAATTAGTTGATTATTTTGAGTTTTTTTTAGTTTAAAACCCTTCTTAGATAGTTTTTTCATTAAGCTAGCAGTTTCTTCAAATCTTGATGCCATTGCATCAAGACTTGAGCAGTCGCTTGTTAATCCATTATCTTTCCATGTAAAAAAATTCATAACAAATTTTTTAAAGATTAATTTTTAAAACTATACCTAAAATTACAAGTAAAATGTTGATTTTCCAAAAATTTTCAACTATTTTTTGTTCTTTCACTCCTTTAAGTTCAAAGTGGTGGTGTAGTGGAGCCATTAAAAATATGCGTTTACCTCTACAAAATAATTTTTTTGTAATTTTAAAAACCCCCACTTGAATCATTACTGATAAAGATTCAATAATAAATATTCCTGAGAAAATAGATAAGGTAAAAACGCTATTGGTTAATAACGCTATTGAACCCAAAATTGCTCCAATACTTAGAGATCCTGTGTCACCCATAAATATTTTTGCAGGATATTTATTATATTTGAGAAATCCTAAGCATATGCCGGACATCGAAAAACATAAGATGCTAAAAACAAAAAGTTCTTGCTGTTCTTTCAATAATATTTCTGTTCCTAATCCATAAAAGACAATCCCACTGCATCCAGCTGCTAATCCATCTAGTCCATCAGTCAAATTTACTGAATTACTTATGCCCACAAGTACTAAAAAAGAAACTGGCAATATGAAAATATTTATATTTATACCCCAGGAGTCAGAAACTGTTATTAATGGGCTGATTAAATTTTTTTCATAGGCTAACAATATAAAAATTATCGAGATAACACTTTGTAAAATAAACTTATCTTTTGTTTTTAAACCTGTGTTCTCTTTTTTTTTAATGCTTAAATAATCATCTAAAAATCCTGTAAAAAAGAAACCAAAAATAGTAAGTAATAAAAGAAATAATTTTACAGAATCTAAATGGATAGTTATTATCACAAGTAAAATTAAAAAAGGTATTATCATAAAAATCCCACCCATTGTTGGAGTATCACTTTTTTTAAAGTGATTAGCTGGCCCTTCATTTCTAATATTTTGAAGTAAATTAAATTTTTTGATAATCTTTAGACCATTTTTTGTTGTAACAATAGAAATAAAGAAGAATAATATGTAAACTCCCGTAAAAATAAAATTATTAAAAAAATAGGAGGTAACTATTAAAGCAAAAGTATTTAATAAAAATAAAGATTCAAAGTTAAACTTTTTAATCTTCCCAATCATCTTCTAATGAAGGATCTTCTTCAGTTTTATAATCTTCTTTTTCTCCCATAAGTGCTGAAAGTTCTTCCTCTTCTATTGTACTAATCTCTTGTGAATCTCCATCGTTTTCCGCAACAAGTCTGCCTGTATTTTCGAGCCAAGATAGCAGATCAGGTTCATCTCTTAATGGCAAAACAGGAGCTGGATCATCTCTGTGGTAGCAAGTTAAAGCTGGGTTGACTTCAGAAATGTCATCTAATCTAAGTTTTAATTTATTTGAATCCATTAAAGGCTTTGTTCTATATATAAGATAATACATAATGATGCACACTTGGAAATTTTGTTTGATAAAGAAAATTTAAAATATTTTTTTATCTGGTTAATTTCATTGTTGCTGTCTGGATTATTAAAACTTATTGGATATTTGAATCCCAATGTTTTAATAATTAATAACTTTCTTCTCTTATTATTAGTTTTTGGTCCTGCTCTTTTAGTTACAATAGTATTAGTCTTTAATAAGTATTCAAATTCTTAATTACGTTAAAAAATTTAAATTTATGGAGCAAATTTAGATGCAGCAGGTAAAAAAAGTTGTACTAGCTTATTCTGGTGGCGTAGATACGAGCGTTTGTATTCCATATTTAAAGAATGAATATGGAATTTCAGAAGTAGTTACTTTTGTAGCAGATCTTGGCCAAGGAGAGGACTTAGAACTTATTAGACAAAAAGCTTTAAACTCTGGTGCATCTAAATCAATCGTTGGAAATTTAGTTGATAGTTTTGTTGAGAGATACGCTTTTCCAGCCATTAGAGCAAACGCATTATATTTAGATAAATATCCTTTATCTACTGCTCTTGCTAGGCCTTTAATTGCTGAAAATCTCGTGAATATTGCTAGAGAGATTAATGCCGATGCAGTAGCTCATGGATGCACCGGTAAAGGGAATGATCAAGTGCGGTTCGATTTAGCAATTAACGCTTTAGGTCCTGATTTAAAAATAATTACTCCTGCAAGGGAGTGGAATATGAGTAGAGAAGAGGCAATAGTGTATGGAGAAAAATTTGGTATACCTGCACCAGTATCAAAAAAATCACCATATTCAATTGATGTTAACTTACTTGGTAGGAGTATTGAAGCAGGTATATTGGAAGACCCAATGCAAGAAGCACCTGAGGATATATTTTCGATGACATCATCAGTTGATAATTCACCTGATTCCCATCAAGATATAGAAATTGTTTTCAAAAATGGATTTCCAGTTGGAATTAATGATGATTTTTTAACTCCAGTAGAGATCATTCAAAAAGCTAATGATCTTGCAGGTAACCACGGTTTTGGAAGAATAGATATGATTGAGGATCGAGTAGTAGGAATTAAAAGTAGAGAGATTTACGAAACACCTGGCCTCTTACTTTTAATCAAAGCTCACAAAGAGTTAGAGAGCATAACATTAAACCCTGATGTTGTTGATTTTAAAGGAATAGTGGAAAAAAAATGGGGTCAATTAGTTTATCAAGGTTTTTGGTTTGGACCTCTTAAAGAAAGTTTAGATGCATTTATATCATCGACTCAAACTTCAGTTAATGGAAGAGTAAAAATTAGACTTTATAAGGGAAACGCAATAGTCATTGGGAGAATGTCGGAAAATAATTCACTTTACAGGGAGGATTTGGCAACTTACAGCAAAAATGATATATTTAATCATTCTTTAGCAGAGGGTTTTATTTATATGTGGGGTATGTCTAATAAAATATGGGCTGAGTTAAATTCAAAAACAAAAGATTAACATTTAAGATTGAGCATTTTCTTTAGTTTCAGCATTATCTTCGCTTGGAGTTGAAGTATCTGCACTTGCTACTGGTTGTTTTTCTTTAGATTCAACTTTCGCATTTGGATTATCATTATTTTCTGATTGAGAAGTACTCTTGTTCGAAGGCCTTGGGGTTGGTAAAGGACCTTCTTGTTTAACAGTCATATATCTAATAACATCTTCACTTAGTCTCATTGCTTTTTCAATTTTAAAGATATGTTGCCCATCACCTTGATGACTTAGTTGCACGTAAATACCTTCTCTATGTTTTGTTATTTGATAGGCTAATCTTCTTTTGCCTCTCATTTGACTATCAAGAATAGTACCGCCAAATTCTTCTAAAAGCTTGTTGTATTTATCAATGTGATTAGTCACTTCATCTTCCGCAATGTCTGGGCGGAGGATATACATAGTTTCGTAATAAGTTTGTTGATTGTTCATAGTTTCAGACAAGGTCTTTGGCTCATAAATTGATGTTATGAGCGTCTGTTCATTACTTACGATACATTACGATAGGCAATTTCATGAAAAGTAGGATCATTTTTTAAAGATATTTTTTTAGTGCGTCATTCATTACATGAAAAGGTACTTCTAAACCATCTGTCCAAAATGATAATGATTTTATTCCTTGGGCGACGAGCATTTTCAAACCATTTATAGTCATGCATCCTTTTTTGGCGCTAAATTTCAATAAAGTAGTTTGGGCAGGATTGTATATTAGATCGTAAACAATTGTTTGCGAGTTAAGAGATCTCCAAAATGTCTCGCCATATGGCATTACATTATCTTCATATTTAGTTGTTTTCATCCCTGCGGGCGTTGTATTTACAATCAAATCTGCTTCCCGAATTAAAATCTGGGCTTGATCATCATTATTCAATAAACCCTGCAGTTGAATTTGATTATCAAAGTTTTTTGTTAATTCATTTAGTGATGATATGTTACGTGATATTACTGAAATTTTTGAAAGATTTAAATTTATTAAACCTTGAATAACAGATCTTGCTGCACCTCCGGAGCCAAGAACTATTGATTTTTTCTTTGCTAAGTTTAAATTTTTTAATGGATAAATAAATCCCTCTACATCAGTATTAGTTGCGCTCCATTTTTTTTCAGAATTTAATTTCAGGGTATTAATTGCTTTAAGTTTGTTAGCAATAGGGGAGATTTCACTACAAAGGTTAAATACTTTTTCTTTGTGTGGAATTGTAATGTTTAGACCTTTGCAATTAATCTTTTTAAAAGAATTAAGAACTAATTCCAGATCTTCATCTTTACAGGGTACAGCAATATAGATTAAATCTAAGCCTAAATATTCAAGGGCAGCATTTTGCATAATTGGAGACAAAGAATGGCTTACTGGATTGCCAATTAATGCGATGAAAGATGTCTTGCTTGAAATCATGTTTAGAATTTTCTCCTTTAATATAATGGTCTGTTCGGGAACCACACCCCGTCTTTGAGTAACAATAATGACGTCAATGACCGATTATGGAGAATAACAAACATAAAGAATTTACCAATGGGTAAGGTAGTAGGAATTGATTTAGGAACAACTAATAGTTGTGTCGCTGTAATGGAAGGTGGTAAGCCTACTGTAATAGCAAATGCTGAGGGTTTCAGAACAACTCCATCAGTTGTTGCATATACAAAAAATCAAGATCAGCTTGTTGGACAAATAGCAAAAAGACAAGCTGTAATGAATCCTGAAAATACTTTTTATTCTGCAAAACGTTTCGTTGGTAGAAGAGTTGATGAAGTTAATGAAGAATCTAAAGAAGTTAGTTATTCTGTTGAAAAATCTGGTTCTAGTGTCAAATTAAAATGTCCTATTTTGGATAAACAGTTTTCTCCAGAAGAGGTAAGTTCTCAAGTTTTAAGAAAGCTAGCAGATGATGCAGGCAAATATCTTGGTGACAAAGTTACACAGGCAGTAATTACAGTTCCAGCTTATTTCAATGATTCCCAAAGACAGGCTACGAAAGATGCTGGAAAGATTGCAGGTTTGGAAGTTCTCAGAATCGTTAATGAACCAACTGCTGCGGCTTTAGCATACGGTTTGGATAAAGAAAATGAAAAAATTCTTGTTTTTGATTTAGGTGGAGGAACATTTGACGTTTCAGTTATTGAAGCTGGTGATGGAGTCACTGAAGTTCTATCTACATCTGGAGATACACATTTAGGTGGTGATGATTTTGATAGATGCATCGTAGATCACTTAGCCAATACTTTTAAATCTAATGAGGGAATTGATCTCAGACAAGATAAGCAAGCTTTGCAAAGATTGACTGAAGCTGCAGAAAAAGCAAAAATAGAGCTTTCAAACGCTACGCAGAGTGAAATAAATTTACCTTTCATTACAGCAACGCCTGAAGGACCAAAACATTTGGATTTGAATCTTACTAGAGCAAAGTTCGAGGAATTAGCAGCTTCTTTAATTGATAGGTGTAAAACTCCAGTTGAAAGAGCTATAAGTGATGCAAAAATTTCTACTAGTGAAATTGATGAAGTTGTTATGGTGGGAGGCTCATCTAGAATACCTGCTGTTTTAGATTTAGTTAAAAAAATAATTGGTAAAGAACCAAATCAAACTGTTAATCCTGATGAGGTAGTTGCTGTTGGAGCTGCAATTCAGGGAGGAGTTTTAGCAGGAGAGGTTAAAGATATATTATTGCTTGACGTTACTCCACTTTCTTTAGGTGTAGAGACTTTAGGGGGAGTAATGACAAAAATGATAAATCGAAATACTACAGTACCTACTAAGAAATCTGAAACATATTCAACTGCTGTAGACGGTCAAACAAATGTTGAAATACACGTTTTACAGGGCGAAAGAGAAATGGCTTCTGATAACAAAAGTTTAGGAACTTTCAGATTGGATGGTATACCCTCAGCACCAAGAGGAGTACCGCAAATCGAAGTTACATTTGATATCGATGCAAATGGTATTCTTAGTGTTACTGCCAAAGATAAGGGAAGCGGTAAAGAACAAAGTATTTCTATCACTGGAGCTTCAACTCTATCTGATAATGAAGTAGAAAAAATGGTGAAGGATGCCGAATCAAATGCATCTGCAGATAAAGAAAAAAGAGAAAAAATCGATTTAAAAAATCAAGCTGAAACACTCGTATATCAGACAGAAAAGCAACTTGGTGAGTTAGGAGATAAGATTGATGCTGCAGCAAAGTCTAAAGTTGAAGAAAAAAGTAATGCTTTAAAAGAAGCAACTTCAAAAGAAGATTATGAATTAATGAAAAAACTTCTTGAAGAACTTCAGCAAGAACTTTATGCAGTTGGTTCATCTGTTTATCAGCAACCAGGTAATCAGCCACCATCACCTGGCGCCGCAGGCGGTCCTGATCAAAGCGATTCAAACGAAAAAGGTGGAGATGATGTAATTGATGCAGACTTTACCGAAACAAAAGATTAGAAAAGATAATTTTTTAATTCATTTGCAACCCATTTAGAACAAGCCGGAGCTAGTAAAATACCATTTTTATAAAAACCTGTACAAATAATTAGTCCATTTTCAAGATTTTTCATTATTGGTGAAGGCGCACCATCTGGTTTTGACCTTATTCCGTACCATTTTTTAGAAATTTGTCCTTTCATCAGCCAATTTGGTCTTTCATCAAGAAAATTTGTTAGTTTTTCGAATATTTTTTCTTCTGGCTTAATACTATATTCGTCAGTTGATCCAATAATTAACTTATTTTTTGATTTTGGAATTATATTTTTACCATTTATATTGAATTGTTTTGGCAGCGATAATAAATCAACTTCTGCATCATTTATCTTAATTTCCATAGCTTGACCTAAAACAGGTTTTAATTTGATCTTGTGAGATAGGCTATCAATTAAATCAATTGCTTTTAGTGAATTACATAAAATAACCATGTCAGATTTGATGTTTTCATTATTCCTTGTTGTAGAAATCCATTGATTTTTTGATTTTCTTATTTTTATTATTTCTTCTCGCAAATAATTTACTTTTTTATGTTTTAGATATTTATCTAATGTTTGAAGTAAAGAAAAAGGATTTATTCTTCCATCTTCCAACGAGATCATTCCTCTTATATTTTTTGTTTGGAAGGCTTTATTTATATTCTTGATAAATATTGAGTCTCTTTCCAAAATTTGCAAGTTTTGATCATTATTTTCATAAACAAATTTCTCTAATTTTTTAAACTTTTCTACATCAGTAGTTAGTTGTATTAATGGTTTTTCGATATTTAATTCACAATTAAATTTTTGTAGGAATGTAATCCATTTTGGCCATAATTCAATGCTTTGTTTCCTGAGATCCCAGCTCCTACCTCTTCTTTTTTGATACATATTACCCATTAGTAAGCCTAAAGCTGCATTACTACTATTTTGATGTTGAGCTGGATCTATTATCGTTACTTGGGAACCTAATTCTGATAATTCTAAGGCGTTAAATTTTCCAACAATCCCTGATCCAATAATTACTATATTTGCTTTTTGAAAATTTTCTTTTAAGCTTTTCATTGATATATTAGGTATGCTTTCTTATTTGACTTAATAGTTAAAGATTTTTGGAACATCCTTCAATTATATTCAAAATTGTTTGTCCCGATCGTCCTGGTCTTGTAAGTTTACTTACAAGTTGGATTTCAAATTACGGTGGCAACATAAAACATTCTGATCATCATACAGATCAAGATGCGGGTTTATTTCTCAGTCGAATTGAATGGAATAGTAACAATGAATTTTTTAATAGAGATGAAATTTATAAAGAATTTGAAAAAATTGCAGATGAAGTAAATGGAAAATTTAACGTAAATTATTCTGATGAAATTCCAAATGTTGCTATTTTCGTGAGTAAACAAAATCATTGTTTGATTGATTTACTTTGGAGAGTAAGAAATGGAGAACTCAAAATGAAAGTCCCTTTAATAATTTCAAATCATTCTGATCTTGAAAATATTGCAAATGACTTTAATGCAAAATTTGTCCATATTGAAACCTTTAAAACTGATAAATCTATTGTTGAAGATCAATTTTTAAATTTACTAAAAGAATATGAAATTGATCTTGTTGTATTAGCAAAATATATGCAAATTTTGAGTGACTCTTTTTTAAAAAAGTTTTCTTCAATAATAAATATTCACCATTCTTTCTTACCTGCATTTAAGGGCGGGCAACCATATCATCGAGCATGGAAGAGAGGTGTTAAATTAATCGGTGCTACTGCTCACTATGTTACTGAAGATCTTGATGAAGGCCCGATAATTGAGCAATGTACAGTTAATGTAAGTCATAGGGATGAAGTTGATGATTTGATTAGAAAAGGGAGAGATATTGAAAGAATAGCTTTAGCAAGAGCAGTTAGATTGCATCTGAATCATCAAGTATTTGTTTATAACAGCAAAACTGCTGTTTTTGATTGAAGATATTTCCTTAGTCTTCTAATTCAATTTGTATTTGTCTTTCATAAATTGATTCTTCATTAAAGGCTCTTGCTATCAAGAAACTGGCAATGCAGCTGATTAAAACAGGTTTCATTATTAATAAATTTTTTGTTAAAGCAAAAGCTAAAAACATTGCTGTTATTGGTGTTCTCGAACATCCTGCTACGAAAGCTCCCATCCCCGCAAAAATGTATGTACTTGGTGCATGCCCTGTAGCAATTTCTACCCAGCTCCCCATTATTAGTCCGATTGAACCTCCTAAAGTCAGCATTGGATAGAATAAACCTCCAGGAGCTCCGGATGCTGCAGCTAAACCTGTCGTGATAAATAGTACTAAAACTGCTAATAAAGCAATTCCAATACTTGTATTTTGTTCAGCTATTATTTTCTGTAATTCATCTAAATTATGAAATGTACTGGGTAAAAAAGAGTAGATACTTCCTAAAATAAGTCCACAGATACTCATCTTTAAAACAAATTTATTTTTATACCACCTTTTCCCAAGATTTTGCATTAACAAAACATATCTGCTGTACAATTCTGCAAATATCCCAATAATTATTCCTAGTAAAACTAAGTAAATAAAATCTACGGGTAAGAAAAAAACTGATGGGTCATATTCTTTTTGAATTAAAAATCCAAGGTTAAAATCAAAGCCTCCTGCTTTAGGATCTAAACCCATGGCTTGAATAATATCAGCAGATGAATCTGCAATAAAAGTTGTAATTACAACTAATAATAAAATTACTGGTCTAGCAGAGTTTAATAACTCCTCTATTGCATAGATAAACCCTCCTAATGGAGCGCTAAATACTGCAGCTATTCCAGCACCACCACCTGCTGCTACTATTACTCTTCTGAAAGCTGTAGGAGCTTTGAGCCACTTGGCCATTTGCCAAGCTACGGATCCTCCCATTTGAACTGATGGACCTTCTGGACCCAAAGGGAATCCACTACCAATCGCAATAATTCCTGATATGAGCTTTACTAATCCTACTTTTAAATTCATTGGAACTTTTTTATGTCTTAAGAAACCCATGATTTGACTCACACCTGAACCTTTTGCGGCAGGTGCTATATTTTTGATCAAATATCCTGCAATAGCTCCTCCAAGAGCACCAAAAATAGGTAAGACTGCAATAGATGGGAATTGGTCTAATAATGCTAATCTCCAATTATTAATAAAATAGATTCCAGTTTTAAAAGATATGCTTGTAATTGAAGCCCCTAGACCCGTTAATAAGAGTGAAAATGCAACAACTAGAGATCTTTGTTTTAATAATTTTTTGATGCTACGAGAAGAATTATTACTTGTTTTTTGAATATTATCTTTTATAAAGTTTGGCATGTTCCATGATTACTTTGTCAAGCTGAAATCGTGTATTTCATCAAATTGAAGATAGCGATAAAGTTCATCTGAATATGGATTAATTTTATTTTTAGTAATATCCTGATATTCTTCTATTTCAGGTATTTTTCCAAGGAGTGCACAAACTGCTGCCAATTCTGCACTCCCTAAAAATACTTGTGCATTCTTGCCAAGTCTATTGTCAAAATTTCTTGTACTTGTAGAAAATACTACAGAACCTTCATCAACTCTAGCTTGATTTCCCATACATAAAGAACAGCCTGGCAACTCTAATCTTGCACCACAATCTTCAAATATTTTATAGTAGCCTTCAGCTTTTAGAGTTTCTTCATCCATCTTTGTTGGTGGACAAATCCATAATTTAGCTTTTAAATTTTGTACTCCTTCAAGAACTTTTGCAGCTGCCCTGTAATGACCAATATTTGTCATGCAAGAACCTATAAAAACCTCGTCAATATTTGCATTTGCAACATCAGTGATTTCTTTTACATTATCTGGATCATTAGGGCAAGCAACTATAGGTTGTGTTACTTTTGCTAAATCAATTTCAATGATTTCTTCATACTGAGCGTTTGAATCTGGTTGAATTAATGATGGTTTTTTTAACCAATTTTTCATATCATTTATTCTTCTTGAAATCGATTTTGAATCTTCATAATTGCTCTCGATCATTTTTTCTAGCAGGCAAATATTGCTTTTTAAATATTCTTGAACAGTTTCTTGGGATAAAAGTATTGTGCTACCAGCGCATGAGCGTTCTGCAGTAGCATCAGTAAGTTCAAAAGCTTGTTCAAGTTTTAGGTTTGGTAATCCCTCAATTTCCATAATTTTCCCGTTGAATATATTTTTCTTATTTTCTTTCTTAACAGTTAATAGTCCTTTTTTAATTGCGAAGAGAGGGATTGCATTAACTAAATCTCTAAGAGTAATTCCTGGTAACAATTCTCCCTTAAATTTAACCAGCACAGATTCCGGCATATTTAATGGCATTGATCCTATTGCAGCGGCAAATGCAACAATGCCTGAGCCTCCGGGAAACGAAATGCCAAGAGGAAATCTTGTATGACTATCTCCACCTGTGCCAACAGTATCAGGCAGAAGCATTCTGTTAAGCCAGCTATGAATGATGCCGTCTCCAGGCTTAAGAGCTACTCCACCTCTTTGAGATATAAAATCAGGTAATTCTTTATGGGTAAGTAGATCTACTGGTTTAGGATATGCAGCTGTATGACAAAAACTTTGCATCACTAAATCTGCAGTAAATCCTAAACAAGCTAATTCTTTTAATTCATCTCTAGTCATTGGCCCAGTAGTATCTTGACTACCAACTGTGGTCATAATTGGCTCACAGGTCATTCCTGGCCTAACTCCATCTAAACCGCATGCTTTGCCTACTATTTTTTGAGCTTGAGTAAAACCTGCACTACTTTCGGTTGGATTTTGTGGTCTAGTAAATATTTCACTTGGTTGATAATCTAATTTGTTTCTAATTTTGTCCGTAAGAGATCTTCCAATCATAAGATTAATTCTTCCGCCAGCTTGAATCTCATCAGTAAGAGTTGATGGATACAACTCGAATTCGCTTATTAATTCTTCAGTATTTGAATCTTTTTCAATTTTTTTAATAATGCCTTTATAGGGATATATTTTAATAGCATCTCCTGTTTTCATTTGAGATACGTCAGCTTCTATAGGTAAAGCTCCTGAATCTTGTGCAGTATTGAAGAAAATTGGGGCTATTTTGCTGCCAATTATTATTCCACCTGTTTTTTTGTTGGGAACAAAAGGGATATCTTCTCCTATATGCCAAATGAGTGAATTAATAGCAGATTTTCTAGAACTCCCTGTTCCTACAACATCTCCAACATAAGCTATTGGTAAATTTTGTTTTTTTAAATTATCAAGAATCTTTAGTCCATCAGGTTTTTTAAATTCCAACATAGCTAATGCATGCATTGGAATATCCGGGCGTGTTGTTGCATGTACAGCTGGAGATAAGTCGTCTGTGTTTGTCTCACCGTCAACTTTAAATACTAAACAAGTAATCTCTTTCTCCAGAACCTTTTTATTTATGAACCATTCTGCATTTGCCCAACTATTTACAACTTCTTTTGCATAAGTATTATTTTGAGATAATTCGTAAATTTCATTAGCCGAGTCGTAAACAAGAATAATATTTTTTAAAACTTCTGCCGCTTTTTTTGCGAGAAAACTATTTTTTCCTTTAAGTATTTCAACCAAAGAATTTACATTGTATCCGCCTATCATTGTTCCTAGTATTTCAATTGCTTTTTCGGGATTAATTGATTTGCAATATTTTTCGGAATTAACAATAGCCGTAAGCCAGCTTGCTTTTATGTAAGCAGCCTCATCAACTCCTGGGGGTACTCGATTTATTAGTAAATCAAGTAAATAAGATGAATCGTAAGTACTATCTTGTTCTAATAATTTTGTAATACTATTTGTTTGTTCAGCATTTAAAGGTAAAGGAGGTATACCTTTAGCAGCTCTTTCAGCTACGTGATCTGCATAATCTTTTAGCAATGTTTCCAAATTCTTCATTAGTAAGGTTTAATGCCTAATCTATTGTTATTTTTAATATTGAAAAGGAGAGTATTCATAAATGCTTTTTTAAATATTCAAACTTCTTAATTAATCAATGACGACATCATCAAATAATTCAGCTTTAGAAAAGACATCAGATTTACATGTTCTTGAAACACGTCCATTAATACCTCCAAGCAGATTACATAATGATATACCTTTAGATCACGACTCTGCTAATACAGTATCTAAAACAAGAAGATCGATACAAAATATTTTGCATCATAATGATCAGAAGCTTTTAGTCATTGTGGGTCCATGTTCAATTCATGATCTTGAGGCGGCAAAGGAATATTCAAAATATATTCAAAAATTTCGAGAAATGTATAAAGATAAATTAGAAATAATCATGAGAGTATATTTTGAAAAACCAAGAACAACTATTGGTTGGAAGGGTTTGATAAATGATCCTCATCTAGATGATTCTTATGATATTAATACTGGTTTAAGAAGGGCAAGAAGTTTGCTTTCATATTTAGCAACTCGTGGCATACCTTCTGCTACAGAATTACTAGATCCAATTGTTCCTCAATACATTGCCGATTTGATAAGTTGGACAGCCATAGGTGCGCGGACTACAGAAAGTCAAACTCATAGAGAAATGGCATCAGGATTATCAATGCCTATAGGCTTTAAAAATGGAACGGATGGTTCTTTTACTACTGCAATTAATGCAATGCAGTCAGCTTCAAAATCCCATCACTTCTTAGGTGTAAATGAAAATGGAATGGCTTCTATAGTTAATACTACAGGAAATCCAGATGGACATATAGTTTTGAGGGGCGGTTCAAAAGGCCCAAATTTCGAAAGTGATCATATACAAAGAATTTCAGCCGAATTGAGGCAGTGTAATCTTCCCCATAAAGTGATGATTGATTGTAGTCATGGAAATTCCAATAAAGATTTCCGAAAACAGTCGGAAGTGCTAAAAAATGTAGCTTCTCAAATTAGTAATGGTGAAAAAAATATTTTAGGAGTTATGCTTGAAAGTCATTTGAAGGAAGGAAATCAAAAACTTTTAAAAAAAGAAGATCTCCAGTTTGGCAGAAGCATTACAGATGCATGTATAGATATAGAAACAACAAAAGAATTAATCGCTATTTTATACGATTCACTTAGCTAGTTATAAAAAAATTAAAAAATAATGCTGAAGAGATTGGAACAATAAAATTATCTATTCCTAGAACACTAAATTGTTCTAGCAAAGTCGCAATAAAAGCTATTGTTAAATAATTTAAATTTAAACTATTTTGCTGGGCATATCCTATTGAGCAAACTACTATCAAACTTGTTAAAAACATAGTTATGGTTCCATATAAAGATTTTTTTTGTTTTAAAAAAATCCAACTCTTTGAGTTAAAGCTTTTTCCTATTAATCCAGCTAATCCATCACCAAAAGTCATTATGAAAAATCCACTAATTAGTGCATATGGATCTTTATCCCAGAAAAGATAAATCAAAATAAATAAACTTAGACAATAAAATAATGTCCCATAACTTTTTCTCTCAACATCCTCAATTGTTGGAAATAATTTATAGTTGTAATTGATGAAAACAATTAATGAAACAATTCCTGTAAAAATTAGGGCAGAGTTTTGATCAATTTTTAAAAATTGAGTAATTGGTATTAAAGGTCCTATTCCAATATGTATTATTTTTCTGACGATTTCTTTGCTATCTTCATTATACTTTTTAAAAACTATTGATATTAAAAAAATTGAAAATAAATATAATAAAATTACAGTAAATTTTATCAATTTGGTTAAGCTGCTTTTTGATGAGTTGTCATTACTCGAAGCTTTAATATTGCTTTAGCCTCTAGTTGCCTTACTCTTTCTCGTGAAACATTAATTTGTCTTCCTATTTCTGCGAGTGTTAATGGTTCTTCACCATCTAGCCCAAATCTGAGCTTCATGATTTTTTGCTCTCTTTCATTTAATTGAGAAAGCCAAGTTCCTAAATGCTCTTTTTGAATAGTTCTATCCATACCCTCCATGGGCTCTTCACAGTTTGGATCAGGTATGAGTTCACCAAGAGTACTTCTGTCTTCTTCCCCTCTTGCATGTGCATCTAGGGAGGCGCAAGGAGCACTTTGAGAAATTAAATCTTCTAAATCTTTTTGATCAATTCCCATCTCAGTTGCCATTTCCAATCTTGTAGGTTGTCTGCCAAATTTATGTGATAATTCTCTAGAGACTCTTCTCATTTTGGACAGTTTTTCACTTATGTGAATAGGCAAACGGATTGTTCTTGCACTATTATCAATAGCCCTTGTCATTCCTTGTCTAATCCACCAGTAAGCATAAGTTGAGAATTTATATCCCATAGCAGGATCAAATTTATCTACAGCTCTTTCAAGGCCAATCGCACCTTCCTGGACAAGATCTAATAATTCAAGCCCTTGGTTTTGGTATTTTTTTGCAACCGAGACAACGAGCCTTAGATTAGCTGCCATCATTCTGTCTCTTGATCTTTTGCCAATCTTAATCTGATAAAGATTTTGTTGGGTTCTATCAGTTTCAGGAATTTGCAGCAACTTTTTCATGTTTTGAACATGATGAGCTAACTCTATTTCCTCTGCTGGAGTCAAAAGAGGTACTCTACCAATGCTACTTAAGTAATAGCCAATAGAATCTGAAGCGAGTCTGCCAGATTTTTTTTGGCTCTGTTTTGACGTAAGACTGGATTTTGATTTGCGAGACTTTCCCGCAGTGTTTGGTAATCTTGGCTCATCAAAATTATTATTTGAAGAGCTTTTTGCAGATTCCAGAGGGATCCCCATCACCCTGGCCTCCTAAATAATGGATTTTTTAAAAAGCTAGCACTGAAATTGAAATAAAAACTACTTTTACGTTGAAATTTTAAAGACAAAAAATTATTTTTTAATGCCTATATCTTGAAATCGATTGATATGAGCTGATTTTATAAAAAATAAAAAAAAATTAAAATATTAAGTATTTTTTTAAATGTTGTAAAAATCAATATTAATTTTATTTTTCTATGAGGTCTATTTGCGAACGATTTTTCGATGAATCTAATTTATATTTCGAATAAGAACCATCTTCCTTCATTATCCAAGAAAAGTAATCATCTTTGATGTAGGTTTGCAAAAGTGAGTATATTTTAGATTTCAATTCATAATCCTCTATTGGAGTAACAGCTTCTATTCTTCTATCAAGATTCCGTCTCATCCAATCAGCACTCCCAATAAAAACCTCATTATTACCGTTATTACAAAACCAAAAAATTCTTGAGTGTTCAAGAAAGTGGCCAATAATGCTTATGACTTTAATATTTTCACTTAAATTTTTTCTTTGGGGATATAAGCAACAAATACCTCTTATGATTAAGCTAATTTTTACACCTGAGTTTGAAGCCAAATAAAGAAGTTTAATTATTTCTGGGTCTACTAAAGAATTCATTTTTGCAATTATTTCTGCTTTTTTGCCTTCCTCAGCATTTTTAATTTCTCTATTTATCAGAAATATAAATTTCTCTCTCATCGATGTGGGAGAGACTAATAACTTTTGATAACTTTTTTGTTTAGAAAAACCTGATAAGTAGTTAAATAATTCAAGTAAATCAGATGCAATATCAGGATCAGTTGAAAGTAATCCTAAATCTGTATAAAACTTTGAAGTATTAGAGTTATAATTTCCTGTTCCAATATGGAAGTAATTCCTTAATCGTCCTTTTTCTTTTCTTACTACTAAAGCTATTTTTGTATGTGTTTTAAATCCTATAATTCCATATACAACATGAATTCCAGCTTGTTCAAGTTGTTTTGCCCATTGAATATTATTGTCTTCATCAAATCTTGCTTTTAGTTCAACAAGAGTCATTACTTCTTTTCCGTTCTCTGCAGCTCTCATTAATGCTGCGATGATAGGCGAATCCTTAGACACTCTATATAGCGTAATTTTTATAGCCATTACAAGTGGATCATTAGCCGCGTTGTTTATAAATTCTTCCACTGAAGTTTTAAATAAGTCGTACGGATGATGAAGCAGAATATTTTTTTTTCTAAGTATATTAAAAATAGAATTGTGGTTTTTATTTGAAGGTAAATCTAAACTTTTTAATTGTAGGTGAGTTTTCCCAATTAGTAGATTTTCTTTTAAATCATCTCTATTAATTTTTGTAAGCTGATTTAAATCGTCAAGGCCTAAAAAACTTTTGCAAAAGTAAATATACTCTTTTTGTATTGAGATACTTTCAATTAGTAATTTCAGAATATTTTCTGGCATATCCGATTCAACTTCTAATCTAACTACGTCTCCACCTAATCTTCTCTTTTGCAAACTTTGTTCAACTGCCAAAAGAAGATCATCAGCTTCAAGTTCTTTTAATTCTAAATCTGCATCTCTTGTGACTCTAAAAAAAGAGTAATTTATACATTCCATTCCGTTAAATAAAGTATTTATATTATTCCCAATTAAATCTTCAACACTTATGAAAAAAAATGTATTTGCATCACCTTGTTGAATAATTTCATTCGGAATTTGTATAAATCTATTTATATTTTTTGTTGGTATTTTTACTCTGACAAACTGATTTTTAGAATCTTCCCCATCCCTAATTAGAGCTGCTAAATTTAGACTTAAATTACTTATAAAAGGAAATGGATGTGCTGGATCAACAACTAATGGAGTTAATAACGGGAAAATAGATGAAGTAAAATAGTTATTGCACCAATTTCTTTGATTTTCAGTTAGATCCTTATATTTCTTTAAAATTACACCTTCTTCTTTTAAATCATTACTTAATTCATCATTTACAAAGTTTTCTTGAAGACTAGTTAATTTTTTTACTTCTTTGTTGATTTTTGTTAATTGCTCTTTAGGGGTTAATCCATCAATGCTTTTTTTAGTAATTCCTGCTTCAACTTGAGCTTTTAATGAAGCTACCCTTACCATGAAAAATTCATCAAGATTATTACTAAAAATTGAACAAAATTTTACTTTATCTAGGATTTTGTACTCCTTTTCAAAACCAGTTAGTAGTACTCTTTTATTGAATTCAATCCAACTTAATTCTCTATTAATAAAAACATCAGCCTGGCTTTTCATTAAGATTAATTTGAAATTTGATTGTTTAAAGAATTATTATTTTTACCCTCTGCAATAAGGTATATCATGAAAAGTAAGATAACGGAACCAGCTATAAAAGGTGATTTAGGACCAAAACTATCATAAACCCTTCCTGCCATTGCAATTCCTAAAACCCCTCCAAGACTCTGCAGACCCTGAAGGTTACTTAGAATTGAGCCTTGTTTATCGTTGTCTAATTTCTTCGATATTAGTGCTCTTAATGTGGGCGTAATTAATCCTGCCCCAACGGCTAAAAATGAAACAGCTGAATAAATATTAATTATCGCATTTTCTTTTGGAGCAGTTATTAAAAGAAAACACGCCACAAGAATAAAGCCTGATCCGATAAGTGTTAATCGCATTTCGCCAAATTGCTTTACCAGAGGCCCAATTAATCCTCCCTGAACGATAATCGCAATGATTCCTACCACTACAAGAGTTCCGCTTGATGCTTTGGTCGTCCAATTTAAAGATTCTTGGAGGAAAAATATAAGGATATTAGTCAATCCAGTAAAAGCAATAAAGTAAATAAAAAAAGCTAATGATAATTTTTTAATTTTTTCTTCTTTGAAAACTGTAAATAGAGATTTTAAAGGGTTTTTTAAAGCAGTTTTTGATTTATTTATTTCACTATTAGGCTTGGTTTCTGGTAAGTAAAAAAATACAAGGAGAAAATTTATTATTGGAATGATTGAGGCTATCAAAACTGGAATAATAAAATTATTATTTGTATTTCTTGCAAAAATTACAACAAAAATATTACCTAAGAAAAAACTTAAGCCAAAAGCTACACCAATAAGACCAAATGTTTTTGCTCTTTTTTCAGGGCTTGAAATATCTGCAAGAATTGTTGTTGCAGTAGCTGCAGTCCCCCCACTTAAACCGTCAATAAGTCTCGCTAAAAATAATAAAAATAACGGGATAGTGGCTATTGAATTTGTCCAATTAAAAAGAACTGTAAAAGATAATATTGATATTCCTATTACTGAACCAGTAATACAAAAAAGAGTGACAGGTCTTCTTCCATATCTATCACTCATAAGTCCTATAAAAGGAGAAGCTGTAAATTGAGCTAATTGGTAAGTGCATGATAATAAACCATATGTACTTGCTCTAGAGTCAAAAAGTAAAACAAAAGAGGGTAATATGGGTAACAGTATGCTTTCACTTAAACGATCATTTAATAGAGTGATAAACGCACTAAGGAGAGTAAATTTTTTATTTTGTTTTAATAAACTTTCTTTCACAATATTTACCTTCATTGCAATTAACTTTTACTACCATACTTGTTAATGGAGATTATTGTGCCTGGCATTGTTTATTTAGTTGGAGCAGGTCCTGGTGACCCTGAGCTTTTGACTCTTAAAGCTTTACGCCTAATAAAAAATTGCGATGCATTAGTTCATGATGCTTTAATCCCTGATGAAATAACAAAAGAGGCAGGAAAAAATACAGAAATTTTTCATGTAGGCAAAAGAGCTGGGAAGTGTTCTGTACCTCAGGCTGAAACTAATGATCTTATTTTGAAATTAGCAAAAGAAGGCAAAAATGTTGTAAGGCTTAAAGGGGGAGATCCATTCGTTTTTTCTAGAGGTGGTGAAGAGGTATCGATTTTAGAAAAAAATGGAATTTCAGTTGAAATTGTTCCTGGTATTACTTCCGGGATAGCTGCCCCCACATATTTTGGTATTCCACTAACCCATAGAGATGCTGCGAGTTCCGTAACTTTTGTCACTGGACATGAGCGTGTAGATAAGGAAAAAAAGACAGTGAATTGGAGAGATTTAGCTAAATCATCAGATAGCTTGGTAATTTTTATGGGTATAAAAAATATTGAATTTATTGTAAAGGAATTAATTTTAGGGGGCTTAGATAAGAGTACTAAATGCGCTGTTATTCAAGAAGCTACGTTAAAAAATCAAAAATGTTTAATAGAGAAATTAGATAATCTTCCAGATAAAATCAAAGATAAAAAATTTTTAGCTCCATCAATTATCATTATTGGAAAAATTGTTGAATTTAAGGTTAATAACAATATAACTAAAGTATCTGATGTCTATTTACCAGATATTAATAAAGTTCAACTATATAATAAATCCCAAAAGTAAATTGGATCGAATTTAGGTTTAAGCTTTAAATCATTAACTTGATTAATTTGTCTGCAAGATAAGCTATTAATTGCAACTATTATGTCATCATTTTGAAATTCTGGAGGAATTAATTCTTCTTTTACAATTTTCAATTTTAAAGCTTTAGAAACCATAATCCCTTCTAAACAGCCGCTCTCTTTTCTAGGAGTTATCCACTGGTTATTTCTGTTAATTAGAAGATTAAATGTACTTCCACAACAAAGTTCACCTGACGTATTCAAAAGGATAGAATCATCAAATGATTTTTTATTGGCTTCTGTCAAAACTTGTATTGCCTGATTATATGAAAATGTTTTGCATTTACTTATAAGACTGAATTCATTTATTTTTTCTTGTTGACTAATAAAAACGCTTATCGGATTAAAATTCGGTTTGATTCTATAGAACTCAAGCCATAAATTATCTAAATCTTTTGTCTTTGAAGTGCTATCAATTGTCAGTGTTCGGCCTTCATTAGTTCCTCGACTATAGTTTATTCTTACCGAAGCAAATTGATCATTCTTAAGCGATAACTTTCTAATTCCATCATTAATAAGTTGTCTTAAAGTTAATTTATTTATTTTGAGATTAATATTTAAAATTTTGCTACTTTTTTCTAACCTCTTTAGATGTTCATCAAAAAGAATAGGTTTGTTTTCCTTTATCAAAATGGTTTCAAATATACCATCAGCAAATTTTAATCCTCTATTATTAGCAGCAATCAATATTTTATTAATATCTAACCATTGATCCTTGTGCCAGCCTAATGTTTCAATCATTTTAGTGAATCAATTAATGGTAAAAGTTTCCACTTTAGTTCATTAGTTTCCTCTTCAGGATTAGAGTCAACAACTATTCCGCAACCAGCATATATATTGATTTTTTTGTTTTTAATGAAAAATGATCTTATTAGTATATTGCTGTCAAACTCTCCATTCCAGTCAAGCTTCAAAAATGAGCCACAGTATGGTCCGCGTTCAAATTTTTCTAATTCAAAAAGTCTCTGGCAAGATCTTAATTTAGGTGCTCCAGTTATAGAGCCCCCAGGCCAACAAGCTTTTAGTAATTCAATCCAGTCTTTGTCTTTTTTTAATTTGCCTCTAATTACTGAAGTTAGATGATGAACTTTTAAGTAACTTTCAAGTTTTAATATTTCTGGCACCATAATACTTCCTGTTTCGCAAACTTTACTTAAATCATTTCTTATTAGGTCAACTATCATAATATTTTCGGCTCTATCTTTTTCGTTCGTTATTAAATCGATAGCATTAAGTGCGTCTTGATTTAAATCCTTATCTCTGGATCTAGTTCCTTTGATAGGTCTTGATTCTACAAAATTTTTATTATCTATTTTTATAAATCTTTCTGGCGAGGTAGATAATACCGCCTCTGTATAATTATCATTATTATTTATTATTATTCCTCCAAAGGGAGCTCTTAATTTCCTCCTTATTTTTAAATAGATATCTAGAGGATAATAGTTTTGAGAGGATTCAATTTCGCATTTAGTTGTTAGGTTTGCTTGAAATAAATCTCCTAGAGAAATTAATTTTTTCAATTTTAAAATATTTTTCTGAAATTTTTCAGACATTTCGTCCAAATTTATTTTTGAAAAATCAAAATTCAAATTTGTTTTTATATTGTTTTCTTCTTCAATAGTTTTTATATTGTTGATTATATTTTTATAATTCATCAGTTCAGATGAGTTTGTGCCTTCTATAATTATTTCTTTTTTTTTAAGATTACATTTAATGATTGGATCATATGAAGCAATCCATAAAGTTGCCATATCAGATTGTCGCCATGGGTTTTTTGGTTCTATGTATACTCCAGCTTCATAACTTAACCATCCGATCCAAAATCCTTTTTCAATATTTCTTAAATTGTTAAATGGATTATTCGTTTTATCTAAGTTATGGATATCTCTTGATTGAATTATTTCTTTAGGTTTAATTCCTATTATTGACCATTCCCCATTTTCTTTACCATCACTGTCTAGCCAAGCTAATCCTTTATCTCCGAATTTTTTTGTTAAATGATGCGTAATCAGGGCTGGATCTATCCATTTTTCTAGAATTATTTTTTTTATTTTCATTTTTTATTATTATTGAGCCATTTTTCATAAGCGGCATTTCTAATTCTGCAGCTATCGCATTTACCGCATGGTTTTGAATTTCCTGAATAACAACTCCATGTTTTATCTAAAGGGACATGATTATCAAAAGCTAATTTAATAATTTCTACTTTATTTAGATCTAATAGTGGTGTCCAAAGTTTTATTGGGTTATTTTCTCTTCCTCTTTTATTTGCTAAACCTGCTAATTCCTGAAATTTTTTAATGTAGTCAGGTCTGCAATCAGGATAACCAGAATAATCCAGTGCATTAACTCCTAATCCTATAAAATCAGCATCTATTGCTTCGGCATAACTTAGTGCAACGGAAATAAATATTGTATTTCTCCCAGGAACATAAGTATTAGGTATTTTATTAGTTTGTACTCCTTCTATTGGAAGATTTTTATGAGTATCAGTTAATGAAGAGCCACCCCATAAAGATAAATCAAGTTTAATAATTTTAAATTCTTCGATATCAAAGTGTTTTGCAATTATTGATGCAGAATTTAATTCTTTTTTATGGCGTTGGCCGTAGTCAAATGAAAGGCCAAAAATTTTAGCTTCGGATTTTTTTGCGATACCTGTAACTGTAGAAGAATCTAAACCTCCAGATAATAATACTACTATCGATTTATTTTTAAGGTTCATATGATTTTATTTAATTTTTAAGTATTTGTGAGTTTGAAGGCTCAATTTCCAATCGGGGTTATTTTTTACGAAATCAATAGCAAGAGAAAAACCATTTGCATTATTCCATGCTGGCTGTAAATAAAAAATTTTTTCTTCTTTTTTTAAGCCATCTTTGCTTGTTGAAAGTTGATATTGTTTTAAAGTTTCTTTTTTTATTTGAATAGCAAATTCAATATCTTCTATTTCATTTATGATTATTTTGATTTCATTACAGTTTTTTAAAAAATAATTTTTTGGAGGTGAGTGTCTTTTAGGAGATAAAGTAATCCAGTCATAACTACCTGATATCGGATTAACTCCACTTGTCTCGATATGTATTTTCATTGAGTTTTGTTCTTCTCCTATTGTCATGTTTTTTATGGCATTGCAAAAATTATCCAAGTTATGTTGTAAAGGTTCTCCACCTGTAATAACGCAAAAAGATGCTCCTTTTTTTCTGGCAATTTTTATGCGATCTATTATTTTTTCAATTGATATAGAAGGGTGTTTTTTCTCGTCCCATGAATTCTTCGTATCGCACCACGAACATCCAACTTTACATCCGGCTAATCTTACAAAAAAAGCACTTTTCCCAGCGTGATAACCTTCACCTTGTAATGAATGAAATTGTTCGACTAAGGGTAAAAAATTTGTCATTTTCATTCAAAAAAATAAAGAATATTAATTTGATTGAGTTAACTTATCTTGAGAAGCTTTTATTAATCCTTTAAATAAAGGATGAGGTTTGCCAGGTCGTGATAAAAACTCAGGATGATATTGACAGGCTAAGAAGTAAGGATGATTTTCTAGCTCAATTAACTCAACTAATCTGCCATCTGGTGAAGTGCCACTAATTTTGTATCCAGAATCTAAAAAACTTTGTTTGTAGTAATTATTAAATTCGTATCTATGGCGATGTCTCTCATAAATAACATCTTCATCATATAAGTTTTTTCCAGTTGTATTTCTTGTCAATCTACATGGATAAACTCCAAGTCTCATTGTCCCACCTAAATCAACTACATCTTCCTGTTCTGGTAATAAATGTATCACTGGATTTGGAGTGTTTGGGTCTAGTTCTGAACTAGATGCATCTGGAAGATTAGCTACATTCCTGGCCCATTCTATAACTGCACATTGCATACCAAGGCACAAACCTAAAAAGGGAATATTATTTTCTCTTGCGAACTTTATAGCCGAAATTTTTCCATTGACTCCTCTATTGCCAAATCCCCCGGGTACAACAATTGCATCAACTTCATTTAAATAAGTTTCTGCTGAATTTTTTTCTATCATTTCAGCACTTACCCAATGTAAATCTAATAAAGCTTTTTGTTCAATGCATGCATGTCTTAAAGCTTCAACAACGGATAAATATGCATCTCCAAGTTCAATATATTTGCCTACAAGGGCAACTTTTATTGGATCTCCAGGATTTCTTAGGTTGTGTATTAGTTGCTCCCAATTTTTCAAATCACATTTTTTATCTTCAAGGTCTAAATACTTCAGGGTTTCTTTGCATAAACCTTCTTTTTTTAAAGAAAGAGGCACAGAATAAATACTGTCTGCGTCTAAAGCTTCAATTACAGAGTTGATACTGACACCGCAAAAACCACTAAGCTTTTTTTTAAGAGCTTCATTGATAGATTTATCACTTCGGCATACGAGTAAATCTGGCTGAATTCCAATTGATCTTAATTCTTTCACTGAATGTTGTGTTGGTTTAGTTTTTATTTCGCCAGAGGTTTTGATGTAAGGAAGTAATGTTACGTGTATGTATGCAACATCGTTCCTATTGACATCATTTTTGAATTCTCTTATTGCCTCTAAAAAAGGTAGAGATTCAATATCACCAACTGTTCCACCAATTTCAGTAATAATAATGTCTGCATTGCTGTTAGCGGCTACTCTATGAATCCTTTCTCTAATTTCTCCTGTTATGTGAGGTATTACTTGCACAGTTCCACCGTTATAATTACCTCTTCTTTCTTTATTAATAACTGCTTGATAAATAGATCCCGTTGTTACACTATTTAGCCTAGTCATTGCAGTATCAGTAAATCTTTCATAGTGACCTAAATCTAAATCGGTTTCAGCGCCATCTTCGGTTACAAAAACTTCTCCATGTTGGAAAGGGCTCATTGTGCCTGGATCAACATTGAGATAGGGATCTAGTTTTAATATTGAAACACTATATCCTCTAGACTTTAATAACCTTCCTAAGCTTGCAGCTACAATTCCTTTACCAATGCTAGAAACTACTCCTCCGGTGACAAATACAAATTTTGACATTAAATATTTTTAATTAAGCACAGCCTCCTTATATTTTATTTAAACAAAAAACTTTTAGAACATCCATATATATTCTTATTCATCAATTGTTATTTCAATATCTAATTCTTTTAATTGTGATTCAGAGACATTTGAAGGTGCATTTGTAAGAAGACATTTTGCTTGTTGATTTTTTGGAAACGCTATTGTTTCTCTGATTGAATCTGCACCTATGATAAGCATGGTAATACGATCTAATCCAAATGCTATTCCACCATGAGGAGGAGCACCCATTTCTAAGGCTTCTATTAAAAATCCAAATTTTTCATTAATCTCTTTAGCAGTAAGTCCTACCGTTTTCAAAACCTCTCTTTGCAAGTTTGCTTCATGAATACGTAAAGAGCCACCTCCCAATTCCAAGCCGTTAAGAACTAAGTCATAAGCATTTGCTATAGAGTCCTCGATTTCTTTTTGCAAGTTTTCAGGATCTTTAGATTTTATATTTTTTGGAGAACAAAAAGGATGATGTAAAGCCTCATATCTATTTTCCTCTTCATTTCTCTCAAACATCGGGAAATCAGTTACCCATAAGAAATTCCATTTACTTTTATCTATGAGATTTAAGTCTTTTGCGATGTATTGTCTCACTCTATCTAATGACTGGTTGACAATTTTTTTATCTCCAGCACCCAAGAGGATTAAGTCTCCATCTTGTGCTTCAGTGATTCTTAAAATATCAGCTATATGCTCTTCATTTAGATTATTTTTAATTGCCCCAATAGTCTCAAGCTCATCCCCTTTGACTCTTATAAAGGCCAAACCACCAGCTCCTGCATCTTGAGCTACTTGGAAGATATCACCTCCGGGTTTAATTCTTACGTTGCTAATACTTAAATTACCTCCTTTGACTGTTATGGATTTTATAGAACCTCCAGACTTAATAGCCTTGGTGAAAATATTAAAGCCAATATCACCTAATACTTCTCCTAAATCTTTTAATAACATTTGATATCTAGTGTCTGGTCTATCAGTGCCGTAATTATCCATTGCTGCTTGCCATGACATTCTTGGAAAAGCATTATCAAAATCAATATTTAATACTACTTTCCATATTTTTTTTATAAGACTTTCATTAAAAGAGATTATTTCTTCTTCACTAATAAAGCTCATTTCAATATCTAATTGCGTAAACTCTGGCTGTCTATCTGCCCTTAAGTCTTCATCACGGAAACATTTTGCGATTTGATAATACTTATCTAAGCCTCCCACCATTAAAAGTTGTTTAAATAGTTGTGGGGATTGAGGTAGAGCAAAAAATTCTCCATTTGAAAGACGAGCAGGAACAAGAAAATCGCGAGCGCCTTCTGGAGTTGATTTTGTAAGTAATGGAGTCTCTACTTCTGTAAATCCAAAATTATCAAGAAATTCTCTAGCAACTTTAATAATTTTATGTCTTGTTTTTAAATTTTCTAGTAATTTGCCTCTTCTTAAATCAAGGTATCTATATTTTAATCTGAGTTCCTCTTTTGTATTTTCATAATCATGTATAGATACTGGAAAAGGTAGGTTTTTTTTAATTTGGTTGAGAATTTGCAAATCTTTAACTTTAAGCTCTAACTCTCCAGTACTTAAATTTTTATTTATTGAATCTTTTGGCCTTTCATTAATAATTCCGCTGACCATTATTACTGTTTCATTTCTTAGAGTTTCTGCCTGTTTAAATAGATCTGCACCATCATCGGGGTTAATTGTTATTTGTAGAAATCCACTATGGTCTCTTAAGTCAATAAAAATTACCCCACCGTGATCTCTTCTTCTATCTACCCATCCGCATAAATTAACTAATTTGCCAATATCTGTATTATTGAGTTCTTTGCAAATTTTGTTTCTCATCTAAGTATGATTTATTTATCAATAACTTATAATAATTCTTTAAGGGTAAATTTAGTTAATAATTTTTTTTATAAAACGCTCTCTTTGTTATTACCCCTTTGAATTTTTTGCCTCTTATTGATATTTGAACTTCATTATTTATAAAGGCATGCGAAGTATTGATGTATGCAAAAGCTATAGCTTGTTGTTTAGTTGGAGACCAACTACCGCTCGTGATAGTCCCAATGTTTTCTTCACCTTTAAGAACTGCGCAACCTTTTCTTCCTATTGCTTTCCCTTCTATAGAGAGACCAACTAACTTTTTTTGAATACCTAATCTTGACTGCTCTTCGAGAAATCTTCTTCCAAAGAAATCGTGATTATTTTCTAGATTTACTAGCCAGCCTAACCCTGCTTCATATGGTGAAGTTTCTTCATTTATGTCTTGACCATAAAGATGCATGCCTGCTTCAAGTCTGAGAGTATCTCTAGCTCCTAAACCACAGGGTGTAACATTTTTGGAAAGTGAGAAATCCCATAAATTAATTGCTGCTTTTTTAGATAAAAGTATTTCTAGACCATTTTCCCCCGTATAGCCTGTCTTTGAAAAGAAAATTTTTTCTTTAGGCGAAATATGTTCAAAAATCTTATATTCGCATCCAAAGTTAGGGATATGTGAGATCGATGATTCAATCCATTCTTCAAATAAATCGAATGAGTTTTTTCCCTGTAGTGCTAAAAGTACTTTGTCTTTTTTAAAGTTTGTTATCGAAATTTCAGACATATTTAAATTATTTTTTATCCACTGAAAATCTTCTGCATATCTACTTGCATTAACTATTAACAATAATTCTGATATGTCATTTTCTTGTATACCAAGGTCATAAATTATTAAGTCATCTATTATTCCTCCTTTATCATTGAGCATTACTGTATAAAGTCCCTGCCCTTCAGCAAAGGAGTATAAATTAGTAGGAAAAAGTTTTTGAATATAATCCTTTGGATTGATTCCCTTGATAGAAATCACACCCATATGAGAAATATCAAACAATCCTGCTGAAGATCTAACTGATTCATGCTCTTTAATTAATCCTGAAAATGATATGGGCATTTCCCAACCTGCAAAATCCACTAATTTTGCATTGGATTCAACATATTTTGAATAAAGAGGACTTTTTAGCAAATCCATGAAATATTTAGTTTTTATTTAGTATTTTTACACTGTAGTTTAGAAATTTTTTATTGCATATTTTCTAATGACAAAATTAAGCTTCTAAGTACTTTGGCTGCAACTATGCTACTTACTCCGCTTTTATCGATTTCTGGAGATAATTCCACAATATCTGAAGCCACAATTCTAATGTCTTTTAAAGTTTTCAGTATTTCTTCAAAATCATTCCAAAAAAATCCTCCCGGTTCCGGAGTGCCTGTCCCTGCTAGCAAACTTGGATCAAACCAATCTAAATCAATTGTTAAATAGATTGGAGAATTTGCGTAAGGTAAAAGAGCTTGTTTTAACTCATTTGCATTTCCGCCTGGACAAAAGTTAACTAATTGGTTGTTGTTATGCATAATTTCAAATTCTTCTTTAGTTCCACTTCTAATTCCTACTTGCAAAATTTTTTTTTCAGGTAGCACTTCTAAGCATCTTTTCATAGTACAAGCATGACTATGTTCATTCCCTATATATGATTCTCTTAAATCTGCATGAGCATCAAGTTGAACCAATATCAAATCTGGATATTTTTTTACTAATGCTTCAATAGCACCTCTCGTAATAGAGTGTTCGCCTCCAAGCATAATAGGACTAAGGCGTTTACTAATTAAAAAATTTGTTGCTGATTTAACCGATTCAATAACGGACTTTGAGTCATTTTTATCAATTAGTATTGACCCAAAATCAACATACATAATATCCTCTAAGTCTTTTTTTATTTTTGGACAATATGTTTCTAAACAAGCACTGACTTGTCTTATTGCTTCTGGACCAAATCTTGCTCCTGGTTTAAACGAACATGTCCCGTCATAATTAACTCCAAATATACCAATTGAGCAATTCTTGGGACTTCTTTTTGCTCCCATATAAATTGCATTTTCGTTATCAAATAAATTTTTTGTCATCTTATGAATCTAGTTCTTTTACAATTTTATTTGGCATCATTTTGAATGCTGCATTTTGAAAATTTAAATTCCAAATTTCACATCCTTTTTCTATTTTTACGACTTCATCATAATTTTGCTTTGATAAATTTAGATCTTCTGAAGAAGCAAATGTCCAACTCCAAATCCCGCTTGGATATATAGGTACAAAGGAATACATAGTTTCAGAAACTTTAAATATATTTTTTAGGGTTTTCAAAATATTTATGTGAATATTTTTGAAGGATTCAGGAGATTCGCTTTGCGTTGCTAATATCCCTTTTGGTGAAAGTATTCTTTTGCATTCTTTATAAAAAGAATCTGAAAATAATAAATTTGAAAATTCTGAGGGATCTGAACAATCTATAAATATAACGTCGTAAAAATTATCTCTTGTTTTTTTTACCCATTTAACGCCATCATCAATATATATTTCTAATCTTTTGTCATTCCATGCTTTGCCTCCAATTTCTTTTAGAAATTTTTTAGATATTTTGATTACCTCCTCATCAATTTCTACTAGATCAATTTTTGATATTTGAGAATATTTAAAGCATTCTCTTACAGTACCACCGTCACCACCGCCAATAATTAGTATATTGGATTTTTCGTCAATGCTACTTAATGCAGGATGCACAAGACACTCATGATAATATTTCTCGTCTTTTAATGATGTCATCCAGCAACCATCTAACATTAATGCTTTACCATAATATTCATTTTCAATAACAATAATTTCTTGATATTTTGAGGTTTTTTTAATTAGAATTTTCCCATTTAGGCCGAATCTTGAGCCTTTATGATATTCATCTAACCATGTTGAAATATTTTTCATTTGCTTTTAGGAATTTTTCCCGCCAGTTTCTGTTTGGCTATTTGCCAAAGCCGTTGAAAGTCTTTAGGAGTTTGTTTTTTAATATTATCTCCTGCATGCTCTTCGACGATTGAAAATCTGTCTAAAAATTTTATATTAGTTTTTTGAAGAGCTGATTCAGGATTAATCTTTAAAAAGTTTGAGAGATTAAGAAGGGTAAAGTAAATATCCCCAAATTCATTTTTTATCTCTGAATCATTTTTACTTTTAATTGCTTCCTTTAATTCATTAATCTCTTCTTCTAGCTTTTTAAAAATCTCATCAGTACTTTCCCACTTGAAACCATGTTCTTTAACAATATTTGTGATTTTATCTGTTCCAACCGTTGGCGGTAAATTTTTAATTTTTAAATTTAAATTTCTACTAATTGAAGATTTCATATGAGGTGCTTCTTTTTCTAAATTTTTTATTTTTACCCAAATCTGTTGTGATTTTTTTAATGATACTTTTTCTTTTTTGTTAAAAATATATGGATGTCTATGAATAATTTTCTTGTTTAGATTTTTTATAACATCATTAAGTGTAAATTCTTTTTCTTCGTAACTGATTTCAGCATGAAGCATTACTTGTAATAAAAGATCTCCTAACTCCTCACATATGTTATCCGAATTTTTTTCATATATCGCATCTATAAATTCATTACTTTCTTCATACAAAAATGGTATCAACGATACATGTGACTGTATTTTCTGCCATGGGCAGCCCCAAGTTTTGTCTTTTAATGCTTTGATATTAGATATTAAGATTTTAAAACTATTTATAGTCTCTAAATCGGAATTGTTTTCCAATTTATATCTATTTTTTGAGGACATAGGATATATTTTATTAATTAAATTTTGCCTCAATCATGAAATATTTAAATACTTAGTATAAATTTTTCAACTTCATCTATTAGAATGATCTATTATGAGGGCGATTAGCTCAGCGGTAGAGCGCCTGCCTTACAAGCAGGATGTCCCTGGTTCGAACCCTGGATCGCCCATTTATTATTTTTCTAATGACTGAGATCGTCAATCTTTCAATCAGTCAAAGAGCTGCTTCAGAACTATCTAGGCAAGCTTCTTTTGGAGGTTCTCCAGGAGAAATGTCGATTGATTTGGTAGAGGATAAAAATTGTTCCGAAGGATGGATGCATATTAAATTAAGGCCAGGTACATGTAATGGATCCCCTGTTTCAAGAACAGAAGGAGTAACTTTATACGCGGATGTAAAAAAGTTTAATTTACTGAAAGATTTAAAATTAGATTATTACGGTGATTTGAGCGGTGGTGGATTTCTTATTTCAACACCAAAAAATGCAAAACGTTGTTCTTGTGGTTCTGGTTTCAAACTTTTGTAGAATGGATGAGTCTTTTTTGCAAACTAATATTATTTTCAATAATTAGCTGCTCTCAAGATAAAATAAACAAAAAGTTTATTGAAATAAAATTTGCACATGACAGAGATGAATGATCAATTATCTTTAGAGAATTATTCACCTTTTGAAGTAGAGAAAAAGTGGCAAGAAAAATGGGAAAGTTTAAAGGCGTTTAGTCCTAACCCTGAGGATGATGGGGAGCCTTTTTGTGTTGTTATTCCGCCACCAAATGTAACTGGATCTTTGCATATGGGGCATGCATTTAATACGGCTTTGATAGATGTTGTCGTACGTTTTCAAAGGCTTTTAGGTAAGAATGTTTTGTGTTTACCGGGAACTGATCATGCTTCAATAGCTGTTCAAACTATTCTCGAAAAACAATTAAAAAGTGAAGGCAAAAAAAGCGAGGATATTGGAAGAGATGAATTTCTTAAAAGAGCATGGAACTGGAAAGAACAAAGTGGTGGAAGAATAGTTTCTCAATTAAAAAGGATAGGATATTCAGTTGACTGGACTAGAGAAAGATTTACTCTTGATCAAAAATTAAATGAAGCAGTTATTGAGGCTTTTAATATTCTCTATAAAAAGAATTTAATTTATAGAGGCGAATATTTGGTTAATTGGTGCCCTGAATCTCAATCTGCCGTAAGTGATCTTGAAGTTGAAATGCAAGAAGTAAATGGTCATTTATGGCATTTTAAATACCCTTTAATTTCTGAAAGTGGTGAACAGTTAGATAAGTACTTAGAAGTTGCAACAACAAGACCAGAAACTCTTTTGGGTGATACTGCTGTGGCAGTTAATCCTGATGATGATAGATATAAAGAATTTATTGGTGTCAAGGTAAAAGTTCCTTTTGTTGACAGAGAAATACCTATTATCGCTGATTCACATGTTGATAAAGATTTTGGTACGGGTTGTGTGAAGGTTACTCCAGCCCATGATCCAAATGATTTTGCAATAGGAAAAAGGCATAATTTAAAACAGATTAATGTAATGAACAAAGATGGAACTTTAAATATTAATGCAGGTATTTTTCAAAATTTAGATAGATATGAGGCTAGAAAGAAAATTATCAAAGAATTAGATAAATTAGGCCTTTTGACAAAGATAGAGGATTATAAACATACTGTTCCTTTTTCTGATAGAGGTAAGGTGCCAATTGAACCTTTATTGTCAACACAATGGTTTTTGAAAATGGATGATATATCAAAAGGATGTCTTAATGAAATTGATTCTAAAAAACCATCGTTTATTCCTTCACGCTGGGAGAAAGTTTATAAGGATTGGTTAGATAATATTAATGATTGGTGTATCAGTCGGCAATTGTGGTGGGGGCACCAAATACCAGCCTGGTATGTTTTAGATGAATCTCAAGACTCAATAGAACAAAATACTCCATATATTGTTGCAAGAAATGAAAAGGATGCCTTAATCGAAGCTAATAAAAAATTTGGATTAAATATTAAATTGGTTCGTGATAAAGATGTTTTGGATACATGGTTTTCAAGTGGTTTATGGCCTTTCTCAACCCTTGGTTGGCCAAATACAAATGATCCGGATTTTAAAAAATGGTATCCAAATAGTGTTCTTGTTACTGGTTTCGATATTATTTTCTTCTGGGTGGCAAGAATGACAATGATGGGGAATACTTTTACAAATAATATTCCTTTTAAGGATGTTTATATTCATGGTCTAGTTCGAGACGAAAACAATAAAAAAATGAGTAAAAGTTCAGGTAATGGTATTGATCCAATATTATTAATAGATAAATATGGTTCTGATGCTCTACGATTTGCTTTAATTCGAGAAGTTGCAGGAGCTGGACAAGATATCCGGCTTGATTTTGATAGGAAAAAAGATACGTCTTCAACTGTTGAAGCTTCAAGAAATTTTGCGAATAAATTATGGAATGCAACTAAATTTGTGTTAATTAATAAAACTTCTAATAATAATTATTCGCTTAATGAGAGTGATGAAACTTCTTTAGAGTTATGTGATAAGTGGATCTTATCGAAATTGAATCAGGTAAATAGAAAAGTCGCTGCTTTGTTGAAAGAATATAAATTGGGAGAATCTGCGAAACTTCTGTATGAATTTACGTGGAATGATTTTTGTGACTGGTATGTAGAATTTGCTAAACAAAGGTTTAATAATAAAGAGACTAAAAATAGAAAAATATCTGAAAAAGTTTTAATAAAAGTGCTCAATGATATTTTGGTAATGATTCATCCTTTTATGCCGCACATAACTGAGGAACTTTGGCATGTGCTGCAACTAAAACCAGATAATGAATTATTATCTCTTCAAAAATGGCCAATTCACGAAAATCAATTTGTTGATAATAAGCTAGATAATTCCTTTCAGCAACTCTTTGAAATTATTAGGCTGATTAGAAATTTGAGAGCAGAATTAGGTCTAAAGCCATCAGAAAAAGTTCCTGTATATTTAATTTCAGACAATGATGAATTGATTGATTTTTTAAAAACTTTAGTTGATGATATTCAAACTTTAACTAAATCTTCTGAACTATTTATTTTTAAAACTAATGCAGTTGATAAAAAAGAGTTTGCTAAATCTTTTTCCGGGATAATTAGTGATTTAGAGGTTTACTTACCTTTTCAGGATTTTGTAAATATAGATGCATTAAAGGAAAGGTTAAACAAGGATTTAAAAAAGGTGACTATTGAATTAGAAAATTTAAATAAAAGATTATCAAATAAGAATTTCGTTGATAAGGCTCCAAAAGATATTGTTGAAGAATGCAAATTTAAATTAAATGAAGGTTCGCTACAAAAGGAAAGAATTACAAAAAAACTTGAACTTTTGAATTGAGAATGAATATATTTCTTGAAAATATTTATAATTTATCTTTTTTTTTTAATACTAGTTTTGGGATTTTTTCGTTTGTTTGTATTTATATATTAATTGTTTTATTAATACTTCCAGCCTCTTGGTTATCTTTATTATCAGGTTTTTTATATGGCTCATATTTAGGATCAGTTGTCGTTTTCATTTCCGCTTCCATAGGAGCATCAGTTGCTTTTTTTGTATCAAAAAGTTTTTTTGCAAAAAAGTTTAAAAACCTTTTTAGTCGTTATCCAAAATTAAGTGTCATTGAAAAAGTAGTAGAAAAAGGCGGATTTAAGTTAATTTTTTTAACGAGAATATCACCGATATTTCCCTTCAGTATTCTTAATTATTTTTATGGTTTGAATAATGTTAAATTTAGAGATTTTGCTCTTGGTCTTCTTGGAATAATTCCAGGAACTTTTCTTTATTGTTCAATAGGTAGTTTGGCAAAAAGTATTCAGGAGTTAAAAAATGCGCAATCACCAAATAATTTATATATTACTAGCATTGGAATTATTTCAACTTTTTTAGTTGTATATTTCTCAGCTAAATACTCTAGAGAATATTTTGAAAAATCTTAAGAATTTACTCTTTAATATTCAAATCTCTAATTGATGCAATTAAGATAAAGCACAAAAGCCTTAATTTACCTAGTAAAGTTTTGTTGGCTTCTAATTCGATATATTTTGCTTGTCCACAAGGTGTTTTTATGAAGTTGAAAACTGTTTTTTTCGTCATAAGTCTCTCAGAAAGTCCTGATAAATATCCTTATATTTTATAGCCAAGATTTTTATTTTTTTTATTTAAAAACCACATTTTTCTTTGACTACTTTGTTGAATATTTTTTAAAATTTAAACTTTTTCTTCATCTTTAAATCCTCTAAAGCATTTAAATCTAGGAAACCTCAGACTAAAAGCCACTGCATCTTTTGACTTGGTTTTTGCATCAGCTCTGATTTCTACAAGTTGACCAACTAGATGATTACGTTTTGACCAATATTCTTCACGTTGGATATCACTAAATCCGCTCCCGCAACTAAGACTGTATTCATACCCATCATCTTCTCCCTCTACCAGGATTGCTCCCAGTCTCCCTTTGTTGCGACCTGTACCTTCCTCAACCGATACAACTTTTAAAGTGACTTCAATGAAAGGCTTTGCTTTTAACCAACTGTGTGTTCTTTTACATTCATATATAGCATCAGGATCTTTAATCATTACTCCTTCATACCCACCTTCCACAGCAGATTTATTCAGCTCTACAAATCTTTTTTGTCCTTCAATAGTGTCGAGATCTACATTTTCCCATTCAAGTGTTTGTATATGTTTTAGAAGCATAGAATGTTTTGCTACCCATTCTTTTACTAATAAACTTCTTTTTGTTTGACTAGTGTTCCATCTCCCTTTTTGAAAGTTTTCAAGGGGACATAAGTCAAATAAGTGGAGAACTGCGTCTTTGGTTTGTTTGCCATCTTTTCTATGTACCTGTTTCATTAAATCTTGAAAGTTAGCGCTCATCACTTCACCATCTAGTACTAAGTCATAAGGTGCTGGGTCTTCTTTTAAGGCTTTTTCAATTTCTGAGATAATATGACCAAAATTATGGAATTGTTTCCCATTACGAGAAAACATTTCTACTTTATTTTGTCTAATAATAGTTAAGACGCGTACACCATCTAATTTAATTTCAATTTGCTTTTTTCCTATCATTTTTTTTTCATGATTTGCACTGTCATGAGCTAAGGGACAAGAAAAAATAGGAATAGCATATTTGGGAAATTTTTTTGCTATCTTGTTGATTGTTTTTTCAGATACACCACATCTAAGATCTTTAATTAAAACTCGTCTATAAAATCCATTCCACTCTTCTTTTTTTGCAGATTCCATAGCCGTAAGAATTGCATCGCGAGCAGCGTGACCAGTAAGTTCTCTTTGAATAAGCTTATTGGCTAATTTTCTAAAATCTTTCCATAAAAAATTTTGACTTTTTTCAGTCTCTTTCTCAGGGACAATTTTTACACCAAACGTTACCAATGGATCAAGTGCCATTCGTATACCTTCAAAAAAATCATCTAGACCTTCTTCCATTGCTTCTGAGATGATTTTTTCTTTATCTAATCTGCTTGGGTGTAATTCTAATTGATGTATTATTTCTTCTTTAAACAATTCTTTTTGCCTCACGAGAAATTATTAGTTCACTTTAGCTATTCTTTCTATTTTCCAATCATTGTCAGTTTTTGCAAAAGTGAAATCTAATGGGAGCTCATCTTGTTTGTCTTCTGATTTTAAATTCAAAGTTATTATGATTTGATCTTCTTGGACTCTAGGTCTTCCTGATTTTAAATTTCTGTATTTATTGAGGTTTAAACTAGCTAAAAATTTAAGAAAGTCTTGTCGTTTTACATGAGTTTTATAAGTTTTTGTAGTCAAACCATAAGCTGCATCAATTCTGCCAGCAGCTATTTGATCAAAAAACTTTCTTACTAAAGGATTAATTCCTCTGGCACTTATAACTAATTTGACTGCATTAAAAGTCCAAAAAGAAACTAGTACAGCTCCGCCAACTAATAATGCTTTAATTCCAATATCTTTAACTAGTGTTGCATCCATGTTAATTTGATTTTTTAATACTTTAAGAAAAGAAATCGTTTTTGATGGCTTTTTTTGTCAAAATAATACTAAATTTTAATCCATAATGCCTGTAATTCCTCTTTTACCCTTATTTCATACATTTAATAACCAATATTTTGAAAATTCTTTAACGGTTAATAATCACCCTTTAGTAAAAGTCAGATGGAGTGATAATAGATTAAAAACTACTGCTGGTTTTTATAAAAGAAAACGTATTAATGGTTTTATAGATTCTGAAATTATCTTATCGAAACCTATCTTAAGTAAATTATCCACTAGTGAAATAAACAGTACTTTATGTCATGAAATGATTCATGCATGGGTAGATAGGATATTAAAGAAAAATGAGATACATGGTCCAAATTTCCTAGAAAAGATGCATGAAATTAATTCAAAAGAAAAGAATTTTCAAATTGCTGTAAGGCACTCATTTCCTATAGAAAGGAGAGAATTAAAATATATAGGAACTTGTCAACGTTGTGGTGAGAAATTTTTTTACAGAAAAAGAATAAAGAATATAGCTTGTAAAAAATGTTGTGT
>QCCG01000006.1 GCA_003281335.1 Prochlorococcus sp. AG-347-K19 | reverse complement strand
AACTAATATATTTGCCTTATACTCCAATTCAGAAGCTAAAGAAGTATGTAAGAATTTTTTATAAACTTTGAGATATTTTCTTAAATTCATGACCCCATTGCTGTATATTTTTTCGTTCCTTCAGACCAGATTTTCTTAAATAATGGGAAAAGTAAAATAATCCATAAAATTTGCATACCTAAGCCTCCACTAATATTCGTTTCATTACCTGACAACAAGTTCGCAGGGAAATCAATTAGATATGGAAAAGGAGTCAAATAAATCCAAGATTTAACATATACTGGAAATGAAACTACTGGTGCTAAAAGTCCTGAGAGAAATAAAGTTGGAATAAATAACAATCTTTCTATCGATGATGCTTTCTCTGTCCAGAAACATAGACATGCAACAATTGACTGAATTAAAAATTGAATCAAGAAGGATAAGAAAGTAGATACTATCGATAAGAGTAAAATACCAAAATTTGGTATCCATATACTTTCTGGATTAAAAATAAAAAAGAAAAATGCTATTATCAGAGCGAAAGGAAATCTTGTTATTTGTTCAGCAAGATGCTGTGCAAAATATCTGAAAAATGGATTTAAAGGTTGTATTAAATACGGAGATATTTTCCCCATAAGAGAATCCTCTTCAAAACTAAATACAACCCAAACTACAGAAAACTGTCTTACAAAAAAAGCACATAAGAAATACCTAGAAAGCATAACATCACTAATGTTTATGGATTCATTTAGATTATTACTTGTCCAAATGTTTAACATGAAAAAAGGAATAATTCCTGAAATTGCCCATAATGCAATTTCTACCCTATATTCCAACATGTTTGAATATTGGACTTTTAATAAGGTGAAGATTTTACGTTTAATCAGATTAGATTTCATATTCTTTTTTAATTAATACCTTTCCAATAACTTCATCTATAGGCGGTTCATTTATAAAAAGGTCTTCAATATCAAAATTATTAAGTATAGATTTGAGTGAAGAGGTAATAGAGTTATTTTCAATTTTTATAGTGATTTCATTCTTTATTTTATTTTTAACAGTAAAACCGGAATTTTCTAATTTAATTGCATCCTCTTCTGAGCGACAAACTAATAATATTTCTTTAACAGGAGAAAGTTTTTTTAATAATAGGTCAAGTTTTCCATCATAAGATATCGCCCCTTCGTGCACACATATAACTCTCTTGCATAACGATGTAATATCTTTCATGTAATGACTGGTTAGGCATATCGTTGCATTAGTTTCCTTGTTATATTTTTGAAGGAATTTTCTTAAATTTCTCTGTGCATTAATATCTAATCCAAGTGTCGGTTCGTCTAAAAATAGAATATTTGGTTGATGTATCAAAGCTGCTAGTAATTCTGATTTCATTCGCTGACCTAGTGAAAGTTTTCTAACAGGTATGAATAGCTCTTCATCAATTTCAAGCATTTCCGATAGTTTTTTAATTCTTTTTTTAGCTTCGAACTTATCTAAGTCATATATTGACGCATTCAAATAGAATGATTCAATTGGTGGTAGATCCCAAATAAGCTGTTGCTTTTGCCCCATTATTAAGGTGATTTTCTTTAGGAAATTTTCTTTTCTCCTGAAAGGTAAGTAGCCTGAAACCAAAATCTCTCCTTCACTTGGATAAATTAAGCCACAAAGCATTTTTAATATAGTTGTTTTCCCAGCTCCATTAGCACCTAGAAAACCTACTATTTCTCCTTCTTTAATTTTAAAACTTATATCTTTTATAACTTTTAAACTTTTTGTTTGTCTTCTAAAAAAATGTTTAATTGTTCCTTTTAAGCCTGGTTCTTTGGAAGATATATCAAATGACTTAGATAAATTTCTTACATCGATAATATTTTGTACCATTTAAATTTTTAATTACTGAAATTTTATATTTAAATTAATTGTAAGATTATTTTTATTTTAGAAAATTTTTAACCAATTAAAAAATATCTTTAAACGATACAACTAGCCAGATAAAAAAGTTAATTGGATTAAGCAACTCACTTACCTTATTTTTATTTTCATAATTTAATTCTCTTAAAAAATCAAATATAAAATTACTATTCTCTTTTTTATCATTATTTTTTTTAATTACTTTACCATTTTCGTCGAGAAGATCAATTTCATCCTCAAAAAACCAATGCTCTTTCCCATTAGATAATTTCAAGACAACTCCAATACCTTTACCATCAGTTATTCTGAAATCACTTATTTTACCCAAGGAAGAAACACTTATAGCGTCAATAGTTTCTTTGGTTAGTCTATCCTTAGATAGTTCTAGGTTAATTTGAACAGAATTTCCTATCTTAACCTTATCTAAAATTGACATTTTTTTAGGTTATTATACTTAGTGATAAAGGATTTTTGCGATTAATTCAGAATTTTTGATTTATTTCAATAATTACGATTTTTTGAAAACAACTTCAAGAATTCTCTTTATTGAAATTGTTAATACTCTTAAAAATACAAAAAACAGACCTAGCCAACCTAAAATGATAGCTGTTGATAACATGCTTGAACCTAAATCACGCTGTAAAAAATTCTGCATATATTTTTGAAATTATTTAAATTTTACTCTAGTTTATTAATTTACATGTTTAGAAGTGAATATTGAAAATTCATATTTTTTTAATTCTTTTTTATTGACGTATTTAATAGAAATGATTTTTGAGTTAATATTTATTTGATAATTAATTTAATATTTTGGACCTATCATTGAATTCATACATTGGAATACTTTTTATCATTACTGGCCTATTAGTTAGGGTCGACTTGAAATTCTCTATTCAAAAAGATCTCAAATAATTTTTTATAAACTCTTTTTAGTTAAGACGTTATAATCTTTATTTTTTATTATTGCTGTAACTACTGCAAATACTAAAAAAAGCAGCTTTGAAGCTGCTTCTAAATGGTGGCGGGGGGGAGATTTGAACTTCCGACCTTCGGGTTATGAGCCCGACGAGCTACCAGACTGCTCTACCCCGCGACATATACATAGCATACATCTGAAAGGGTTATTTTTCCTGTTTTTTAGGATTCTTGGAATTTTACTTTACCTTTAACTTCAAGTCGCACTCCTTCAGGAAAATTAAACACCTTTTCTTCGATGTCTTGAATTCTTAGGTCAGATATCCACTCTAACTGTTTTAGTAAGTGAAGACTAACAGCATGCTTTGCTCTTTTTGAACCGTCTTCTACTTTTAAAGCTAAACCTATACCTTCATTTACTTTACATAGACACTGTATTCCCTCGGCTCCACCTTTACCTATAACATTCCCATGGGAAGCTTTAATTATTTCTGTATCAAATTTATTGTTATCACTTATCATTATTGGGTTTATTGTCATAGCCCTACTGATTTGTTCTAATTCAGCATTTTCGGAACTGCTCAGAAGTGAATATAACCTCGACATTTCTAATAATTTTAAATAAAGAGTAGGTGCACCACAATCATCACGTTCTGCGTTTATTTCAGATGCCGGAATTTTAAGTAATTCAGAAACAATTCTGAATATTTCTATTTGAAGAGGATGATCCCCTTTTAAGTAACTATCTAATGGCCAATTCATTTTTTTGCATGTAGCTAAAAAAGCAGCATGTTTACCGGAGCAATTATGTTCTAATGGACTTGTCTTTGATTTTGGGCACTTAAGATTTTTAATGTCAATGTCATATTCCCACAAAATTTTGAATGCTTCCCTTGAATGAAGTTTTGATCCACTATGTGACCCGCATGCTAAAGCAATTGATTTTGATTCATTATTGAATTTTGATGAGGCTCCACTACTAACGAAAGGTATTGCTTGAAAAGGTTTTAGTGCTGACCTTATGAAACTTTTATATTCTGGATTTCCTGCGCACATTAAAACCCTTCCTTTTTTATCAGTAATAACAGCATGAATCTTGTGGATCGACTCAATATTTGATCCTCTCATTAATGTTGCTTGCAAGGGAGGATTGTTAGAAGTGTAGAGATTTTTGAAATTAGAACTCATTTAGAAATTGTTATATTGAAAAATCAAAATACCAGACAAAGCTAACACTGAAATAATAGAAAAAATTTGAATTAAATTTTTTAAAATAGGTTTTACCTCGATTGAGGCAATAAGTGATTCTTTTTCTTTCAAAACTATTGGCTTTTCCCATACTTGACCGTCATACCAACCAGACTCCTCGTATTCAACTTTTTCAGATATTAATCTATTAAATATATGATTCCAACCTAGATATAATCTTATTGAAATTAAAAGAGGTATTGATAAGCTGCTAAAAAAACTTAACAGAATATATTTTAAAAGGGACGTTTTGAAATATACACTACCTGAAGAAATAACAAGAAATAAAACAAAAGCTCCTACCCAGAACTTTATCAATATAAGAATTAGTGACTTTTTTGTTTTTGGCCAAGAAAATATTTTAGATTTTGATAATTCTATAAATTCATTTGTAGGTTGCTGCTCTCTAGGGACAGGACATCTAGATTGATTCATAAAATAAAATTATGGAAATAAAAGATTATCTCCATTACTCCAGAATGATTCAAGGTCATAATATTTTCTTATTTCTGGTTGAAAAATATTTACTATCAAATCACCATAATCGAGTAAAGCCCATTTCGCTTCGTTAATCCCTTCTTTTCGTATAGGTTCAACTTTAGCCTTTTCTCTAAGTTCTCCCTCTACAGAGTTAGTTATAGATCTAACCTGTACATCAGATAATCCTTCTGCAATTAAAATCCATTCACTTATAAATGATACTTTGTCAATTTTTATAAGTTTTATGTCTCTTGCCTTTTTTTCATCACATGCTTTGGCTGCTATTAAAACCAAACTTTTATTGTCCATAAACATTTTCACTTGAAACTGATTTTTCTGAGCCTTCTTGCTGAGATAATTCTGATCTTGCTTTTTCTGCACTTTTTCTTAAGGCATCTAATCTATCTTCAAAGAAACTTCTTTTTTTCTTTTTTCGTGTCTTCTCAATTAACTCTTTTAATGCTCCTCCAAGACTTTTATAAGCATTTGGAATGCTGTATCCAAATCTACAAGCAAGATCAATAGCTCTTTCATCTGCATAAATTGCATCTTGAAGCTTTTTTTCAGAATTATTTTTTAAATATAATCTATATCCTGCAAAACTTGATAAACCAAGTGCAAGTAATAAAAGTAACCCATCTTGAACCCATAACTCTCCTATTGCCCCTCCAAGTCCTATGGCAAGAGCTGCCATTTCCCATCCATCTCTGGGAATTGCATCATTTTGAATTTTCCCAACCTCGTGCCAAAATAATAGATTTCTGTGATCAATAGCAAAATTATCCCATTCATCTAAATCTATTTGAATTTCTACTTCATCACGACCGATTTCCTCAAGTGTTATTAATGGTGGATCTATAGCCGCAGCAGCTTCAACAAATACCCAACTTTCATTTTCTGGAGGCAACAAACTTTTAAGTCGCTGAAGTTCGCTCATAAAAAATTAATTTCTTTCAATACTATAGAAACAAATGTTGTTTTTCAAGTAACTTGATTAACATCTGATGATTTATAAGTAGCATAAGATAAGTGTATTTTTAAATTATGCCTCAAAGAGGTGATCTTAAAAAAATTCTTATACTAGGTTCTGGACCGATTGTTATAGGACAAGCATGTGAATTTGATTACTCTGGCACTCAAGCTTGCAAGGCTTTAAGAAATGCTGGTTACGAAATCGTCTTGATAAATTCAAATCCAGCTTCAATAATGACTGATCCTGAGATCGCTAACAGAACATATATTGAACCATTAACTCCTGAAATTGTTTCTCAGATTATTTTAAGAGAAAAACCTGATGCGATTCTTCCCACTATGGGCGGCCAAACTGCTTTGAATCTTGCGGTTAAATTATCAGAGTCAAATTTTTTAAAACGAAATAATATTGAATTAATTGGTGCTGATTTAAAAGCTATTAATAAAGCTGAAGATAGAAAATTGTTTAAAGAATCAATGGAGAAAATAAATGTAAATGTTTGCCCATCAGGTATTGCATCTAACTTGGATGATGCAATGAAGGTATCAAAAAAAATTAGTTCCTATCCCCTGATAATAAGGCCTGCATTTACATTGGGTGGTGTAGGAGGTGGAATTGCTTTTAACCTTGAAGAATTTGTTGAATTGTGTAAATCTGGTTTAGAGGAAAGTCCAAGTAATCAAATATTGATTGAAAAATCACTAATTGGATGGAAGGAGTTCGAACTAGAAGTAATGAGAGATACTGCTGACAATGTAGTAATAGTTTGCAGTATTGAAAATTTAGACCCGATGGGTGTTCACACAGGAGATTCGATTACTGTGGCTCCAGCACAAACTTTAACAGATAAGGAATATCAAAGATTAAGGGATTTGTCATTGAAAATTATTAGAGAGGTGGGAGTTGAAACAGGAGGGAGTAATATTCAATTCGCAATAAATCCATCTAATGGAGAAGTAATTGTCATAGAAATGAATCCACGTGTGAGTAGATCCTCTGCTTTGGCAAGTAAAGCAACTGGATTCCCCATAGCTAAGATTGCAGCTTTATTATCTGTTGGCTATACACTTGATGAGATTATTAATGATATTACAAAAAAAACACCTGCATGTTTTGAGCCATCAATTGATTACGTAGTTACTAAGATTCCAAGATTTGCCTTTGAAAAGTTTAAGGGCTCTTCTAATATTTTAAGTACGGCCATGAAATCTGTTGGTGAGTCAATGGCAATAGGTCGTTCTTTTGAAGAATCATTTCAGAAAGCATTAAGATCATTAGAAGTAGGAGTTTTTGGATGGGAATGTGACTCAGTAGTTGAATTTAAAAACGAGAGTCACATTAAAAATAGTTTAAGAAATCCTACATCCGAGAGAATTCTCCTAATTAAAAAAGCTATGCAGCTTGGGAAAACTAATTCTTACATTCAAGAAGTTACAAATATAGATCTTTGGTTTATAGAAAAATTTCGTAATATCTTTAATTTTGAAAATGATTTTTTGAAAGATAAGGAACTTTATACTCTAGATAGGGATTTGATGTTACATGCTAAACAATTAGGCTTTTCAGATCAACAGATAGCAAAGTTAACTAATTCTGAGTTTTTTGAAGTAAGAAGATATAGAAAAAAACTTAACATAATTCCAATTTATAAAACTGTTGATACTTGTTCAGCAGAATTCTCATCCTCAACTCCTTATCATTATTCAACTTACGAAGAATCTTTCATTAATCTTAATTCTCAAATTTTTGATAGCGAGATTTCAGAAAATAGTAAATCAAAAAAAATTATGATTTTAGGAGGAGGTCCAAACAGAATTGGTCAGGGAATAGAATTTGATTACTGTTGTTGTCATGCATCATATCAAGCTTCTAAAAATGGCTATAAAACAATAATGGTTAATAGTAATCCTGAAACTGTATCAACTGATTATGATACTAGCGATATTTTATATTTTGAGCCTGTAACTTTGGAGGATGTGCTTAACATAGTAGAAGCTGAAAATCCTTATGGTTTGATTGTTCAATTTGGAGGTCAAACACCACTGAAATTATCATTACCTTTGTTTGAATGGCTTAAATCTAATGATGGGATCAGAACCGGAACAAAAATTCTTGGGACTTCTCCAATATCTATCGATTTAGCAGAAAATAGAGAGGAATTTACAAAAATTCTTGAAGAATTAAATATTAGACAACCTTTAAACGGTATTGCTCGTAATCAAAATGAAGCAGAAATAGTAGCAAAAAATATTGGATTCCCCTTGGTTGTAAGACCTTCTTATGTTTTAGGTGGAAGGGCAATGGAAATTGTTAAAGATGAGAATGAATTATCGAGATATATTTCTGAAGCAGTTAAGGTATCACCTGATCATCCAATCCTTCTTGATCAATATTTGAATAATGCAATTGAGATAGATGTTGATGCTTTATGCGATTCAGAGGGTTCGGTTGTAATTGCTGGCCTAATGGAACATGTTGAACCTGCAGGAATTCATTCAGGAGATTCGGCTTGTTGCTTACCATCCATTTCTCTTTCAACATCCACAATAGAAAATGTAAAGAACTGGACTAAATTAATAGCACAAAGATTAAATGTTGTTGGTTTAATTAATTTGCAATTTGCAGTAATAAATACAAATAATCAAGAAAATAAATTATTTATTCTCGAAGCCAATCCAAGAGCATCCAGGACAGTTCCATTTGTTTCAAAAGCCATAGGTAAACCAGTTGCAAAAATAGCTACTGAGTTAATGCAGGGATTTACATTAGAAGATCTTAATTTTACAGAAGAATTTTCTCCAAAATATCAAGCAGTAAAAGAGGCCGTTTTACCTTTTAAAAGATTTCCTGGGTCTGATACATTACTTGGCCCTGAAATGCGATCTACTGGAGAAGTAATGGGTTTAGCTAAAGATTTTGGAATTGCCTATGCCAAGTCGGAATTGGCAGCAGGTAATGGTGTTCCTTCAGAAGGAGTTGCTTTTTTATCTACAAATGATTTAGATAAAAAAAATCTTGAGGAAGTTGCTAGAGAACTTTTGAATTTAGGATTTAAATTAATCGCCACAAAAGGTACAGCTTCATATTTGGTTAATTTAGGAATTCAAGTTGAAGAAGTGCTAAAAGTTCATGAAGGAAGACCAAATATTGAGGACCTAATTCGTTCGGGACTTGTTCAATTAATAATTAATACTCCAATTGGCTCGCAAGCTCTTCATGATGATGCTTATTTAAGACGTGCCGCTTTAGAATATAATATTCCAACTTTTACCACTATTCCGGGAGCAAAGGCAGCCATTAAGGCGATTAAAGCTTTGCAATGCAATAAAATTAATACTTACTCTCTTCAAGAAATCCATAATTATTAAAATTTTATTCTAAGTTTTCTAGTTTTTCTCTTAACTGATTAACACACGAGTTTCTACTAATTGAAAGTAATTTGAGAGTATCTTGATGCATCTTAAGTTGTGTCTCTGCTATTTGAAGTAATTTTATAGATTCTTTTATTTCATGAGAAAGTTCATTTATTAAATATTTTTTGCCTTCAAAGGTTAAAACTGGATTTGCAGAATCATTTGTTTTTTCGCTCATGGTTTACTTTTTTAATAAATAAAGTAGAACTATATTTTTTTAATCAATTGTTTTTCACATAATTCTTTATAAATTCCAGGTTTACTTATTAAATCAATGTGTTTCCCAACTTCAATAATTTCACCTTTATCAAAAACAACTATTTTATGGGCCTCTTGAGTAGTGGCTAATCTGTGAGCAATTACAATTACTGTTCTATCTTTCATTGCTCTATTAAGTCCTTTTTGTACTTCAGATTCTGATTCTGCATCTAACGCGCTTGTGGCCTCATCTAAAAGAAGAATTGAAGGGTTCCCAAGTATTGCTCTTGCAATTGCTATCCTCTGGATCTGACCACCTGAGAAATTTGATCCTCTTTCAGTTATCTCAGTTTCATATTTTTCAGGAAGCTTTTGAATGAAATTGTGAGCGTTTGCTTTTCTTGCTGATTCTATAACTTCTTCTTTGGTGAAATTTCTGCCCATTCTTATTACATCAATAATTGTTCCTGAGAACAAAAAAGGCTGTTGTTGTACCAAGGCTATGTTTTTTCTAATATCTTTTGTATTCAATAATTTGAGATTATCACCATCAATAAAAATGTCTCCATTATTTGGAGTTATAAATTTTAATATCAAAGCCAACATTGTGCTTTTACCAGCTCCAGAGGCTCCAACGAAAGCAGTAACTTCCCCTTTTGTAATTTCTAAATTTATATTTTTAAGAACTTGGTTATCTCTTTTGTAAGCGAAATATACTTTCTTGAAGCTTATTTTGCCTTCGAAATTGGATATTCTTGTTAAATTTTCTTCATCATTTTCAATAGGTTCTAGATTTATATTTTCCAACCTTTTTATTGATGCTTCTGCCTGTTTAAAATCATTAAAATTTGTACTTACATGGCTTATTGGATCAATAAGCATTAATATCGCAGCAAAGAAACTACTAAATTCTTCGCTTGTTAGAAGGCCCAGGTTAATTCTTGCTGCTCCTAAACCTAATATTGCTAATATGCCAAATGCTTCAACAAATCCAACAACTGGATGTTGAAACGCAAGTAATTTTAATGTTTTATATTTTGCTTTTTTATTCGCTCTTAATGTTTTATTAAATCTTTTCTCAATCCAATTTTCCGCAGCAAAAGCTCTTATCGTCGACATTCCATTTATAGATTCACCAATTAAACTTGCTAAATTACTTGTTGATTCTTGACTTTTTTCAGATGCCAATAAAACTCTTCTTCCAAAACTATTAACTGAAACAATAATCAATGGCGCTAAAACAAAAGTTGATAATGTTAGTGACCAATCTAAATAAAACATATAAATTATTACTGCAAATAACTGTAGAGTGCATGGAATAGTATCCTGAGCTGTTTTATAAAATACTTCGCTTACTCTATCTGCATCTTCTGTAAGTCTATATGTGATATCTCCGGCAGAAATCTTTTCAACAGAATTCATCTCTATTTTTTGAATTTTGTTAAATAAATTTCCTCTCATTACTTCACTAATTTCTAATGATGGTTTTGCAATGAAAACATCCTGCCCAAATTGAGCAGTTTTTTGAATTAAAAATACAAATAAAGAATTAATTATTATTTTAGAAACTTTTGAAATATCACCAGATCCAATTGCTGGGATTATGTTTCCAGCTAAATAAGCTAACAAAGGCCAACAAGCTACGTAAATTAGCATGCACATAAAACCCCTTATAAACCTATTTGAATATGGTCTGAGTGGTGGTATTAGTTTCAAGATATTATATATTTATCTATTCATCCTACTTTATCAATATGTTTGGGTATAAAAAACAATGAAATTGGATCAATTCTTAAAATGGAAAAACTTGGTATCTTCTGGTGGCGAAGCAAAATATTTTATTAAATCCGGTTCTGTAAAAGTTAATGGTGTAAAAGAGACTAGAAGAGGAAGAAAATTAAACAAAGGAGATAAAGTAATATTTCTAAAAAATGAATTAATTATTGATTAGTTAGCCTATTCAACTCAATTTGTATTAATATATTTTTCTTGGAGATAGTATTTTGAGAAAATCTGTTATTGCTGGTAATTGGAAAATGCACATGACTTGTGCGGAAGTTAAGTCTTATTTAAAAGAGTTTATACCTTTAATAAAAAACATAAATGATGATCGTAAAGTTGTTATAGCGCCACCTTTTACAGCTATTTCAACCTTTTCTGAACATTCTGATTTTGATTATTTAGATATTTCTAGTCAAAATATTCATTGGGAAGATCAAGGAGCATTTACTGCAGAAATATCTCCAAAAATGCTTCTCGAGCATGGTGTCTCATATGCAATCGTTGGACATAGTGAACCAAGGAAATATTTTAGTGAAAGTGATGAACAAATTAATAAAAGAGCAGTTTTTGCTCAATCTAGTGGACTTACTCCAATAGTTTGTGTTGGAGAAACATTAGAACAAAGAGAGAAAGGAGAAGCTGATAGAGTTATTACTAGACAGGTTGAACAAGGACTAGAAAATACAGATCCGTTAAATTTAATTGTTGCCTATGAACCAATATGGGCTATTGGGACAGGTAAAACATGTGAAGCGAAAGACGCTAATAAAATATGTTCTTTGATTCGGAAATTAATAGGTTTTGATGATGTGATTATTCAATATGGAGGATCTGTTAAACCTGATAATATTGATGAAATAATGTCAATGAGTGATATAGATGGGGTGTTAGTTGGAGGAGCTTCATTAGATCCGAATAGTTTTGCAAGAATTGCAAATTATCAATAAGAAAAACCCATGGCCAAAAGGCTGGGGACAAAAAACTTCAATTATGGGGGTTATTAATTTAACTCCTGACTCATTTAGTGATGGTGGGGAATTAAACTCTTCAAAAAAAGTTTTAGATCAAGTAAATCATTTCTTGAGCAATGGAGTTGATGTTATTGATCTTGGTGCTCAAAGTACGAGACCTGGGGCTGAAGAAGTTGGATCTAGTACAGAAATAAAAAGATTGATTCCATATCTTAAATTAATAAAATCTGAATTTCCAGATGTTTTAATTTCTATTGATACTTTTAATTCAGAAGTGGCTTATGAAGCTCTTTTAAGTGGTGCTAATTGGATAAATGATGTCACCGGAGGAAGAAGAGATATAAAAATTTTGGATGTTGTATCAAAATTCAAGTGTCCATTCGTCATTACTCATAGTCGTGGTAATAGTCAAAATATGAATCAACTCTCTAATTACCAAAATGTATTGAGTGATGTTGTGTGCTCGCTTGATAATTTAATAAAGAATGCTTTAGAAAAAAATATATCTGAAAGAAATATAATAGTCGATCCTGGAATTGGTTTTTCAAAAGATATTATTCATAATTTGGAAATCTTGAGAAATTTAGATGTATTTAAAAAATGGAATTTACCAATTTTGATAGGTGCATCTAGGAAGAGATTTATAGGGGAAATTTTGAATGAGAAAAATCCAAAAGAAAGGGATATAGGAACACTTGCAATAAGTTGCCTTTGTTCTCAATTTAATATTGACATTGTGAGAGTTCACAACGTTAAACTAAATTATCAAATCCTGAAAGTAGCTGATAGGATTTACAGAAAATAATTAATTTATTATTCTTTAACTCCTTCGATTTTATCTTCTACCTCTTGGTATAGTTCTTTCAACTGTTCGATATTCTCATCTGAAGTTTCCCAATATCCCCTACCATTAACTTCTAGCAATGTTCCAACAATCCTTCTGAAACTATTAGGATTAAGATCCATTAATCTTTTCCTCATCTCTTCGTCATTTATAAATGTTTCATTAGTTTCTTCATATACAAAATTATCTACTTGACCACTCGTCGCACTCCAACCAAGAGTGTAATTAAGTCTGTTAGAAAGTTCTCTAACTCCTTCGTAGCCAGATTTGAGCATACCTTCATACCACTTAGGATTTAAAAGTTTTGTTCTTGAGTCTAATCTGATAGTTTCTCCAAGTGTTCTAACTTGAGCATTAGAAGTGGTTGTATCCGCTATGTAGCTACTTGGTTCTTTTCCGTCATCTCTTAATGTCTTGATCAATTTTGTTGGATCCGAATCAAAATAATGACTTACATCTGTTAATGAAATCTCCGAAGAATCAAGGTTTTGAAATGTAACATCTGCTGTTTTCATTACTGACTCAAATACTTCTCTTTTTTGATTCATCTCACCTGGATTATCTGCATTAAAAGCATATGTTTTGCGAGATAAATACATTTCTTGTAATTCATTTTCTTCCTCCCATGTTGAATTTTCTACGGCTAAATTAACATTTGAACTGTAACTTCCACTTGCATTAGAGAATACTCTCGCTGAAGCTTCCCTAATAGAAGTGCCTTCTTTTTCTGCTTGTTCTAATGAATGTTTCCTTACAAAATTAGATTCCAATGGTTCATCAGCTTCAGCTGCTAATTTGACTGCCTGATCTATTAATGCCATTTGATTGATAAATAGATCTCTAAATACTCCTGAACAGTTAACTACTACATCTATTCTTGGCCTACCTAATTCTTCTAAGGGGATTAATTCTAGTTTGTTAATTCTTCCAACAGAATCTGGTTTTGGTTTTACTCCAACAAACCATAAGATTTGTGCCAGTGATTCTCCGTAAGTTTTGATATTATCAGTACCCCATAAAACACAAGCTATTGTTTCAGGCCAAGTTCCTTGCTCTTCTTTTTGTCTTTCAATTAATTTGTCAACAACAGACTTCGCTGCAGCTACTGCTGCTGTAGTTGGGATTGATTGAGGATCAAGTGCATGGATATTTTTACCACTGGGTAAAACACCTGGATTTCTTATGGGATCTCCACCTGGTCCAGGTAAAACATAATTTCCATCTAGTGCTTTAATGAGGCTATCCATTTCTTTGTCTGCACAGACCTGTTCTAGACAGAAAAGTAAGTAATCAAATAATTTATTTAATTCTTTCTGATTAACTTCATTAAATCCATTTAATTTGCAGACTCTTAGCCAAGGGGTAGGTAGATTTAGACCAAAAACTTTAAGTAAATCGAAAAGTTTGGAAAGAAGTGATTTTTCTAAATACACTCTGCCTTCAACAATTTTTAAAGAGTTGACCATTGCAAAAATCGACTCTCTTGCTGTTGTTATGATTTTTTCATTTAATTCTACAAATTTAAGTTCACCTTTATTATTACCATCATAAATTTGTTCAATAGTTAGACCCATGGATTCTGCGAGTAATCCAGGAAGAGATCTTAATCCTTCTTGTTCTCTCTCTAAAGATGCAATATTTACAAGTGTTGCAACAGCTTCTTCTGCCGTTGGAGCTTCTCCAATAGTATGAAGACCGCAAGGTAACAATCTACTTTCAATTTCCATCAACTGTTTATAGACATTACCAACAAATAAATCTCTTTCATCTATTGAAAGTTCTTCTATGTCTTTTGAAGGAAGCTCTACATCTTTGTCAAGATTACATTGTTTAGAAGTCTCAACTATTGCATTAACAATTTGAATACCCCTGCTATTTTCTCTTAATTGTTGATAAGAACCAACGAGTTCACTTAGTTCTTTAAGTCCTTTGTAAAGTCCTGCATTTTCCGCTGGAGGAGTCAGATAACTTATAGTTGAAGCATATCCTCTTCTCTTCGCAATTGTTGCTTCAGATGGATTATTCGCAGCATAGTAATACAAATTAGGTAATGATCCAATGAGAGAATCCGGATAGCAAGTTTCACTCATGCCCATCTGCTTTCCAGGCATAAATTCAAGTGAGCCGTGAGTTCCAAAATGAAGAACAGCATCAGCACCCCAGATTTTTTCTACATACGTATAATAAGCGGCAAAACCATGATGAGGACTAGCACTTCTTGAATAGAGCAATCTCATGGGATCACCTTCATAACCGAATGTAGGTTGGACTCCTATAAAAACATTTCCAAAATGTTTTCCATAAATAAGAAGGTTTTGTCCATCACTATTGAGGTTCCCAGGAGGTTTACCCCAATTTTCTTCAAGTCTTTGTGAATATGGTGTGAACTCTTCGTATTCTTTAACTGACATCTTATGAGCAATATTTAACTCTGGAGAGCCATCCATCGCTTCAGGGTTGTTAATTACTTTTTCCATTAATTCTTTTGAATTACTTGGAAGTTCATCTATTCGATATCCTTTCGATTTCATTTCAAGAAGTACTCTATAAATTGAACCAAAAACATTCAAGTATGCTGCTGTTCCAACATTTCCTTTGTCTGGTGGAAAACTAAATACTGTGATGGCTAATTTTTTATCCTTTCTTTGTTTAACTCTTAAAGTTGACCATTTTATGGCTCTTTCAGCTATTACATCAACTCGATCTTGGAGTGTATGCGCCTTACCTGTAGCATCATCACGACCTGAGAGAATAATTGGTTCAATAGCACCATCAAGTTCTGGAATTGCAATCTGAAGAGCTACCTGAACAGGGTGTAAACCTAGATCACTATCTTCCCATTCTTGTGTGGTTTGGAAAACTAAGGGGAGTGCAACCATATAGGGTCTGTTTAACCTTTTTAGGGCTTCAATAGCTTTAGGATGATCTTGTCTAGCTGGCCCACCAACTAGTGCAAATCCTGTTAGAGAAACAACTCCATCTACTATAGGTTGATCATTATTAATGGAATCATAATAAAATTCATTAACTGGTTTAGAAAAATCAAGACCTCCGCAGAAGATAGGTAGTACTCTCGCACCTCTGTATTCCAATTCTTGAATAACAGCAACGTAATGAGCATCATCTCCCGTAACGATATGACTCCTTTGAAGCACTAAGCCTATTGTTGGAGTTTTGTCATCTTTAGGATTTATATCTTTCCTATTATTTTCCCAATTTTGATATTCTTTAAGACTTTCAAACATGCAAGGAGCAAGAGGATGCCAAATTCCTAAATCTGGGAATGTTTCAGGGTCTTGAATTTTGAATTCTTCTATTTGATCTTTTATGATCTCTGAAACAGCGTACTTTTCAGAAATCATTAACAAGAAGTTTTTTAAGTTCTCAGTGGTACCACCTAACCAGTACTGAAAACTCAGAATGAATGTTCTTGCATCTTGAGCTTTTTCTACTGGTAGATATTTAAGAATTGAAGGTAGTGTATTTAATAACTTCAACATTGAATCTTGGAAACTTGCTCCATCAGATTCTTTTTTCTTTTTTATTAAATCTCCAATAATACTTTTAGATTGACCAAGTTGGGCCATACTAAATGAACCTAGCTTGTTTAATCTCATTACCTCTGGCATGGATGGGAAAACTATTGATGCTTTAAGTTTGTCTTTAAATGGGGATACTGCATCAACCACTTTTTGAGCGAGGTCTTCAATGAAAATTAGAGAAGCAACGAATATATCAGCATTAGCTATATCTTCTTTAAAATCTTCAAAATTACTATCATTCCTAAGTTCTTCGATAAGATAGCCGCTAAGGTCTATACCTATTGGGCCATTCATGTTATTTATTGACTTTGCAGCTTCCGTTAAGGAATTTTGGTATTGTGGCTCAAGGACAACATAAACTGCTTTTATTACAACTTTGTGTTTGTTATCCTCAACAGGAGATACTCTGCGGTTTGCTGAGCGGACCTGCGTAAACATTGATTTTCTTTAAGTATTTCTACCAGCCTACGGATGAAAAGACGTTATTGTGTGCAATATAAATAGCGTGTAACAACCTTTAAAAAAAAATTTTTTAAAAAAATGATTGAAAATTCTAAAAAACCCATACCAGTACTAGTATCCGGAGCTTTAGGAAGAATGGGTAGCGAAGTTGTTAATACTGTATTAAATTCTACAGATTGTGAACTTGTTGCAGCAATCGACATAAACGAAAAGAACAATGGCTCAAATATTTCTGAATTATTGAAGGTAAAAAATTGTGATGTTTTTGTTTCAAATGATTTTGAAGGAACTTTATGTTCCGTTAGTCAAAATTACAGAAATGGAAATATCAAACCTGTGCTAGTTGATTTTACTCATCCTGATTCTGTATATGAAAATACCAGATCAGCTATTGCATATGGTGTATCACCTGTAGTAGGAACTACAGGTCTAAGCCCTTCACAAATACAAGATTTGTCTGTTTTTGCTCAGAAAGCATCGGTTGGTTGTGCAATAATTCCTAATTTTTCAGTAGGTATGGTTCTTCTTCAGCAGGCGGCATCGGTAGCTGCAAGGTTTTATGACAATATTGAGTTAATAGAGATGCATCATAATCAAAAAGCTGATTCCCCTAGCGGGACGTGTATAAAAACTGCAGAAATGATTGAAGAATATCCAAAGAAATTTAATCAGAAGTTAGTTAAAGAGTCTGAGTCATTGAGAGGTGTAAGGGGTGGGCTTAGAGATTCAGGAATTAATATACATTCTGTAAGATTACCTGGATTACTCGCTCATCAGTTAGTAATTATGGGATCTCCAGGTGAAACTTACACAATTAAGCATGACACTATTGATAGAAAGGCATATATGCCAGGAGTTTTACAGGCTATTAAAAAAATTGGTAATTATGAAACTCTAGTTTACGGACTTGAAAAATTGATTTTTTAAAATGTTAATTCCAATTAATTCAAGTCAAATATCCAAACTTATTCCTGCAGTTGGTACAGGAAGTCAATTTAAGTACGCGTTGGGGAATCCGAGAAAAATACTTCAAAGAGTAATAGTTTCTTCAATTGGTGGATTTATCTCATTAATTATCAGTTCGACTGGAGATCAAACTAATAATTTCTGGTTATTCCTATGTGTAGGTTTCTTTTTATATATCATCTGGGGCCCAATTCTTGAATCAAGTAGAAAAAATTTGCAATTAAGAAAATATAAATTTTTTTCTATATTTGATGGCTATATATCAGATATCTATAAAACAGAAAAGATTGAAAGTTCAAGAGAACAATCTAATAGGCAAGGTCGATTAGAAGTTATAGAAAACAAAAGGACTTGGTTAGTACTTGAATTAGAAGATGAAGATGGTTATTTGGAAAAATTAAGTTTTCCTATGGAAAATAAGCACAGTCAAATTAGGGTGGGTTCAAGTATTAGATGTTTAATAACATCTGATAACCGTAATTTTGATAGAAATTTTTATTTGACTGATGCTTGGCTTCCTGAAATTAACTTGTGGGTTGGTGAGTACCCCTATTTATTAAGACCAGCATTTGAGGAAATTTGCTATATTTATTTGAATAGATAATTGATGCTTATATATTCTGATGAGAAATAAATTCAATTTTAAAATTGTTGGATCAGGTCCCACAGGTTTATTACTTTCAATTGCACTTTCAAAATTTGATTGCAATATTTTTTTAACTGATTTATTAACAAAAGATAGATTAATTGATAAAGATAAAACTTATGCAATTACTCACTCAACAAGAAAAATCTTATCTAAATTCAGACTGTGGGAAAAATTAGAACCATTTTTATTTGGCTTTGATACCCTTTCAATTTCAGATAGCGTAACTTCTGCTTTTACCAATTTAACAACTTCTGACTTAGATGATGATATAAGTTCTGCTGAAAATATTGGCTGGGTAGTTAAACATTCGGATCTCATGAACTTATTTTTTCAAGAGATTGATAATTATGAAAATATTTTTTTTACGACACCACAGATATTGTTACGTAAAAAAATATTATTTGATTATCAATTCTTTTCAACAGGAGCAAATTCACTTGATAAAAAATTCTTAGATTTTGTTGATATAAAAAAATCTTATAGTCAGTCTTGTTTAACTTTTAAGGTTTCTCTTAGAGGTCATTGTGAAAAGCGTGCTTATGAAATTTTTAGAAAAGAGGGCCCACTTGCATTATTACCTTTAGAAAAAAACTTATATCAAGTAATTTGGACTTCCAGTACATTAAAGGCAATTGAAAGGTTGAATTCTGACAAGAATTTTTTAATGGATAATTTATCAACAATCTTGCCAGATGAATTTAAGTTGGACCAAATAATTGGCGAATTTAATATTTTTCCTGTTTCATTATCCTTAAATTTACCAGTTTTAAATTTTAAAAAATTAGTTTTTGTAGGAGATGCATTTCATACCTTTCATCCTGTTGGTGGTCAGGGTCTAAATACTTGTTGGAGAGATGTTAATACTATTTATGATCTTTTTAATAAAAATACTGCTATTACTAAAATGCAATTGATATTATTTAAATTTAAGTATTTTTCAAGCAGGATTTTAGATATTATCTTTACTATTTTTATAACTGACTCATTGATATCAATTTTTGCTAATAGAAACGTTTTTTTATTTCCAATTAGGAAATTTTCATTTTTTCTTTTAAATAAATTTCTTTTTGCAAGAAAATTAGTACTAAATCAAATGACTAAATCTCTCATTTACTCAAATATTAAATAGAATTCATGAATAATTATGTATCCAGTGAAATGATAATTTATTTATTTAATGTATTAGGTTTAGAAGAATCTACTATTGAACTTGGTATAAAATTATCTATAAAAAATAACACTCCCTTACCAATATTATTATGGAGTTATGGAATGCTAACTATTGAAGAACTAGATAAGTTATATTCATTTTTATTTCAGAAAATGGATTAATAATCCTGTTATAATTACTAGATATTCTAATAAAGAACAATTACAATTTTAACTAGAGTAAATCATGTTTCGAGAAAATCTATAGAGAAGCTTGATTTATTATTATTAATATTAGAAACTATTGACTTAAATGGTATCCAGTCCCTTTACGCCTTATCAAATAGACTTAATCTAAATAATGTTTTACCAAATAAAGTGACTATCTGGAAATTAAGGAACAATAATCCATTGAGAAAATCTTATGTTACTAACAATATTAAATTTAACGAATTCGATGCCTTAATTAGAATTACAGTTGAAATGTCTAAATATTTATATCCTTATATCAGAGAGATACTAAAATCTAAAGAAGATATTGAAGAGAATTCAGTTATTTGGAATGATTTTAATAAGAGATTTATTGAGTTGATTAAAGAGAGATTTAACATAGATAGTATGAGGGTGAAAAAGCTTTTAAATCAAGCTGAAAATGATGAGATTATCATAAAATCTTTGCTTATTTTATCTTTTTGCATTTCAAATCAGGGTTATCAAAAGTTGAGGAATTTTTTATCCGATATTTAATATGATTCAAAATAAATTGTTATTTCATCAATCTTCAGCAAGTCTCGAAATAATCGGATTGCCAGATTATTCCAATAATGAAAATAAAGATCAAATATCTATAATTTCTCAATGGAAATTAACCATAGTTGATAAACCACTTATCGAAGGAAAAATTGAACATTTAGGTCCAATTATGGATGCTTTTTATATTTATTCGAATCTTTTAATCAAAAACGAAATACCAATATATGAGTCTAAATTAATCGATATAAAAGCCGATAATCTTCACATACATAATATTGTTCTCAAGAGCTCTAAACCAAATGTTAAGCCTTTAGTTTTAAAGATTGGCAATTCATTGCTTTCAGATACCATAAATTGTTTTGATCAGTTAAATGAATCTCCAAAAGTAAGAATAAAAAAAACCGATATACCTACTAATATTTCTAAAAAATTAAGATTTGGGTTAAATAAAAAAGTTAAATTTTTCAATTTCTTTATTCCACCCTTTATTGCAATTTGCTCTTTAATTCTATTCTCTTCTTCTTTTATTTATTTTTATAGTCCTTTGGAAAATATAGAAAAAAAAGAACTAATAAACTCTAAATAAAGAACAATTAGCATCTTAAATACAAACACGATAATATGGGGTAATTTCTTTCAGAGTTATTCAAATTTTATCTTTGAGCTTTGATTTATGGCAGATTTAAAAATTCCAAATTTGAATATTAAAACTGATAAATATATTTTTAAAAAAAAATTAAATTTAAGAAGAAAATCTAAAAGAAGACTAATTACAGAATCTTTCTTTTTGTTTATTTTGAGTTTTTTGTTAGTTTATATAAATTACTTAATTCCTGGTAAAAATTTGTTATTACAAAATCTACCTTCGACATTTAATAAGTCTTTTTTATTATTAATTGAACTCTTTTCATACCTCTATGAGATATTTTTAGTGATTTTTATTTTTGTATCTTCTTTTACCGCTCTTATTTTAATGATTGGTTCATTTAATAGATTATTTAAAGTCTCAAAGAGAAAGTCAAAACAAATTGTTTATAAATAATTTTAAATAGGTTGCATTAGGCCGCCACTCCCTGAATCGGAATCATCATCATCATTTTCTGTCTCTTCGCCAAATAATGCGAATATGCCTAGTACAAGTGATGAAAGAATAATTGATAAGGGTAAAATCGAAGTTTGGATTCCGACGTCTATATATTCACCCATAAAAATAAATAAATTTTTATAAACCTAACCGAAATCAAACTGATTCGCGGATTTTAAACAATTATTTAATGATTTATTCTCTTTTAATAAGTTCTTTATCGAAATTCTTTATTTCTCTTTCAAAAGACCCGAACCACAACATTAGTTGATCAATTTGATTTTGAATTTCAGTTGCACCTAAACCCCTTATAGTGATAATTGATAATTGTTCGCCTTCAGAAAAATTAAATTTATTTTGAACACTAATTGCTAAAGAATTTTTAAGAATTTTAAAAGTAGAATTTTTTATTTTTGTCTCTATCAAGATGTTTGGCTTTTTGAGCTTGATCTTATTAAAACCACATTTTTTAGCTAGTAATTTTAGTCTCATTATCATAATTAAGGACTCAACAGGTTTGGGTAAGTTTCCATATCTATTCACCCAGTCTGTAGCTAATTCAGTTAATTCATCATTATTTGAACATTCAGTAGCAGATTTGTAAGCCTCAAGCTTCTCTTCTCTGTTTAATATCCATGTTGCAGGTATAAATGCATTTATTGGTAGATCAATTTGAGTGTCGTTAACTTCAGGTATTTCTTGCCCCCTGATTTCTGAAATTGCCTCATGGAGCATTTCTATATATAAATCATATCCAATAGCATTAACCTTTCCACTTTGTTCTTCTCCTAGTAAACTACCAACACCTCTTATTTCCATATCTTTCATTGCAAGTTGGTATCCACTTCCTAGTTCTGAAAAGTCTTTTATCGCTTTCAATCTTTGTTTTGCAGCATCATTAATTTTATTTATGTTTGGATAAAATAACCAAGCATGTGCTTGCAAACCGCTTCTGCCAACTCTCCCTCTAAGTTGATAAAGTTGTGAAAGTCCAAATTTGTGAGAATCTTCAATAATAATTGTATTTACTTTAGGGATGTCTAATCCACTTTCAATTATCGTTGTGCATAACATTAGATCTACTTCTCCATTATTAAAAGCAATCATTGCATTTTCAAGCTCTGTTTCGTTCATTTGCCCATGAGCAATGATAAATTTTAAGCTGGGGAACATATTTCTTAATTTGTTTACAGCTTGATCGATATCAGAAATTCTTGGAAGAACATAAAATATTTGCCCTCCCCTATCAAGTTCTTGATTAATTGCAGTTCTAATAACATCCATATCTATTTCAGATAAATATGTTTTTATTGATCTTCTTGATGGAGGAGGAGTATTTAATAAGCTCATTTGCCTCAGTCCAGATAAACTCATATAAAGAGTTCTTGGAATTGGAGTTGCCGACAAAGTTAAAACGTCAATGTTGTTTTTGATTTTTTTAATTTTCTCCTTTTGTCTTACTCCAAATCTTTGTTCTTCATCAATAACTAGTAGTCCTAAGTTTTTAATTTCAATTTCTTTTCCTAAAATTTGGTGTGTTGCTACAACTAAATCAATTTTATTATTTTTCAAACCTGCATAGATTTCCTTTCTCTCATTAACGGTTTTGAATCTATTTAGTAATGAAACTTTTATTGGGTAAGGTGAAAATCTATTATTAATTGTTCTCCAATGTTGCTGAGCTAAGATTGTTGTGGGTGCTAGTAATATTACCTGCTTGCCTGATGTAATAGCCTTAAAAATAGCCCGAATAGCTACTTCTGTTTTGCCAAATCCCACATCTCCACAAACTAGCCTGTCCATTGGCTTATCGCTTTCCATATCAGATTTTATTTCTTTTACAGCATTAATTTGATCAGGTGTTGGTTGATAAGGAAATGATTCCTCTAATTCATCTTGCCAAGGACCATCTTCTGGGTATATATGCCCCTTTAATTTTTCTCTCTTTGCATAAAGTTTTAATATATCGACAGCAACCTTTTTGATTTGTTTCTTATTTTTATCTTTAATTCTTTCCCATTCGGTCCCTCCTAATTTATTTATTTTCGGCTTTATATTTCCGCTTGATCGATATCTGTTAACACTACTAAGTTGATCAGCCGCAACACTTATCTTCCCATCTTGATACTGAATGACTAAATAATCTCTTGAATCTCCAGTTATATTTATTTTTTCTATTTTTAAAAATTTTCCTATTCCATGATTTTTATGAACTATAAAATCACCGGGACTAATCTTATTTACATTTATATTTGAATTGACACTTCTTTTTTTTCTTCTTATGTATACATTATTAAAAAGAGATTGTTGTGAAAATAATTCTTTATCTGTTATTAGAACAATTTTCCATATCGGAAGATAAAACCCCTCGATTTCGTAATTGTTCTTATTTTTTAAAATTAGAGGAGTTGAATTATTAATTGACTTATATGCTTCATCAATATCATTAGGATTGTTTAAGAAGTTTGCATTACATTCGTGCTCAAAAAGTAAAGTCCTTGTTCTCAATGGTTGTGCTGATAATATCCATACTTTTTCATTATTTTTTATTTTTTTATTTATATCATTGGATAATTTCCCTACATTTTTAGAGTATGAATTTAATCTTTTATCGTTTAACAAAAATCTATTATCGATATTGATTTTAGATTCAAATTCATAAAATTTTATTAAATTAAAATTTCCTAGTGATTTTAATATTTCGTCAAACTTTAAATGCAAATTAGGTTTGGCCTCTAAATTAATTTCATTATTTTTAAGGTTCTCATTTAATTCATACGTGCAATTATCAAAATTACTTTCTGAATCTAGATACCAATTATTTGCAAATTTTTTACAATCCTCTAATTCATCAATTACAAGAATTGTTTCCCTATTTATAAAATCTATTATGTTTGAGGGTTCTTCTTCAATTATTCCTAAATAACGATCAAGATTATTTTTATTTATATCTTCTGAATTAAAAAGATTGTTCTTGGATAAATTATTTAACTTATCTTTTATTAGTAAATCAAATCCAGCCTGTATTATTTCAATATTATTTATACTTTCTAATGTTTTCTGTGTATGGGGATCATATTCTCTTATTTTCTCAATGACATTATCAAAAAATTCTAATCTTATAGGAAACTCATTATTGACAGGATAAATATCTATTATTTCCCCTCTCCTACTCCAGAATCCTTCAGTTGAAGTTACATTATCCTTTGTATAGCCCAACAAAGTAAGTTTATTTGCTAATTCTTGAATCTCGATTTGAACTCCTTTTTGCAAATCTAACTTGTTTTCAATTAATAGGTTTTTATTTATTAGATGAGGTTGTAGTGATCTCTCAGTTGAAATAACAATATTAAGTTCATTTTTCTCTTTTTTTATTAATTTGGATAAAACAGTAAGCTGACTAAATTCAATCTCTTTGGATTTATTAATTGATGAGTATGGTAGATGTTCTGTTGGAGGATAATATAAAACTGCTTTATCATTTATACTTTCAAAATAACCAATCCATTTGTAGGCAATTTCTACATTAGGACAAATTAATAATATATTTTTTTCCTCTTTTTTTGCGATGCTATCTAATATTATTGATTTTGCATATCTACTTGAACCAATAATATTTAATTCATTATTTTTTGAAATTCTTTTTATTAATTCAGAAGTAATTTGTGAGTTCGAAATATAATCAACTAAAAAATTTAAACTCATTTATAACTATCAATCTTGATTACAAATATCCGGTATATTATATTAGATTTTATACTGATTGTGAATAATATTTGATGGATTCCGCCGCAATAAATTCTTTTATACCCACACTAGATCAGGTAGACAGTTGGTACGAAATCTTTACACTTTTACCAATATTAATTGCTCTAGAATTATTATTATCTGCAGACAATGCTGTAGCACTAGCTTCTCTTACTAAATCCCTCGATAGTTCAGAATTAAGGTCAAGAGCCTTAAATATTGGTATAACAATATCTTTATTATTTAGAATCATTCTAATCATATTATCTAATGTTCTTCTAAAGTTTATTCTTATAAGAGTTTTTGCAGGTTTTTATTTAATTTATTTATTCTTCTCCAATGTTTTTTTAAATTCAGATCTAGAAAATGCAGAAAATGGGACAGACAATAATAAAAATAATTTAAGGTTTTTAAGGGTTGTAGCCCTTCTTTCAATTACTGATTTTGCTTTTTCAATAGACAGTATCACTACTGCAGTAGCTATAAGTGATCAATACATATTAATTATATTTGGAGCAGTGATTGGAGTATTAGCCTTAAGATTTACATCGGGGATTTTTCTAAAACTTCTGGATATATTTTCTAGATTAGAAACAGCCGGTTATGTAGCAATTTTAATAGTTGGGATTAAACTTTTACTAAATACGTTAATTAAAGAATCTATTCTTCCAGACTATTATTTTTATTTTTTGATTCTTTTTGCTTTCATTTGGGGATTCTCTAAAAAAGAATCTCAAACTTAATCTGAGAGATATTCACCTGCTGATGGCTTTAACTGTTGAATCAATTGTTTTTTGCTAGAAATGTTTTTGCCTTCAAGTTTTGCTTCTATCAAAATAATCGGATCAGTTTTAGTTGAAATTATAATTCCTTCATTTTCTATTACAGCAAGAATAATACCTGGTCTTGAATAATTGCTCATGAAAAGGTATTTTTCATTTTTAATTACATCACTAGTCAAAACTTTGATTTTAAGTATTTTAAGGTTTTTACCTCTAAAATTTGTATTTGTTAGTGGGTATAATCCTTTTATTTTTTGAGAAATTTTAATTGCCTCATTACCCCAATCAACTTTAAAGTCTGATTTTTTAATCATTCTTGCGTAAGAAATTTCTCTTCCAAGGTTATCTTGTTTTATTAATTGAGGATTACTATTTTTATTAATATTTTCTTCGATTATAGATGTAGCATTTAAAAATAATTTTGCCGATAAAATACTAAGTTTTTCCGATAGTGTTTTTAAATTATCGTTATTACTTATTTTAATTTTTTCTTCCAACAATATGTCGCCAGTATCTAGTCCCTCATTCATTTTCATAATTCCTACACCAGTAAATTCATCACCTCTTATTAAGGACCATTGAATTGGGGCGGCACCACGCCATCTTGGCAGTAATGAAGCATGTGCGTTCCAACAACCAAATTTTGGGATTTCCAATATCTCTTTGGGTAAAATTTTCCCGTAAGCTATAACAATAAATAAATCACAAGAAAGTGATTTAAGTTCATTTATAAAATCTATATTGCCCCTGATTTTTTCTGGAGTATAAATTTTTATAGATTCTTTCTCAGCAATGCTTTTAACAGGTGAGGCTATTAATTTATTTCCCCTAGATCTCTTCTTATCCGGTTGGCTAACTACTGCAATTACCTCGTGCTTAGATTTAATAAAAATATTAAGACTAGGAATTGAATATTCAGGTGTTCCCCAGAATATAATTCTCACGCGTCACCAGTTATTGATAATTCATCTACCCATATATGTGGAGAAATTCCACTTGTTGTTACCTCCTGGCTCGATTCAATATTTACTATATTTTTCAAAAGATATTTGAAATCCCCCGCTACGGTGGCAGATTCTATTGAGATTTTTTTTCCGTTTTTGTAGAGCCATCCATCAAATGGAAGAGAAAATGAACCTTGACTTGCTCTGACACCTGCATGAATTGCATTCAATTCTTCAATATAAACAAATTCTCCCTCATAAGTAGAATGATCTAGTGATGTTTTTAGATCAAAGTTTTCATCTGATTTTTCAACTACGATCCAATCAGGAGATACTGAGACTTTTGATCCTAGTCCAGCGTGGCCAGTGGGAGTCGTTTTAAATATTCTTGCAGTTGATTCAGAATGTATAAAATTTTCAATTCTCCCTCTGTTAATTAGACATAGTCTTTTGGTTGGGGTTCCCTCTCCATCAAATGGTGTTGAAGAAATATTCTTTTCGTGAAGGCCATCATCATAAATATTAAGTGCTTCTGTAGATAGTTTCTCTCCGATTGAATTTTTATTAGATAAGCTAACTCCATCTATGATGCTTCTAGCATTAAACATTGAGCTAAAGGCGTTAATGATAGTTAAAAAAGACTCTGGGGAAAAACATATTAAATATTTATCAGTTTTAATAGATGAATAATTTAAATGAGAAATTGTTTTACTTGAAGCCTCTTTAACACACGACTCTATATCTATATCATCAGCTCCATATCCAAGTTTTACTGAACCTGAACTACGAGGCTTCTTATTTTTCTCTTCTGCTCTTGCATATAAATATAGTGCTGCCTGACTTTTGGAATAACTTCGAAAGGCACCCTCACTATTTGCATAAACTCTCTCAAAGAAACTCTCAGATAAACCATTATATGGAACAGATTTTATGGATTCATGACTTTCTAATAGTTTTACTTCCGCTTCTCTTAAAACTGTAAGTAATTTTTTTATTCCAACAGGATTTCTTTTTTTAACTTCCTTAACTTTAATAGGATCCTTCGCTAGTGGCGAAAATTCTGTAGATTCATTCTTATTGCCGAAATCAGAAGCTATATTTGCTTGCTTAAGAGCCTTTTTAATACCTGATTCACTAATATCACTTGTTGTAGTAATACCAACTAGATTAGATTGATTCCAAACTCTTATAGTTAAAATTTGTTTTTGTGATGCCTTAAGTTGTTTAGCCTCTCCTTTATCAACTTGCACAGAATAATCATTAGAGAAGCTTGCTCCATAATCCCATTTTTTAAGATTTAGGAAATCTGCAGCTTTGGAGATTTGAGTTGTGATTTCTTTTGAATTCATATCTTATCTGCCGCCAACAGTTATTGAATCAACCTTAATATGAGGTTGGCCAACAGTTACGTTGACACTTCCACTAATGGATCCACAGAATCCAGGAGCCAATTCGAGATCATTTCCGCACATTGATATTTTTGGCATAACTTCTTTAGCCTCACCGATCAATGTTGCTCCCTTTACTGGACTAGTTAATTTTCCATTTTTAATAAGATATCCTTCTTCTACCGCAAAATTAAATTGTCCTGTAGCACCTACACTGCCACCACCCATTGATTTGCAGTAAAGCCCTTCGCTAATACTATTGATTAAATCCTCTTTAGAGTGCTCACCTTTAGCTATATAAGTATTTCTCATTCTTGAAGCTGCAGCAAAAGAATAATTTTGTCTTCTTCCACTACCTGTTCTTTTATGGCCAGTTCTTAATTCACCTGCCCTATCGGATATGAATTTTTTTAAAATTCCATCTTTTATAAGAACTGATTTTTCGGGTTCCATACCTTCATCATCTACTGATAATGAACCGAAGGATCCTTCTGATATCCCTTCATCTATTGCTGTTACAGAATCATGTGCAATTTTTTCATTCAATTTATTCTCAAATGGTGTTGTTCCTCTCTCTATTTGAGTAGTTTCAAGTAAATGACCACAGGCTTCATGAAATATAACGCCACCAAATTTATTAGCTAATACAACAGGCATTTGTCCTGCATCAACATAATCTGCATACAACATGTTCATTGAACTTTCAAACACATCATTAGCTGCTTTTTCGTGATCCCATAATCTAAATTCATTAGGCATTCCTGACGATCCAAATCTTCTACTTCCACTAGATCTATATTGGGCATCACTTGCAATTACGTTGAGACCAACTGTTTGATGCAATCTAATATCTGAGACATAGGTTCCGTCACTGGAGGCTATAATTACTTCTTGAAGATTTCTTGAGTAGCTTCCTTTCCTAGTTATTATTTTGTTATTTTTTTTTAAAGACTTTGTGCTAACTAGTAGTTTTTCACTTATCTCATGAATAGATGGAACTTCATTAATCCATTTTTTCTTGGATAAACTATAGTCCCTATATTTATTTAAACCGTTGAATAGTTCTCTTTTGTTGTCTGTTATGTCTAACATCTCAATAGCCTGAGATACCGATCTCATCAAGCCACGCTTTGTTAAATCATTTGTACTTACAAATCCATCCTTTTTCCCCTTGAAGATTCTAATGCCAGCACCCCTTCCAAATGATGGACTTACACTTGTAATAAAATCTTCTTCTGCTAACACGCTTGAGTTGTCAGTATTCTCTATAAATATTTCTACAAAATCAGCACCAAGTCCAATTCCGTAGAAAATGATATCTTCTAATAAATCTTTATTGCAACTACCAAAAACGATTTCATTTGATTTGATTTGTGACGAAAGCATATGTGTCTATAAATCTTCTCTGTATTAAAGATTATCTAATCGAAGGTTGAAAATCTTTGCTATCAAGAGGTTTTAATAAGTATAGTCTTAATAACTGGTAACCGTTTGATAAATATTTAGGTAATTTTTTAAAAGTTTTAGATACTTTATTTCCATCACTGTTTGCAATATCAGAAAGAACCTTATTATTCTCTACTATTTTATCTAATCTTCCATAAAAAGATTTATCATAAACATCCATTACTACAGGGAAAACTCTAGCTGCAGTTTCATTTGTTTTATTAATAACAAACTGGTCATAATCTCTGGCATCTAAACCTAAAGAACTGTAGAAATCTTTTTTAATTCCCAAATCCCTTGCATACATAGTTGCAAATACAGCTAATAGAAAGAACCTTGACCATAACTTGGATGTTAATGGAAGATTATTCAAGAAATATCTAAACCTATGGAAGTAGTCGAATAATGGGTGTGTAAAAGTAGAGCCGCCAATGGTAATTTTTTGGCTTAATGATTTAACAGTACGTGGCTGTGCTTTCATTAATGCGTCAAAGAAATCCCCATGTCTATTTTCATCTTGACACCAATTTTCAAAGTAATTAAATAGTGGAAAAATTTTGCTATCAGGGTTCTTTTCGAGATGCCTATAAATTGCTATGTATCTCCAATAACCTATTTTTTCGGATAAATAAGTAGCGTAAAAAATACTTCTTGGAGGGAAATAAGTGTAATCTTTATTGGCTGTTAAAAAACCTAAATCTAACTGAAGTCCAAAGTCACTCATTGATTTATTTAAAAAACCTGCATGTCTTGCTTCATCTCTGGCCATATGAGCAAAACATTCAGCAAGTAGAGGGTTTTTGACTTTAATTCTCTTACTAAGTTCTTTGTAAAGTAAAAAACCTGAAAATTCTGATGTACAACTTCCCTCGAGAAAATCAACAAAAAGCTCTCGTGTCTCAGGATCTAATTTTTCTGCTGCGCCTTCAAATTCATTATTTCTAACAAAATGATGTCTATTGTAATCTTTCCTAAATTCCTCACAAATAGCTTCCAATTCCTCCTCGTTTATTGATAAATCCATATTTTCCATAGCCTCAAAGTCTGTTGTATAGAATCTTGGGGACAAAATTGTTTCTTTTGCTGGTATCTTTCCATTATTAATATCTTTTTTATTTTTTGATTCAACAGTTGATTGAGCCATTTTTTATTCGGTTTATTAATACTATTATTTACTATTATTTGTATTTTCGAGGGAAAAGTTAACTTGGTGTTATTGTTTTTCTAATTAACTCCTATTAACTTTTGCCCATTCAATCTTTGAAGAACTCTTGAAATTATTAATTTTAGGGTAATTCTTTTTTCGTCAATAAGAAAGGATTCAATAATACTGGGTTGTTGATAAGGTTTTGATAAAGAAATACTTTTTAATGAACTAATGTCATCCTTCTCGAAGGATAACCAAAAGTTACATGTATCTTTAATTTCACAATTTATTACCCAACATTTATCTCCAGCAATAGGTCTATTTGTGTTAGTGAGGTTAATATTATTTATTTCTAATCCTCTTTGATTAATTTCCTCAGTAAATGAAGGAATTAGGTGCATGTTAATAAATTCTTGGAAAGGCTTTTTCTCTACTGGGAGTTCTTTTTTTGGTTTTGTTATAGTTTTTTCGGGAGTATTAATTTCATTTTTTATTACAACTTTAGTAGCAGAATCACCATTATTTGTATCCATGTTGATAACTTTTTCTGATTTAGGTTCTTTTATTTCCTCAGAGTTTGATTTAGTAGTGTTGTCAGATATTTCTTTATTAACTTCATTAATTTTGTCTAGATTTTCTTCCATAAAAAAAACTATTTATTTCATTATAAATTAAAAAAACATTTTTTAATTAATTTTTTTTACCAATCATTATCAGCACTATCCCAGTCATCTTTAATATCCTGATTTGAATAACTTTGATCTTTTTTGAAATTATTATCATTCATATTTTTGACTACTCTGTAATTAACAGAAATCGTTGGTTGAGTTTCTCTAATATCCCTTTGTGGGGGCATCTCAAAGTTTTGTTCCATTTCTTCCTCATTATTATTTGATACAAAATCATCTTCCACATTTTCGAAAGTTTTTTTTCTGGAACTAGTACTAGTTATTGTTGTATTCAATAAAGTGCTTACAAATAAACCTGAAAAAAATGAAATACTGATTAACTTACCTATACTTACTTCTTGGAGAGTCCATTTAAAGTATCTAAATGAAGTCTTCTGATTATTATTTGTATATAATAAGACTTGAATAATTATTAGTAAAAAAAGAGTTAATAATAAATATTTTTTCTTAAACATATTTCTAAAAAAGTTATCTTAAATTTTTTTGGTTAATATTTCCATAATATAATTTGTGAAAAATATTTAAGTTAATTCTAAATCAATCTGATATTTAAGAATATCGACTTTTATTATTTTTACTTCTATTGGATCTCCAACTTTATATGATTTTTTAGATTTTCTTCCAATTAATAGATTTTGCCTTGACCTGTATTCATACCAATCATTATTAAGAGTGCTTACGTGTACTAAACCCTCTACATTTAGTTCTGATATCTCAACAAAGAAACCATATGTTTGCACTGATAAAATAAACCCACTATAAATATTACCTAGTAATTTTTCTGCTTTTCTTACTTTTTTTATATTTATCATATTAGATTTATATTGGTTAACTTTGTACTTGAATTCATTAAGTTTATCTATCACAAACTTGTTAAATAATATTTCTAGATTTTTTGAAATTGATGAATTAAATATATCCCAATTTACTAGGTCTAATGAATTACTTTCCGATATATTGATTGTATCAATATTATTTTTCTTTGATTTCTTACCATTTATTATCATATTAAAAATACAGTACTGGTTAATAAGATTAGTAAAGTCAAATCCAGGAATTGTCCATGGTGAAATAAATAATTTTTCTGATTCATCATTATCAGGCTCTTTAGATATCAACCTTATTTCATTGTCCTTAAATTCATTAATTAGAAGTTTATGTAAGATTCTTTTTTTATTATCATCGCCACATAATTTAATTACTTGACTAAATGTCAAATTGCCATCTTCATTAAGCTCTATATTATTATCAAAAAATTCTGAATATTTGATGATTTCATTTGCATTAACATAATCTATTCCATTTGAGAGATATCCGGCGCTTTTTAAGCCATATTGATTTGAATGTTTGAACCATATTAAATTAGCTTCATATAATATTGGTGAAAGGTAAGTTTGGCAATCTTCTTTATTTAATGATTCAAAATATCCTTTTGAATATTCAGCTGGATTGTGAATAAAAAATTCTTCAAGTGACTCAATTTTATTAAGTGGTGCAGGAATCTCAACCTTACCCTCCAAAAGATGTTTTTGTCTGAATGAACATGAAATTTCAAGTATTTTATCTAAATCGTCGATAAATTCCTTTATAGGTTTTAATACCCGAGAGGTTATCCTTGATTTACTTTTTCTTGATAGAAGCGCTTCAGTATGATCACTTCCAATATTAAGAGTGCATTTTACTAAAGTAAGATGAAATGACCAATCAATTATTTCATTATCACTATTTAAATGCACACAGAGGCTTATCGCTTCATTCTTTTCACCAACTTTAAATTCAGAATCATTTCTTATGGCTTCACTAAGGTAGTTTTGCCATTCATTTACTAAGGGTAATGATTCAAATCCTTTAAATAATATTTCTAGAGATTTTTTACTATTTAGGTCTACTCTTTCTGCAAGGTTATTTGTATGTATCCATAATTTAGTACTTTTATTTTTCCCCTGATCTATTTGAATCATTGGGAGCATTGGAGAATTATTAGAATTCCAACTTTTGAACAAATAAGAGTTTTTATCTGTAAGGTCTATCCTCTCCCTTTGTTCTATTTTTTTTGATTCAATATGATTTAAATTATATGAATTAACGATATTGCTTTTAGATAAAACAAAGTCTGTATCATAGTCTTCGTTATTGTTTAGTATTAGTTCTTGTATCACATGACCTAGTCCTTCTTCTTGACCTATGGGGAATCTATCAATCTCAACTTTTACTATATTCTTATTGTCTGGATTGAAAGTGTATTTTTTATCCTCTCTTGGAAGTTTAATTTTAGAAAGGATCCTATCGTCTATTGGGATTGCATATACATCATTGTTTATTATTTCTACTTTAGAAAGAAGTATTTGATTTGATCTTTCAAGAATACAATCAACTATTCCTTCAGGTGATCTTCTTCTATATCCCTCTTTTATTATCCTTACTAAAACCTTATCTCCATTCCATGCATAGTTAAGTAGATTTTCTTTAATGTAGATATCTTCTTTGTCTTTTCCTCTTACAGCAAAGCAATAGCCTTTGCTACTACATCTTATTTTGGCGACAAGATGATCATTATCCTTTATGCAAGTATATTCATCATTTTCATTTTTATTAATTATTTCAAGTTTTTCTAGGGCTGTTAAAGCAATATCTAATTTATCTTTATCAGATTTCTTTGTAATTTTTAATAATCTGCATAATTTTTTATATTCTAATCCTTCTGACTGATTAAGATTATCAATTATTGAAGATGATGTGAACATGATCTAAATGAAATTATTGATTAATTTAGGGGTATACACTTCATTATTACACCTTATTATCCAAGCTTAAAACTAATTATTTTCTTTCTCTTCTTTTTCTTCTGTTTCGATGGTGAAAGAGTTGATAAAAAGCCTTATACCAATGATGAAAAATGTAATGGACGCTATTGACTTGAGAACTACTTCGGGTAAAAAACTTGAAATAGAACCACCTGTTAAAGCTCCTAGTAAACTTGCAAAAACAAGTGCTGAAGATGATCCTAAAAAAACTGCTAATGGTTTATTTGAAGTGCCACTTATAGTTAAAGTAGCTAGTTGAGTTTTGTCACCTAATTCAGCTATGAAAACGGTTAGAAATGTTGATAGTAATAAACTTAAAACCATTTATAAATAATTTTTGAATGTTTCATAAGCTAAAAATATACTTATCAATATCATTAAAGTACCAGTAGATAAAGCAAATTTGCTAGGAGATATTTTTTTTGATACCCATTTACCAATAAGAACTCCTACTATGCTAGAGCTTATTAATGCTAGAGAACTTCCAAGAAAAACAACTATTGGCCTGCCCGATTCGGCAGAAAGCATTAATGTTGCTATCTGAGTTTTATCGCCAAGTTCAGCAATAAAAATTGTTGTAAAAGTAGTTATAAATATTGAAAAAAAACTTTTTTCTAGATTGTTTTCTTTTTTTTCTAATTTACTATTCATTTTCCTGAAACAGCAATTCTAAAAGATTTCATCTCTTTACTTTGGTATCCATAATTTGATGAAATATGTTGTTTGCAGCAATCTATCAAAAATTTATCACCAGATTTCAAATATCCTTTAAATGAAATTGAAAATTCACTTACACGGCAAAAATGTGGCCTGGTTTCATAAATTAAGCATTTTTTATTTTCTCTGTCCAGGTTTTTACACCAACCGTCTTTAGCCGTCATCGAATTTATCAAAGCTATATCTTCTTTGTTAAGTTTGTTAGCTAAATCGCTTCTTTCACTCAAGTCGAATCTACAACAAGCTCCACAATTTTCTATACATGTCCATGATTTCATAATTTAATTCAATCTTGTAACGTATCAGTACAGTTTCATCATTTATTTGTAAAAATAGTATCACAAAACATATTCATTAATCATGGCAACACTTATTCCTTTGGCTGTAGTTGCGTTAGCAGGACCAGCAATAATTGCTCTTGTTTTTTACCGTAAATAAAACAAATTCTTTTTGGTGACTTATCTGGAGGGTGTTTATTGGGATTTAGATGGGACCATCGCAAATACAGAATTAGAGGGGCATTTACCTGCTTTTAATAATGCTTTTAATGACCTAGACATTGATTGGAATTGGGATACTAATACATACATTAAACTTCTGAAGATAAATGGGGGCAAAAATAGGATTGCTTATTACGCTAAATATAATAATGATAATTTCTCAGAAGATTTAATTCTCAAAATTCATGAAACAAAGCAGTTTCATTATTTAGAAATTATAAAAAAAAATTGCGTTAGTTTGAAAACTGGTGTTTTTAGATTAATAAATGAATTACATAGAAAAAAAGTAAGACAATTTATTGTTACTTCAAGTTCAAGAATTCAAGCCAATCTTCTTGTTGATTATCTTTTTAATGGCTTGAACCCTTTTGAGTTCATTATTTCAAGCGAAGACGTTGAATTAAAAAAACCAAATCCATTACCATATTTAAAGGCTGTCCAATTAAGTGGTATAAACAAAAACAACTCAATTGTTTTTGAAGACTCCAATCCAGGATTGAAATCTTCCTTGGCAGCTAACTTGCCAACAATTTTTGTTCCTTCAAATATCCCAATTGTTCTTGAGGAAAATATTAAATTAGATTGTATTTTAGACAGTCTTGGTGATCAGAATAATGTGGCAAATGTAATCAAAGGCCCTAAACTAAAAAAATCATACATTGACTATAACTTTCTAAGTGATTATTTAGTGTCTTTTAGTAATGCAAAAAACTAATTTTTCAAGAATTACCTACCAGTTAAATAATTTATTTTTTGGTTTTCTAAGTGATACTTGGAAAACAAAATCTATTGGTTTAATTTCTGTTTTGACAGGTTATTTTTTGTTCGCAAATTTTATTACAAAATTTATATCTGAAGGTAAAAATGAGTTAATAATGGTCCCAATAATCATTATTTTTATTGAAATCATTATAAGAATTAAACCTACCGCAAGTTCAAAGTTTTATTATCTATGGACCGTAGTTGATAAATTAAGAATTGGTGCAATTTATGCAGTTATACTTGAAGCATTTAAATTAGGATCTTAAAAGCTACTCTTCTTCTTCTTCATCAATAGGATAAACAAATCCTTGAGCTTTCCCAGTTAAAACTGATTTACCTAAAGATATAGCTTTTTGAGCTGCTATTGCTGCTTTCCCTTTCCAAACAGCGTACCTTTGGTTCCTTTTGCTCTTTGATTTTTTCTTCTTTGGTACAGCCATTCTGTTTCTTTATTTCCATATAATAATATAACCTTTAACTGGTTATCTCCAAAACTTTTGAGTATATTTTGTTTATATACGTCAATTTTTTAAATAAGCATATATGCTTTATTAATCACTTAAAAAGATTAGTGTTTAGATCAAAATTCTCATATTCAGATTCTAAATCAAGTTATTCGGATCTTCTAGAAGATATAGAGACGGGGAAAATAGAATCAATATTTTTCTATCCAAGGCAGAGAGAAATTGATGTTCTGTATAAAAATGGAGATAAATTTAAAATACCTATCCTTTACAACGATCAATTAATCCTTGAAAAGGCTACTGAAAATAAGGTAGATCTAACTATTAACAATAGTAGAAAAGAAGCCTCAGCCGCTAATTCATTCGCTTCAATAAGTCTTTTCCTAATTTTCATATTAGCTATAGTCTTAATCTTGAGGAGTACATCAAAATTGGCCTCCAGAGCTTTTGGTTTTACCAAAAATCAATCTAAATTTGTAACTATTGATGATGTAGAAACGAGATTCGATGATGTAGCTGGCGTCCCTGAAGCCGCAGAGGAATTAAAAGAGGTAATAACATTTTTGAAAGAACCAAAGAAATTTGAAAATCTTGGAGCGAAAGTTCCTAAGGGAGTTCTTCTAATAGGCCCACCAGGGACAGGAAAAACATTATTAGCTAAAGCAATTGCTGGTGAATCAGGAGTACCTTTTCTCTCAGTATCGGCTTCAGAGTTTGTAGAACTTTTTGTTGGTGTTGGAGCAAGCCGAGTTCGTGATCTGTTCTCTAAGGCTAAGGAAAAATCTCCTTGTATAATTTTTATTGATGAAATTGATTCCATTGGCAGGCAAAGAGGGTCTGGGATCGGAGGTGGAAATGATGAAAGAGAACAAACCCTTAATCAGCTTCTAACTGAATTAGATGGTTTTGCTGATAATTCTGGGATTATTGTTTTAGCAGCAACAAATAGACCAGATATTTTGGATGCAGCATTATTAAGACCAGGTAGATTTGATAGGAAAATTGAAGTAATGCTTCCAGATTTAGATGGAAGAAAAAAAATACTTTCAGTTCACTCACTTTCCAAACCACTTTCAAGCGAGGTCGATTTAGGTTATTGGGCTTCTAGAACAGTCGGATTTTCGGGAGCAGATCTTGCAAACTTGATGAACGAGAGTGCTATTCACTGTGCAAGAGACGAATCTAAATTAATCAATGATCTTCATATAGAAAATGCTCTTGATAAAATTACCATAGGACTGAGAAGCTCATTAATAACTTCTCCTAATATGAAAAAAATTATTGCTTATAACGAAGTAGGTAGAGCAATTGTATCTGCTGTGAGAAATGGAATTGAATCAGTTGATAAAATTACGATTTTACCTAGATCTGGATCTATAGGAGGATATACAAAAATATGCCCTGACGAAGATGTAATTTCTAGTGGATTGATTTCAAAAAAATTATTATTTTCAAAAATTGAAATTGCTCTAGCTGGAAGAGCAGCCGAAACGATAGTTTTTGGTGAAGGTGAAATTACGCAATGCTCCATAAATGATATCTCTTATGCGACAAATATCGTAAGGGAAATGGTTACAAAATTTGGATTTTCAATTATTGGTCCAATTTCAATGGATTCTGATAATAATGAAATGTATTTAGGAGATGGATTATTTAGAAGAAAGCCTCTCATAGCAGAAAATACCAGTTCTAGAATAGATAATGAAATCATAAATATTTCTAAAATTTCATTAAATAATTCAATAAAAATATTGAAAAAAAATAGAGTCTTACTAGATAAATTAGTTGATATACTTTTAAATCAAGAAACTATAGATAAAAATGTTTTTAAATTAACAACTTCTAAATTGTTGAAAGTTTGATTTAATTGCTTTAAATTAAAAAAAATATTTTCTTGAATAATTAAAAACAATACAACAAAGTTATTAGTTACACTTTCATTTTTACTCATTCTTCCATTTGTACAAAAACAATGGTTTAATTTGTATTCACTAAATATTAATGATATTTCCTTTTATTTAATCCTTTACTATTTGAGCGGAGCAATATGTCCATCTTTGGTGTACATAAACTCTTTAAAAAACTATACAGATTATAGTTTTACTAAGGATAAAATCCATAGTAAAAAAATAATTAAAGGAAAAAGATTATTATTCTTAGTAGCAATAAATTTAATATTTCTCTCTTTCTTAATAGCAGATTATATATATATAAATTTTGATCTTATAATTAATTTATTTCTTGAAGGAATTAATGTCCCAAAACTGGATATTCCACAGTTATGTTTTCTCATATTTTTAATTTCTATCCTATTAATTTTTAAGAAATCTAGGTTTCTTTTAAAAAAAATAATATTGATAAATTTTATTTTGATATCTCTCTATCTTTGGCATCTTCAAATTATTAATATTAGTGTTGATGATCAGTTTCATATTTATAGATATTTTGGTTTAAATGACCTAAATTTAATTAATCTTTTTATCCTAGTCGCAATAGAAATATCTTTTTATACGTGGTCCTTTTTATCATATAAAACTAATTTGAGCGATTGGATCGTGCCTAAACCTCAAAAAGGGGATGTTATCCCCTTTTTGAATATATTTATTTTTTATTTTTTTATAATTATTTACTACTCATTACTTACTTAAGTGTTTCTAATTCTCCTATAGCGCAGAAAAATATTCCTTACTACCTTTTGGGTCCTCTAACATTGTTTTCTCCCCGGGGGTCCAGTTTGCTGGACACACTTCATCGGGGTTTGCCGCAACGTATTGATAGCCTTGAAGAATCCTTAGCGTTTCATCAACATTTCTACCTACAGGAGCCTTGTTAACGGTCGTATGCATAACTACTCCTTCGGGATTGATAAGAAATAAACCTCTATCAGCCTCCCCATCATCATTTAGAACATTGTAAGCCTGGCAAATTTCTCTTTTTAAGTCAGAAACTAATGGATAGTTAATATCACCTATACCACCTTCATTTCTTGGGGTTTGTATCCAAGCCAAATGACAGTGCTTGCTATCAACTGATACACCAAGTATTTCCGTATTAAGTGCCGAGAAATCTTGGTATCTATCACTAAATGCTGTGATTTCAGTTGGACATACAAATGTAAAATCTAGTGGGTAAAAGAATAGAACAACCCATTTACCTCTTAGACCTGAAAGTGTAATCTCCTTAAACTCTTGATCATATACTGCTGTAGCACTAAAGTCTGGTGCTTCTTGGCCTACTTTTAAGCTCATGAAAAATTTGTCCTTTTTTAAATTATGTATGGTCTGTTTGACCGTACTAAGTATTATAATTTTATTAATAATGAATTAGCAAGTTTTTTTTTTATTCAATGAAATGGCATTATTCCTTTACTAGGAAATTTACAATTTTGAATCACAATAAACTTTTAAAAAATCTCAAAAAAGAGTTAATTAAATATCCCATTAACAGGATTGACAATAAAAATTCTAATTAAAAGAAATTTTATTTTATTTAAGATTCCTTAAAATTTAACTCTCTATAATTTAGAAATATTCTTTTTAATATTTTTTAATTATGGCTAAATATATTGAAAGACTAAAGGAAAAAGTTAAAATAAAAAAATTTGATTCTAATCAGCCAATTGGAGCTTGGATTTTCGTTGTAATTTTGAATATAGTTGGATTTGCAGGTTATTTTTACCTAAAGGTAAATCATATACAACTAGGTAGTTAAAAACTTATCTTATTTCCTTCTTAATTGAGCGACAAAAATTTTCTAGTCTTTCATTGCTCGTTAAGTCAGGTAAAGTCCATATTGATTCTGTCTCAGGCAATGGATCTTTGCTCCATTCTTTGAATTCTTCCATTATCGAAGCATTATTTAATTTTGATGTATACCTTTTTCTTTTTTTTAAATATTTTCTTATCACTGAAAGATTTGCCTTAATATATTCTCTCATAAAAAATAATTAATCTTATATTAATTTATCATTAAGCAAGTTCTGCTTCAAAGAAAAGATTAATTAGACATTTTGAACTGCTTGAAAAAGTCCAAACGAATAACCTCCAATTAGAATCCAGCCAAGTACGCTTGATATTATTGTAGATCTTCTATTATGTCTCCTTAAAGCTGATTCAATCATTTCATTAACTTCATCTCTATTAAGGTAATCATTCTTGGAGTTTTTTTTCATTTTTTTCTTTTTACCATAAACGAATTTTTAAGAAACTGAGCTTAAGATATTTTCATATAAGTAAAAATTTTATTTTTGATGATTTTATAAATATTTTTTATATTTAGGATAAAAAATATAATGAAATTTTAAAAATATAATATAAAGTATTTGAATTAAAGGATCATAGCTTTTTATACAAATAATGAATATTAATGATAAATCTGTTTTGGAAATGCTTAATAAACTTATTGTTATTAATAGGCTAAATAAAACTGAAATTCTTCAAATGGTTAATTTAGTTTCAATATCAAATGATATCAATGATTTAAAGGATAACTTGAAATGGGAAAGTTCTAAATCATTTAATCAAAATATTTAAAATACATAAACTCATTGTTTGATAATTATTAATTCTTGAAATTTACATAAGAGATACTTAATAGTTAATTCAATTAATTAAGAGTTTTATAAATAATTTATATAAGCTATTCAAATAAATTTTTGATAGTAATTTTCCATATAAGAAACTTGCTCTTGATTACTATAAATAAGTGTTGTTTTCTTATCCTTGCTAAATGATTTAACTAATATTGTAGAAGTGATAATTATTATTAGTATTATTAGTAAATCTCCAACAGTAATCCCTCTCTCCTTTAGATTCATGATAAAACGTATATTTTGTTTAAATATAGCCTTTATTATTTAATAAACTAATATTTTTTACAAACGTGCTAAAAACACATATGAAGGAAATATAAAAAGAATATAAAAATATTGAGACTATAACCTTTTAAGTCATATAAAAAAAATAGATAAATTCATTATATGGAAGTCAAAAAAAAAATTAGGAGTTCTAACACTCCTTATTTTTTCTCTAAAGAGATGATTATCACAAAAAAATCACTTAACGAAAATCAACTCAAATTTACTTATCAAAAACAGTTAATCTCAGATCTAGATAATAAGCACAAGGAATGGTCAAAATCGATTAATAGTAAATCTTAAAAGCTTTTGTTGATTATATTTAAAAGTTTATTTCTTTTAATTGTATTTTTTTCTTCCCAATTAAGTGTTACTTCATCATTAATGATAGGTTTTGCTTCATAAGCTAGATACCAAAGCATAAATCCGACAGGAAAAAATAAAATATGCATAGCAAAATTAGTTGACTTAAATCAAATATAGTGCAACACTTATAATGTGCAAGTGTCACACTAATTTTTTTTATTATGCCCTCTCCGAGGAAAAGAATTGGTTTTTTGCCAAGTGAAGAAGTACATGAAATTATTGAAAAATTGTGCACAGCTAATGAGTTTAGTCAGTCAAAAGTCACAGGTTTATTGGTTGAGGAAGCGTTAAGGTCTCGAGGAGTGTTAAATGAATCTTATGGTCAAAATAAGAATAATAATAGTGATTCTATAAACTTTTCTTTCGATCACGAAACATTTTCTGAAAATAATAGTTCTTCACTTAATGTGGACGAATATGCAGTTAATAAAAAAGTATTATCTGATGATATCAAAATGATGCATGAATTTATTGAGTTTAAGTATTTTAAGAAAGTTATGAAGCGAAATAACAACATTATTGAATAAATAGTGTCACACTATTAATGTTTATATAAGAAACCTTTTCAATGGAATTTAGAAATTCAACAGTGATAAATATTTTTTAAATATTTCTAATCAATTTCTTAAAGAAGAATTCAAAATAAATTGAATCTTTAAAAATTCAGCGGACTAAATCCTCGTGGAGATATGAACCTTAGCCCGCTTTAAAAAAATAGCAATAAAAAAATATAAATACAATAAGTATGTAAATTGACTTTTGATTTAAAATTGGATTATAAAACTCTAAATATAAATGGCAGTAAGTGAATTAAATGAAGATACACAGGATCAAATCTGTGATCTTCTTGAAAATCTTCAGCAAATAGAGAAACTTAAAAATAAAGATATACGAATTTTGCTTGATAAGGTAGTAAGAAAATATGGAGGAAAAGTAGTAAATAAATGAGACACCTATTAATACCACTATTAGTTTTGCTTCCTTTACCAAATGTTGTAAATAGCTCCCACTTAAATAATCAGAGAGAACTTATAGTCACCTCAGAAAGCACTAGTGAATCAATCGAGTTAGCAAAATACCTAAAAGATAATGGTGTAGTTAAATATTCAGCATATTGGTGTCCTAATTGCCTTAATCAAAGTGAATTATTTGGTAAGCAAGCTTATAGGGAACTTAATGTGGTTGAATGTGCAAGAGATGGCATAAACAGTCAAACTCAGTTATGTATTGATAAAAAAATTAAAGGGTTTCCCACATGGGAAATAAATGGAAAATTAATTTTAGGTGTACTTTCACTAAAAGAGTTATCAAAGTTGACTGGATTTAAGAATTAAGGAAAATGTAAGATGATTAATGGCTAGATATTAAAGGTTATTTCTTGAGTACCTTTCATACATCCTCCAGTTGGATAGTTAATTACTTTTTTTGATATTAATCCAATGCTTATAGCCACTATTCCAATACCAAATAAAGCTCTTGATCTTTTGCTTGTGATGAGATATTTCATTGGGTATTTATTAAGTAATAAACAGCAGGGATTATTAGATTATAACCTGGATTTTTTTGTTTTAAAAAAAACAAGTAACCCTAAATCTATAATTTTTTAATATAAGTTTTAGATATTAGATTTCTTGAAAATCCTTTATCAATAAATACTTATGTATCTTTTTTTCATTATTTTTAGTTTGTATTTGACAGTCTTTTTATAATTAAATTGAGACTTTTATTTTTTTATGAAAAATAAAGAATTTAATGTGACTCAAGGAATGGCATTGTTACTTTTGAAGCCATTAAATTTACCCGCTAACTACGTCCTAAATCTCATAATTTATATAACTAATCCTAGTAACAATATTGGATACTAATAGTCTTCCCAAACTGGTTTGGTTCTCCTCCAACCATGAGCGATTAACTTTCTCCATTCATCTCTAGCTTTATCAACTTTAAGTTCTTCTCTGGTTGTCATAAGAGGTGGTTCTTTTCCTAAAACACCAAGAATTTTTCCAGAATCAATAAACATATATTCAAAAAATTTATCTTTATTTTGATTATTCTTTGAAAACCTTTTAACCCGTGAACGATTCGAATTTATAAGCCAATAATTTTCTGTCAATCTTACTTATTTTATGTTTTCTCAATTGGAGCCATTGTTAATCCTTTGCTGAATAGTTGCTCATGATATAGCTCTGCTTGTTCAAGATTACCTCTCCACACCTCTGCAGATCCTGTTTTGTCAACTTTAATGGTTAGATCCCATGCCCTTTGATCACTTATGCTTGGGATTATTGTTAGAAGACAATTTGCGACATGCTGAAAAGTATTAAAATTGTCATCAAGAACTATAACTCTTGCTTCTGGATATTTTGCTTTAGTTTTTTTTGGATCTAAGACTGTGCTGAGTGAATTAACCATTATTGTCTTTAATAGTTTGATTAAATTAAAATTTCCCTTTGTTCTTCAATTGAAAAGTATTGAAAATGTCTCGAGCGTGACTTGAACACGCGACCTGCGGGCTATGAATCCGCCGCTCTAACCAGCTGAGCTACCGAGACATGGGAATATTGTAAGGCATTGGTTGTACTTAATTACCATTTTGAAAATTTATTTGTTTGTGGGCCTCATATATAGCAATTCCGCATGCTACAGAAAGGTTTAGACTTCTAACACCTTTTTGATCATTGTTTCCAGTCTGAATATTCGGCATAAATATTGATATTAAAAAGTCGCTTTTATCAATAATGGAATCGGGTAATCCTAAATCTTCTCTACCAAATAGCAAAATATCATCTTGCTTAAATTTAAAATCATTCAAATATAATCCATTTTTTTTACTAAAAGAGATTATTCTTTTTGTTGATTTTGACCCTAAAAATTTTTCAAAATTCTCATACTGATTAACAGTAACTAAAGGCCAATAGTCTAAACCTGCTCTTTTTAAATATTTATCTTCTAGTTTAAAACCCAAAGGCTCTATAAGATTTAAAGGTATATTAAATGCTGCACATGATCTGGCAATATTCCCAGTATTTTGTGGGATTCTAGGTTCAAAAAGAGCGACTTCCAATTTTAAGTAGGTATTACAATACTTATTTCATCTATTTTGATTGCTCTGCCGTTTATGGCCAGCCAATTATCTTTTGATATTTTGGTTATTCTCTTTTGAAGTTCGCCGATTCTCTCAATATATGTATTACCAATTTTATATTCAGAGACCAAACTCCAACCTACTTGTTCTCCAACAATAATTGTTATGCTTTTTCTTTTCATTAAGAGACTTATAAGTGAATTCATTTTTGTTGACCATTCATTTTGTTCCTTGCCAATACTTTTCATAACGAATCCCCCAATAGAATCTATTAATAATGGACCTTCTTCATTCCTTAATGTATTTAATAGATCTGTCGTTTCTATTAATTTCCAATCTTTTGGCCTTCTTTTTCGATGTAAATTAATTTTATCTTGCCATTCTTTATCATCCAAATTGTTTTCAGATAAGGCAACATATGATAAATTTTTTACCACCTTTGCAAGATGTTCCGCGAATTCACTTTTGCCACTCTTTGTCCCCCCTGTAATAAAAACTATATGAGATGAACATTCACTAATATTTAAAACCTTGGCATTCATAAATTCTCTATTATTTAGAGAAATACCACCATGTTGCTAGAGGAATAATTGTGGCAGCAATTAACAAACCTATAACTATATAAGTAGCAGTTGAACTCTCAGTATCTTTTGATCTCATAGTGTTAAAATTTGGATCCACTACAGGGTTGTCGATAGATGAGGGCTGACTTTTTTCGTAATTTATAACAGTCCTCTGTTGAGTAATACCAAAATAATTATTTATATTAGGGATTTCATTTGCGTATGTAGTGGAAGGGATAAGAATAAAAATAAAGCCAGTAAAGATAAGGGAAAGTATATATTTATTGATGTTTAAGTTCATTTTGAGATGTTTTGGTTAATTATATATTAAAAACCATATGTTTGAGTAATTTTAAATCTACTAAATAATATAATATTTGCATAATTTAATTAGAAATAACATATTTAAAATATGGGATTCAATGGGAAATCATTAATATCAATCGGTGTAATACTCTTTATTTTTCAGATAGCAAATTTCATTTCAATAGAAACAATCACTCCTGAGCTTGAAAGAGCACAAGTGTTAGCTGCAATAGCTTCGTTAATTATTATTTTGATAGGTTTTTTATTTAAACAATTCCAACCCATAGCTGGTGAGAAAGCTGTTTTAAAAGGAAAAAATATTTTTCTCTTCGATAAAAACATGCCGGATGAAGTTATTGATGAACTTGCATGGGGTTCTGAAGCGATATTAACTTCTACAGCAGCAGCAGCAATATTAATCCACAATGATGGCGTTAATATATTGAGGAGGGGTATCACTTCAAGTAATGATTTTAAACCTGGGGAAACTTGTCTGAGATCTATTAAAGATATGAAATTAATATCATTGGCAAACACTAAATTTTATCCTGGAAGAGATGAATTTTATAATTTTTGCGCTGAAATCCCATCTATTTTAGTTGTACCTATAAACAATAAGGCTTTCATATTGATAGGAGGCTGGAGTGCTAAGTGTTTTACGAAGTCTGATGAAAAATGGATTAATAACTGGTCCAAAAAAATTAATAATATTTTCTCAAAAAATAAAATTTAAAAATATATTATTGATTTAACTCTTTTATCTTTTGCTTCAAAGCTTACTGATTCATTATTTAAATTATAGAAAGCATTTTCTGAGTTTATTTCATATTTATTCTCGTTATTTTCATCTTTAATTATATATTTTACTGGATTGAAAAATTCAATTATGTTATCTGAACCCAATATGGCTTTTCCTGAATTTAAGATGATATTTTGATTTTCAAATCTTATATTTCCCTCTAATAGATATTTAGTATTTTCGATATTCCAAATAAAATTATCAGCATTTAAAATATTCCCATTATTTTTTAAAGTTTTTAATTTAACATTCCCTTTCAATTTCAAGAGTTTATTATTGTCTGATAATGTAGATTCTTCTGAACTAATAATATATTTTGTTTCTTTCCCATTAAGAATATTAATAATAGGTTTTTTTAATTCGAATTTTAATTCAATATTGTCATAACTTGAATTTGGACTGGTAATAGAATATATTTTATCTCCACTTTTAGAGAATATAGTCATATCTAAACTGTCTATTTTTTGTATAACTTTATTTTCATCAATTACATTTGGAGCGCAACCAAGCATAATTAATGAAAGGAAAATTATTAATCTATAATTTTTGCTCATACTCAAGTTTATTTATGATTGGAGTGGGTTTAGGAAGACTTGAGTTGCTAACTAATAATCCCCAAATTAATTGTTTTTTCCAAGAAATTTCCTCTCTGTATATAGAGCCAAGTTGTTCATTAATTTTTATAGATAATTCGGGCAATAAAGGTAGTAATAATAAACCTATTATTCTGGTACTTTCTAAAACGTTATAAATAATTTCTTTAACTAGAGATAGATTATCTTTCTCTTTTATTAGCACCCATGGCTGATTATCATTCAAATACAAATTTGTATTAATTGCAAGGTTAAGTACTTCATTAGCTGCTAAATCTAATTTGTAGTTATCAAAGTTATAAATATAGTTTTCAACTGCAATTTGGGCAAAGTTCTCTAATTTATTTTCACTTAAAATTTTTTCATTATTTGGCACTTTATTATCAAACCATTTTCTAGACATAGATGATGTTCTATTTAATAAATTACCAATTGTATTAGCTAAGTCATTATTGATGATGTCAACAAATCTTTTATCTTGAAAATCTCCATCATTTCCTAATGATATGTCTTTGATGAGGTACCACCTTACAGGATCTTTTCCATATTTTGTAAGTAATAAATCAGGGTCGAGTACATTTCCTAAGCTTTTACCCATTTTTTGCCCCTCTCTTGTAAGAAATCCGTGCCCAAAAACCTTCTTAGGAACCTTCATTTTGGCAGAAATGAGCATTGCAGGCCAATATACAGCATGGAATCTCAGAATATCCTTACCAATTAAATGAACATCAGCTGGCCATCCTCCATTAATTGATTTTTTCAATGAATGTTCTGTCGAATTAGAACTAATGGCACTTACATATCCAAGTAAAGCATCAAACCACACATAAAAGGTATGGTTATCGTAACCAGGCACTGGAATTCCCCATGTAACATTTGTTCTTGAAATTGAAAAATCCTTTAAACCTCTAGAAACAAAATTTATAATTTCATTCTTTCTTTCTATTGGCTCTATAAAGGAAGGTTCGTTGATTATTTTCTCGATTTCTTTTTGATATTTTGAAAGCCTAAAAAAGAGATTCTCTTCATTTTTCCATTCTAGATTTTTTTGATGTATTGGACACTTGTATGTTGATGAATTTTCTGGGTTATCTTTAAATTCTTCGCAACCGACACAATACCAACCTTTTTGAACTCCCATATAGATATCATCTGATGCTTTTACTCTTTCATAAAATTCATTAACAACAAATTCATGATTTTTTGAGCTTGTTCTTATAAATTTGTCAAAGGATATATTCCAATCTTTCCAATTATTATTAAAGACTTCTGAGATTTCATCACAATGTAATTTTGGATCAATACCCTTTTCATTGGCTGTTCTTTGTATTTTTAAACCATGTTCATCAACACCAGTGATGAAAATAACTTCTTCACCTGCAAGCCTTTTATACCTAGCTATTGAGTCGCAAATTATTGTTGTATATACACTTCCTAAATGAGGTTTATCATTAACATAGTATAAAGGTGTAGTAATGACAAAAGTCATAAAGCTTTTTTATTTATACTAACAGATATTTTTTAAACTAATAACAACCCATTATATTGATTATCTTATTAATAAATAAATTCTAAAAGATTACTATCATTTATAATATATTTAACTTTATATATTTTATTACTGTATATTTCAATAGATACAAAAAGAGTAATAAGTATTTCTAGTGAGTAATCTGGAAAATAAACCAAAGCAATATTTTTTTTATGATTAATCCACTTTACGAATATAATTTTATAAAAAGCTTTTTTTTCAATCTTAAAAAATAATTTTAAATACTTATATTTATCATTTTTAAATATATTATTATTTTCTGATTGTCTATTTTTTGAATAATCAATAATCTTAGAGACTGAATCCTTACTAAGAACTTCGTAATTATTAATTTTGTTATAGACCTGCCTTTGTATAATCAAATCAAGATATCTTCGTAGTGGTGATGTGCATTGTACATACATTTTAAGGCCTAATGATTCATGGATTCCTGGCTTAGTAGTTATGTAACTTTTTCCCATATATTGTTTTAATATTATATATTTAATATCACTATCATTATATCTATTTAGTATATCAGATGGATTACAGTTTATTTTTTGAATCCTAAATGCAGCTGCTAAATCATATTTATATATAAATAAACTTGTTACATAACCCATTAATATCATTGATTCTGCAATTATAATTTGTGCTATTGTTTTCTCTAATTTAGTTAGTATAATCTTATCCTCATATAATTTAATTTTATTATTAGGACTTTCAAAAATAATTGCTCCTTGTTTCTTTCTAAATTTAATACTTTTTTCTAATAATTTTTTAATCTCAATTAATTCTATTTCTTCTTTGGGTTCTATTTCTAATATTTCATTTGCATCTTCATATGTTAATTGATATTTTGGTTTTATTATTGCTTCAGTTATTTCATATTTATTTATTGATCCATCATCATTGAATTCTATTGCTGCACTAATAGTTTCTGAAACTTTATTTTGAGCTAGATTTGCCTTTTCAAGAATATCTTTAGGAAGCATTGGGACATATTGATCAATTAAATATAAACTGCTATTTCTCTTTCTAGCATTTAAATCAACATTAGAGTCATGCAAAAAGAGTTTGCATGGATTACTAATATGTACCCATAAATTTTTTTTATTTCCTTCTTTTATTTCTAATGAAATAGCGTCATCAACCTCATGTGGATCATCAGAGTCAATAATATATGTTTTTAAATCAGTTAAATCTTTCAAATATTTGAAATATTAATTATAGTGCTAACTATATTCAATATGAAATTATCCTTCAGGATTTACAAAGGGTAAAAGAGCTACAATTCTGGCTCTCTTAACAGCTAATGTGAGATCTCTTTGTTGCTTAGAGGTTAAACCTGTCATTCTTCTTGGTAGGATTTTGCCCCTCTCAGTTATGAATTTTTTTAGTAGTTCTACATCCTTATAGTCAATAGGATCTCCTGGTTTGATAGGTGATAATTGTTTTTTAAAAATTGAATTAGGCATGATTTAATTTAATTTGATTTGATTACTTAATTTCTTTGTGAATTGTCATTCTGTTTAAATGAGGATTAAACTTTTTTAGTTCTAATCTTTCTGTTGTATTTCTACGATTCTTTTCAGTAGTATATCTTGATACACCATTTGATCTCTTAGGATCTGTGCTTGTCCTAGCTTCAGTACATTCCAGGGTCACTACAACTCTTGTCCCTTTTTTGGCCATTTTAATTAATACTTTATTGTATAATTTTCTATTGTACATCTTCAACAAACTTTTTTGAAGATATACTTATTTCTTTTATCATCATTGATTAAAAAATATATATGAAAGTTTCTCAAAATTGGTTGAAAAATTTAGTAGAAATTACTTCTACTCCTGAAGATCTCTCTGAGAAATTATCTATTGGTGGATTTGAGGTTGAATCATTAGAAGATTGTTCAAAAAATGTAAATGGCGTTGTTTTAGGAAAGGTATTATCAGTTTTAAAACACGAAGGATCTGACAAACTTTCAATTTGCCAAGTCGATATTGGTAATTCAAAGAATCTACAAATTATCTGTGGTGCGCGCAATATTAAACCAAATATTTATGTTTATGTTGCTACTGTTGGAGCGAAATTAAATGCAGTTGATTTAACTATTAAAAGAAGTGAAATTAGAGGTGTCATAAGTGAAGGAATGATATGTTCACTGCAGGAACTGGGTTTAGAGGACTCTAGCGAAGGGATAGAGATCATTGATGAAGATTTGGCCATAAAACATGAATTGGGCACTCCTGGGTCTGACTTGCTTCAATTAAATGATTTTATATATGATTTAGCCATTACAGCTAATAGACCTGATGGAATGTCTGTTATGGGTATAGCTCGTGAAATTTCTGCCCTTTTAGAATCCACCTTAAATTTTCCAGAATTAAACCATAAATACAATATTCATTTACTTAAGGGAATTAAACTTTGTCCAGAAGCTATAGAATCTAATTGCATTTATACAATAAGCTGCATTGATGGAGTAAGTGGAGAGAAATATTCGCCAAATTGGCTTAAAGACCGTATAGAAAAATCAGGTATAAAATCTATTAATCTTCTAGTTGATTTGACAAACTATATTCTATTAGAACAAGGTCAACCTTTGCATGCGTTTGATAAAGACAAATTATCAAACTTAATTGGTAAGGAAGTTTCTCCAGAAGATTTCTCTGTAAGAAAAGGCAAGGATAACGAAAGCCTTATTTGCTTAGATGGTAAGGAATATGACTTAAATGACAATATCACAGTCATTACTTGTTGTGATAAACCCGTAGCTATTGCGGGGGTTATAGGTGGTTTAGAGACTTCTGTAAGTAATACTACCTCATCTATTTACCTTGAAGGCGCTGTTTTTAATCCAGTTACTATAAGAAAATCTTCCAAGGCGGCTGGCATAAGAACAGAATCTAGCAGCAGGTATGAAAAAGGTATTTCATCAAAAAATACAATAAGTGCAGTAACAAGGGCAATTAATCTTTTAGAAGAATATTTTTCTATTAATTCACCAATCATCAATACTTCAAATTTAATAAGTAATGAGGATATATTTATTAAACTACGGAGAAATCGAATACATAAAATTCTTGGTCCATTAATTATTAACGATCAATTTGAAAAAAGAAATATATCTGATAATGAAATTGTTGATAAATTAAAACTCATAGGTTGTACTTTGAAGAATAAAGAATATGGCTGGGATGTAGCTGTAATTCCTAATAGATCACATGATTTAATAAGAGAAATAGATTTAATTGAAGAAATAGCGAGATTAATAGGTTATGACAGATTCGACTTAAAACTTCCTAATCCAATCAAGCCTGGAAAATTGTCATCAGAACAGTTGGCATTGAGAAAAGTAAAAAATGGTTTTGTAGAAAATGGTTTTAACGAGGTATTAAGCTACTCTCTTGTTCCTGAAGATAATGAAAAACTTATAAAGATTTCTAATCCTTTGTTATTAGAAACAAGCTGTCTTAGAGATAATATCTGGAAAGAACATTTGGAGATAGTGAATCGTAATATAAAAGCTGGACAAGCAAGTTGTTTTATATTTGAAATTGGAAATGTTTTTGAAAATAAAACTGAGTTCATTCAAGAAGAAGTTCTGAATGGTGCTATTTATGGAAATAAAAAATTTGGAAAATGGATAAATTCGGGTAAGGATAACGATCTTAATTATTACCAGGCCAGAGGAAAGTTAAAGGAGGCTTTATCATCTTTGAACATAAAGATCGAGGATAAACCTACTGATTCAATTGATTTTCTTCATCCAGGAAGAACAGCGAAATTAGTTATTGAAGGGAAAGATGCAGGTTATTTTGGTGAAATACATCCCAGACTAATATTAGAAAAGAAGTCCTTAAAAAAAGTTTATTTATTTAACATAAATGTTTCTAACCTCTTGGGAGCTAGTACAAGAAAAAATAAATGGATTCCAATATATAAGCAATACCCAATTGTTCCGAAAATGGAAAGGGATATAAATTTTGTTTTTAGTAAGAAATTTTTAATTAGCGAAATAACATCACAAATAAGAAAAACAGGAAAAAATCTCTTAGAGGATGTAAATTTACTTGATGTTTTTGAAGATACTAAATTTGGAGATGATCATATAAGTTATACATTTAGATTATCTTATAGAGATAAAGATAAAACATTACTGGACTCGGACATTACATCAATACATTCAAATATCATTTCTAATGTTGAAAAATATTTTAATACTAAATTGAGGAATTAAATGTATTGCTAATCTCATATAAGACTATAAACTAGTCTATATATGATTCTTATATGAGATAAATAATAATCCTATAAAAGTAATTAATGCTGTATGATAAAGCTCATGATCAATCTATTATCTCTACTTCTATCTTCAGTGCTGTGGGTTCAAGTCCCTCAGTGGTCAGATGATTGGTCAAAATGTGCTGTTGACATACCAGATGCATCATGCCACTGGTATATAACTGCACCAGATAATACTTTTGGAGAAGGTTTTGATTGGGCTAACGCCCCGTGGTTTGATGCTAATGGATTAAGTGATGTCCCTAGTATTGATAGGCAAACTGCCATTGAAAAGCTTCAATCTAAGTAGTACTGTCTTTAAGGCAGTTCTGGAAGACGCAAAACCTAGTAATAGCATAACTTTCTAGCCCTTGTTAATTTCTTGGACATTGAAAGGACATAGTTTATTGATTCATTATTCAATTTTTAATTTTTTCTAGGCTTTAGACAGTTTGTACATGATTCTTCCAAATTATTAAATTAGTTTATCTTATTATTCTATTTTGAGACTATATTATAGACTTATAATAAGTCTTATATAAGAAATGCTATACAAAGAATTTTTTTAAAGTAAATTTTATTTTGATTTTATTTATACATCATTAATATTTATTTAAAATTGAATAAAAATAATTGATGAAAATAAAAAATATCAAATTAACATCTATCTTATATGAGACTATTAAGTAGACTTATAAATAGTCTTATTTGAGAATTAGTATACTAATTTCTATATAGATTTTTTAGCAATTGATACGCTTCATTTAATTTTCTCATTTGATCTGTTGATCCTCCTGCATCTGGATGAGTCTCTAAGGCTATTGATTTATAGGCCTCCCTAATTTTACGGAATGTATGAGCAGATCCTGCGGATGTTGATAAATTCAATAATTTAAGTGCTCCATGTACTGTCATTGTTGAGTCCAAAGTTTCAAATGAATTAGATCTATTATTTCGCTTAAATCTACTTACAAATCTTCTCATAAGTGTTGGTATTCTATTTATCAGATCTGATGTAGCAAAAGGGTCTTCTAAAACGCCAATCATTAGTAAAACAATTTCAAGGGATGGATTTTTCTTTATCCAAAATGGGCATAATTCTGACATTAATTTATTGGCTGCACTCCACGTAAAGGGTAGATTTTCAGTCCCATCAAGATTTGGCCATATATCCCTTTCAAACCAATCCATCGAAGCTTCTACTACATGATCATTAGGAACTGATCCATATAATGTTTTCCAATGACTAATTAACTCAATTCGACATTTTATTAATTCAGTTTCTTTAATTGTATTAATTTGAATATCATTAATATTCTCCTTTAATTTTTCACTATTAATACTTCTTCTAAGATTCTTTACTTTTTTTTCAACAAAATTGGGAAGGCTTATGTTTGAGTTGGCTTTTTCTTTATATTGACTGTTATTTGTAATTCTTTTATTCAAAGATATCTCATTAACTTCTTTTTTTTCGTCTGATTTAATTAATACCAATGCAGTATCTTCATCAATATTTAAATTTTGATTATTTTTATTCTCGTTAAAGTCTATTTCTTGCTGTTGGTTCTTAGGTAGTAAATCATCTTCTTGAAGAAGTTCTTTAAGTATCTTTTCTATTACAGGTCCTCTTGCTCTAAATCCCCACTCTTTTCGTAATTGATCAAACCTGGAAATTAGTTCCTCAGGTAAATCAATTGAAATTCTTTTCGTATTTGAATTTTCAGGAATATTCAATAATATTTTTCTTGAAAAGTATGGAATTTATTTAATTTTATTAAAAAAAAATTGAAAGTCCATACGGAATATTGTTTTTAAATTAAATCCAATTTATTTTTATGTCACAAGTCAATTAAGTATCTTTTTATAATAAAAGCAAAAAATGATTAATTGTTATTTCAAGTCATCTAAAGAAAAAAAGAGTTTTTATCAACATAAGAAATTAGAAATGCTCAATTATATTAAGGATTCACTTGAACGTAAAATTGCCTCCGTGACAGCATCTATAGAAGTTCTAGAAAGCCAAATAAGCAGGGATAAGGAAGTTGAAGTAACTAACTAGTAGTCAAACAAAACTTTCTAAAAGTTTTTCAGGGCCAAATTTCTTTAAATAATTAATATTGGAATTTTTAGTTACTAATAGATATCCTGCAAATCCTAAACCGTTAATACTAAAACCATGAATATGATCATTTTTTCTTTTTATAATAGCGATCCATTTATTAGTTATTAAAATGTTGTAAGGATATATCGGTTTTTTATCACTAATAGGGTCCCCAAGTCCTAATTTGTTGCATAATTCTAAGTAAAATTCAAAAAGACATGATGGATTTTCTAAAAAATTAAATTTGGATACAATAATATTTTTTTTAAGCTTACTATCTAGATCTTGATATGAGTTCATCTCTAAAAACCACTTTTCTCTAGGGCATGATATCTCACCTTTAGATCTACGCAGAAGTTGAAAATGCCTGTGAGGTTGACTTGCTCCCGCAATTGGAGAACTATTGAAAAACCATAATCCACTAGTATCTTTATTAACTTGTTGGATCGCTCTCCAATCTTTAATATCTAACCATCCATTTTGAGGTTTCCATTCATTTGTAATAAGTAAAATATGACCTTTTTGTACAGGGTATTTATTTAATATTAGTTGATGATTATCACCAATTTTATCAATTTCTAGTATCTTTTCCCAAGGACAAAATGGATTTTGCTTAGGACCATAAATTTTTTTTTTATTAAATTTTGAAGTATCGAGTTTCCTAATTATGAAGTCATCTTTTTCATATAAATCTCTTGTAATAATATCAGTTTTGAGAGGATATAATGATTCATCATCAATTGATAATCGAGTTTGTTCTAGTGCTTTTTTCCAATATATTTCTAAACTCATTTAAAAAAATTTATCATTATCATTTTAAAAAAAAAAATAAACTTGTAATTATTTTTTATTAAATTGATATTCTTTCAATTTTTCCAGAGGTACTGATTCTAAGACTACAATATTCGTTGATTCTAATATGACTTTTGGTGCAAGACCGTCTAATAATGCTTGCTTCCACCTATCAAGACAAATACACCAATGATCACCATCCTTTAGTCCTGGGAATGAATAAATAGGCATGGGAGTTATTAAATCATTACCTTGTGATTTACTATATTTCAGGAAATTATCATCCATTACACAACATATGGAATGATTCCCTCCATCATTTTTGTCAAAGTTGCAAAATCCATCTCTGAACCACCCTGTCATAGGTGCGCAACTACAAATCTCAATTTCTTCTCCAAGGACATTTAACTGATTTTGATTATTTATGGTCATAGAGTTTTTAATAATAATAAAACACCAACATTTCTTTAAAAAAGGTTGACGAGTATGGGGGGTAAGGAGGTAATAATTCTAATAAGGTTTTTTTCATTATGGATTGGGACTTTACAGAAAACATTGCATTTAAAGCTCTTTATGAAGCTTTTAAAGATAGTGATGAAACTTCCGCATTAGAATTTTTATCTAGTGATGGTGCTTCATATTATCTTGAATTAACACAGGATGCCGCTGGTGAGGGACTTGATCTGGGTGATAATGAAACTATGGAAGAACTGCAGGAAGAAATTATTGAATATTTAGAAAACAACTAAAAATTCAGCTTAAGCGCTGAAATATTTAGCTTTTGAGTGTAGTGAAATGATAGCTGTAGTACTTTGTTCAGGATGGAGTTGTTCAGATTCATCCATGGTCAAGTTTATTCTTTTTGCATCCAACAATGATAATTGTATGTTTGAATCAGATACTTTTGGACATGCAGGATAACCAAAAGAATATCTAGCTCCTCTATATTTTTGAGCTAGTATTTCTCTATTTTTGTCTGGTTCTTCAGATCTAAAACCACATTCAATACGAATTAATGCATGGACATACTCAGCTAGAGCTTCTGCTAATTGCACTGTAAGACCATGGAATAACAAATAATCGCTATATTTATCTTCTTTAAATAATTTTTGAGAATATTCACTAGCAATATCGCCCATGGTTACTGCCTGCATAGGAAATATATCTATCGGTTTATCATTTTTCAAATCACAATAAAAATCAGCTATGCATAGATTATTCCCAGATTTTTGTCTTGGAAAATTAAATTGGGAAATTTTATTTAATGATTTCTTATCAAATAAGAAAATACTATTATCTTTTCTCCCGCACTTGAAATATCCATAAACTGCTTTGGGTGAAATAAGTTTTTTTTCTATAATTGTCTCTAACCATTTATCTAACAATGGTTTAGCATATGAATCTAAATAGTAATTGTATTCATCTACGCTTTGGTTTTTTCCTTTTTTTATTTGCCATTGTCCGCTAAATAGAGCTTTTGTATCTAAATAAAAAATTAATTTATTTAAATCTATATCAACGTCGTTCAAGACTTTCGTTCCCAAGAAAGGAGCTTTAATTGGTTCTTCTTCATTTATAAATTTAGATCTTATAAATTTTTCTTTTAAATTTAATTTGGAAGTCTCGGTATTTATTGATATTGTTTCTTTAACAACTTGAGAGTTAGATTTTGGTGAGGCTAAATTAATATTTATACCCTCATTATTTATGAAACCCTCTGTATTTGACCAATTACCCTTTTTTTTATTATCCATATATTCATTCATGAATTTAAGATCAGTGAACGCATCTTTTCCATACAATATTTTCCCTTTATATATTTTGCTGCAATCCTCATTTACAAATTTTGGGGTTAAAGCTGCGCCTCCTAATATTACTGGTACACTAATATCTTCATTGTTAAAAGCCTCTAAATTATCTTTCATAAATGCAGTTGATTTAACAAGTAATCCGCTCATAGCTATGCAATCTGCATTGTGCTTCTTTTGTGCATCTATAATTGCTGAAACATCTTGCTTTATTCCAAGATTTACAACGTCATAACCATTATTTGTAAGTATTATATCTACCAAATTTTTTCCAATATCATGTACATCTCCTTTGACAGTCGCAATTAAGAGTTTTCCATTTGATATATTTTCATCTACAGTTTCCATATATGGTTCTAAAATTGAAACCGCAAATTTCATTGTTTCAGCGGATTGGAGTACAAATGGTAATTGCATTTGACCTGAGCCAAATAAATCTCCTACAACTTTCATCCCATCTAGTAAAAAGGTATTAATTATTTCAAGAGGTTTATATTTTTTTAACGCTTTATTTAATTGATCCTCTAATCCTATTTTTTCTCCATCAATAATATGATTTTTCAGACTTTCTTCAAGAGTTAGGTTTTTATTTTCTGAAGATGCTTTTTTGAAATCTTGAATAGATAAATCTTGAAAAGCCTTTGTTAATTCTACTAATGGATCATAAATACAAATATCATCTTCAAATTTTCTTTTATCATAAATCAAATCTATGCAAAGCTTTTTAGTTTCTTCAGAAATTTTTGATAATGGCAAAATTTTATTTGGTGCGATGATAGCAGAATCTAATCCTGCTTTAATGCATTCATCTAAAAATATTGAATTTAGATTAATTCTTGATAATGGTGAAAGACCAAAACTAATGTTTGATATCCCAAGTATGATATGAATGTCTGGGAAATTTTCACGAATTTTTAATATAGCACTAATAGTTTCTTTAGCGTTTACTCTATCTTCTTCTATCCCTGTAGATATTGGCAGAGCTAATGGATCAAAAAATAGCTCATAATCTGACAAACCACATTCTCTTGTTCTATTAATCGCTCGTTCGACAATCTTATATTTTTTTTCTGAATTCCTTGCCATTCCATCTTCATCAATTGTTCCGACAACAAGACCTGAACCGTACCCTAAGGCTAAATTTAGAACTTGATCGAACCTTTCATTACCATCTTCGTAATTGGTTGAATTTATAATACATTTACCACCAGCTGACTTTAATCCACTTTCCATTTTATCAGCATCTGTAGAGTCAATCATTAATGGTAAATTTATATTGGTAACTAGTCTTGAAGTTATTTCTTTCATATCTTTCACTCCGTCTCTGCCTACATAATCGACATTTACATCAAGAACATGAGCGTTTTCTTTTTGTTGTTGCTTGGCAATTGCAACTAAGCCATCCCAATCGTCGTTATTTAATAACTCCCTTACCTTTTTCGATCCACTTGCATTTAATCTTTCTCCTACTATCAAAATTGAATTGTCTTGTTTATATGGCACAGAGTTATATATTGATGAGGCAGATGGAATAAAACCGCTTGAATTTTTTTTTCCATTATTATTAGTCCTTTCATTATCAATAATTTCATCGATTATTGAAGAAAGGTATTTTATATGTTCAGGTGTTGTCCCACAACATCCACCTATTAATTGAACATTAAAGTCATATATAAAATTCATTAACTGCATCTTTAATTCTATTGGCTTTAATCTATAGTGAGCTACACCACCAATATTTTCAGGAAGACCTGCATTTGGAATACAGCTTATGGCGAAGGGAGAATTTTCAGACAAATATTTAATATGTTCCTTCATTTGCTCAGGACCAGTTGCACAATTAAGTCCAAGGATATCTATATTAAATGGCTCTAATATTGTTAATGCAGAAGCAATATCAGATCCAACAAGCATAGTACCTGTTGTTTCCATTGTTATAGATACCATTAAAGGTATATCAATATTTTTACTTTCAAGAATTTCTTTTGATGCTAATAAGGCAGATTTAATTTGTAAAACATCCTGACAAGTTTCAATCAAAAGAAGATCAACTCCTCCATCTATAAGACCAAAAATTTGTTCTTTATATGATTGCTTTAATTCATCAAAATCTATATGTCCCAAGCTGGGTAATTTAGTTGTTGGCCCAATTGAACCTGCTACAAACCTTGGTTTATCAACTGATGAGTATTTGGCAGCAGCTTTTTTTGCTATAAATGCCGCATTTTTATTTATCTCATAAGCCTTATCCGCAATATCATATTCATCAAGAACTATTGATGAGGCTCCAAATGTATTAGTTTCTATAACATGACAACCTGCTTCTAAAAATGAATTATGAACCTTCTCAACTACCTCTGGCGATGATAAAACAAGGTTTTCATTACATCCCTCTAATTCTTTTCCTCCAAAGTCATCTGCTGTAAGATTTAAGTTCTGAAATGATGTTCCAGTACCTCCGTCAAAAATAATTAATGGTTTTTCATCTCTATTTAGATAGGTTCTGAAAGATTCCATTTTTAGGTAAAAATTAATTTATTTCAGTGAAATTCTTGTTACCCAATTATCATAGTCTTGAGAACGACCTTCTGTTATTTCTATAAGCTTACTTTTTAATTTATTCATTATTGGTCTTTCAACATTTAATTCAGTTGATTCAATTTTTTTTACTGGTGTAATTTTTGCTGCTGTACCAGTTAGAAAAACTTCATCTGCTATTAATAATTCTGTTTTATCAACAGGCCTCTCAATTACATTTATTCCAAATGATTTTGCTAATTCAATTACACTAGCTCTAGTAATCCCCTCAAGGATATCTTGATCAACACCAGGAGTTATTAAGTCTCCATTCCTTACAATAAATAAATTCATACCACTAGCTTCGCTTACCTTACCACTTGAATTTAATAGCAGGGCTTCATCAAAACCTGATAAACTGGCTTCTGTTTTGGCTAATGAACTAGTAATATATGCTCCACTTATTTTTCCTCTTAAGGGGAGAGATCTATCTTCTTGTCTTGTCCAACTACTCATTCTACAAGAAACACCATCTGGGGATAGATAATCTCCTAGTTCAATACAATAAATAAAGAAATCTGTTTCAATATTGTGTAACCTTGGCGCTATACCTAAATCGCTTGTATATACAAATGGTCTTATATAAATAGGTTTTTCTGGCTTGTTTCTTTTTATAACTTCTTCTAAGGCTTTAAAAATATATTCTTCAGAAATCTCAGTTAAGAGTAATTTTGCACTTTGAGATAATCTTTTTATATGTTTATCAGTTCTAAACAAAAGGAATTCTTCTTTGTTTGTTGGGTTAGGTATCGCGCGCATTCCTCCAAATGCAGCAGTACCGTAATGTAGTGCATGAGTAGCTATTGATATTTTTGCTTCTTTAAACGGAATACATTTACCTTCGAACCAGGCGTATGGAAGAAATTCATGCATATTAAATTTATTTAATTAAGGTAAACTTGTTTTATCCTACTTACGTATTCTAAACCTTATTTATATATAAAAATGCACAGGATATTAAATATAGCAGGAAATGAAAAGAATAAGGATGATTTAATTGAGCAACCAGCTGCAGATTTTATTTTTATAACAAGTGTCAAGGCTGATTTAAATCTTATATCAAACTTATTGTTAGAAAAGGACTTTTCTTCATTAAAAAATAATATGAGAGCTTTAGAAATTTCTAATTTAAATTCCTCAGCTCAAATAGATAATTATTTATTAAAAACAATAAATTATGCAAAAGTTGTCGTACTTAGAATATTTGGAGATAAAGGTACATGGAACTATGGAATTGAACAACTTTTAAATTGGCAAGCAGTTAATAAAAAAAGGAAGTTAGTAATCCTATCAGGTACCATTGATCAGGAAATTTCCTTATGTGAAATAAGTAGTATAGATAAAAATATTGCATTAAATATTTCTAGATTACTAAGATCTGGAGGACTGGATAATTATAGAAAGTTTCTTAATTGTTTAAATTATTTAGTTGTAGATGAAAAATTAATTCCTGATGATTTTTTGAATATTACTTTTTATTCAGATCCCTACTTATATGATTGGAAAAATGAAAAAGGCGAAAAGATAGGAATAATATCCTATAAATCACTTTTTTTGGCTAATGAAATTGAAGTAAACGAAAAACTTAATTTGCAATTAAGAAAATGCGGACTATCTCCTAAAACATTTTTTATTTCAACACTAAAAGATCATATTATTCAGAAGAAATTAATAGACATTTTTAAAAAAGAAGATATTAAACTAATAATTACCACAACTTCATTTTCTTCATCTCAAATCAAAAATAACGATTTAATTGAAAATTCAACAAATATTTTTACTTCTCTTAAAATTCCAATTTTACAACTTCTTTCTTCTAATAGATCAAGAAAAAAGTGGTTAAATTCGTCTATTGGAATGAATTCATCTGATTTATTAATGCAAATAATTATTCCCGAATTTGATGGAAGAATTACTACCTGTCCTTCAGCATTTAAAGAAATTATTTCTAAGAAAAATACACTATATAGTGAAATTACTAGTTACAAAGCTGATCAAGTAGGTATTCAATGGATTTCAAAATTTGCAACAAATTATGTGAAACTTCAGAAACTTAATAATTTTGATAAAAGAATTTGTTTAGTAATAAGTAATTATCCAGTAAAGAACGGAAGAATCGGTAATGGCGTTGGTCTAAATACACCATCTTCAATAATAAATATTCTTAATTGGTTAAAAGAAGAAGGTTATGACCTTGGATCTTGTAATTATCCTCAAGATTCTTCGGAATTAATGTCAATGCTTATAAAAACTAGAACTAATGATATTGAATCTCAAAATAATAAACCATTAGATTACTTACCACTTAGTGAATATTTAAAATATTGGAATTATTTAGAACTTGATCCCAAAAATATTATTTTTAGTCGTTGGGGTAAACCATCTGATGCGATCGATCTAGATAATAAAGGCTTCTCAATAAATGGTATTAGATTTGGAAAAATAACATTATTGATTCAACCTCAACGAGGTTATGACGCCTTCACTGATAGAGATATTCATTCTCCCGAACTTCCACCTCCCCATAGATATTTAGCACAATATTTTTGGATTGAAAAAGTTTTTAATGCAAATGCTATGTGCCATATTGGTAAACATGGGACTGTTGAATGGTTACCTGGTAAATCTATAGGTTTAAGCAATAAATGTTTTCCAAATATTATTTGTCCGGCAATACCAAACATATATCCCTTTATAGTAAATGATCCTGGAGAAGGATCCCAAGCTAAAAGAAGGACTGCTGCAACAATTATTGATCATTTAACCCCTCCTTTGGATAGGTCAGAATTATATGGCAAATATTCATTATTAGAAAATTATTTAGACGAATATTTTGAAGCAAAATTATTAAATTCTAATCGGATTAAAATAATAGAAAAATCAATTTTTGAATTAATTAAAAAAGATTTTAGCGAAATTACTTTAAAGAATAAAAATAATCAAATAGATGAAATTGATTCCTTTCTTTGCAAAATTAAAGAATCTCAAATTAGGACAGGTTTGCATATTTTTGGCAATCGGCAGAATGCCATTAATGAAATAAATTTATTCTTGTGTATTGCCAGAGTACCAAATGCCAACCGAATTGGTGTTATTCAATATATAGCAAAACATTTAAAACTAGATTTGAATCCTTGGACAAATCAATATGATCAAATATTAAGTGAAAAGGATAAAAAAATATTATTGACTTTTTCCAACAAAAATATTTTAAACTTTAGAATGGCTATTGATTTTTTGGAACAACAAGCAAAGTATTTAATATATTTGTTTTTTTATAAAAAGAATACCAATATAAAAAATCTAGAAATATATAAAAATCAGAAAATAATAGACTATTTCTTTAAAGAAAAAAAACATAATAAGTATTTTTTATTATTAAAAAAAGAGATTCTATATCCAATCATTAATTCTTCATATAATGAGAAATTATCATTTATTAATTCATTAAATGGACAATATGTAAAAAGTGGTCCATCTGGAGCCCCTACGAGAGGTAAAACTGAAACTTTACCCACTGGTAAAAATTTCTTTTCAGTTGATTCGAGAGGACTGCCAACTGAATCAGCATGGAGTGTTGGTTGTCAGTCCGCTGCGCAAATACTTGATTTATACAAACAAGATAATGGAGAAGATTTAAAAAATATAGCAATATCTGTATGGGCAACATCCACAATGAGAAATGGTGGTGAAGATATTTGTCAAATACTATATTTATTAGGTGTACAGCCTATTTGGGATGGGCCTTCAAGAAGAGTAGTTGATCTAGAAATCATTCCTTTATCTGTTCTCGAAAGACCAAGGGTTGATGTTACTTTAAGGATTTCGGGAATGTTTAGAGATGCATTTCCACAGTTAGTTAAATTAACTTCTAAAGCAATAAATCTTGTTTCTAATCTTAATGAGGATGATAAATTTAACCCTCTTGCTGGGGCATCAAGGGAAGGTGATTCAATTAATCGTATATTTGGGTCAGCGCCAGGTTCATATGGAGCTGGTCTGCAAGAACTAATTTCAAATTCTAATTGGGATAATATTGATGATTTTGGAGAATCTTTTCTTAATTGGAGTAAGTGGATTTACAGTGATAATCTTGAACCTATAGAGGATAAAAAATCATTAGAAAATGCTCTTAAAAATGTGCAGTTAGTTGTTCATAACCAAGATAATAAGGAACATGATATTTTAGATTCTGATGATTATTATCAGTTTCAGGGCGGATTATCTTCAGCAGTAAAAAAATTGAGCGGTAAATTACCTGAAATGTATCATGGTGATTTATCAAAATTTGGATTGTCTAAAATATCAAAATTACAAGATGAAATTAATAAAGTTGTTATATCAAGAATACTTAACCCTAAATGGATAAATGGAATGAAGGATAATGGTTATAAAGGAGCGTTTGAATTTTCAGCTACACTAGATTACTTATATGCTTTTGATGCTTCTACTGAAGTAGTCTCAGATTGGTGTTATGAGGAAGTTTATAAATCATGGTTATGTGATCTGGATCTTAAGAATTTCTTTCTAGAGAATAATCCATGGGCTTTAAGAGATATTGCACAAAGATTTCTTGAAATTGTCAATAGAAAAATGTGGAATAATTGTTCATCAGATGTCATTGAAAATTTAAAGAACATTATTATTAATACTGATTCGATCATTGAAAAAAACGAATTCTGAATTATCTACCTAATAGCGAAAGTCCGTGACTATCTGTTCCGCATGTTTTTAGCATTGAATATTTATCTGCTAATTTATCTATTTCTGAACATACAAATAAACTAGGATTCCATACTTCATTAAGTTCATAATCGTACCAAACCTCTATTCCATCAATACCTTGTATTTTGGCCTCTGGAATTATTTTATAAAAGGGAATCCTATATCTCGCTGGATGTGCAAGAAATGATAAACCACCAGCTAAATTTATTGCTTTAATAACTGATTTAATATTTAAATCATTACCTATTGGTGACTCTCCAAGGATGTATGGATTTAGATGTTTACTTTTTATATCTATTCCCAATCCAATTACATGTACTAAACATCCTAGAATCAAACAATTAATTTCTATTCCCGAAATTAATGTAAAAGAATCTTTAGGATAATTTTTGAGTATATTATTTTTTTTAATATATTCATGAGCTTTAATTGTATGATGATCGGTTATTGATAAAAATTTCAAGTTATTTTTATAAGCTTGTTCTAAAAGTTCATATGGTTCTAGACTTCCATCACTAAATTTTGTATGACAGTGAAAATTAATATTTTTAGGACAACTATTTTTATTAATATTGGAAGTTAATTTTACTAAGTCTTCCCTATTCATTACTTAATGAATTCTCATTTTTCTTTCTAATCTTTGCATATAATTGTATTGAAGCCAACATGAAAATAATTAGTCCAACTACGCTCCATGTAGCAACACTAGTTGGAAAATTATTTTTAAAAATAACTAAAAGTACAATTATAAATAATAATAAAGTAGGCAATTCATTTAATAATCTAAGGTTTTTTGCTGAAATGGTTGAAGTGCCATTTTGTAATGAATACATTATTTTATAACAATAAGAATGATAAATTACTAATGCTAAAACAAAAGAAATTTTAATTTGCAACCACTTCTCACTTAACCAACTTGGTTGCATAATAACCATGCATATAGCCATACTTAAAGCTAATATCATCCCAGGTGTTGTGATTATATTCGCCAGCCTTTTTTCCATCAAGGTGTATTGTTTATTAAAGGCAATTTTTAATTCATTATCCATATTTTTAGATTCTTCATGGTATATAAAAAGTCTTACTAAATAAAAAAGTCCCGCAAACCAAACGATTACACCCATAATGTGAAGTGATTTAAACCAGAGATATGCTTCAGCTGCCAAATTACTAGATTAATATAAAAATATATATTTTTAATATAGTTATATTTAATAATATCAAGAAATCTATTTTTCAAAAATTAATTAATATTTATAACTCGTTAAAATATTCATATATATCATTTACTGAATTTTTTCCAAGTCCTTTAACTTTTGATAAATCCTCTTTACTAGCTATTCTTATCGCGTCTATTGATTTAAAATGCTCAAGCAATTCTCTTATTCTTGATGGACCTAATCCACTGATTTGGGACAATTGAGATCTATTCATTCTCTTAGATCTTTTTTCTCTATGAAAAGATAATGCAAATCTATGTGCTTCATCTCTTAACCTTCTTAATAGAAGAACACCTTTTTGATTTTCATCAGTATCAAGAGCCTTAGTAAAGCCTGGAATAAATATTTCTTCATTTTTTTTTGCTAATGAACATATAGTTACTTCTTCCTCAAGATTTAAATCTTTTAATGCTTTAATAGCTGCATTTAACTGTCCTTTTCCTCCATCAATCATTATTAAATCAGGCCAATCTGATAGAAGTTCATTGTCTAATTTACTATTCGTTTTATCATTTAATATTGAAAAATCCCCTCCGCTTTTTTTAAATCTTGACCATTTTTTAAACCTTCTATGTATTACTTCATATATCGAAGCAAAATCATCACTATGTCCTACAAAAACGTTTGGATCTTTAATTTTATATTTCCTATAATTCTGTTTAGAAGGAATCCCATCAATAAAAACGACTTGAGATGCTACAGGGTCACTGCCTTGTATATGGCTTATATCATAACCTTCAATTCTTTTAGGTTGTTCGCTTAATTCAAGTATTTGGGCAAGATCTTCAATTGATGATTCATTATCTTGTATCCCATTTAATATTCTATCTAATTCCAATTTCGCATTTTTTAAAACCATTTCTACAGTTTCATGTTTTTTATTTCGTTTTGGGATTAAGATTTTTACTTTCTTTTTTCTTAGCTCCGATAACCAATCCTCTATGGTTGCTTGTTTTGGAAGGTTATATTGAATAAGAATTTCTGATGGTATTTCTACGGCTTCTACATTCATATAATGCTCTTCTAATATCTTTTGTAAAATAAAATTTTCATCTTCATTATTTAATTTTTGACTATAGCCAATTCTTCCAATAAGCTTACCAGATCTCATTTGGAAAATTTGTATACTAGCTACATTTTTTTTTGAAACTATTCCAAAGATATCTCTATTAATTGAAGAATCAGGTATTGATATTTTTTGTGATTCAGTTAATAATTTTAAACCTGAAATTTGGTCCCTTATTTTTGCTGCATTTTCGTAATCTAAATCATTTGAAAATTGCAACATTTTTTTTTGTAAAAAAATTTCTAAATCATCATTCCTTCCCTGAAATATCATAGATACTTGTTTCATTATTTTTTTATAATCGTCAGATGATATTACTTCTTGGCAAACACCTGGACATCTTCCTATTGAATAATTCAAACAAGTTCTATCTTTATAGACTGGTCTTGGCCTTTGTCTAAGTGGAAATATTTTTTTTATCGTAAATAATGTTCTCCTTAATAATCCGACATCTACATAAGGTCCATAATATCTATCTATATTATTTCTATTTCTTCTTCTTCTTGTAATAAATATTCGAGGATATTTTTCACTCCAAGTTATGCAAAGATATGGATATTTCTTATCATCCTTTAAAAGAATATTAAAGTATGGTTTGTTTGTTTTTATTAAATTTGACTCTAAATTTAGTGCTTCATATTCGCTATCTGTGACTATTATTTCTATCTCAGTTATTTGACGAACCATCAAACTTAATCTTGGAGTTAAATCTGAAAAATTATTAAAATAACTACTGACTCTACTGCGTAGTTTTTTAGATTTACCAATATAAAGTAAATTATTATCTATATCTTTAAAAAGATAGCAACCAGAAGACTTTGGAATTTCGGATAATCTTGATTTTAGTAATTCTTTATTATTAATTAATTTATATTCAATTTTAAAATTATATTTGTTATTTATTGTTTCTATAGAGGAATTACTCATATATAAATATTAACCTCCATAATTCCAGCCAGTTGAAGATAAATTTAGAGAGTCAACATCATTATTCAAATAAGCAGATTGAACTTCTCCTACAAAAACTGTATGGTCTCCATGAATAACACTTCCAACAACATTACATTCAACTCCACCAACACTATCAACTAAAATAGGTAATCCAAGTTCACCTAAATTAAATTCAACAGATTCAAATCTGCCTCCTAATGCTTTTTGGGGTTTAAAGAAAACAGCTGCTAGATCCTTTTGATCACTTTTGAGGACATTTAATGAGAACTTATTGGTGGACTTTATTATTTCATGACTAGAACCTTCTGCTCTAACAGCCATAACGACTAATGGAGGAGTGAAGGAACCTTGAGTCACCCAACTAGCAGTAAATCCATTCACTTCATTTTTATCTTCGTCTCTAACTCCACAAATAAATAATCCGTGAGGTATTTTTCTTAATAAGATTTTTTTTGCTTCTAGATTTAATGTCATAATTGATATATCTAATAAACTTATTTTAACTAAATTTCTTATTCGATCATAATAAATTCATGAAAATTCTTTATCCTGGTACATTCGATCCTTTAACAAACGGGCATATTGATTTAATAGAAAGAGCTGAAAAAATATTTGGCAATCTAGTAGTTGCTGTTTTAGAAAATACTTCTAAAACACCAACATTTAATCTTGAAAGAAGAATAATACAAATAAAAAATTCTCTTACTCATTTACCAAATATTGAAGTTATTTCTTATTCTGGTCTAACTGTAGATTGTGCAAATGATCTAAAAGCTAATCTTATTCTTAGAGGCTTAAGAGCAATGAGTGATTTTGAGTATGAACTTCAGATTGCTCATACAAATAAATCTCTTAATAATGATATTGAAACAATATTTTTATCGACAAATACAAATTATAGTTTTCTCAGTAGTTCTTTAGTAAAAGAAGTTGCAAAATTTGGTGGTGCAATTAATCATATGGTACCCCCTTCTGTTGAGAGGGATTTAAAAGAATATTTTAAATAATATTTTTATTAACAAGATTTCAAGTAATAAAGATCACGTAATAATTTAAAAGCTTTTTCTTTATCAATTTTATTAGAATTTTGGATAATGCTTATAATTATTGGCCTTTCATTTTTATATAAAAAGCCAGATAATGCAAAGACATTTGAAAGAGTGCCAGTTTTGCCGAAAAACTTTCCAGATAATTCACTATTTACAAATCTTTTAGCTAATGTTCCTCTTACTCCAGTAATTGAAAGTGTAGATTGATAAGCTTTAAAATCATTAAAATATCTCATTTTATCTAAAAATAATACAACTAACCTTGTTGTAATTTTATTTTTTCGAGACAATCCACTAGCATCTGCAAAGTATGCTTTAGTTGTTGGGAGGC
>QCCG01000005.1 GCA_003281335.1 Prochlorococcus sp. AG-347-K19 | reverse complement strand
TTTTGGTTTTGGTAGCGGCAGTTGTTGGAGTTTTAGTAACAGTTTGGCTTGAAAGAAAAATTTCTGCTGCTGCTCAACAAAGAATAGGGCCTGAATATGCAGGAGCACTTGGTGTCCTTCAACCAATAGCAGATGGTCTTAAGTTACTTGTCAAAGAGGATATTATTCCTGCCAAAGCGGATGGAATTCTCTTCACAGCAGGACCTATTTTAGTTCTTGTCCCAGTCATTCTGTCCTGGTTAATTGTCCCTTTTGGACAAAACCTTTTAATAAGTAACGTAGGTATTGGAATTTTCCTATGGATCGCTTTAAGCAGTATCCAGCCAATTGGACTTCTTATGAGCGGATATGCATCAAATAATAAGTATTCTTTATTAGGAGGTCTAAGAGCAGCAGCTCAATCAATAAGTTATGAAATCCCTCTAGCCTTATCTGTACTAGCTATCGTACTAATGACAAATTCTCTAAGTACCATTGACATTGTCAACCAACAAAGTGGTGCTGGAATCCTAAGTTGGAATATATGGAGACAACCAGTCGGTTTTATAGTCTTTTGGATCTGTGCTCTAGCGGAATGTGAGAGACTTCCATTTGACTTACCCGAAGCCGAAGAAGAATTAGTTGCAGGATATCAAACTGAATATGCAGGAATGAAATTCGCATTGTTCTACCTTGGTAGTTACATTAATTTAATCCTTTCAGCTTTATTGGTATCAATTCTTTATTTGGGAGGATGGGGTTTTCCTATTCCAGTTGAATTAATAGCTAAGTTTCTAAATTTGCCAATTAATTCACCCTTCATACAGGTTTTCACTGCATCAATAGGAATTGTAATGACTGTATTGAAAGCATATCTTTTAGTTTTCATTGCAATATTATTACGTTGGACAACTCCTAGAGTAAGAATAGATCAACTATTAGATCTAGGATGGAAGTTTCTTCTTCCAATTTCTCTTGCTAATCTTTTGATAACTGCAGGTTTAAAACTTGCTTTTCCTCAATTCTTTGGTGGTTAAACTTAAGTAAAAATACTTAAATTATAAATTAATCCACTAAAATAAAATAACTAAGTAAATTCTTCAAAATGAAAAATTTCCTTCAACAAATAAATAGCTATATCAAAGAAGCACTTAATGCTGGCAAATATTTATACAATGGTTTATCAGTCACTTTTGATCATCTTAGAAGAAGACCTGTTACTGTCCAGTATCCATATGAAAAATTAATACCTTCTGAAAGATATAGAGGAAGAATACATTATGAATTTGATAAATGTATTGCTTGTGAGGTTTGCGTGAGAGTATGTCCCATAAATTTACCAGTCGTTGATTGGGTAATGAACAAAGAAACCAAAAAAAAGGAACTAAGAAATTATTCTATTGATTTTGGAGTTTGTATATTTTGTGGAAATTGTGTTGAATATTGTCCAACTAATTGTCTTTCAATGACCGAAGAATATGAGTTAGCTACTTTTGACAGACATAATCTAAATTTTGATAATGTTGCACTTGGTAGGTTACCTACAAACGTTACAACAGATCCTTCAGTTAAACCTCTAAGAGAACTTGCCTACCTTCCTAAAGGTGTCATGGACCCTCATGAAATCCCAGCTTCAGATACTAGAGTTGGTAAATTACCAGAAGAAGTCTATGATTGGATGAGGCCAGAATCCAATGAAAATAAAGATAAAGTTTCTAAACCAAACAATTAATTTCCATTAATTTATGTCCATTGCAATAACAACTCAAATTATTTGTTTTACAATTTTATCTTTAGTTATCCTTATCGGAGCACTTGGAGTTGTATTACTCGAAAGTATTGTTTATTCAGCCTTTCTTCTAGGAGGAGTTTTCATGAGTGTGGCAGGATTATATCTTCTTTTAAATGCAAGTTTTGTTGCTGCAGCACAAGTTTTAGTTTATGTGGGTGCAGTTAATGTATTAATAATCTTTGCGATAATGCTAGTCAATAAAAAAGAAGATTTAAAGCCCATAAATGACATTAAATCAAGAAGAATCATATCAACATCAATATGTTTAACCCTGCTAAGCCTTTTAATAAGAGTTGACCTAACTAATGTATGGAGCCTATCAAGTCCTCAAAACTCCATTGGAGAAGAATCAACCATCAGAATTGGTGAACATCTATTTAGTGATTATTTACTCCCATTTGAAGTAGCATCAGTTTTACTTTTAATGGCAATGATTGGAGCTATCGTCTTAGCTAGAAGAGATGTAATGAGCAAAGATATTTCCACTGGATTACCTGTTGATCAAGAGTTAATTGAAAAATCATCAGAACCATTACTTACAAATAAAAATTAACCTTTTACCTTTCTTATGATGAGTTTAGAATCAATTCCTATTCAGGCATTTTTAATAGTATCTTCAGCACTATTTTGTATTGGGATTTGGGGATTATTAAATAGCAGAAATGCAGTAAGAGTTCTTATGAGCATTGAGTTAATGCTTAATGCCGTAAATATAAACTTAATGGCTTTTTCTTCCTATGTTGATAATAATTTAATTCAAGGACAAGTTTTTACAATTTTTGTAATTACTGTTGCTGCCGCAGAAGCAGCAGTTGGATTAGCTATCTTGTTATCTCTTTATAGGAATAGGGTAACTGTGGATATGGAAAGTTTTAATTTATTAAAATGGTAAAACCACTAAATGAAACTTTCATTAGTGCTCATTATATATCGTTCAGATAGTTCTATAGCTCGAGAGGCCTCAAAATTCTGCGAAGAAGTACTCAAAGCAAAAAATATTAACTCAAAAAGAATTGAAAGTGATTTTTATAAAGATGAAATTGAAAAATATTTTTATAATGTTAAATTACAACCAAATATTGGCATAGTTCTTGGTGGAGATGGAACCTTCCTTAAATGTGCAAATGCTTTAGCTGATTATGATATTCCTTTGTTGAGCATTAATATTGGTGGCAATCTCGGTTTCCTTACGCAAGAAAAAGATTTTTTGTTTGACAAATCTTTTATTGAAATCCTTGAAAACGAAGAATATAAAATTGATTTTCGTAATAGATTAAATTGTAATGTTTGTATTAATGGGACAAGTTCTGAGAAAAAGATTATAAAAAGCTACGATGCTCTCAATGATTTTTATTTTAAATCTGTTGAAGAAGACATTTCTCCCACCAACCAAATACAAATTGAAATAGATAACGAGAAGGTAAATGAATACAAAGGTGATGGATTAATCATATCTACATCTACTGGTTCAACAGCCTACTCAATGGCCGCAGGGGGGCCAATAGTACATCCTAATATTGATGCAATGATAATTAACCCTATTTGCCCGATGAGTTTGGCTAGTAGACCAATAGTTATACCAAACACAAGTAAGGTAATCATAAAACCTGTAGAAAAAAGTAAAGGGGAAATTAAATTATGGAGAGACGGTTCAAAATGTATGACCATTAAGGAAAATTACTATTGTGAGATCATAAAAGGGCAATCACCCTGCAAAATAATAAAATTTAAAAAAGGCACAAGTTACTATAATACCCTAATAAAAAAACTAGATTGGAAAGGTGATTTATCTCAAAAAAATTTCAAAAATTAAATGGCCTTAGAGATAGAAAGAAGATTTCTTATAAAAAATGATAATTGGAAAGAATTCATAAATAAAAAAATTTATATTGAACAAGGATATTTATCTAAAAATATAGATGATTGGATTATTAGAGTTAGGCTTAAAGGCAAAAACTCTAAAATTACACTTAAAAAACATATCAAGGGCTTTACCAACTTTGAATTTGAATACTCCATTCCACGAAGTGATGCTGAAACAATAATGTCAAATATTTCACATACAATTAAAAAAGATAGATACTTTTTAGAAATTGAAAAAAAATCTTGGATCATAGATTGCTTTAAAGAAAATAATTATCCACTTGAAATTGCAGAAATTGAACTCTCTAATGAAGAGGAAGATTTATTTCTTCCTTCTTTCATTTCAAAAGAAATAACTGGACTAACCCATTACTCTAATTTCAGTCTGGCTAGTAATCCTTTTTCAGAGTGGAAAGAAGACTAATTAACAACTTTCAAAAGAAACTAGTCAAAGGAGCCACTCATCCTTTATATTTTCTTTATATTTAAGCAAGCTAATTTTTATCTTCTTCAGATGTATGGTCTTTACGACAAAGAAGGAATATTGAGATTTGTTGATTCAGACAAGGATGCATGTATTGCATATGCTGAACTCTTCGAATTAGGTTCTACAAATTATTGTCTAATGGATCTGGCTAATGATAAAAAAAAAGTAGAGGGCAATACTAATTTTGATCAGAGTCTGGGAGTGTACAACAATTAAATCCATCTCTACAGATCTTGCCGTTGTCCATTGCCCAATTCAAAAGTGCTACTCTGTTTTTAGAACCAGTTTTTGTAAACATATTACTTACATGATTATCAACAGTTCTTTTACTAATAGTTAGCTTTACCGCAATCTCTTGATTTGTAAGCCCATCAGCTACGAGATCAATGATTTCCATCTCTCTTGCTGAGAGACCCATCATATCAATGTTGTTTACTTCTTCTTCAACCATTTGCATTTAAACAGTTCCTTTTTTATATTAATTGAGTTTAGCAATCTCAGTAAACTTGTTAACCAACTAGGAAACAAAAGCAATTGAAATCAAAACTTCAGCAGACTTTAGAAAAAAGATCTAAAGTTATAACGGCAGAGTTAATGCCGCCAAGGGGTGGAAGCCCCATAAGATCTCTTAAGATAGCACAACTTTTGAAAGATAAGGTACATGCTGTTAACATTACCGATGGAAGCAGAGCTGTAATGAGAATGTGCAGCTTAGCAATGTCTAAACTATTACTGGAAAATGGGATAGAACCAGTAATGCAAATTTCTTGCAGAGATCGTAATAAAATTGCTTTACAATCAGACATCTTAGGAGCAAATGCTTTAGGAATTAGAAACATCTTATGCATTACTGGTGATTCAGTAAAAGCTGGGGATCAACATGATGCCAAGGCTGTACATGAGTTTGAGTCAGTTAGATTGCTTCAACAAATTCAGGCCTTCAACAAAGGAATTGATCCAACTCTAGGAGAACTTTCCGATAAAAAAACATTTATTTTTGCAGGTGCTGCAGCTGATCCAAGTTGTAAAAATCAAAGAAGTTTAGAAAATAGAATGAAAAAGAAAAAAGAAGCTGGAGCTGGATTCATACAAACTCAAATGGTTATGGAAAAAGAAAATTTGAGAGAGTTTTGTGAAAAAATTAGCAATCCTCTTGAAATTCCTGTAATTGCAGGTGTATTCCTATTAAAATCTTACAAAAACGCTCTCTTTATAAACAAATACGTTCCAGGCGCAAACATCCCTGAAAATATCATAAATCGTCTTAAAGATGCTAAAGACCCATTACAAGAAGGTATCAAAATTGCAGCTGAACAAGCTCATGATTTTATTAATATCGCGAGTGGCATTCATCTTATGGCCGTAAAAGCAGAGCATTTAATTCCTGAGATTATTGAAAAAGCTGATCTTAGTCTGGAATATTAATCAAATCAGTACCTAATAATTCCGCCATAGCTTTCTGCTGAGGCGATGGCTCAGTTAAATCAGATCTTCTTGAATCCGTAATTAACCAATCTAAAGATGCATCTTGCAAATCAAAATGATCTCCATTTTTTCCAACACAATATTTACCAAACACTAACTTATCCATAAGTCGCACACCTTTACCAATTTTAGAATAATCAAAAATAATTGAGTTATCTATAGTTGCTCCCTCGCAAATGCAACAACTTGGTCCAATCATAGAAGGGCCAATAATAGTTGCTCCATCCTCTATCCTAGTCATTCCTCCTATATAAACCGGCCCGGTAATATTAACCTTTTCCCAGTTAGCTGCTACATTTAAACCGGTAAAAACTCCTGGTTTTATTTCCTTACCTGGTATTTGCACTTGTCTTACCTTACCTTGCAATACATTTCTAATAGCACTCCAATAATCAGGAACTTTTCCAATATCTACCCATTCAAAATCCATTGGTAATGCAAAAAATGGTAAATTCATCTCAACAAGTTTAGGGAAAAGATCAGCTCCAATATCAAATTTCTCTCCTGAAGGTATGTAATTAAAAATTTCGGGTTCGAAAAGATAAATTCCTGTATTTATAGAGTCGCTCAAAGCTTGATCAACTGTTGGCTTCTCCTGAAAAGCCTTTATTCGACCATTTTCATCAGAAACTACGACACCATAACTTGATACTTGATCTTTAGTTACCTTCTTTGTTATTAAGCTCGCAATAGCTCCTTTCTGCTTATGTTTTTTAACAGCTTGAGTTAAATCTAAATCAACTAAAGCATCACCACATAAAACAACAAAAGTTTCATCAAAGAAATTTTGAAAATCCTGAATTTTTTTTAATCCTCCTGCGGATCCCAGAGCATCACCTATTAATTCTCCATCTTCAATTCTTCCTTCAAAACTATAAGCAATTTCTACTCCAAATCTTTGCCCGTCCCTAAAATAGTTTTCAATTTCCTCAGCCAGATGAGAAACATTTACCATTATTTCCTTAAAGTTATGTTCCCTTAAAAGTTCCAATAGAAACTCCATAACAGGTTTTTGCAAAATCGGAATCATCGGTTTTGGAATAACATGTGTAATTGGCTGAACACGTGTGCCTTTACCTGCCGCAAGTATCATTGCCTTCATAAATTCAAAACCATTTTTAAAAATTATACGTTATTACTATTAAGCTTCTAAGCAACAGAGGTAGAGACATTACTTACCTCAAGATTTTCTATAGGCAATTGAGCTAAGCCACCATCAGGTATTATTCTTTTAATTTGAATAGGACCATATAAAGAATTAATTTGTTTAATTTCAATTTTATTTTCAGATGATAAAAAAAGCAAAGCCCAAAAAACTCCCAAACGATCTTTATCTAAATCATTTTTTACAACTGTTTGCCATTTTTTGACTAAATATTCAAAATCTGTCCACTGTAATGCTTTTTCCCATCCTTCAATAAATTTCCCTAGTGCTTTAGTTGTTTCTGGAAGTTTCTCGCGATGTGCTAAAGATTTTACTTGAGAAATTAAAGCCTTATCAGAATATTTTTTATTTCTTTTTCTCTTCATAAGCAGAAGATCTTGAGTTTCTATAACTTCTGCTATGGACTCTAACTGACTAACAAGTTCTCCCAATGTTGTTGTACGTTTAAGAATTGGTTGTGCAATTGATCTTCTTCTTAGATATTTTTCAGGATATTTTGGAATATCAAATTCTTTATCAATCCAATCTTGATCATCCAAATCAAATTCATCTTCAAAATCTGAAGAATTTTCTCTAAAAATATCAGATTCTAAAACCTGAGCCTTAAGATTAACTAGTACGGAAGCAGCAAAAAATGCTTCGCTAGTCTCAGCTAAATCCTTATGATATGAGATTTGATTATTAGAAGATTGCTTAAAATTATTTGTATATTGCTCTAAAAAACTATCAATTACACTTATTACATCAATATCCCATGGATCAAGCTCACCTTTACCTGCAGCGTCTTGAAGAAACTTAATCAACAATCTAGGGCCTAATTGTTGCTTATCAATAGAATTGAAATAAGATATTTTGAAATATATAAAATCTAATCACAAGATATCTTTTAATTTATTTAATGCCAAACAATATTGCATTAATTTAAAAAATTATATTGTTGGAGCTTTTATTATTTCATTTGTTTTAGGTCCTGAAAAAATACTTGTTTTCACGGCAGATTTAACTGCAGTTAAATCCCGATCGACCAAATTATTGATAGATGCAATATAACTTTCAGTAATTAATCTTGGATACAAACCTATTCCAATAATCGGTAAAAGTAAACAAGCAATAATATAAACTTCCCTTGGCTCTGCATCTATAAGTTTTCTTTCTTCGATTAATTTAGGATTTTCTTTACCAAAGAAAATTTCTCGCAACATTGAAAGTAGATAAATAGGAGTAAGTATTACACCGATAGCAGCTAAAGAAGCCATCACTATTCTAAAAGGAAGGGTATACACTTCATCAGTAACAAATCCTGTAAATACCATTAATTCGGAAACAAAACCACTCATGCCAGGCAAAGCTAGGGAAGCCAAAGAGCAAGCAGTCCAAAGGGCAAACATGATTCTCATTTTTTGTCCTACACCACTCATTTCATCAAGTTTAAGAGTCTTTGTTCTGTCATAGGTGGCACCAACAAGAAAAAATAAACTTGCACCAATTAACCCATGACTAACCATTTGCAGCATAGCTCCACTTGTTCCAAGGCTACTAAAACTGCCTATCCCAATAAGAACGAAACCCATATGACTTATCGAACTGTATGCAATTTTTCTTTTAAGATTTCTTTGAGCAAAAGAAGTTAATGCAGCATAAATTATATTGACTACCCCAAGCACGATTAATAATGGGGCAAATTGGGCATGAGCAACAGGTAACAATTGTGCATTAAACCTTAAAAGAGCATATCCTCCCATTTTTAATAAAATTCCTGCTAGAAGCATATGAACAGGAGCTGTAGCCTCACCATGAGCATCTGGAAGCCAAGTATGAAGAGGTACTATTGGTAGTTTTACCCCAAATGCAATTAAAAGCCCTACGTAACAAAATATTTGGAATTTTTGACTAAAATCTTGAGCTGCCAAGTGAGAAAACTCAAAGTTAGGAATTTCTGTACCATAGAAACCCATTGCTAACGCTGCCAGAAGAATGAAGATAGAACTGCCAGCTGTATAGATAATGAATTTTGTTGCTGCATACTGTCGATTTTTGCCACCCCATATAGCCAGTAATAAATAAACTGGAATTAACTCAAGTTCCCAAGTTAGAAAGAATAAAAGCATATCTTGTACGGCAAACACAGCGATTTGCCCACCATCCATAACCAATATTAAAAAGAAAAATAACTTTGATTTGAACTTGACTGGCCATGCAGCAAGAACTGCTAAAGCAGTTATAAAACTAGTCAATAATATTAACGGCATAGAGATGCCATCAGCCCCAACAGACCAAGTAAGACCTAAATCAGGAAGCCAACTAATATTTTCTTTCAGTTGAACATTTTCATTACTAATATCAAAGCCATTTATATATGAACCTACAGTTATTAAAAAAGTTATTAATGCAACAGACAATGCAAACCATCTCACCTCTTTGCCATCCCCTTTATCTGGGAAAAAAGGTATCACAAATGCACTACCAATTGGAAATAAAATTGAAGCAGACAACCAAGGAAAATTAGACAAACCAGCTCCCAAAGTTCCCAACATTTGTGTCGCCAAATGTGTATAAAAATGAGTACTCAATTTAATAAGAAATTTATCTTAAATAAAGTCTAGAAATTTTCTGAATTTTTTCACCCCAATGGACAGTGAAGACACACAATTGTAATTAAGATACTTGTGGAGATTGAAAACCAAAAATAGCAACTAGTAGAATTACTCCTCCAAAAACTATAAGCGCATAAAATTGAGCTCTACCAGTCTCAAAATATTTTAAACCTTCTCCACTACCTAAAGTTACTAGTCCAGTAAGATTCACAACACCATCAACAACCTTAGAATCAACCTCTAAGACTTCTTTAGCAAGTTTTCTACTACCCTTAACAAAAATTTTTTCATTGATATCATCTAGATACCATTTATTGGATAAAAATCGGTTAATGCTAGGAAACTTTTCGGCAAATAAAACTGATAAATTAATTTTTTTCACAAAATATGCCTGATAAGCAATAATGATTCCAGCTGATGCAATAAGTACTGACGCAATTGCCAAAGGCAAAAATTCTTTTAATGCGAAAGCATTTGCAGCGATCTCTGCTTCTTCAGGATCTAATAAATTTGCAATTTTGCTATCCCATGGAAGTCCCATAAAACCTATGATTACAGAAGGTACAGCTAAAAATACCAAGGGGAATGTCATTGACCATGGTGACTCATGAATAGAGCCATGCTCTTCATGCTCTTCATGCTCTTCATGCTCTTCTTCATTTAGATTTGTATTAGAAGCCAATAGAAGTTCTTTTTGCAATTCTTTATTCTCCCCTCTGAAATCTCCTTCAAATGTCAAGAAATAAAGCCTAAACATATAAAAAGCAGTCATACCAGCTGTTAAAAGTCCTACGAACCAAAAAGCTGGAAATGATATAAAAGCATTTCCGAGTATCTCATCTTTACTCCAAAAACCTGCCAATGGAGGAATTCCACTAATTGCTACACAACCTATTAAAAATGTTGTTGATGTATATGGCATTTTTTTTCTTAAACCGCCCATCAATCTCATATCTTGGGCTAATACAGGCTGATGTCCAACTACTTCTTCCATAGCATGTATTACTGAACCAGATCCCAAAAATAGCATTGCTTTAAAACAAGCATGAGTCACTAAATGAAAAATTCCTGCTATTGGTGCTCCACAACCCATCGCGAGCATCATATAACCAAGCTGAGAAACTGTACTGTAAGCTAAGCCTTTTTTTAAATCCATTTGGGTCAAAGCTATAGAGGCTCCTAAAAAACAAGTAATGGTACCAACTAAAGCAATAACAAACTGAATAGAGGGAAATATTGAATACAAAGGTTGGAGTCTTGCTACAAGAAATATTCCTGCAGCAACCATCGTTGCAGCATGGATAAGTGCAGATATTGGTGTCGGGCCTTCCATTGCATCAGGCAACCACACATGAAGAGGAAACTGGGCAGATTTTGCCATTGGCCCTAAAAAAACTAAAAAACAGAGTAGTAAAGCAGCCCAAATAGGAATCGAATTGTCAGATATTGATTTAGAAATTCCTGTAGCTATTTCATTAAAATCAAAACTATTTGTTGCCCAAAACAGGCCAAGGATTCCTAACAATAAGCCAAAGTCTCCTACTCTATTAACAACAAATGCTTTTTGCGCAGCGTGTGCAGCGCCATCCCTGTCATACCAAAAACCAACCAATAAGTATGAACACATCCCAACTAATTCCCAAAAAACATAAATTTCTAATAAATTCGGACTAACTATTAATCCCATCATTGAACTACTAAATAATGCTAAATATGTAAAAAATCTGACATAACCTTTGTCATGCGCCATATAACCATGAGAGTAAATCATTACCAGCAAAGTAATTGTAGTTACTAAAGCAAGCATTACACTCCCCAAAGGATCAAGAACAAATCCCATTGGAATTGTGAAATCCCCAGCATTGGCCCATACAAATAATTTTTCTACTGACCTATAACCATTAACTTGTTCAATCAGAGCTTTATAACTAATTACTGCAGAAATCCCAACGAAAGAGATCAGACCTACAGAAACAATTTCTCTTGAATTATTAATTTTCTTATTAATGCTTATTAGTCCCAAGCCAGAAAGCACCGCTCCAATAAGTGGGAAAACAGGAATTAACCAGGCTATTTCTGAAGCTTGAGGCATGTTCTAAAGTACTTTAACTTGATTTTAAACTGTCAATTGAAAAATTCAGACAAAAATGATGAATTAAATGTTTTAACAGCAATATTTATATACTGATGAGACCACCAAAGTGCTCCTATTGCTATTAATATCCCAAGTTGAGATAACCTAAAGAATTCTCTAATCTTAAATTCTTGCCTCCCCTCAAGTATTGCCATAAAGGGGATTATGGAAGTATTTTTTTTAAACTTTTCAAATTCTTCTCCAAATCTATATGATAATCTCTTATCCCCATGCCAAATTGCAAAAAGATGATGCAAAATTAAGCCAATAGATGTTATCAATGTGAACGATGTCCCAATCCATAAAGTATGAGCAAAACACCAAATTATCTGACCAAAGGCTTGCGGATGTCTTGTTATTCTCATTATCCCAGTTCCATAAATTCGAACTTTAGGTTTTAAAACCGATGGAATTTCTAGCAAATTGTAAGTAGCGGGATATAAAAATAAAAAACTTATTGCAGTTAAGATCCAAACCATCATAAAAACGAAATTATTACCCTGTAAATTCCATAATCTGATTCCGTCATATCTATGAGCCAAGAAATAACTAATCAAGATTACTGCAGATGGCAAACTTAAAAAAACAAAAAATAACCTCCATAACCTCGCTCCCATAATAGATTCTGCCTTGATTCTCAAGGCAGCTCCACCACTATGAATTACGGCAAAAATAAAAATCAAAAATAGGATTATTAGAGAAGTTTTGTGAGTCTCCATATATTTAAATTATTAAAAAAATTTTTGTTCTTAACAAGAATACTTCTAAGCATTAGAATTATAAGTAATTGTAGGCATAATAGATGCCAGAATTACCATTTACACTCGACCAATTAAGAATACTAAAAGCTATTGCAGCTCAAGGAAGTTTTAAAAAAGCTGCCGACCTCTTATATGTAACCCAACCTGCCGTAAGTTTACAAATACAAAATCTAGAAAAACAACTTGAAATAACAATTTTTGATCGAGGTGGAAGGAAGGCTCTATTGACTGAAGCAGGGAGACTATTGCTTGAATATTGCGAACGAATTTTGAATCAATGCGACGAAGCTTGCAAAGCCATTGAAGATTTAAATAGCTTAAAAGGTGGAACTCTTGTGATCGGAGCTAGCCAGACAACCGGAACATATTTAATGCCGAGAATGATAGGACTATTCAGACAAAAATACCCTGATGTATCTGTCCAACTTCAAGTCCACAGTACTAGAAGAACTGGTTGGAGTGTCGCTAATGGACAAATTGACTTAGCCATTATTGGCGGACAATTACCTGGAGATTTAGAAAATTTGCTACAAGTAATTCCATATGCAACTGATGAGTTGGCATTAGTTTTACCCTCTAAACATCCACTTTCGAACAAAAAAGAGCTTTTAAAAGAAGACTTATACAAATTAAATTTTGTAACATTAGACTCTCAATCTACAACAAGAAAAGTTGTTGACAAACTTCTTCAAGATTCTGGGCTTGATGTTCAAAGATTAAAAATTGAGATGGAACTCAACTCTCTTGAAGCAATCAAGAATGCAGTTCAATCAGGTTTAGGGGCTTCCTTTTTGCCTGTTGTTTCAATTGCAAGAGAATTATCAGCTGGAACAATCCACAAAGCATTCATTGCTGACTTAGAGGTTAAAAGAGAACTCAAATTAATTACTAATCCGTCAAGATACACATCTAGAGCATCAGAAGTTTTTAAGAAAAACATTCTGCCACAATTTGCCAGTTTAGAAAGCCCTTTGAGACATATATGATGTTGATCAAAACTGAATTGCTTCTTTATTTATACCTACTCCTCCGTCTTCAGCTTGTCCATCGCCTTTTATTATAAATTTATTTTCATTCACATCAGTCTGATAAACGCATTTAACTATTGGTTTATCTCTTATAGATCCAATATAAGCAAAAGTATTCATCCTTTGCTTACATTCTCTTACATCTTCATTGCTAATTGCTCCTTGTTTTTGCAAAACAGTCCAATTCTCTCTTCTAATCACACAACCTGGCTGAAGAGCTGGCTGAGTTACAAAACTTGTAGATGGATTCAAAGTTGTATACATTTCAACATCAATTACAAAAGCACTAGCTCCCCATTGTCTGCAGAATTCGGGATCTGGAACAGCCATATCCAATTGTTGTTGACTAGCTATATTTCCCTGTCCTCCATCAGTTGTACTAGTAATAGCACTCCCAATACCAACACCTAAAATTAGAACTCCCGCAAGTACAGCAATAGTTCCTGTACTGAAGTTGATCTTTTGTTCAGAAGAAGCCGGCAATCGCCCTTTTCCTTGTCCATACGAATCCATATCTCTTGGATTTGGAGGGTAATAACTTCTATTTGAGCCTCTCCTTGGCCTTCTATTTGGGGATTGTCTATTCACAGCACTTCATTTGTCTTTGGTAAACCCATAGAATAATTCATTACTCTACAATCGGGGTTGTAAGTCAGCTGACCGTTCTGAAGCAAAAATTTGATTAAACCTTCAATTTCAGATCCTATTTTTCGAAGTTCATAATCATCTAAATCCTTTCCTGATCTCTCTTTTATTGATTCATTGAATTTTTCATTTATTTTGTTTAGAGAATCTTCGTTCCAAATAAATTCATTATCGGGATCTAAATCAAGAGTCAGTTTGTTGGGATGAAACTTTAATTCCTTATCAACTAATTCAGCGGTAAAAATTCTTACATGTCTAGTAGTCGATTTTAAAAGCATTTTTTCCATAATTTTACAAAATAATCAACGAAAAAAACTATTATGTTCTAACTTTAATGTAGCTTATTAGTAAGTGTTAATTTATTTTTTGATTTAATAATGCGTGTTGTAATTGCTGGTGCTGGTTTAGCGGGTTTGTCCTGTGCTAAATATTTAGTTGATAATGGACACATTCCAATTCTGCTCGAAGCCAGAGATGTTCTAGGTGGGAAAGTTGCTGCATGGAAAGATGAAGATGGAGATTGGTATGAAACTGGTTTACATATATTTTTTGGAGCCTACCCAAATATGCTTCAACTTTTTAAGGAATTAAATATTGAAGATAGACTCCAATGGAAAAGTCATTCTATGATTTTTAATCAGCCATCAGAACCAGGAACTTACAGTAGATTTGACTTTCCCGATATACCTGCTCCCGTAAATGGAGTTTCAGCAATACTAAGCAATAATGATATGCTTTCATGGAATGAAAAGATTCTTTTTGGATTAGGTTTAGTACCTGCAATGTTGAGAGGCCAAAAGTACTTAGATAAATGTGATACAAAATCATGGACGGATTGGCTTAAAGAGCACAATATTCCTGAAAGAGTTAATGATGAAGTTTTTATAGCGATGAGTAAAGCTCTCAATTTTATTGGACCGGATGAAATATCATCTACAGTTTTGTTAACAGCATTAAACAGATTTTTACAAGAAAAAAATGGTTCTAAAATGGCATTCCTTGACGGAGCTCCTCCAGAAAGACTTTGCCAGCCAATGGTTGACTACATTACTGCACGTGGTGGAGAAGTTCACATGAATAGTCCATTAAGGCAAATTAATCTTAATAATGACAGCACTGTTAAAAGTTTCACTGTTGCCTCTTTAGATAAAAACGAAAAGAAAGAGCTAACGGCTGATGCTTATGTAAGTGCAATGCCTGTAGATCTCTTTAAATTAATGATCCCTGAACAATGGAAAGGGTTAGATGCATTTTCTAAATTAGATGGTTTAAATGGTGTGCCAGTCATTAATATCCATTTATGGTTTGACAAAAAATTAACAGATATCGACCATCTACTATTTAGCAGATCACCTCTTCTCAGTGTTTACGCAGATATGAGTATTACATGTAAAGAATACGAAGATCCAAATAGATCAATGCTTGAATTAGTTTTCGCACCAGCAAAAGATTGGATTAATAGAAGCGATCAAGATATCATTGATGCAACCATGGAAGAGTTGAAAAAATTATTCCCAACACATTTCATGGGTGAAGATAGGACAAAATTAAGAAAATATAAAGTAGTTAAAACCCCAAGATCCGTATATAAGGCAGTTCCTGGGTGTCAAGAGTTCAGACCTAGTCAAAAATCCCCGATAAAAAACTTTTTCTTAGCTGGTGACTATACAATGCAAAAATATTTAGCATCTATGGAAGGTGCTGTTTTAAGTGGTAAATTATGCGCAGAATCAATAAATAAGGAGTATGCCAAAACCCCTCAAAATTTGCCTTCATAACGTTTACAATCCCTTAAATTTAGCTAAAACTTTTTGAAAAATTCAATTTCTCAACTAGACCAAGCATACGAGATATGCCGAAAAGAAACTCAACAATGGGCTAAAACCTTTTACTTGGGAACTCTTTTATTACCTCAAGAAAAGAGAAAAGCTATTTGGGCTATCTATGTATGGTGTAGAAGAACAGATGAAATAATGGATAGCATAGAAGCCTCAACCAAATCTTCAGATGAGCTTTCAGATAATCTAGATAAATGGGAAGAAAATACAAAAAATGTATTTAAAGGTAATATCAAATCCGAATTAGACTCAGTACTATTTGATACGATCGAGAAATATCCACAAAGTATTCAACCTTATCTAGACATGATAGATGGCCAGAGAATGGATCTCAATAAATTTAGATACAAAGATTTTGATGAATTAAAACTCTATTGTTATAGAGTTGCTGGGACTGTTGGTTTAATGACTCAAAATGTGATGGGAATTGATAGCGCTTATACATCAGCCCCATGGAGTGCTATGCCTGACCCCTCCGAAGCAGCTGTAGCTCTTGGAATTGCAAATCAATTAACAAACATTTTAAGAGATGTAGGAGAAGATAGGCAGAGAGGAAGAATTTATCTCCCACAAATGGATATTGAAAAATTTAATTATTCTGAAGAAGAACTTTTACAAGGAAAAATAAACAAGCAATGGAAATCACTGATGAATTTTCAATTAACAAGGGCTCGCGAATGGTTCCGAAAGTCTGAGGATGGTATTAAATGGCTATCATCTGACGCAAGATGGCCAGTATGGACCTCTCTACGTCTTTACAGAGGAATATTAGATTCTATTGAAAGACTAGATTATGATGTTTTTAACAATAGAGCTTTTGTAAAAAATTCAGTCAAAGCTCTTGAGATCCCAATATCTTTTTTGATTTCTCGAATTAAATAATTAAGCAGGCGTTTTTTGATTAGCTAACAAATCTTTTAATTTGGATAATTCTCCAGCCCATCTTGGGTCAGGCGCTTCTAGGTTAGGAGCATCACTATGAACAATTTTCTTAAAATCTTTCCTCTTCTTGTTCTTGTTTAATTTTCCACTATTTCTTTTGTTTGAGGCAGAATCTTTCTTTTCTGATAGCTCTACTCTTAATTTAGAACCATTAAATTCAAAACCATTTAATTTTTGAATTAATAAATTAGCATTATCTTCATTATTAGTTGTCGCAAAGCCAAATCCTCTACATTCCTTAGTATCCTTATCTAGAACTGCTTTAAATCTAATCGAATCAGAAACTGACTTTAAAAGAGTATCAAATTCTTTTGGATTAAATCCTTGTGGTAAGTTGCCAATGTAAATACGAATGCTCATAAATTTTTTAAAAATGATTTTGAAGTCTTAACTTCTAAACAAAACTAAGCTATGTGTATTTAATCACATTTTGGCGCATTTTGTTCAATCCATCGCTTTGCTTTATAAATAGCTTCATCAAAATTATTCAATCTCTTATATGCAAGTTCCTTAGAAAGATAATGTAAAAGCTTTCCCAAGATAGGTCCATCCTTTATCTTCAAATTTTTTTTGATTACATCACCATTAAGTAAGTTTGAAGGATGAAATAATTTATCATCGTTGTCACGCCATCTACGAAGCCAATCTAATCGTAAGTTTTCAGGTAAATAAAAAATAAAAGATGGGAGAAACATCTCTAATTCTTTATGTAACGCAAATCTATCTGATTCAGTTAATCGAAAGATATTTTTTTTCTCCAACAAAAAGTGCCATTTTCGTAATAACTTAGTTTTTGTGATTTCATCTTTACTAAATTTAAGTTTCTCTAAAGATAAAACATCTAAAATTTGAGCAATAAAAAATGATGGTAAAAATTTTTCTTTTTCTTCCTTATTAAGTTCTGCATAATTAATTTTCTCTAAATCCAAAAAAAAAGAATCTTCAGAAAAATGATCAGCACCAAATATATTTAATTTTTTTATCAACAATACTGCTTCAAGAGCATTATCTCCATGAACGATTTTCTGTATTTCATAATTAATCCTCTCTTTAGCAACAAGATATAATTTCCCTTTATTTTTTTTAATGAAAGTAATTAAATTAAGATCAACTTTAAAATTCAATTCTGAAACAAATCGAAAACATCTTAATATTCGTAAAGGATCATTTAGTAAATTGTTTTCAGAATGAGTTCTTATCAAAGAAATCTCTAGATCTTTAAGACCATTTAATGGATCAAACAAACACTTCTTATCAAATAAAAAAGCAATTGAATTTATCGAAAAGTCTCTAGAACACAAATCTCCTTCTATTGTAGATGAAAGCTGATTAGCAATATCAATATAAGTATGATGAAGAATAATTCTTACTACTTCTCTTTTTTCATCTAAAATTATAAATTTTGATCCAATATTATCTGCAATCTTTTTCCCAATTTCAATTGCATTCAAAGGTACCACAATATCAACATCTAACTTTTCAGTTTTTCTTCCCAAAATTATATCTCTTATATAACCACCAACTAAATATGATCCTTTAGGTAAAAAACCTAATATTAAATCCAAATTATGAAATTTTATACTTGCTTCTAATTCATCAATTATTAGTGTATGATCTTTTTTAATGCTACTTTTCATTTTATTTATTAATTATGTGCATTTGCATCAACTGTAAATGGGTTGATAGATGTATTACATATCATGATGTTGAGAATAATCATGGTGTTGATCATATTTGTGATCTACCTGATTTTAAAGCAAAAAAACCATTCATTCATGTCAATATACTCAAAGATAATAATGGTGACTATAAAACCGATTGGGATGTTCAATCTTGTGACAGTTTTGAAAATGAATATGGGAAATGGTCTAAGTTAAATCCAGGTATGGAATTACCTGTTTAAAGGTAATATATGACAAATAAACTTAAACAAAGAGAAAATTATCCTACCTTAGTAATACATAGCACAGACAATTCATTTGGCTTTGGGTATAGAAAAAATAATACCTTTGAATCTGATGAGTTATTTATCAAAAAATTTGATAATGACCTTTGCAACAACATAGTTAATGATCTTAACAAATTCATTTCCAAAGAAAATTTACTAAAAATAAATAAGTTATCTGTCAGCATAGGGCCAGCAAATTTTAATGCTTCACGACTTATTGTAGTTTTAGCAAGAACTATCTCACAACAAATAAATTGTCCTCTATACAGTTTTAGTTCATTTGAAATAATGGCAAAAAGAATTGCATCAAAAAATAATATATTTACAAACAAAAAATCATTCTGGATTTACAAAAAATTAAAACGAAAGGGTTTTATTGCAGGTAAATATGAAATTTTTCATAAAGAAAAAAACTCCTCTGATCTAGTCATTCGAGAAAAAGTTTTACCAATATTTGTCAAAGAACTTGAGAGTAAAGAACTTACTTTTGAGGCTAATTATGATGATGAAGAAGATTTAAAGGAATTATTAGACTTATCAAATAAAAATTTATTAAATTCAAATATAGATTCCTGGAGAAAAGTTTTGCCCCTTTACCCTATTTCTCCAATTAACTAAATATTCATCCAATCAAATTATTAATTTTATCTTGAAGGTGCATTGTTACATAATTCAGATCATCTCTTGATGAACTCTGTGGAGGTTGAACAGGTTTTCCCACTTTGATAATTATTTTTGAAAACAAAGGAAAAAAGAATTTAAATCTTATTAGTCTATGTGAATTAACTATTGCAACAGGTAATAATAATTTTTGATTTTTAAAAGCTAATAATGCTGCACCTTGTTTAGGCTTATTCACTCTACCATTTTTTTGACGAGTGCCATCAATAAATATTCCAATACTATTATCATTAGATAATTTTTTACATGCTGTTTTAATGGTATTTTTGTCAACAATTCCTCTTTTTACAGGATAAGCTCCACAAGCCTTGATAATGGACCCAAGTAAAGGTATTTTAAATAGCTCTGCCTTGGCCATGAAAGATATATTACGTCCAAGAGCATGTCCTAACAAAGGTGGGTCAAGCAAAGAACCATGATTAGAAACCATTATAAAAGAATTTTTTTTCGGAATATTTCCTTTACCTATTAAATTACCTCTAAATATAAATTTATAAATTGGTAATACAAAAAGTTTGCTAACTAATTGATAGATTAATTTTTGAAAAACATCATTTTTCATAATTAATTAATAAGTTATTTGATTAGAAGATGAAACTTGAGAAATTTTTAAATCTTTGATATGTCTTTTTGCTAAACCGCTAAGCACATTTGATGGACCAATTTCAACAAAATGAAGATCATTATCTTTTGCCATTAAATCCATAGTTTCTCGCCACCTTACACCATTACACATTTGATTTTCCAATCTAATTTTAAGCTCAGCTGGATCGTCACATAATGAAGGGTCATAATTACTTATTACTGGGAAAGAAGGATTTTTAAACTTAATCTGTTTTAAATACTCAGAAAATTTAACTGCAGGCTCATCCATGAATGGTGAGTGGAATGCACCTGAGACATTTAATTTTAGGAATCTTTTACAAGAAATTTCTTTCGATAACTTGTCTAACTCTACGTTAGATCCTGATAAGACAACTTGGGTAGAGCTATTATCATTAGCGATTACGACATCTTGGCTTTTTTTGACTAATAAATCAAGTTCATTTCTATCAAAACCAATTACTGCTGCCATAGATCCTTTCCCAGCATTTACCATTAATTGAGATCTTACTTTTATTAGTGATACACAGTCTTCGAATGAAAAAACATCCGCACAATATAGTGCAGTAATTTCTCCCAGACTATGCCCAGCAACATAAGTTGGTTTAAAACCAATATCTTTTAAGGCATCTAATAAAATTGATTCAACCAAAAAAAGACAGATTTGTGTATTTCTTGTATTATTCAAATCACTAATAGGATTTGTTGGATCAGAATTTAACTCGCAAATTTCAAATAAATTTCTCTCAAATATCTCAGAAGCATAACTAAACCTCTCTTTTGTTCTCGGCAAATTTTCAATTTGTTTTGCCATTCCAATTTTTTGCGAACCCTGTCCAGGGAATGCCCATGCAACTGTCATAATGTTCCTATTTTGTTTTTAACCCCATTTAATTAGGGCTGCTCCCCAACTTAGCCCAGCACCAAAACCACTTGTTGCAATAATATCATTTTGTTTTATTCTATAATCTCTAACTGCCTCATCTAACATTAGTGGAATAGTTGCTGCTGAAGTATTGCCATATTTTTCTAAATTGCTAAGAATTTTTTCTCTGGGAATTTTTAACCTTTCTCCTACAGAATCCAATATTCTTTGATTAGCTTGATGCAGCAAGAGCCAATCAACTTGATCAGCATTATATTTCATTTTTTTCAACAACTTTTCAAGAATTATGGGAACTTCTTTAACTGCGAATTTATAAACTTCCTGACCATTCATCTGAATTGAAGAAAAACCTCCACTTAAAAAGTCAATTTCATCAACTATTAAATCCTTATTATTTTTTGATAGAAGATTAAGAAAAGAACCCCTCAACCCATCAGTTCTCATATCAAAACCTATAAAATTATCAAATTCATTTGTGGCTTCAATTGCTAATGCACCAGCACCATCTCCAAAGAGAATACAACTTCTTCTATCATTCCAATCAACAAAACTTGATAATTGATCTGCTCCAATAACAATAGCCCTTTTAAAACTACCCCCTTTTAAAAATTGTGAGGCTGTTATTAAGGCAAATAAAAAACCACTACAAGCTGCAGTTAAATCGAAAGCTACAGCATTAGCTGCCCCTAATTTAGCTTGAATGGATGGTGCAGATCCAAATAAATCATGCGGAGTAGAAGTAGCTAAAACAATCAAATCAATTGTTTTAATATCCCAATTAGCCATTTCTATAGCAGTTAGAGCAGCCTCATAACCCATCTCAGTAACATTATCTTCTATGCCAGAGATTCTTCTCTCAGAAATGCCAGTTCTAGATTTTATCCATTCATTGCTTGTATCAACCTTTTGACTAATTTTTTGATTGGTTAGGATTTGATCAGGTACATAACTTCCGCTTCCCTTGAATGACACTCCAATCTGATTTAAATTTATTCCTTCCAAAAGAGTTTTTTTGTTACTTATATTAGTCAAACATAAATTTGACTCAATATGTTTTATGAATTTAAAACTTGAAGCTTTTGCAGTTGATTTAAATTATCCATAACACCATGATTTACTGCAGAGTGAGCCAAGCGAAGAGCACTAACTACTGATAAAGATTTGCTACTTCCATGACCAATAACGCAAATACCATTAACCCCAAGTAATAAAGCTCCTCCATGTTCGGCATGATCTAACCTTTTCTTAATTCTGCGTAGATTACTTTTTAAAAAAGCTGAACCAACTTTTCCTCGCCTGCCTCGTGGCAACTCAGATCTCAAAATATCTAACAAAACTCCACCAACAGATTCAAGAAATTTTAATAAAATATTACCTGTAAAACCATCGCAAACTACTACATCGAAACCACCTGACAATACATCTCGACCTTCACAATTACCTCCAAAATCAAAACTTTTTTCAGCAGATAATAATTCAAATGTTTTTACGGATAAATCATTACCTTTGCATTCTTCTTCTCCAATATTTAAAAGGCCGATTCTTGGCTTTTTTACTTGTAAGACATCTTTTGCGTAAATATTACCTAAAAGAGCAAATTGATGAAGATAAGACGGCTTACAATCAGTATTTGCACCAACATCTAAAACTAAAACAGGTCGAGTTTGATCCCTTGTTGGAAATAATGCGCCTATAGCTGGTCTATCAATCCCTTTCAACCTACCTATTCTAAATATGGCAGAAGCCATCATAGCTCCTGAATTGCCAGCTGAGTAGATAGCTTCTGCTTTATTATTTCTTACTAAATCCATTGCAACATTTATACTTGCATTTTTCCTTTTTCTCACCGCAGTTGCTTCTTCATTCATTCCAATAGGCTCTCCACTATCAATTAATTCAAGACGATTATTATTTATTTCATTCTCTAATAATTCAGTTAAACCAATTTTTTCTGCTGTATCTCTAACTTTTTCAATTTTGCCAACAAACTTTATATTTATTGGAAATCTACTTATTGCTTCGAGGCAACCCTCAAGAATTGGCCCTGGAGCATAATCTCCACCCATCCCATCAACTGCGATCCAAATTCTTTTTGATTGAGATTCCTCCACCCTATCTAAAATATTATCGTTATTTTGTAATCTTTTTAATGGGTCAAAAACTAATGGCTGTAAAGTATTTTTAGCTATTGAACTAGCATTTGAAACTACACTACTAGCAGTATTAACAACAGATTCAGCACTTGAAACTACATTACCTGCAACATTACCTGCAACATTACTAGCTGTGGTTACTACTGATCCAGCACCAGAAACCATATTACCTGCAACATTACTAGCCGTTGCTGCAGAACTAGCAGCAGTATCAACTATAGAAGTCACAGCCGAATTTCTTTTGTACCAAATAACTAATCTTCTAATAGCTCTAGGCTTATTAATTTTTTGCGCTGTTTCTTTCCCCATTTATTTACCATCAAAGGGAGCAATATCGACAATTCGTTGAAAAAGATATCCTGTACCCCTTGCTGTCAATATCAATTCTGGATTTGCTGGATCAGCCTCCAGTTTGGATCTTAATCTTGATATATGAACATCGACAACCCTTGTATCTACATGTCTCTCGGGGGTATATCCCCAAACTTCTTTCAAAATCTCGCCTCTACTAAATGGCTCTCCTGACCTACTTACCAAAAGCTCTAGGAGACTAAATTCCATGCCGGTTAATCTAATTCTCTCATCACTTTTAAAAACTTGTCTTCGATTTGTATCAATTTTTATATCTGTAACCAAAATTAAACCTGAATTAGGCATCCCAGGAATTTGCTCTTTATCGATTCTTCTAAGAACGCACCTGATTCTAGCCTCTAACTCCTTTGGGCTGAATGGTTTTACTACATAATCGTCCGCCCCTAATTCTAAACCTGTTATCCTATCTGCAACATCTCCCAATGCAGTTAACATAACAATTGGAACATCAGAATCTTTCCTTAACTCTTGACAAACTCCATAACCATCTAGTTTTGGCATCATGACGTCAAGTACTACTAAATCAGGTTCATAATCTTTAAATAACTTTAGTGCTTCTTTGCCATCACTTGCAGTTACAACTTTGTAGCCAATCATGGAGAGACGTGTCTCCAGAATTCTTCTAATACTTGCCTCGTCATCTGCAACAAGTATAGTTTCTTTAGTTTGACTAGATAGAGCCATTTGTTTCTATTAGCTAATCAGTAAGAGAATTTATTACTAACCTAATCTAACTTGTAGAGGTGCAATATCCCAAACATTCTAGTTCCATTACTTCATTCAAAGACTAAATGTCTAGCAAATTATCTACTTTTATTTGTCAGAATTGCGGATCTGAAACTTCTCAATACTTTGGTAGATGCCTAAATTGCAACTCATGGAATTCCATTGTGGAGGAAATAAAAAGTAAAAGATCTAAATATGAAGAAATAAAAAATAGAAAAGATAGAAAAAAATCTATACCATTTAATGAGATTTCATCAAAAAAAATATCAAGATTTACAAGTGGTTTTAAAGAATTTGATCGAGTACTTGGGGGTGGAATAGTACCCGGCTCTGTTGTTTTACTTGGAGGTGAACCAGGTATTGGTAAAAGCACAATAGTTCTTCAATCAGCAGGAAAAATATCTCTTAATGAGAAAGTTCTATATATAACTGCAGAAGAATCTTTAGAACAGGTAAAAATTAGATGGGAAAGATTAAATCAAAAAAGTATTGATTTACAAATTTTTGCAGAAACCAATTTATCCCTAATTATTGAAGAAATCAAACGTGTAAATCCAAGTTTCGCAATTATTGATAGTATTCAAGCCATCCATAACGATGAAATGCAAAGTTCTCCAGGATCAGTTTCTCAAGTAAGAGAATGTTCATCTGAATTGCAAAATCTTGCCAAAGACAATAATATTGCTCTTTTAATAATAGGCCATGTAACCAAAGATGGTGCTTTAGCTGGCCCTAAAACTTTAGAGCATTTAGTTGATACAGTAATAAACTTTGAAGGAGATAATATTTCCTCACATAGATTACTAAGAAGTATAAAAAATCGATTTGGATCGACCTTCGAGATCGGAATTTTTGAAATGTATGAAGAGGGTTTACGAGAGATGAAAAACCCAAGTTCAATTTTTACAAATAAAGAAAATATTTCAGGCGTAACAACTACGATTACAAATGAAGGCACTCGACCATTAGCAGTTGATATACAAGCGCTGGTAAATAAAACTTTCTACAGTAACCCAAGACGAACTACAACTGGAATAAGTATAAATAGATTGCATCAAATTTTAGCTGTTATTGAAAAACACGTAGGGATAAAATTATCTGAATTTGATTGTTACATAGCTACTGGTGGGGGTTTTGAGATTAATGATCCATCATCTGACTTAGGTGTAGCAATATCAATTTTATCAAGTTTGAAAAATATTCCTCCTTTGGCTAACAGCTCATTTATTGGGGAATTGGGTTTGAGCGGTCAGGTTAGAAGATCGAATAATCTTCGAACAAAGATAGAAGAAGCTGTAAGACTAGGGATCAAAAATATCGTAGTACCAAAATTAGAGGAGGAACTAAATAATAATTTTCGAAATTTAATCAATATCCAACAAATTTCCAATATTAAAGAAGCAGTGGACTATTCTTTGTCAGATTAAAAAAAATTAAAGATACATATCAATTGAACTTCTTCCTGAGTTTTTCAACCAATTCTCAATATCTAGATAACCACCTGGATACAATCTCACTGCTTTAGACCAGACTTCAGCAGCTTTATCAAACCAAATATCTCTTTGATCTAAATCACCATTTTGCTCGGCATATCTTCCCCTTTTTTCATAAATCAAACCTATATTTTTAAGGCATGATGGCTGTTTGGGATTTTCAACTAATGCTTTTTCATAAGTTTCGATAGAAAGATCCTCTTCACCATTACTCATGTATATTATTGCCATATTTTTTAAAGTCTCACCCCTATCAATTTTATTTTCTTCAAGAAGTAAGCTCTCTTTGTAATACTCTAATGCTTCAGAATAATCACCATTATTTTGTGCAGCCAAGCCATCTCTATAATAGATATATGCTTTTTTTTCTTTCTCTGCAATAGGCATTATTTTTACTATTGATTCAGCAATTACAGTAAAAGCTTTATCTATAAAATTGTCTCTGTTTTGATTACTAGGCACTGCTATAAATTTTATAAAATTAATATGGTAATTAAAAAATAATTATTTAAGAAGTCTATAACATTTATTATTATAATTGAAAAAAAGTAAAGCATTAATTTGCTTCAATCGTGAAAAATATGGAAAGCATTCAATTAAGCATTACAGGAATGAAGTGCGGAGGTTGTGTTAGTACTGTTGAAAAAATATTAAATAATTCTTATGGCATTGAAAATGTTTCTGTAAACTTACTAACTGAAAGTGCATATTTTGAAATTACCCAGAAAAATTTAGAAATAGAATCAGTTCTCGAAAATCTAAAAGAAAATGGTTTTCCATCAAAGATTTACATAAATGATTTTTCAAAAAAAATAAATAAGGCAGAATTAGAAAAAAAAAAGAAGTGGAATAATCAATGGAAAAAACTAACTTTTGCTTTATTACTTTTATTATTTTCAGGCTTAGGTCACTTAGCAGAAGGAAGATATATAAATTTACCAATATTAGGTAATATTTTTTTTCATGCTTCATTAGCAACATCAGCTCTATTATTTCCTGGCAGAGGAATAATTATTGATGGATTTAAATCATTTATTAAGAATCGTCCGGATATGGATTCTCTAGTAGCTCTTGGAGTAACTAGCGCATATACAACAAGTCTTCTATCCTTAATATTTCCTGCCACTGGTTTTCCCTGTTTTTTTAATGAACCAGTTATGCTGTTAGGCTTTATATTGATTGGGCGTTTCTTAGAGGAAAGAGCAAGATACCAAACTGGTTCGTCCATTGGAGAGTTATTAGATCTTCAACCTGAAATGGCAAATATCTACACGGAAGATAATCAAATAAAAGCAATAAGAGTAAACACTTTAAGACCTGATCAGGAGATTCAAGTTTTAGCAGGAGACAGAGTACCTGCTGACTGCATTGTTACTCAAGGTAATTCATATGTTGATGTTTCACATATTACTGGAGAATCCAAACCTATCGAAGTAAAAGAAGGCGAAAATCTATCGAGTGGGTCTTTAAATCTTAATTCAACTCTTAGACTTAAAGTACAGAAGGTCGGAGGGGATTCTTCTCTTGCAAAACTAGTGAATCTTATTGAGTCTGTAAACGCTAGAAAACCCCGTATTCAAAGAATTGCTGATGAAATTGCAGGCAAATTTACTTACTTTGTACTTATTTTTGCTTCTTTAACCTTCTTTTTTTGGTGGAAGGGGGCAAGAAACATTTGGCCAGATCTATTAAGTCATAATAATCAATTCATCACTCACTCAAGCCATACACTGCATAGTTCGCTTGGTAGTAATGCTGAAAATTTCCTTAGTTTAGCCATTCAATTGTCAATTGCTGTTTTAGTAATAGCTTGTCCTTGTGCATTAGGTTTAGCCACGCCAACTGTAATAACTGTCGCATCAGGTAAAGCAGCAAAAAAAGGAGTTTTATTTAAAGGCGGGGACAAAATAGAGATAGCTTCAAAAATTAATCACATTATTTTTGACAAGACAGGTACTTTAACAAAAGGTAAGCCTTTCATTGTTGATTATAAAAATAATGATGATCACACATATCTATTAAGAATAGCTGCCAGTTTAGAGAAGGAAAGCAGACATCCAATCGCAGATGCCTTAATTCAAGAGGCAAAAAAACAAAATTTAAGTTTATTTCCAATAAAAAAAATTTTCACTCATTCAGGTCGAGGAATTTCTGGAGAACTAGAATCAATTGATGGACTTATTACTATTGGAAATATTGAATGGCTACTAAGTAAAGGAATAATTATTGATGGTGATGCAAAAAAAATCATTGAAAATGAAGAGACAAAAACGAACACAATCATTGGAGTAAGTATCAAAGATAAGTTATTAGGCTTTATCTTCTTAGGAGATTTACTCAGAGATGATTCAATTAAAACAGTGAAAAATTTGAGAGAAAACAAATTTAAAATTAATATTTTAAGTGGAGATAGGAAACAAACAGTTTTAGCTTTAGCAAAAAAAATTGGTTGTAAAGAAACAGAAGTAAAATGGGATCTTCTTCCTGAAATGAAGCTAAAGACTATAGAAAATTTAAAAATCAAAAATAAAGTGGCAATGATTGGTGATGGTATTAATGATGTCCCAGCCTTAGCATCCTCAGACTTAGGAATTGCAGTGGGATCAGGGACTCAAATAGCCAAGGCAAATGCAGATGTAGTATTGATGGGGGATCAACTAAATGGATTACCCTACGCCTTAAACCTTGCAAAAAAAACTATAAGAAAAATAAATCAAAATCTAACATGGGCTTTTGGTTACAACTTACTAGCTATCCCCTTAGCCGCCGGCATTTTATTCCCTAAATACGGTATTCTTCTCACTCCCTCAATAGCAGCATTATTAATGGCTATTAGCTCTATTACAGTTGTAATTAATGCTTTATCTTTGGATTAAATGAAAGGAAAATTTATCGTTATTGAGGGTATAGATGGATGTGGTAAAACTACCCAAATAGATGAACTATCCAAATGGCTTCCTAATAGTGGTCTAATAAAGAAAGGGTCTAAATTAATCACGACTAGGGAGCCTGGAGGCAGTCTTTTAGGAAAAAAACTTAGAGGACTGATTCTTGATAATAATGAAAATAACAAACCTTCATCTCTTGCGGAGTTATTGCTTTATTCAGCAGATAGAGCTGAACACGTTTCCAAAATTATTTCACCTGCTTTAAATAATAATGATTGGGTGATAAGTGATAGATTTTCCGATTCCACACTGGCTTACCAAGGTTATGGAAGAAATATAAATTTAGAAATAATTAAAAATATTGAATCTATTGTCTGTCAAGGAGCATCTCCTGATCTCACTTTCTTCTTAGAAATTTCTCCAGAAGAGAGCATATTTCGAAGAAAAAATGAAATTCCAGACAGAATAGAATCAGAAGGTATTAGATTTTTAGAAAAAGTAAATGAAGGCTTCAAACTAATTGCCAAACAAAAAAACTGGAAAGTAATATCTGCTTCACAAAATATTAAAACTATTTCTAATCAAATTAAAGAGACTTTGCTAAACAATTTTTCTAATAACAAATGATTGAGGTTAAAAAAAATAATTTTTTCTTGAATGAAGAAGTCAATAACTGTCTTAACAAAATAATTAAAAACAAATCATTTGCTAATGGTTATATATTTTATGGTGCTGAAGGAGTAGGAAAAAAGCAAACTGCTCTTCAATTTATAAAAGAGATTTTCAAACAGTCTTCACCAAGCGGAAATGTTGAAGAGAGAATTACAAACAATAACCATCCTGATTTTTTAATTATTGAACCTGATTCTATTTTGGCAACTAAAAGTTCAAGAAGTTCCGATCTTGAAAATACAATAAAAAGTGGATCTGAGATTATTAAAATTGCTCAAATACGTAATATCAAAACTTTTCTTAGTCAAAAATCAATAAACTCAGAAAAAAAAATTGTTTTAATTCTTGATGCACACCTCTTAAATGAAGCAGCCTCAAATTGTCTTTTAAAGACCTTAGAAGAACCTTATAACGGCATTTTTATTTTACTAACATCTAAATTAAACCTTCTCTTAGATACGATCATTTCAAGATGTCAAATCGTCAGATTTCGATCTTTTTCTAGTGAACAAATAAAGTCTATTTTGCAAGAATATTTAGATACTTCTAAATTAAATATTAATCCAAAATTAAAATTTGAAGATTTAATAAACTCTGCAAATGGATCTCCGGATCAATTATTGAAAAATATTGAAATTTGGAATGATTTTTCAGATGAAATCATAAGTAAATTGGATTCTCCAATTAAAAATAGTCTGGAAATATTAGAAATATCTAAATCAATAACTGAAAAATTAGAAATTTTTCAACAAATTTATTTAGTAAATTTAATTCAAACTATTTGGTGGAGAAAAACAAAAAATATAGATTTAGTTAAAAAACTTGAAAATTTAAAATACTTCTTAAGCAAAAACATTCAATCAAGATTGGCATGGGAAATTACTTTTTTAAAAATTTCAATGGAAGATTTATGAGATTAATCTATTGCAGAATTAATCAAGTCAGAATTTCTTTCTTGAATAAAATCTTGCCTAGCAGTTTCAACTTTAGAACCAATAGGTAACTCAAGACAATATCCAGCGCCGTATACAGTTTTTATATAGATAGGTTTGCGTGGATCAGGTTCAAGTTTAGTGCGTAAGTGTCTTATATGAACTCGGATTGTCTCAATATCATCATCAGGTTCGTATCCCCATACTTCTTTAAGAATTAATGATGGCGACACAGTTTGACCATGCCTCTGCAAAAGACAATGAAGAAGTTCAAATTCAAGATGCGTTAACCTAACAGGAGATTCAAACCATATAGCTTCAAATCTTTCTGGAACAAGCGTTAAAGGGCCATAATTTAATATTTCTTGCTGGTTACTAGAATTTAATTGTGCTCTATTGGTTCTCCTAAGTAAAGCTTTAATGCGTACATATAATTCTTCTAAATCGAATGGTTTAGTAATGTAATCATCTGCTCCTGAATTAAACCCGGTAACTTTATCTTTTAAGCCGCCTAATGCAGTTACCATCAAAATTGGTATATTTGATGTTCTTTCATCTCTTCGTAATCGCTGACATAAAGTTAATCCATCAACACTTGGAAGCATTAGATCTAAGAGTATTAAATCTGGTGAATACTGAAGAGCTAATGCTTGACCTTTAATTCCATCTTCAGCTTTTTGAACATCGAAACCAGAATGTTCTAAATGCCTAGCCACCAAATCACGCATATCACGATCATCTTCAATTAATAGGATTGAAATTTTCATATTTATAACTATTAAATTAAAATTAAGTTTTAGTAATATGATTCTCTCAAGAATTTATAAAGATTGCTGAATTAGTGTAAACAATTTTATCAATTAGATTTATCAAATAACCTAGTAATAACTTGGGATTAGATAGAAATTGCAAATTTTAAAAAAGTTGAAATTTTAGAATTTCTTTCGATTCTATTTATTTTTTCTTAATAATCAAGGGATTTTAGAAACAAATAATGGTTCAAATTGAAAGAATATCTAATTGAGATTGCCATCATAAGGTTTAAAAAAATTCAATTAAATGGGGATTGTCAGTCTTCTAATAGGAATTAACAAAGTTTAAAATTTTTAATTTCCCCAGAATGTTTAAACTAATAATTTTGTCTATATTAAAAAAAATTTAAGTATCTATGAAAAAGAAGTCTATTATCTATTCTGATTTATCAAAAAAACAACTAGAAACTCTGAAAGAGCTTTACATTCAAAAAAAAGTTGAATCGATGAGTCATCAAGAACTCAAAAAATATGTATTAGAAATTATTTCACATCAGATAAACGATACTATTGGCAAAGAAGAGGAAATGGAAGCATGGAGAGAAATGTCAGATTTTTTTGGAGAACAATTTGAAATAAATATTTTAGAAATACAAACAAAATATATTGACGATAAAAACGTAATTGAAACAGAAATAGATTCTCAGAAGCAAAGAATAGAATTACTTGAAAGAAATAATTTAGATCAAGAGAAAAAGGATATGTGGGATGACTAAAATTTCCTGAATGGTGTAGTAATTCAAAGTAAATAAACGAAAATATGTCTTAATTTTTAAAAATGAAAATAAATCAAAGGGCTTGTTTTCACTTTTATGGAGAATTTTATAAACGTTCTAGTTACTGTTCTTAAAAAACTTTTTTTTTATTTTTAATCATGGTAAAAATATTGAAATTTGATTATACCAAATGTTCTATATACTGTTCTTAAAATTATATCGAATATACTTGATTATATCTTCGGCTAACCACTATTTGGCAAAAAAAGTCAAAGAAATAAAAAAAGTCACCTTTTTTATGGTGACTTTGGATAACTTTTTGGGATTTATAAACTCCCCGGGCGGGATTCGAACCTGCGACCAATCGATTAACAGTCGATCGCTCTACCGCTGAGCTACCGAGGAATATAAAATGAATTTAGCTCTTTAAAGTACCTTATGACAAGTACAAGGGTTAATTATATTGAAATTTTGATGGTTCTTGCCAGCTAGATAAAAAACCATTTTTCAACTCTGCTACTGCATCAGCATAAGTTAATTCTTCAAAACGATGAGTAATCCACAAAGCCGATAAAGGTTTTTTATGGTCACTTGTAAGATTTTTAATAGTTTGCAAAACTTTTAATTGACTAGTTTGATCAAGTAACGCTGTAGGCTCATCTAAGAGAATAAAATTTCTACTACTAATAAGAGCGCTTGCAATAGTTAAGCGTTGTTTTTGTCCACCGCTCAAAGTATGAACTGGCCTTTTTTCAAACCCAGTCATTCCTACTTGATCAAGCACATATTCAATTTTTTTATTAATTTCATTTTGACTTATATTCTGATTAATATTAATCAGAAGTTCACTTCTACAATTTGGCATCAATATTTGATGATCAGGGTTTTGAAAAACCATGCCAATATTTGCATTAGAGTAGATAACACCATTTTTGGGTTTAATTATTCCATTAATTAATTTTAAAAGAGTACTTTTTCCGCTCCCGTTTTTACCTACGACCATCCAAAATCCATGTTTTTTTATTGATAAATTACATTTAAAAATTAAATTTTCTTTTTCTCCAGGATATGAAAAAGAAACATCTTTGAAGTTAATATGAGGTATTTCATTTTCAAGGGAATCTAGCATTAATTTTATCAATCTATGTTGAGAGAAAATCCTGGTCTTTTAGCTCCTCCTGCTACTGAAGATTTTTCATATATCTGAACAGAAATGATTTCATTAGCTCTTACAGCAATTAATTTATCTTGCACTTTGTCACACTTTAATTCGATCAAGTTTGATGATTCTAAAGTTTCATTCATAGAACTTTTTATTTCATCATAAATTCCTTTAACATCATCAAATTCTTTCTTCTGAATTGATATCGGAAAAGGTGAATATCTCAGACTTAGTTCCAACGAATACATAATCATAATAAAAACTACCTCTTATATTACTAAATATTTTTCAGCAAGAAGTTATTTAAATTAAATTCTTTTGAGAAAATTATATAAAAGAACTTTAAATACAATTATTATGAATGAAGGAGATTTTATTTTGAATTTTAAAAATAATTTCATGGAAATAGCAAATGATATAACTTCTCTAGTTGGAAATACCCCATTAGTTAAATTAAATCGCATCAGAAAGTATTTTGATTGTTATCCAGAAATAATAGCCAAACTAGAAAGTTTCAATCCATCAGCGTCTGTTAAGGATCGGATAGCTTATTCAATGTTATGTAAAGCTGAAGAAGAAGGATTGATAACACCAGATGAAACAACGTTAATTGAAGCAACTAGTGGAAATACTGGCATCGCATTAGCAATGGTTGCCGCGGCAAAAGGCTATAAATTGATATTAACTATGCCGGATACGATGAGTATTGAGAGAAGGGCAATGTTGAGAGCATATGGAGCTGAATTACAGCTAACACCTGGGAAAGACGGAATGAAAGGAGCTTTAGATTTAGCTAATGAGTTGTCTTCAACCATTGCAAATAGCTATCAATTTAATCAGTTTGAAAATTTTGCTAATCCAGATATTCATGAAAGAACGACGGCTCAAGAAATATGGTCCCAATCCAATAACAATTTAGATGGACTAGTTACAGGAGTTGGCACAGGAGGAACAATTACTGGTTGTGCACGTTTTTTGAAAAAAGTTAATCCAAATTGCAAAATTTATGCCGTAGAGCCCAAAAAAAGTGCTGTGATTTCCGGAGAAAAAGCAGGATCTCATTCGATTCAAGGAATTGGCGCGGGTTTTGTACCTAAAGTTCTTAATACTAAATTAATTGATGAAATTATAAAAATAGATGACGATGAAGCATTTTATTATGGGCGTTTATTAGCTAGATTGGAAGGCCTTTTATCTGGCATCAGCAGTGGTGCAGCTTTAGCAGCAACTATAAAAATCGGCAAAAGAAAAGAACTAATGAATAAAAGATTGATAGTTATTCTTCCAAGTTTTGGCGAAAGATATTTATCAACAGCAATGTTTGAGTCTAATACTTCAATTCAAGCCAGAAAAGATGGTTATCTTTAATGCATAATTTATAAAAATGGAAAAAAATTTATATGAAGAATTAGGTCTCAAACAAAATGCAACCAGAAGTGAAATTAGATCTTCATATCGCTCTTTAGTTAAACAACATCATCCAGATGCAGGCGGCGAGAAAGAACGATTTCTTGCAATACAAAATGCCTGGGAAACTCTAAATGACCCTATCAAAAAGAAACAATACGATAGCAGTTTTTCCTTTTCCAGCTCATCATTTGATTCATTAAATGAAAATTGGGAAGAGAAATTTAATTCAAAAAAAAATAATTCTTCAATTAAGGACAAAGAAGTTGAAACATGGATTAAAGAAATTTATAGTCCGATAAATAGATTAATTAGTCAAATCATTAAACCTTTGAATAACGAAATAAAAGAACTATCTGCTGATCCATATGATGACGAACTAATGGAAAATTTTTGCAGTTATATTATTCTTTCACAAAAGAAAATAGAAAAAGTTGAAAAAATTTATAACAAAAAAATAGTTCCAAAGTCTATTTCAGCTTTAGGCCTCGATCTTTATCATTGTTTTTCACAAGTTAAAGATGCGCTATCAGAATTTGATAGATATACACAAGGATACGTAGATAATTATTTATTTGATGGCAAAGAAATGATCAAAGAAGCAAAAAGGATACAATCAAAGATGTCTATAGAGAAAAAAAATAAAAACTTTTAGATATAAAAATTTTATTGAGTATATTCTTTAAGTTGATCTAATTTCAACCAAACATCTGGAACAGGTCTGCGCCATCGAACCTGAGCATATTCCTCTTTGACTGAAAGAATCTCTCCAGGACCTTCAAAGACATAATTAGGTAGATCATCATCACTGGCTAGCGCTTCGATACTTTTTATATAATTTTCTCTATCGACAAAAACTAAGCTTCCTTTCTTGAGAAGCTTCTTTGGAATAGAATCTGTCATAATAAATTCAAGAAAGTTATATGGAATCCATTATACAAAAACTTGTTTGAAAACTATTGAAAAAAATTTATAACGGAATAATAATTACAAACGTCTAAAAAATTTAATAGCCTTAAATGATAAACATCTATAAGATATGCGTCTTTTACTACTTGGCTGCACTGGATTTGTTGGTAAAGAATTAGTACCAACACTACTCAATGAAAATCACGAAATATACATTGTAAGTAGAAAACCCATTAGTAAATTAAAGCTTGATTTAGATTTCAATAAGTTTAAATTTTTTCAAATAGATTTATCAAGAGAAAAAAACTGGAATAACGAAAATCTTCTAAATATTTTAAGAGAGACAGATGGAATTATTAACTTGATGGGAGAACCCATAGCAGAAAAAAAATGGACTTCTGAACAAAAACAGGAGATTGAAAATAGTCGTATTAATACTACGAAATTTATGATGAAGACCCTTAAAAATTTAAAAATCAACCCAAAAGTCATTATAAATGGATCAGCTATAGGTTATTACGGTACAAGTTTGTCTAGTGAATTCACTGAAAATAGTCCTGGAGGAAAAGACTTTTTATCTAATCTTTGCAAAAAATGGGAGGCGGTCGCCGCTGAAAAACCATTTTTCTCAAGGTTAGTTATTTTTAGAATTGGAATTGTTCTAGAGAAAGACGGAGGAGCATTAGGAAAAATGCTCCCTATATTTAAAGTTGGATTAGGTGGACCAATTGGAGATGGTAAGCAATGGATGAGTTGGATTCATAGAACTGATTTATGTGCTTTAATTATTCAAGCATTAGTTGATAAAAAGTATTCGGGAGTATTTAATGCTGTTGCACCAAATCCAGTATTAATGAGAGAATTTTCTCAGACTTTAGGCAAATGTCTGAATAGACCTAATTTACTTCCAGTGCCTGGAGCGGTTTTAAAAATATTGTTAGGAGATGGAGCGAAAGTTGTTTTAGAAGGACAAAAAGTAATTAGCAGTAAAATCAAAAATTATAATTTTAAATATCCTCTTCTTGAGAAAGCAATTTACGCCTCCACCAAGAATTAATACCGTTTACTAAAGCACCAATAATAAGAATTGTTATCAATGGAACTACAAGAGGATTCCAAACTATCTGAATAAAATTAATAAAAATAAATATCCCATTAAATTGCATGATTATTGAAAAGATGAAAAATATTGCAAAAAAAATGACTGTAAATAAATTTATTAATAACAAATTATCGATAATTTGTTTTAACTTATTTTGATTATTCTCCTTAGTCATTTTTTATAACGATATTCATATCATCAACCATTTTAAGACAAGCTTTGTTTTCACCCAGTCTTTTTTTAGCATTTTCATTACATGAGATCATAAACTTCTTATTTAGCTGTATAAGGTATATTATTTTTATGATCAATTTAATTGTCTGATTGATTTGATCATTTTTGTCTTTATATTTAGTAGCACAAAAAACATATTTTCCTAGCAAACGTCTTTGTGCTTCTGCAAAAGTTTTTGTAAATTGTGGACCTTTACCTTCAATCTGAATAACCGGTTTTCCTAATCCAATCGCTTGCTCTGCTGCTGTTCCTGCCATGCTAATACAGCATCTACTTTTCAATAATATTTTGTCAAAATTATTCCAATATATATTCACTTCTAAAAATTTATATTGGAATTTCAAGAGATTATTATCTTTAATATTTTCTATTTTTAACCATCCTCTTTTTTGAAATATCTCCTTTATTTTTGATGAAGATAGAGCATTAACTATTGCAAAATTAAACTGAATTTTTTGAAAATATCTTAAATCTGACAATGCCTCTAATACCTTTAAAATCAAAACAAAATTATCTAAAATCTCGGGGAATCTACTTCCTGGAAATAATCCAATACTAAATTCATCTTTATTTAATTCTTTGTTTCCAGGGAAAAACTTATCCATAAATGGGTTGCCTAAAAAAGACACTTTCTTTTTTAATTGAAATGTTAAATCATTAGCTGTAAGGGAATCTCTCGTATATATTTTTTTTGCTTTTTGTGAGAGTAAGAAAAATTTAGAAGGCCATGGTAATTTCAACTTCCCTTCATAATGGCTGGAATAAGCAACTAGATATGTAAAAAAATCTTTCTTACAAACCCATGCAAAAAAAACTGGCACAATATCTCCAACTACAACAAAATGATCATATTTTTTTCTTATTTTAAAAGTTAAATATAATCTTTTTAGAAGATAAAATATTTCTCCTCCTAATATCTCAGTAAGTCTTCCCTTAAGAGAATTATAACCAATTCCTCCTGTTCTAAATTCCTTAGTTTTACCGATAATCTTAATTTTTTCTTTTTCATAATGGTTTCCCATACCAACAATTGGCAAAGCATGAACAGAATAACCACTTTTTACGAATTGTTTAGCTATCAGACTGCCAGATAGATCTTCTCCATGCCCATTACTTAAAATTAAAATCTTAAACAATTTAAAATTCCAACCATTTTTTCACTTTAGTTAACTCAGGCCAATCTGGATATCTACTTAATCCGTCTTCAACAGATTCTTTCAACTCACTTTTCACATCTGGCATCATCATAGACATTTTTTTTATTAACTCAATATGATCCCTAACACCTTTATTATTAGTAGCCAAAAGAGCTAAAGACAAATTCATTCTTGCTTGTGGATCTTGCTGATTTAATCGAACGGCTTGTCTGGCAGCTGACAAAGCTTCTTCATTATTTTTCAAAAGTAATTGAAGCCATGATAAACAAGTCCAAGCAGCAAAATGATTTGGAATTTGCTGTATAATTTTTTGAAAATCTTGAACGATTGGAATTAAATCTTGTCCTGCTTTATATCTTGATAAAGCTGCATTAAAATCCTCTTCGATGGGATTAATTTCGTTATTCATTATTTATTAAACTGCAAAAGAGCTTCCACAACCGCAAGTTTGAGAGGCATTGGGATTTACAAAATTAAAGCCACCTCCAATTAATTCCTTACTAAAATCTAACTGCATTCCATAAATATATAAAAGACTTTTGGGATCACAAACAACTTGAAAGCTTTGATCAGCTTTTAATGAATAATCATAAACTTTATCATCGGGATTTATTTCATCAGTTCCTATAAAATCCATCGTATAACTCATCCCACTACATCCGCCAGATCTTACTCCTACCCTTAGTGCTTTTTTATCACTTTGGCCCTTCAATAAATTTGAAATTTGTTCTATAGCATCATTCGTAATTAAGATACCTTTGCCATCATCAGAATTTTTAATTTCCTGTTTAACTTCTACATTTTCCATAAACAAGGGGTTTCTACTATTCATAATATAAAAACTTAATCGATAGGATGCATAGAACAAACGTTATCCAAACTTGATTTGTTATAATTTTAAGAAAAAGTGAAAATTGCAATAGTTGGTTCTGGATTAGCTGGTCTTACAGCGGCAGTCAATTTAGTTGATGAAGGCCACGAAGTGGAAATTTACGAGAGCAGGTCATTTTGGGGAGGTAAAGTAGGTAGTTGGGAAGATAAGGATGGCAACCACATAGAAATGGGTTTACATGTATTTTTTTACAATTATGCAAATCTTTTTAAATTAATGAAAAAAGTGGGAGCTCTAGACAATTTACTCCCGAAAGATCATACTCATCTATTTATCAATAATGGTGGTAATTTAAAATCGTTAGACTTCAGATTCCCTTTAGGTGCTCCTTTTAACGGACTTAAAGCTTTTTTTACCACCGAACAACTTACTTGGGTAGATAAGTTCAGAAATGCCTTAGCTTTAGGAACAAGTCCAATCGTTAGAGGATTGATAGACTATGAAGGCGCAATGAAAATAATTAGAGATCTAGATAAAATTAGTTTTAAAGAATGGTTTTTAAACCATGGTGGAAGCGAAAAAAGTTTAGAAAGAATGTGGGATCCTATCGCATATGCATTAGGTTTTATTAATTGCAAAGATATTTCAGCAAGATGCATGCTAACTATATTCATGATGTTTGCTTCAAAAACAGAAGCCTCAAAACTTAATCTTTTAAAAGGTTCCCCACATAAGTGGTTAACGCAACCTATCGTCGACTACATCACAAAAAAAGGAGCAAAAATACATCTTAACCATAAGGTAGAAGAAATCATTTATGAAAAGGAATCTTCCTCTTATTTAGTAAATCAATTAAAAATATCTTCTCCTGAAGGAATTAAGGCAGTGTTTGCAGATAAATTTCTAGCTGCCTGTGATGTCCCTGGAATAAAAAAAATAATTCCAAAAGAATGGTATCAATTTAAAGAATTTGAAGGTTTAAAAAAACTTAGAGCTGTAGCTGTTGCCACAATCCAATTAAGATATGACGGTTGGGTTACTGAATTACAAAAAGATAATACTGGAAACGAACCAATTGGACTAGATAACCTTCTTTATTCTGCTGATGCCTCTTTCAGTTGTTTTGCTGATTTAGCACTAGCAAGTCCAGCAGACTATAGAAAAAAAGATATGGGATCGCTTCTCCAATGTGTTTTAACTCCTGGCGATAGATGGATGGGAAGATCCACAGAAAGAATTACAAAAGAGATTGATAAAGAGGTTCGCCGTTTATTCCCAACCTCAAAAAACCTTAAATTGCTTTGGAGTAACGTGGTACAAATTCCACAATCACTTTATAGAGAAGCTCCCGGTATGGAACCTTTCAGACCCGATCAAAAAACATCTATATCTAATTTCTTCATGGCTGGTAGTTATACAAAACAAGATTATATAGACTCTATGGAGGGAGCTACAATGAGTGGTCATTTAGCTGCCGCGGCAATTTTAGAGAAGAAAGCAGAGTTAGCAAAAAATCTTGCAGTAAGTTAATTAATGGGTACTTGGCTAAAACATGACGTAATAACAGTTGTTAATGCGCCTCTTGAAAATGTATGGGACACATGGAGCGATTTAGACTCAATGTCACTTTGGATGAGCTGGATTGAATCTGTAAAAACAGTTGACGAAGAAACGAATACGTTACCAGATTTAACAGAATGGACTTTAGCTGCAAATGGCTTTAGGTTTAAATGGAAAGCTCAAATTACAGAAAGGGTTGAAAAAAGCAAACTTAAATGGAAATCAATAGGAGGTTTACCAACTGAGGGATCAGTAGTTTTCGAAAGTAAAACTGATCAAATCACAACAGTAAATTTAGCAATTACTTATGAACTACCAAAAATGATTGCTCGGTTTATGGAAGAAAATATTTTAGGAAAAATGGTTACAAACGAATTACAAACAAATATTGATAGGTTCAAAGATTTAGTTGAAAAGAACTATAAAAAAAATTTTTCTAATTAAAAATATTAATTGCTACATCTAGTAGTCCTTCAAAAGTATATTTTTGTGCCTGACTATCAACTCTTCCAAAAATCTTGTTACATATTTTTGTTGTCTGAGGTCCAATAGTTAATAATTTAATTTGTTCAAAATATTCTAACCATTGTTTACCAAGTTTTTTTTCTAGTAAAAAAGCAGCATTTACTACGGTTTTACCGCTTGAGAAAATAATCGCATCGACTTTTCGATTAGAAATAATATCAATTGTTTCTTCCGGAATTGATTTAGGACATCTAGTTTCATATGCAGCAACCTCAAATACACGAGAACCAGCCTTTCTAAATTGATCTGCAATTAAATCCCTACCACCTGTTTGAACTCTTGGTACAAAAACTCGAAGTCCATAACCAGATACTGGGAAATTATCAATTAAACTTTCAGCAACAAATTCTGGAGGTATGAAATCAGCCTTAATCCCAAAATCATCAAGAGTTTTTGAGGTTTTTTCTCCGACTACGGCGATTTTTGTTTTTTTAGAACATTCTTTTAATGAACTATTAAAGTATCTAAGTCTTTTATCCACAAATTTGATCCCATTACTACTGGAAAAAATAATCCAATGAAAATCATTTATTTGATTTAAGGCTTCATCAAGAGGATTCAAATCATCAGGATCAGTAATACTTATTGCAGGTAAATCGTATACATTAGCGCCCTTGCTTATGAATATCTTTTTTATATCCAATATGCCTTCTTTTGATCGAGTAATAATTATATTTCTTTGATCAAGGGGTAGATCAACTTTTGGCATCCTTATCCTCAACATTATGATTTTGATTTTTATTTTTTAATTCATCGAGAAGTTTCAAGACTGATAATCCTTTATCAAGAACAATATCGTCTTTAAAAATTATCTCTGGAACTCTTCTCATCTCAATTCTTTTTCCTAAACTATGCCTTATAGAGCTTTTAGCAGTATTCAAGTTTGATACAATTTCTTTCCTCACTTTCTCTTGAGCAGTTGAGGTTATATAAATTTTACAGTGTTGCAAATCACCTGATAAATCAATCTTAGAAATATTGACGAAATGATCTCTAATAAGATCATTTTCTAAATCATTCTGCAAAATAAGAGTTATTTCTTTCTTCAAAAGAGAAGAAACTTTTGCAAGACGGTAATTATTTGGCATTATGGTTGTAAATTTATTGGGTTTGTCATCGCTTGCAAGACAAAATAAACAGTTATGAAAGCACTTAAGACAGAAGATATCAAACCTACTATTGTGAGTGGATTTGATCTATTCTTGAATAAAGGTTCAAGCAAAGCAACAAGTCCCCCAACAATGATAGATATCAAATACTTTGGATATCTCGCAACATTAGAGAAAAATTCGCCCATCAGCTCCACAAATAGATTACTTTTTTAGCTAAGTTTTAACAAACATTAAACAGCATGATTACATTATATCAATTTAGGCATAGTGCTTTTTGTTTAAAAACAAGAATGGCTCTTCATGCAAAAAAACTACAATATCGAGTTGAAGAAGTAACACCTGGAATAGGCCAATTTGAAATCTTTAAATTATCAGGTCAAAAACAAGTACCTATAATAGTCGATAGTAATGATCAAGTTATTAATGACTCTTCAACTATTTGCGAATATATAGACAAAAAAAATGAAAACAATCCACTTTTTCCGGATGATCCAATATTATTTGCACAATGCAAACTAATTGAAGACTGGGCAGATACTACAATGGCTACAACTTGTAGAAAAGCTTTAATAAAATCTGCAATAGAAAATCCACAGCTAAGAACTGCATTACTTCCAGATGAAATACCTTCTTCAGTTAAAAGTATTGTTGATAAATTACCTTTTGAAAATCTTAGTAAAATTTCTAATGTAGTTTTGTCTTCTAAAGATAATTTAGAACTCCAAAAATTACTGGAAGCTTTATCAAAATCCTTGATCAACAAGAAATATTTAGTTGGAGATAGTTTATCAATTGCAGATATTTCAATTGCTGCTCAATTATCTCTTATTAAATTTCCAAAGTCTGCAGGACCAATTCTTTCAGGAGAGGGGAGCCAAGAATACATAAATAACCCTTATTTAGAAAATCTTTTTATGTGGAGGAATAACTTAGAAGAATATCTTTTTAGTGCTAACTCTCAATAAATTCAAACTTCAATTTATATTTATTTGTTTTGATAGCATGAATAGAAGGATCACCAACTTTTGAACCATAAGAAGCAACATATTGCACTCCACAGATTGATGGTTTGATTGAATTATCAACTTCCAATATTTCTTCGGAACATTTTTGAAATTTACTAATGGTCTCTACCTGATTAATCCTTGAAGCACTTGGCTTATGTGCTGTCTGTATAACTAGCTCATCTGCGAAAAAAATATCATTATCTTGGATCTGGTTTCTCCCTGTAATTCTTGAATCAATATAAAAATCATCTTTTAAATAAGTAATTTGATTATTAATAGATTGAGGATCATTTACAACTTTGATTAAGGTTTCACCAAATATTGCCTTTCCAATAGATTCAGAATTTTTTGCACGATTACCAACAATTAAATCTGAATCATTCTTAAAGAAATTTACTTTATAAATAACTGGCTCTTCTGAATCATTAACTATATCTTGAGAAGTAACAAGCCAATTACCCTCGAACCATTTAGGATAAATTAAATCCTTAGAAGTATCCGATAATTTAAAATTTGGCAAATATAATTCTGGCCATTGATTTACACGATTTTCCAAAAACTCTCGTACGTTAGAATCTACTAGAGCAAAAGAACTTTCTAGAAAGATTCCTTGAAAAACCAAGCAAAGAATTAATCCAAGAAGAATTTTCATTATGTCAAATCCACTAATAAGAGCATCAGATCATTATGTATTATTAGAGCCAGATTCAAAGGAAAAAATTGTATCAAAGCAAGAAGCAATTTTATGGTTGAAGAATTGGCTTAGTAAGACAGAAACACAAACAATATATCAAAATATAGAAGATCCTGATCAGGAATTTTTTGAAGAATTATTGGAAAGCACTTATGAATTAGAAATAAAATTAGGATACGTTATCAAATGGTTTGCAGTAAGAATTGAGCCAGATTAACTAATTATTTCTTTATAAATTGCATTAATAATTTTCATAGCGACTTCTTCAATATTTTCCTTTTTTACTTGAATTCTTAAATCTGCTTGAGAATACAAATTTTCTCTAGATTGAAAAATGCTCATATACAAATCATTTAGATTCTTTCCCTGAAGGAGTGGCCTATTTTCAATTTCATTTTTCAATCTTTCAATTGCTATATCTTTGTCGAGATCTATCCAAGCAATTATTCCCTGCCTTAAGATTCCCCAGTTTTCCGATTTGGTAACTATTCCTCCCCCAGTTGAGATTACTAATGAAGGAATTTTGATAGTTTCTTTAAGGCAGTTTGCTTCTAATTCGCGGAAATTATCTTCTCCTTCATCCTTAAAAATTTGATTGATAGATTTTTTTGCCAACTTCTCTATTAATGAATCTAAATCAATGTATTTATACTTCAATAATTCAGCCAGCTTTAAACCAGTTTGTGACTTACCAGAACCCATCATTCCTACTAAAAATATGCTTCTGCCCTTAATAGCATGAACTGTTTTTTCGATAATGGATTGTTCCATAAAGACAAAAGCGTATTTAAAACCTTAAGATAGTATTATCGCAGACAGGTATGACTTCTACACAATCCAAACCATCTCATGGAAAAGGACGTGAATGCGTCATAACTCGACGTGCCTGCTTTAGTTCTAGTCACCGTTATTGGCTGCCTGAAAAAAGCCCAGAAGAAAATTTATCTCTTTTTGGAAAGTGCAGTATTGCACCAGGTCATGGTCATAATTATGAACTTATTGTTTCAATGGGTGGAGAACTAGACTCTGATGGAATGGTACTTAATCTCTCTGATGTAAAACACTCTATTAAAGATAAGGTTACTGGACAATTAGATTTTCGTTTTTTAAATGATGTCTGGCCTGAATTTAATGTTAATAATCAAGAGGGTATACTTCCAACAACTGAAGCATTAGTAAAGGCTATTTGGAGTCGTCTAAAGGACGATTTACCTCTTACAAGTCTAAGGCTTTATGAAAACCCAAATTTATGGGCAGATTATTTTGGAAAAAACATGGAAGCATTTTTAACAGTACAAACTCATTTTGCAGCCGCTCATAGACTTGCAAAAGAAGAGATTTCCTTTGATGAAAATAAAAAAATCTATGGGAAATGTGCCAGAGTTAATGGACATGGTCATAACTATCTTGTCGATATAACTGTAAAAGGAGACATTGATAAAAGAACGGGAATGGTTTGCGACTTATCTGCGCTCCAGGAGATAATTAATGATTTGGTTGTTGAACAACTAGATCATACTTTTTTAAATAAAGACATCGAATTTTTCCAAAATTGTGTTCCAACTGCTGAAAATATAGCTTTATATATTTCTGATATTCTTAAAAATCCAATACATGAACTTGGTGCAACTTTACACAAAATAAGACTCCAAGAGAGCCCAAATAATGCTGCAGAAATTTATGTTGATCAAAAGTTAACCAATTCATTGAAGTTGAAATTTGAAAATAGTTTAGTCTCACAAACTTGAGTATCCCAAGAGTAATAATAGTTATAGCATCTAGTCTTGATGGGAGAATTGCATTTCCTGGAGGTGGAGAATCGCATCTTGGAAGCGAAGAAGATAAAAAAATGTTAAATCAACACTTATCAATAGTGGACGCCACCATTTTTGGTTTAGGTACTTTAATAGCTCATCAATCAACTTACCTAATTAAAAATCTCAATGGTAATGACGAAGTAACAATATCAAAAAAACAACCAATTTCTATAGTTGCTTCAAATAGCAAAAAATTTAACAGTAATTGGAAATACTTTCGTCAACCAATTAGAAGATGGCTAATAAGCTCAAGTAAAGTTGATAATTCTTCAAATAATGACTTCGAGAAACAACTCTTTTTCAAAGATTCATGGAGTAAAACTTTAATTTCACTTAAAAAACAAGGGATAAATGATCTAGCTCTTTTAGGAGGTGCAAAACTTATAAATTCATTCATAAAGGAGGATCTAATAACAGATATAAAAATTACAATAATTCCACAAATTATTGGAGGTAAATATACATGGATCCCTCCAGAAAAAACAAATGAGATTTTTAATCTCAAAAGACTATGGGAAATAAAATCAGTTAAAAATTTAATGAATAATGAAATCCATATTCATTACAAAAAAATTTGAAATAGATTCAATAATAAATGAACCAAAAAATACATAAAGTTGAAGTCAAATTGTCAATCAAGGAAATCTCCAAGGAGATATGGAATGAATTAACAAATGAAATCAATAATCCATTCTATGAATGGATTTGGCTTAAAAACCTTGAAATATCAAAAAGTGTCTCAAGAGAAACTGGTTGGCAACCTCTATATTTTGTTGCTTATAAAAATGAAGAAATATTAGGAATTGCTCCACTTTTTTTAAAAAATCATAGCTATGGAGAATTCATTTTTGATCAATCATTTGCAAGATTGGCTCAAGAGCTGAATTTAAATTATTATCCTAAATTAATTGGGATGAGTCCTTATAGTCCTGTAAATGGATATCAATTTCTTTATAAAAAAAATGAAGATAAGAAAGAAATTACAAATTTACTCATAAACCATATCGAAAGCTTCGCAATTACAAACAAAATTTTAAGTTGTAATTTTTTATATATTGATGAAAGCTGGGGGGATCATCTTAAATCTTTGGGATACCATGAATGGATAAATTCCAGCAGTGAATGGAGGAGTAATGGCGAAAAAACGTTTGATGATTTTCTTTCAAGATTTAACTCTAATCAGAGAAAAAATATAAAAAAAGAGAGGAAATCAATTACTAAACAAGATATTAAAATAAAAATTTTTAATGAAATTGATATCAACAAAGAAATACTCGAAAAAATGCATGATTTTTATGAACAGCATTGTTCAAGGTGGGGAGTCTGGGGAAGTAAATATTTAACTCCTACATTTTTCGAAAAAATTCTTGATAATAAAAAAAATCTTTTACTTTTTAGCGCATCAAAAAATGATTCAAATGAAATTTTTGCTATGTCGATGTGCGTTAAAAATAAAAACAACTTATGGGGTAGATATTGGGGTAGTCAAGAAGAAATATCTAATTTACATTTTGAATTATGCTACTACCAGCCAATTGAATGGGCAATAAAAAATAGTATCCATTTGTTTGATCCTGGAGCAGGCGGGAAACATAAAAGAAGGAGGGGGTTTTTTGCGAAAAGCACCATTAGCTTGCATAAGTGGTTTGATAAAAATATGGAAAATATAATTCATCCTTGGCTAAATGAAGTTAATAAACAAACTAAGATGGAAATTGATATTGAAAATAAATCTATACCCTTTAAATAAAAATTATTTAGCTTTACCAAAGATTATATTAGTAATATAGTTTTTATTAACTTATAAGGATGGATTCTAGTAAAAGTTTGGATGAAAAAATAAAGATTGACAATAATCTATCCAACCGATATATAGATTTAGATCCAAACGGTTATTTTATTATAAAAGTAGATTTAGAAGAAAATAAAATAATTTTAGAGCACTTTTTAAATAACATCGATGAAGAAGGCTATGCTCTTGACCCAGAAACAAATGAACCAATTAAATGCGACTCTCAAAATAAAAGAGTTAGTAATGAAGTTTTTAAAGGTATTAGTGCGAAACAACTTGGAATATTGATTACTGAAGAAAGAAATGACTTGATAACCAGATTCGATCATGCTCTATATTTAGGCCGGGAACTACAAAAAGCAGAAGAATGTTTATACAAAAAATTACCATATATCCAAGATTAAGAAATTAAACGAAAAAATCTAATTTTTTCATCTGATGTTAAATTAAATAAAAATAAAAAAATTAATGAACATCATTTTCTATATTGCATTTATTGGTTTTGGTTTTGGAGCTGCTTTCGCATTAGATAAGCTCCTAAGAGCAGTTAAATTAATTTAAAAACTACAAAATTTTAATCATCTCTCCATACAAATCATATTCATCCGCAAAAGAAATATTTGCTTCAACAAATTTACCAATATAATTTTTCAAATCATTTTTAATATTATTAGATAAAATCACATTTCCGTCAATTTCAGGAGCGAAATTGTATGACCGACCTATTAATTCGTTATTATCTGATATTTTTTCTACCAAAACTTTCATTTTTGAACCAATATATGACTGATTTTTATCTTTAGAGATATTTTGTTGAACTGAAATAACATTATCTTTTCTTGCCGCTGCAACCTCTGAGAATACTCTATTTGGCAAATCAAAAGCTGCAGTTCCGTCCTCAGGAGAAAAAATAAACACTCCTACATGATCAAATTTGTGCCTATGCAAAAATTCCAGAAGATGTTCAAAATGTTCTTTTTTTTCTCCTGGGAAACCAACAATGAGACTAGTTCTTAAAACAGCAGATGGAATTTCTTTTCTAATTTTCTCCAAAATTGATTCATTCAAAGAAGCCTGCCAAGGTCTATTCATACTCTTCAATACATCTGAATGACTATGCTGAAGTGGTAAATCAAAGTAAGGCACTATATTCTCTGAATCTTTGAAAGCTCTAATAACTTCATCAGTTAAACCCGTTGGATAAGCATAATGTATCCTGATCCAAGGAATTGGAACTTTAGAAAGCTCATTCAAAAGTTTGGCTAATGATGGTTTTCCATAAATATCTTGACCATAATTAGTTGTTATTTGACTAATTAATATGATTTCTTGTATCCCCTGCTTTACAAGACTTTTGGCTTCTGAAACTATAGATTCTATTGTTCTACTTCTTTGGGGACCTCTCAATTTAGGAATAATACAAAAAGCGCAATTATAGTTGCAGCCTTCAGCAATACGAAGATAAGCAACAAATTTGTTTTTATCTACAAAACGAGGCATTTCCTCATCTGCAATAAATTCAGGTATTTTTGAAACTTCATTAACGATTTCCCCTTTTTCTACTCTGTCTAAAACCTTGGCTATCTTTTGATAATCTCCAGTTCCAACCAATCCTTTTATTTCAGGGATTTCTTTTAAAAGCTCATCTTTAAAATGCTGAGCCATACAGCCCGCAACTATTACTTCCTTTCCTTGATTTGTATATTCTAGAATTTTTCTAATAGATTCTTCTCTAGCTGTTTCAATAAAACTGCAAGTATTTACCACAACAACATTTGCATCATTTATATTGCTTTCAACTTCATAACCCTCTCTATCTAATAAACCTTGCATATGTTCAGTATCAACAAGATTTTTCTCGCAACCAACATGACTGAATGCTATCTTAGATAGTTTTTTTTCTTTTACATTGAGACTATTTTGTTTCACAAATTGAAAAATAAAAATTAAAAGATTTAAACAGCATTTCGTATATAACTCTCATGCCAAGATAATATTAGGATAGATAATGCAAATAACAAACTTTCATTTTGTATGGCCCTTAAGACTTTAAACAGAAGAAATAAAAAAGATTTGAAATGGCCAAAAATCATAATCGCAATTCTTAGCACTATAGGCATAGTTGACACAGGTTCAATTACTTTAAAAAACTGGGGATTATTTACTTCGCTTTCATGCCCCGGGATACAAAATGGTTGTGAAACAGTTCTAAATAGTCCTTGGGGTACTTTATTTGAAAATAATCAAGTTAATATTCCTCTCTCATTAGCTGGATTAATAACATATTTTTCAATATTAGTTATCACAATAATACTATCCCTTAATTTAATTTCCCCAAAAGAAAAATTAAATAAGTTTTTATGGTGGTTAATATTTCTAATTTCTTGTGCGTCATCAACATTTAGCTTTTTATTAATAAATATAATGTTTTTTAAGATTCAAGCATATTGCTTTTTTTGTATACTTTCAGCAATTTTATCGTTTTCTATCTTTATAATTTCTATGATTGGAGCAAAGTTCGAAAGTAGAGAACCCATGATTTTTAGAGGTTTCATTGTAGCCATTAGTGTTCTACTGGGGGGCCTAATTTGGTCAACAAACGTTGACCCCTCTAATGCTATTGATGTTGCAAACCCAACTGAAAATGTATCACCAATAATTACCACTTCAAGCTCTCCCCAGAAGGTAAAGTTTGCAAAATTTTTAAGTGAAAACAATATTGTTATGTATAGTGCATATTGGTGCCCGCATTGCCACGATCAGAAACAATTATTTGGTATAGAAGCAGTTAAAGAATTAAAAGTAGTTGAGTGTGCTAAAGATGGTAAAGATAATGAGTATGAGCTATGTCAAACGAAAGGAATCAGTGGATTTCCTTCTTGGGAAATAAATGGAGAAATTATTAGTGGTACTCGTAACTTAAATGAATTAGCAACAAAAACCGACTATCAGGGAGATCTTAATTTTTAATAAATCTTTTTTGAATTTTTTGATCTAACTGTTGTCTAGTATGGCATTCCCAATTTTTATCTTTATCAGTGAAATCATTTCTAAAATGCCCTCCCCTACTTTCTTCTCTAAATAAACAAGCTTTCAATAAAGTTATTGTGGTTATTTGTCTATTCTTTAAATCAAGTAAAAGATTTAATGCTCTTCTGTTGCGTTCACTAAGTTTTATTTTTCTATCAAATTTTATTTTTTTAAGAATATTTAGTAAATCATTTTTATTTAATTTATCTATATCATTTTGAATGTAATTTAAAAATTTACTCATATTTACCTTATTTCGAGATACACCTAAATTTAACCAACATAGTTTTCTTAGTTCATCAATTTTTTCAGAAATTGTAGAAATTTGATCTTCTTTAGGATCTTCAATATCAAATTCTTGAAATGATCTTTCAAATTTTTCAAATTTAGAAAGGTCATTCAAAACAATTGAAGACATTTTTCTTGCGAAAACAAGACACTCCATCAGTGAATTACTTGCCAGTCTATTAGCACCATGCACACCTGTAGAAGCAACTTCTCCAACGGCATATAATCCTTTTCTTGTTGAAGATGCATTTAGATCAGTTTTAACACCTCCCATCCAATAATGAGCTGCAGGAGCTACGGGAATAACCTCATTTAAAGGGTTAACGCCATATTCCTGACATCGACTTAAGATCGTGGGGAAGCGCTTTACAATTTTTTCTGGGTCAATATACCTAAGATCTAAGCCAACATGATCTACATTATTATCATGCATATTTTTCATAATTGCTCTACTTACCTGATCTCTAGTAGCTAAATCACGATTTTCAAGATTTTTAACTGGACTTTTACCATTTTTATCAACTAAAATCGCTCCTTCTCCTCTTAGTGCCTCAGATATTAAGAAGCAAGGTGCACCATAAAATTTTAAAGCTGTTGGATGGAATTGCACAAACTCTAAATCTTGGATAGCAGCTCCTGCTTTCCATGCAAGAGCAATCCCTTCGCCAGAGGATTGAGCAGGATTTGTTGTATTTGTAAATAAGTGCCCACCCCCACCTGTAGCCAAAACAACAGCTCTAGATTTAATCCAATATAAATTTGCTCCATCAAGAACCTGAACTCCTCTACATTCTTTATTTTCAATGAGAAGTTCAGTAACTCTTACACCCCTGCAGTGAAGAATATTTTTTTGATTCTCAATATGATCTTCTAGAACTTCAACTAATGCTCGCCCAGTACGATCTTTCACATGTAAGACTCTTCTTCGTGAATGGGCTGCTTCCAAGGTAGTAGCTAGTTGATCAGAACTTTGATCAAAAATCATCCCTAAATTCTGCAACCTTTCTACACAACCTGGAGCTTCTTTAACTAGCATTTCTACAGCTTGAAAATCACATAATCCATCACCTGCTTTTAAAGTATCCTCAGCATGAAGTTCAAATGAATCATCTTGTCTAACAACAGATGCAATTCCGCCTTGAGCCCATCTACTGGAAGATGCCTTACTAGTATTTCTATTTAAAAGAAGCACTTTTAAATTTGAGGGTAATTCAAGACAAGTCATAAGGCCAGCAGCTCCCGCGCCTATAACTATTACATCCCAATTATTTATTGGTATCGGTTCTTGCGAAAATGGAGGCCTTAACATTAAACCAATCCACTAAAAGTTGGTTGTAGGATTGCTAAAACAATAAAAATACCATCAACAATTAATGTCGTTTGAATTACGTAACCAGAAACTAAAAGTGCTTTACCATTAGTAGTATTGATTGTGCCAGAATCTAAAATTTCTTTTGAAATAAACCAAAGTATAAGAGCAACAAAAACGATAATAGATAATGATTTTATTTGAATAAGACTCTCTGAAGTTTTTTGAAGAATCATGGGTGCATTTTCAGAATCTGCTGTAATTACCTGTCTCCATTGATCCATGATTCCGATTAAATATATTGTAATGTCAGTAACTGCGGTTCCAAATAAAGAAGAAATATAAAAGCTTGAACCTATTTTCCAATTAGTACCAAATCCAATTAATGCTAATGGGAGAACTACAGCTTCAACAGGTATGTGTAGGATAGGAAATGGGCTTAACCATCCCCAGAATAAACATCCACCAAGCCAACTACCTGATATACCAAGTAATAATGAACTGACTATAAACCACTTATTTGATCCTTTCTGGTTCAAAACAATTGCCACTAAGATAATAACAAAAGTAAAACAAAGAGCACTTATTGGTTCTAATCTAACCCAAGGGGCTTGAACAAAAATAGGCAAAATTACAAAGAAAGAAGACCACAATCTTAAAGATATAGGATTTGATAAAAAACTATTTTCGTATGAATCAACTATCTTATGGGATTCATAGTTGAATTTATCTTTTACTTCTAAATTTTTCGTAATTAATTCTTTCAATGAAAAAGTTTATTTTAATTAATCTAAATCGTGTTTTAGAAAACTGCGAATGCCATATTTTAATAAATAAAAGGCCCATAATTTCACACCTATATTTAGTTTTTTAAAAGTATTTAATACACTCTAAGTCATATATAAGTTTAGAATAAATATAAATAAGAGTATTTGGCCTTAAATTGTGTGGCAAGAAATTAATTATACAGAAGATTCTAATGATCTTTTGGTTCCTAATATTACTTATAAAATCAACCCTGCAGAAATTGAAAGTATTGAAGCTAATTCTATTGCTGAAGAAATAGGATTTGAATCAGGTGATTCAATTATTAGTATTAATGGGAAAAAACCAAGAGATTTAATTGATTATCAGATTCTGATAAGTGAAGAAATTTTAGACATATCAGTTTTAGATAAAAATCATGAGATTCACAATATAAATATTGAAAAAGATCAAGACGTTAATTTAGGTATAAATTTTAAAGATGCATTATTTGATTCAATCAAGCAATGCAATAATAGATGTCCATTTTGTTTCATTGATCAACAGCCAAGTGGTAAAAGAAAAAGCCTTTATATAAAAGATGATGACTATAGATTAAGTTTCCTATATGGCTCTTATTTAACTCTTACGAATTTAAACAAAGAAGACTGGGAAAGAATTGCTATGCAAAAACTATCCCCACTTTTTATTTCAGTTCATGCTACTGATCCCGCCACAAGAGAAAAATTATTAAAAAATAAAAAAGCAGGAGTGATACTTGATCAAATTTCGTGGTTTGAAAAAAACTCTATTCAAATACATGCTCAAATTGTTGTTTGTCCATATATAAATGATGGGGATATTCTTGAGAAATCAATTATGGAACTTGCTGAATTCTATAAAAAAACCTCTCAAACAGTACTTTCAGTCGCAATAGTTCCTGTAGGACTTACAAAATTTAGACCTGAAAATGATGGATTAAAATCAATAAGCCCAGAATACGCAAAAAAAACTATTAAACAAGTAGAGAGAATTCAAGCCTCTCTGCAAATTACTCTTGGGACTCGTTTTTGTTGGCTAGCAGACGAATGGTATTTAATTGCTGGTACAAATTTACCTAGTTACAAAACCTACGAAAATATGCCACAAGAATCTAATGGAGTTGGGACTATTAGAAACTTTCTAGAAGCATTAAGAGACAAGACTCAAAACCTACCCCAAAAAGTAAAAAAGCCAAAAAAAGTTAGTTGGATTGTTGGTAAATTAGTTTATGAAGCCCTAATTCCGACAGTTAAGAAATTAAACTTAATTAATGGATTAACAATTAATTTATATGGTTTGCCAAGTATTTATTGGGGTCAAGATCAAGTTGTTACAGGTCTTCTTACTGGAGAAGATCTAATTTACGGGCTGAAAAATAAGGATTTAGGAGAAGCTGTTTACATACCATCTATTATGTTAAAAATTAATACTAATTTATTTTTAGATGATAAAAATATTCAAGAAGTTGAGAATCAGATAAATACTAAAATTCACGTTCTTGATGATTCAAATGATATTATTAATACTTTGATTGGTTAATCGAATATTCTCGAAACTATAAAACATGCTTAGAAGAGTAATAAATCCTTTCTTATTATTGCCGCTTACTCTAAGTATGAATACCTTTAATGTTCTATCGAGCGAAACAAAAAATTACATTGATAATGTTTTAGAAGAAAAATCTAATATTACTTTTGTTGATTATCAAGAAATAGAAAAACTTGTATTAAATAATCAAGAATTAAAATCATTACAAAACCTAGTAGCCTCTGCAAGCTTCAATCTTTCCAGTCAAATTGCCAAAAGATACCCATCCTTAGATTTTCAAGCCAATGGGTTCCCAAAATATGTCGCAGGTAAAAAGTACAGTAGCAATTCACCTACTTACAAAACATCACAATTTACGGCTAATCCCTCCCTGAATATTAAATGGGATATAATTGCCCCACTAAGAGGATCTGAAATTAAAATTGCCAAAACAAATTATAAAATTGCAGAAAATAATTATGAGATTAAGAAAAAAGATTTAATTCAAGAAGCAAGAATCAGATATCACAAATACAAAAAGTCATATCAAGATATTCAAAATAAAAAATTCACACTTGATTTATCAATTACGAGTTTAGAAAATGCTAAAGCAAAGCTAGATGCTGGAATTGGTACAAAATTTGAATTTCTTGAAGCAGAAGCTCAATTATCTAGAGATCAACAATCACTTAATGAAAAGAAAATAGAACATGAAATTAATAAAATTTCTCTTAAAGAGATTCTTAATGTTAAAGAAGATTTCGAAACTAATAAAGAGCAAAATCTTATAGGGTTTTGGAATCATAAATTGAATAAGAATGTTAATGAAGGCTTGGATAAAAATCTTTCCTTAAAAAACCTCATTCTTCAAAAATCAATCAAAAAGAGCCAAGCAGAGGGCTTTTTAGCTCAAAATAGGCCAAATATCTATATCAGTAATTCATTATCTAGTACATTTTCAAAGGGTGACTCTCTAGCAACTATTATCGACTCTGAAAAATCTGGATCTAATTATACAAATACCATTAGTCTAAATTTTGCATGGAGTATTTTTGATGGCGGACAAAATAAGAACTCCTACAAATCAAAAATAGCAAATGCCAAATCCGAAGAATATGCTTATGAAAATCTCAAAAATGTTTTAACCACAAGTATTAGTAAAGCCTATTTAAATCTTAAGTTAAATGAAGAAAAAATTATCTCTTCTCTTAAAGAAATTGAATCTAGCAAAGAGTCTGTAAGGCTTTCTAGACTTAGATATGATGTCGGTATATCAACTCTAAAAGATGTTCTTGTTAGGCAAAGTGAATTAAGTAATGCGAAATCAAAAAATATTAATGCAATATATAATTACAATCTGAATATAGATGAATTAGAGAGATTAACTTTTCTTGATAAAAGTAAAAATTGTTTGGGTAGTAATAATACTAAAATTAAGGATAAAAATTCTATTTGCAATATATAAAAATGAATCCACCAAATTTAACTAATAAGCAACTACGTGAATTAGATTCTTTATTTGATTTGGTCAGTCTACGTCAAACAAAAGATTTTGGAAATATTAGCGCCAGCAATAAAGCAGATGGATCATTATTAACGAGTTGTGATTTATGGAGTGACAAAACAATCGTAGATGGCTTAGCTTCAATAGCTCCAGGTGAAGGCGTCCTTAGTGAAGAAGGCCAAAAGTTAATTCCAAATTCAAAAGCTTACTGGGTAGTTGATCCACTCGATGGGACAACAAATTTTGCTGCCGGTATTCCTTACTGGTCTATATCTGTAGCAAGGTTAGTTGATGGTAAACCACAATCTTCTTTTTTAATAATTCCTACATTGAAAAAAAAGTTTGTATCCATAAAAGGTAAAGGGGTTTGGTTAAATAACAAGAAAATTGATCCTAGCCAAAATAATCGCCAAAGTGAATGCATTTCTTTATGTAGTAGATCAATAAAAATTTTACAAAAAAAACCAAACTCAGTATTTCCTGGCAAAATCAGACTCTTAGGTGTATCGAGTTTAAATCTTACGAGTGTAGCGATGGGACAAACTTTCGGAGCAATAGAATCAACCCCTAAGATATGGGATATTGCAGCAGCCTGGCTGCTATTAGAAGAACTCAATTGTTCTATAGAGTGGTTAGAAACAGATCCCTTAAATTTAGTTTCTGGAGAAGACTTGAGCGATGTTAATTTTCCATTAATTGCTTGTAGATCTATTGAAAAATTTGAAATTCTAAAGCCATGGGGCAATTTATTATTAGCAAAATAGTTGCATCATAAATAAAAAATTGCTTGAAAAATTTTTTAATCAGATACAATAAAAATTAAATAAATAAATAAATATTTGAAGAAATTTAATATGCAGAGAAGTTCAACATGGATACTCAAAAGTTTATGGGGAGCTTGTGAGCGATGGAGCAAATCTGATTGTGTTGATTTAAGCGCTGCTTTTGCATACTACACACTTCAATCATTTTTTCCCATCCTTCTAATTTCTCTTTCAATAGCTTCATGGTTCCTAGGCAAACAAGAAGGATTAGATCAACAAATAATTGCAATTGCTGCTCAGCTTTTACCTCCTTCAGTAGTTGAGTTAGTAGAGACAACATTATTTAATTTGATAGATCAAGGTTTTGGGGCAGGAATTCTTGGGGCTATGTTTTTGCTTTTTACAGCAGGAAATGCATATCTATCTCTTCAAAGAGGTTCGGATAGGCTTTGGGAGGACGAAATTCCTTCTAAAAAAGTAAATGCTGCTTGGAGAGTGCAAGCTTCGAAGTTTCTCCGCAATAGAGTTGAAGCCTTCTTAATAGTATTCTTTATTGGTTTTTTAATGGTACTAGATCAAATTAGTGCAAATCTTAGGATGATTCCAAGTAACGTTTTAGAAAATCTTTCAAAATCAAATAATCTTATTTCTGATTTATTATTAAAGTTGCCATTATTACAAGTTGGTCAGTTTGCAATACCACTAATTGGCTTTTCTTTAATGGCTCTTTTATTACAAGCACTTTTACCCAGTAGAAAAGTTCCATTGAAACCACTTTTACCTGGATCTTTTCTTATTGGAATTGGCCTAACTACTTTGAACCTAGCAGTAAGTAAAAGTATTCTCTCGCTTGGAGTAAGATTTCAAGCATACGGTTTTATAGGAGGTTTTCTAGTACTTACTTTGTGGGTATGGCTATTAGGAGTTATTTTATATTTTGGACAGTGTTGGAGCGTAGTAATTGCTAGTATGACTTTAGTAAATAAAAAAAAAAGAAATTATAGATAAGGATAACTAAGGTGAATTATTTTCTTAAAGCTAATAAAAATCTTCTTACCTACTCATTAATAATATTTATCCTTATACCAATTTTTGGATTTAACTTTTTTATTAGCCTTCTTGGAAATATTCTAATTCTTTTATTTTTAATTCCTCTTCTATTATTAGTTTTAGTGTTTATGGGTTTTAACTCTTACAAATCTAAAATTAATACATGCAGTAATTGTGGGGCGATATCATTAGGTTTAAGTGAAAACTGCATGAATTGCGGTGCAGATTTAGAGAATATTAATAAGAAAAATCAATTAGATAAAAAGCCTAGTGAAAGTACCATTGATGTGAAAGCAGAAGAAATTAAGTAAAATACTAACCTATACCAATTTGCCTAAGAATACTTTGTCCAGTAATTAATTCAGTACCAAGTCCAATCAAAATACCCATCATTGCCATACGGCCATTCCAAGTTTCCGCAAAATTTACAAAGCCAAATCTTGGTTGATTGTCTTTATTCATAATTAACTAAATTATCTATCAGACTATTTTAACGTTTTAAGGAAGATTTTATGAAAAATAATAAATTATTTATTTAACATGTCTTACACCATCAACAGGTCGATACTCATCTCCAGTTAATTCCTCATATACTATGGCTGGTAAACCTGTATCAAACATTGTTTGCAATGCTTCTTTTAACATAGGATTCCAACCTCCAGTAGTAACTTTTCCATGTCTTACAGTCCAGTCCCAAGTCCCCTGAAGATCTCTAGGAAGTCTACCTTCTCTATCTCTTCGCGCGACTAAGTCTAAAGATTCAACTATGCCAACTATTACAGGATTTTTACCGTAAGAAGGAGTAAGGCTTAGTTCAAGTCTCACTGGATCTTCTTTAACCATTTTCAAGCGAAACCTTGGAGGCAATTTGAGAGATCTTATTACCGCTGAAACAATTTTTGTTCTTAATTCCAATTTTATTCCTAAGATGTATTTTGATTAATCAGTTGTTGAGCCTTTTTCTTCTAATGAGGTATCATTATCATTCGAAAATCTTACTGTTAATAACTCCTCTTCTGTTATGTTACCTGATTTATCTAAAAGCTCTGGATGTATTGTGTACTTTTTTTGTTTAAAACTGGAGGTACTTAAACGATTATTTTTATTATCGGATATACCCCAACCATTAGACATTACTTTAAAAGCTTTCCACACTAAATAAGTTAAGGCCGCAGAATATATAATGGGAAACAGAATAGTCATTGAACTTATAAATTAGTTGGTTATATGTTTTACATCATAGCCCGAAAAAAAGAAATTTAGCTATTTTAAGTCACTAAATTATTCTCTAGATTCAATTAATTAGATTACTAGTTATATTTAAATTACACTAATATAGTAAGTTAAATCTCTCGAAGAACATAAGAAAATCAAAATTGAAAAGATACATCCAAAAGCTATTATTCATTGTCTCATTAATTTCAGCAGGCATTACATATCCTGTATATGTAATATCTCAACCATTAAGCAAACCAAAAATTAACGAAGTTAGTTTATTAGCAAACAAATCTTTCATAACAAAAGCTGTAGAAAAAACCGGTGCAGCTGTGGTGACAATTGATACTCAAAGATATGTTAAAAAAAGAAATTTTCCAGGAAATTCGCAACTATTTCTAGATCCATATTTTGAAAGATTTTTTGGATTAGATTTGCCTAACGAAAATCGACCAAGGATAGAGCAAAACCAAGGCAGTGGATTTATATTTGCAGATGGACTTGTAATGACAAATGCTCATGTAGTTAATGGATCAGATAAGGTGATTGTTGGTTTAACCAATGGCAAAAAAATAAACGCTAAATTGATAGGCCAAGACCCTTTTACCGATTTAGCTGTGCTAAAGATTGAAGGGAAAGGGCCTTGGCCAAAAGCAAAATTAGGCGATTCTGCAAAGATTAAAGTTGGTGATTGGGCTATAGCAGTTGGAAATCCATTCGGACTGGAAAACACAGTTACGCTTGGAATTATTAGTAATATAAATAGAAACGTAACTCAATTAGGAATATATGATAAAAAACTTGAACTAATACAAACAGATGCTGCTATTAACCCTGGTAATTCTGGAGGCCCACTGTTGAATAGCGATGGAGAGGTAATTGGTATTAATACGTTGATAAGATCAGGTCCAGGCGCGGGTTTGAGTTTCGCAATCCCAATTAATAAAGCTAAGGACATTGCCTATCAACTTTTAAACAATGGGAAAGTAATACATCCTATGATTGGAATTAGCCTAATAGAAGAAAGTATTCCTAATAGAAAAAATAATGTCGTAAAAGTTGGATATGTAGTACCGAACAGTCCAGCTGAAAAAAGTGGAATCAAGCTGGATGATATTTTAATTAAAATAGGCAATAAAGATATTGAAACCGCATCAGACGTAATAGAACAAATTAGTAAAAATGGTATCAAAAAACAAGTAAATATATTATTGAAACGTAAAAATAAGTTTATTAAATTAAAAGTAATACCAACTGATATTACTAATCTACAAAATAACTAAAAAATTTAATTTTCATTCCTTTTAAGTATTTCCACACATCTAGAAATACATTTACCATCTCTCATATCGCAGGAAGTAATGCATTCGAAATAACTTTCAATAGGATCAGAAATTTGAAAATTTTTTTCTTGGAAATCATAATTTTTCATTTAAACCCTTAAAACCTATTTTTGTATTTTTAAGATTAATCAAGGACGGTCAACTATGTAAAGATAAATGAGTGATCTTACTTAGCCAATTGTAAATTTTACTAAAAGAAATCAAAGTTTTTGGCTTTGAGTTTTTTCTAAAAAATATTCGTAATTGCCATCATATGAAAATAACTTTGAATCTTTAATTTCAATAATTCTATTTGCAACCTTTGAAATAAAATACCGATCATGAGAAACGATTAATAATGAACCTTTATAATTTTTAATTGCTAATTCTAAGTTTTCCTTAGATTGCAGATCCAAATGATTAGTTGGCTCATCCAAAAGAAGGAAATTACAAGGATTAATAATCATTAGCGCCAATGCTAATCTTGCCTTTTCTCCCCCACTGAGTTGTTTAATAAATTTAAAAACAGTTTCATTTTGAAAGCCAAAACCCCCTAAAAATGTTCTAACTTTTTTTTGGGACCATTCTGGAGACTTATAACATATTAAATCAATAACCCTTTCTTCAAGTGAAAGTGCTTCAGCCTGATTCTGTTCATAATAACTAGTAATTATATTATGTTTACCAAGATTAATTTCTCCAATTTCAGGGGATATTTTTTTCATAATAATTTTAAGCAATGTAGATTTACCACAGCCATTAGGTCCCAATATTGCTATTTTATCCCCAGAAGAAATCTTTAAATTAATATCTAAAAAAAGAATTTTATCCTCGAAACTATGAGACAAATTTTTGATATTTAGAACTAATTTTCCTGAGCGAGGACAATCTGGAAAATTAAAAACAGGGCTTTTTGATTTTGCTATGGGAGCCTCAATTTTAGAAATCTTTTTTAATTGTTTTTCTCTACTCTTTGCTTGAGAACTTCTAGTTGCACTAGCTCTAAATCTATCTATATACCTCTTCTGTAACTCAATTTCTTTTTGTTGTAATTGATATGCTTTATTTTGTGATTCTTCATTCAAAGATTTCTGTTCAACAAAAAAAGAATAGTTTCCATTATATGTTTCAGATGTTCCTCTATCTACAAAAATTATTTTTTTACATAATTTATCTAAGAAATATCTATCATGGCTGATTATTATCACTGCAATTTTAAGCGATGATAGATATTCTTCCAACCAAAAAATAGTTTCTAAATCTAAATGATTGGTTGGTTCATCCAGTAAAAGTAAATCAGGTTTTTGTAAAATAATTTTTCCAAGCGCAACTTTCATCTGCCAACCACCGGAGAAATTGCCCACTAATTTGTCAGCATCTTCTATAGAAAAGCCTAATTTTGGTAATATTTTTTCTACATCAGATTGCATTTTATAACCACCTAAAGCTTCAAATTTTGCTTGATATTTTGCGAGTTGATTTACAAATATTGCAAGTTCATCAGAATTTTTTTTTGTATCCAATGATTTCATTTTATTCTCAATTTCTAAAAGTTTAATGGCAACAATTTGTATATCTTTAAAAGAACTTTCTAATTCCTGTCTCACTGAAAAATTCAAATTACAATCAAACTCTTGCTTTAAATGGACAATTTTAGGATTTCCCTCTTTGATGATGGTTCCACTTGTTTGCTCTTCTTCTCCAATTAAAATTTTAAATTGGGTTGATTTACCTGCACCATTAGAACCAACTAAGCCAACTTTTTCTCCTTTCTTAATCTCCCAACAAATATTTTTTAAAACAACATCTGTAGAATAAATTTTGCTTACACCTTCAAATCTAATCACTGTTTTAAAAATAGAATTTACAAAATCTGTGGTTTATTTACTAAAAAATATTTTGTGGAATAAAATTTAAACATGAAAAGAATAGAACAAATTGCAGTGATTTTCATAGCTGCAGCCCTTGCAATTCCAAGTTATTGGTTTTTTTGGACATTGGCTGGTGGAGGTGGCTACAACAAAAGAATAAAACCTATTCCTAATCCAAATAATAATTATTCGAAACCTTTTCCTAAAGACCTCCTCGAGCCTTGATTAACCACATTTTAGTTGCTTCATCATCAATAGTACTCAAATATTCAATCACCTCTTCTTTAGTCACAGAAATATTTAACTCGTTGCCTATATCGCATATTTTATCCAAGGCTTTTTTGGGATTAGTTAAGGCTGTCATAAACAGACTTTGCTTCTTTTTAGAATCGTTGGCTATTAACTTATAGAGCTTTTCAGCATTACTAGACATGTTTTTAAAATCTATTTATTAATAGATTATTACTTCAAGCTACATTTTGTTCATTATATTTATTATTAGATAAATCATTATCCACATCTTTTATCTCTTTTGCAGAGGCATCTGCCATACTTCTTGCGTCTAAACATAAAACTTTTCTTAATTTCGCAAAGTTAGCTGCGTGAGATTTTCTGCCATCTTTTTGAGCATAATACTCAGACTGCTGAAGAATATGATGAAGATGAGTTAACAAATATGGACTAATTACAGCTGATACCAAAACGTCACTATTTTCATTATCGTGAGAATCAGAATTAACTAATCTTTTTTTCGGTTTATCAATTATCGACCTTTTAGAAGAATCAATTTTTCTTGAATTTTTCATGGGACAATTAAACAATTAATTGATAAGGACATAAATTTCCTTATTAATAATATACACAAAGATAGTATCCTTGACTAACTGTGTATACTAATAAGTAACAGTTATCAACTTTGACTCATGGCTACCCGCCAAAACTCAACTAATGGGAAGCCTAAATCCCCCAGAATTCAAGTAGTTCTTCCAGAATTAATATGTGAGCAATTAACTATTTTGGCTAATAATGAATCTAGGACAGTTAGTAATATGGCAAAAGTGTTAATACAAGAGGGTATTAAAAAATATTTCGAAAAAGAAAGTAAATCACCTGTTTCAGAAAATAATTTAAATACTGATAGATTTAGAAACGAACTTGAAAAACAAAGCGTTAGAAAATTAAAAAGAGCTCCTCAAAGGATTAAATACTATAAAAAATCTGAGTAAAAATAATTAATTTTGAGGCAATTTCTGTAAATCTGCAGTTTTTCCCATTACTACCAAAATATTTCCTCTTTCTAAGATATATTTTGCTGGAGGATTAACTGTTAACTCTTCAGCAGGTCCTGCTGCAAGAACATTAACTAAATAATTTTTCCTCAAATTCAAATCTCTCAAAGATCTTCCAATAAATTGCTCTGGAACAGTTATTTCATCTATACCAGTTTGGTTATCGAGTTCTAATCTTTCAATTAGATTTGGTCTAACTAGTTCTAAACCTAATCTCTCTCCTTGCATTCTGGAAGGGAAGACAACTTTGTCTGCACCTACCCTTTTTAACATTTTTTCGTGCAAATCACTTGTAGCTCTTGCTATTACTCTTTTCACTTTGCTACCTTCACTATCTTTAGCGATAAGTGTCGTAGTTATACTTGCTTCAATAGGTTCACTTATACCTACTACAACAGTATTCATTTCAAGTATTCCAGATTCCTTCATAGACTCTTCATCAGTACAATCGACAACTCTTGCTTCTATTGAAGGTTCCAATTGTCTCAAATCATCTATAGCTTTTTCCGAATAATCTGCAGCCAAAACATCTGCACCATTACTTATAAGTTCTCTACAAACAGCAGTTCCAAATCTTCCAACGCCAACAACTGCAAAAGTGAGTGCTTCTTTTTCTCTCTTTTGAGACCACTGCCACCAATCAGACATAATAAAACTTAGTCATACTAAACATAAAGATCAGCCCTAGGATAGCCAATTCTTTTTTGTCTATCTATTCTACTCTTATAAAGAGCCTGCCAAAGTGCACTTAAAAGCAAAAGGATCCCAAGTCTGCCCACAAACATTCCGATAATAAGAATAAATTGGCCAAAATGATTTAATTTTGCAGTTAAACCAATATCAAAACCAACAGTTGCAAATGCAGATATGCAAGTAAACAGAATTTCCAGGAATGTGAAAGATTCTCTCTTAACAAACGTATTTGTTGTACTAAGCAACATCGCCATTAAAAGAACAAAAAGCATAGATCCAACTGTGACTCCAACTGCCTTTAGAATAACTTTATCTGAAATTAATCTATTGCTAATAATTACATCTTTCTGACCTCTTAAAGTTGATCTAGTTGCAGCCATTAAAGCAATAAATGTAGTTGTTTTTATGCCTCCACCAGTACCTCCAGTACTTGCTCCAATAAACATCAAAGTCATTAATAACAATAAGCCAGTATCTGATATAGAGTTCAAGGAGATTGGATAATTTGTAAAGCCGGCAGTTCTTGCACTTACTGTCTCAAAAATTGATGACAATAACCGTTCAAACAAATTCAAATCATTAAAAAATTGACTATTAAGCAATGATTCAGTGATAAAGAATCCTAATGTTCCAAATAATATTAGAGACAAACTTGTCCTAATAACTAGTCTGGAATGAAGGCTTAATTTTTTATAAGAAAGATTTTTTTTATTACTCCAAATATCATCAATAACCCGCCATCCCAATCCACCCATAACAATGAGAAAAACAAAAACACTATTCACCAAATAATTTGTTCTATAGTCTTGGAGACTATTTGAATTTAAAGAAAATCCTGCATTATTATATGCAGATATGCTGTGAAAAATCGAGGACCATAGTCTTTCCCAATTATTTTGAATGTCTACAAATCCAAAAGCATATAAAACAATTGCGCCCAAGGATATGATACTAATCGCAGTAATAGCAATGCTTTGAAAAGTTCGACCAATTCCTCCAATTCCAAATTCATCTAGAGTCTTTCCTTTATCTAATCTAGTTCTTAGCTTTGTCCCCTTTACAACAAAACCTTGTAAAAAGGTTGTAATAGCCATTAATCCTAGCCCTCCTGATAAAAGCATAAAAGCCAAGAAAACCTGGCCAAAGAAATTTAAATCATCGCCAATATCTATTATGGTTAAACCAGTTACGGTAATAGCAGAAGTAGATGTAAAAAATGCTTCCCACAAGCCAACCTTTGAAGATGAACATAATGGAGAACTCAAAATTAAAGTTCCAAGGCAAATAATAAATAAGCCTGTAACAATAGTAAATTGAGGCACAGATAGCTTTTTGTAAGCATCTTTTAACTTATAAACCTTACTTGTGAATTTCACGATATTACCCGTAATTTAAAATTATCAATGCTGGTACTGTAAAAGACATTATAAGTGTTAATCCAGCTCCATATTTTGCGATATCAAAAAATCTATATCTTCCAGGACCATAAACCATTAAATTTGTTTGATAACCCATTGGAGTCAAGAAAGATTGACTTACGCCAAATAAAACAAGCATTATTAAAGCACTTGGTGAAATCCCTAAAACATTTGAGAATTCAATAGCAACAGGCAAAATCAAAGCAACCGAAGCAGCATTACTTATAAATTGTGTAAGAATAACAGTCGATACAAAAATTAGGACTAGTGCAAAATACAGAGGCATTCCATTAAGGGCAAAGTTTAGATTGACAGCAATTAAATCTGCTAATCCTGTTACTTGCATAGCCACGCTAAAGCATGATAAGGATCCCAACAATAAAATGACGTCTAACCTAATTGATTTTTGTATCTCTGCAGGTCTTAAACATCCACAAGCAACCATAGCAATGACTGCTAAAAGGACTGAACCTACTAATGGAATATTAGAAACCGAAGGCAAAACCACCATTCCTATTGCAATTCCAATAGATATAGGTTTTTTTATCAAGAAAGGTAAATCCTCTTCGAATTGATCTAAAATAAGTAAATCATTACTAGCTTGCAAACCTCTTATTGAATCTAACGGTGCTTGCAATAATAAAACATCTCCAGCCCTTAAAACAGCTTGACCTAATCTCTCCTGAACAGTTTGTTGACCTCTTCTTAGTGCCAAAACTGTTGCATTATGACGTTGCCTAAATCTTAATTCTCTCAAACTTGCACCAGCAAGCGTTGAGCCAGCTGGTAAGAGAGCTTCAAAGGTCTTAGTCCCTTCATCATCTGAGAAAACATTAGCTCCATCTAAAGATGTTTTGTTTTCACCTAACAATATGGTATGTTCCTGCTGAAGCCTAAATAAGTCTGCCCTTGTAACGCGGATTATTAATCTATCATCTGGTTCAATCTTTCTATCAGCCAAAGGGGGAAGAATAACTTTTCCATTTCGTTGCAATTCCAGAACATCAACGTCAAATCTTCTTTGCAATCTACTATTTCTGACAGATTGTCCAACTAATTCTGAAGTAGAGGGAATAGTAACTTCAGTAAAGTATATATTTAAATCACCATTTTTAATAAATTCCTTATCTCTTCCTCTATCTGGCAAAAGCACATCAGAAACTAGAATCATATAGGTTGTACCTATAAGCCATACAGGAATTCCGATAGAAGTCAAACTAAATAATTCCAAAGCTCCATAACCTAATTGCTGACTAATATCACTTACAAGAAGATTTACTGAGCTACCCAATAATGTCAGGGTTCCACCTAGTAAAGTAGCAAAAGAAAGAGGTAATAAAACTTTTGATGGTGATATATTTCTCCGCTCGCACCAACCTTCAATTATGGGTAATAAAGATGCAACTACTGGAGTATTAGGAACAATTCCAGATATTGGAGCAATCAAAAAAGCTAATAAAGAAATTAATTTCCTTGGAGTTTTAATACCTTCAGAAGAAATCAATTCTCTAACTCTGTCTAAAGCACCACTTTTAAACAATGCAGAAGAAACTGCAAATAAACCCATAAGAGTAATTAATGATGGACTACCAAATCCAGCTAAAGCTTTTTCAGGAGAAAGGACACCTGTAGCTATAAATATTCCAACACATAACAAACCAGTCAATTCTGGCGCAATAGTATTTTTAATAAATAAAATTATTGACATTATTAAAACAACTACCGTTATAAACGCATCAAAATTATTAATAACTACTGCAATTAAATTCATACGAAACTTATTTAACTCAATATACCCAAAAACAAAATTTCAAAAAAGTTTAATTGGAATTATCTTTTATAAGAAACTTTTTAAAAATAGATTTTTTTTGTAATATCCATGAAGAAGCAGATTTTAAGCTTTCAGAAATATCAGGCAACTTGGAAGCATATATTATTCTTCTTGCCTCAAAAGCCAATTTTCCAGATAAAGTAACCCCCAGCCCAGAAATTGAAGCTTCGCCTATTCCTAAGCTAATCATTTCACCATTATCTTTAAATTCAAAAGGTAGAGGATCCTTTCCTTGAATTAAAAGTTCTAAATTATTAGCCAGATGATTTCCTTCCTGCATAGCGACCTGAGCAGTTATGGGTAAATCCTCCATTCCTTCAATAACTGAAATATCGCCAATAGCAAAACAGTTTTTATATTTTTCTATTTGCAAATTATTATTAACTAAAATTCGTCCAAATTTTTTTGTTATTTGATCAGTTTCTAAGTAAGACAAATTAGGTGTAACACCTGCAGTCCAAATAACAATATCTTTATCCAAAGAAGTTATTCCAGCCTCACTAGAAATACTAATTTTAGTTTCTGAGACTTCTTTAACCATGGTATTCAAAAGAACATTTATTTTTCTTTTTTCTAATGCCTTCTCTGCTTGCTCTCTATTAAAAATTTTGTTTTTATTAAGGATTTCATTTGATTTTTCTATTAAATTAATTTGAAATTGGTCTGAAAATATATCTTTAATTTTGCATGCCAACTCAACGCCAGAGGGACCACCTCCAACTATGAACAACTTCTTATACAACGCAGTATCTTGGGATTTTTTTAAAAAAGAATTTAATTTATCTAGATCGTTAATATCATTAAAAAAATAACAATTTTCATCTATACCTTTTATTAAAAAACTATTTGGAATAGATCCTGTACAGATAACAAGATACTGATAACTTAATTTTAAATTGTCACTAAATTCCAGTAAATTTTCTTTGAAAGAAATCTTAGTCAAACAATTTCTTAAAAAAGTTATACCCGCATCAGAAAAAATATTTGCAAATTTTGGGGTTGCTTCCCAACTTCTTATTTCTTTACTTAAAACTTCGTACATTAAGGGTTTAAATATAAAGTTAGTTTCAGAATCAACTACAAGAATCGGTAAAGAAGGATTAAGATTCTTTAAATTCAAAGCAAATGACATACCTGCAAAACCTGCTCCAACTATTACTATTGGTTTTTGTATTGATTTCATTAGAGAAATATTGTTATTCGTATATGTATTATTAAACTATACGAATAATTTTTAAATTAAGCGAAATAACATTAAACTCATAACCAAATTAGAGAATGATTGAAAAAATCCACAAAGATATTCAAACTAACTTGAGGAAACATAATCAAGAACTAGTAGATATGAATCCTCAAGAAATGCTTGCGTGGGGTTATCAAAAGTTTGATAATCAATTTGCTATTACAACAAGTTTTGGTATACAGTCGTCAGTCCTTTTAGATATGGTCAGTAAATTGTATCTACAAAAAAAAATCAAAATATTTTGGATAGATACAGGTTACCTGCCTCCTGAAACATACCATTACGCTGAAAAGCTTATTGATAATTTATCCTTAGAAGTTGAAGTTCTGCAAAGTGAATTATCTCCAGCAAGAATGGAGGCAAAATATGGAAAACTTTGGGAAACAAATCAAGAGAGTGATTTAGATAAGTATCATGAATTGAGAAAAATAAGACCTTTAGAAAATGGTCTAGAAAAATATAATATTTCTTGCTGGGCAAGCGGTGTTAGATCAAGTCAAACAGACAATAGAAACAAAATGAAATTCCTAGACATAATTCGTCAAAGACTCTCTTTAAGACCTTTATTAAATTGGACAAATAAAGATATTTTTTATTATATGGAAGAGAATAATTTACCTGCTCATCCTCTTTTTATCAAAGGATATTCTTCTGTAGGAGATTGGCATTCAAGCAGTCCCGATGGTATTGAAACAAAAGGCAGAGATACAAGATTTTCGGGGATTAAACAAGAATGTGGGATACATACTAATAATTAAATTGATCATAGAACAATGTTCTCAGATATAAATTTTCTACTAGTAGGTAATAGTAGGCTTCATTGGGCTAAATATTCTAAAAATCGATCTAAATTCATCCATACCAAAAAAGTGCAAAAAGTTCCCGAAAATATAGATCTTGATCAATTAATTTGGGCTTCTGTAGGAAAACTACCAAATTTTTTGCTGAAAAAAGAGAATGAAATAAAAACTAAAGATATCCAATTATCAAATCTTCCTGATAATTTTGGAGTTGATAGAGCTTTTGCCTGCATTGCCGCTTTAAAAATTATTGAGAACCCTTTCAATAAAGATTTGCTAATTGCAGATTTTGGAACAATATTATCAATAACAAAATTGAATTCAGATGGATCTATTATTGGAGGTCAACTTCTTCCAGGTTTTCTAACACAATTAAAATCAATGGAACAAAATACAAAAAATCTTAAAGTTCCCAAAAAATATGATATTCCGATCAAAGATTTTTTAATTAATACTGAAGAAGCAATCTTAAAAGGTGTAATCAACTCTCTTACTGGCGTAATTAATAGTTTATTTGATCCCGAAAAGGATATTTTAATAATCTGTGGAGGAGACTCTCAATTACTCACAAAATTTCTAAAAACTAAAAAAGAAAATATTATCAATGCTCCTAATTTAGTTATGGAGGGGATGATTATTCACCACCTGTCCATAAAAAAATTAGCTTAACCCAAGGTCTGAAATTATATGATCAGCCATTATTGCTGCTTTTACCTTTAAGTAAATTTTTTCGATGTTACCTTCAGTATCAATTAAAAAAGTATTTCTCATCATTCCCATATATTCTTTTCCCATGAATTTTTTCAGTCCATAGCTATCGTAATCAGAAGAAACTTTGAAAGGTTCAGGATCAGTTAAAAGAATAAAAGGTAAATTAAATTTTTCTATAAACTTCTGATGAGAGGATGCATTATCTTTACTAATACCAAGCACAACAATATTATTTTTTTGGAGTAAATCCCAATTCTCTTTAAAATTGCATGCTTCTTTAGTACATCCTGGAGTATTATCTTTTGGATAAAAATATAGTATTATTCTTTTACCTTTAAAATCACTAAGAGAAACTTCTTTCTCAAAAGAATCTTTTAATTTAAATTCTGGTGCTTTGTCGCCAACCTTAAGAGCCATTGAAATTATTAAATGAGTATGAATATAAAATACCAAAAATTTGGTTTTATGAGATTAAAGGTGTGCAAGATGTCGCAACTGTAGCAGAAATTAAAACTGCTAAAAACCTAACAAATTCAAGATCAAAGATTTTCTTAGAAACAAGAGCTTATTTGCGTCAATCACTTTCAACACTTTTTGATTTAGACCCCCTAGAAATTCCAATTAATGCTCAACCTGGAGAACCTCCAAGTTTACCCTCTAGCATGGGAAATATCAGTTTAAGTCACTGTAAAGATGCCATTACTATAGTCTGGCACAAAGGCAAAATAGGGATTGATATTGAGAGAACAGATAGAGATTTTAACCATATAAAATTTGCAAAAAAATATTTTTTTCATACCAATAAATCAAACCATAATAATTATTTAACAAAAAATATGATACTAAATCAATGGTGTGCTGTTGAAGCGGCTATAAAATGGGATCATGGAAAAATAGCTAAAGACATTAAATATTGGCAATTTTTTGAAAAGCCAAAAGAGTTAATTCATGAGAAGAAAAATATACATTTAAATTATTCACAAATTAAATTCCATAATTGGACTATCGCTTTAGCCTACGAAGAAAAAACTTTTTTTAATCCTGAGATTATTTGTTCTTCGAAAAATTTTTAATTTTCTTTTCTTCTGAGCAGTTCTTCATATTGAGTTTTTTCCCATCCATTATTATTTGGTTCCCATATTTTTAAACCTCTTAAAGATTTAGGAAGATATTCTTGTACGTCCCAATTACCTTGGTAATCATGAGGATTAACATAACTATTAGAATTATTTTTTAAATGAAGTGGAACATCAAAAGCATTGGAAGATTTGATAGTTTCAATTGCTTTAAAAATACTTTTCGTACTATTACTTTTTGGAGAAATAGCTAAATATAAAGAAGCCTGCGTTAAAAAATATAATCCTTCTGGGAAACCAACTCTATCAAAAGCATCACAACAGGATTGCACAACTACTATGGCATTAGGATCAGCTATTCCAATATCTTCACTGGCAGATATAAGTAGTCTTCTAAAAATAAAATTAGGATCTTCACCAGCCTCCAGCATATTCGCAAGCCAGAATAAAGTTGCATCTGGATCAGAACCTCTTATGGACTTGATAAAGGCACTAATTACATCGTAATGATTTTGACCATTTTTATCGTAAACAATTTTCTTCTTTTGTAATGCATCCTCTGCTATTGAGAGATTAATGGTGATTTCTTTAGCATCATTTTCAGCAGTTGTTTCTATGGCCATCTCCAGCGCATTGATTAATGTCCTTGCATCTCCGCCAGAAAATTTAATTAAATGACTTATAGCATCTTGAGTTAAATAAACCTTTTTTGAATCTTTTTGTTTTGAATAGTAAGTAATAACTTTTTGTATTATTTTCTGCAAATCATTTTCTGCCAAAGGAAGTAATGTAAAAATACGAGACCTGCTAACAAGCGCTTTATTAACAGCAAAGAAAGGATTTTCAGTTGTCGCACCAATGAAAGTTATAGTTCCATTTTCTATTGAAGGTAATAAAGCGTCTTGCTGAACTGATGTAAATCTATGAACCTCATCGATAAATAAAATTGTTTTTCTTTTTGAATTTATTAATCTATCTTTTGCATTAGCGATTTCATTTCTTAATTCTTTAACACTTGATAATACTGCATTTAACTTAATTAATTTTGACCGCGTATTAAAAGAAATAATTTCAATTAGAGTAGTTTTTCCAACACCCGGAGGGCCAGAAAAAATAAAATTACTAATCTTATCGTTTAATATTGCACTTCTTAAAAGCGAATTGTCATTCAAGATTGGTTGTTGACCAAAAAAATCTTCCAAATTCTTTGGTCTTAATTTATCTGCCAAAGGTGCATTATTTTCTATTTGAGAATAATTAGTAAATAAATTTTCTGAATGCATATAAATAAAATCAAAAAATCATTACTTTCAATTCTATGTAATTACTGTAGGAGTTTCCATTTGAGTAAGTTTTGAAATGTTCAATAAAGCATCTAGATCATCTATTAGAGGTTTCAAAGCGATCTGAGGATTTAACGAAAGATTCTGTTGAGAATCAAAAAATTTCTCAAAATAAAGTCTTAATGTTGCACCCTTAGTTCCAGTTCCAGAAAGGCGCACAATTACTCGAGAATTATCATCAAGGACCAATCTTAAACCTTGATTTTCACTTATGGAATTATCAACGGGATCTAAGTATGAAAAGTTATCTGCAACTTTAACTAAATGGCCAGCAAAATTATTTCCTTTTAAATTTTCGAGCATAGAAGTAAGATTACCAAAGATTTGATTAGCAATATTTGAGGGAATTGCCTCATAATCATGTCTTGAATAATAATTCCTACCAAATTGTTTCCAATGATTCTGCATCAAATCATTTACCGAACATTTTTTCTTAGCTAAAACTTGTAACCAATACAAAACTGCCCATAGTCCATCTTTCTCTCGCACATGATTACTACCTGTTCCGAAACTTTCTTCTCCACATAAAGTAATTAAATTAGAATCTAAAAGATTTCCAAAAAACTTCCAGCCAGTAGGTGTCTCGAAACAAGGTATATTTAATGCTCGAGCAACATTATCAACCGCTGAGCTGGTTGGCATAGATCTTGCCACACCTGTAATACCATCTTTATAACCAGGGACACATTTTGTATTAGCAGTGATAATTGCAAGGCTATCACTAGGATTTACAAAACATCCACTTCCTAAAATCATATTCCTATCTCCATCTCCATCGCATGCAGCACCAAAACTATACGATTTTTTATTTAATAACAAATCAGCCAAGTGGAATGCGTAAGTAAGATTAGGATCAGGATGTAAACCTCCAAAATCTTTTAACGGGTTACCATTCATGACACAATCAGGTGCAAGACCCATTTTTTCAACAAAAATATTTTTTGCATATGGACCTGTAACCGCATTCATTGCATCAAAGATCAACGAGAAGTCTTTTTTTAAAAAATCACTAATTTGATCAAAGTCAAAAATTTTCTCCATCAAATTAGAATAATCTGTTAATCCATCAATAATTTCTAAGGTAGTTTCGTTGTAAGGATAAATTCCATATTCACTAAAATCAGGTAATTGAATTTTACAAATTTTATAACTAGTTAGTAATTGTGAAGCCTTGAAAATCTTATTAGTAATTATCTCAGGAGCTGGGCCACCATTAGAGATATTCAATTTCACTCCAAAGTCGCCATCAATCCCACCAGGATTATGGCTTGCAGAAAGAATAATTCCACCAATCGCGTTTTCTTTTCTAATTAAATGTGATGTCGCAGGAGTAGATAATAAACCGTATTTTGGAACAATAACCTTTTGAACTTTATGGGCAATGCATATTTGGACAATTTTTTCAATTGCTTCAATATTGCCATATCTGCCATCACCACCAACTACTAAAGTGGAACCTTTTAAATCTTCTAATGATTGTAAAATTGCTTCAATAAAAACTTCTAGATAATGTTCTTCCTGAAACTTTAAAGTACTTTTTCTTAATCCAGAGGTACCTGGTTTTTGATCTAGAAAAGGAGAATTGATATTAATTACACTAACTTGATTCATACTTTTAAAAGACTTCAAGAAATCTAACTAAATTAATGAGGCATTTCGGAAGTTCTTAACATAGCGATAAACCATAATGAAGAAATTAATAATGCACTAAGAATTCCATAGTTAACACCAAATTTAGAAATGGTAATTGGCACTATTAATGGAAAAGTTAATGCCCCCAACAGTGGAGTAAAAGCTACAATTTTTTTCAGCATAAATTAAATTTATTAAAACCATTCAGTCTCAGCATTATCTTTTTCATTAGTATCGTCAAGTGGTGTAGTTCTATCAAATTTCATTGATATACTTTTTTCTTGCTTACCAGATACATCAACAGCTTGAATATCATATTTTTGAGTCCCGTCTCTAAATGGAACCTGAATTCTAAAAGTACCATCTGCAGCAAGAGGTACATCTTCTCCACCTATTGTAAGTTTTGCAGAAGGCTCTGTAGCTCCATAAACAATTAATTCAGCATCAGCAACGAGCCAAAAAGATCTATTTTTAACAATTCCACTTCCAGAATCATTTAAACCTGATGACCATTTACCAACACCTGAGTCCGTAAGATTATCATTGAAGTTTGTTGAATTTACGTTTTCCATAAATTCCTCAGAACCAACTTTTCTTCTGAGAGGAATGTTAGTTGCTGCTTGGTATAGCCTTTCATGCATACCATTTTGTTGTGAAACAATAGGATTAGAAATATCTGGGATGAACTCAGAAGTAGAATCTAAATTAAAAGGTACAAATTTATCAAGAATTTGCTCAGAAGGATGAGACCCAGGAACATGACTTATCGAAGAAAATGCCAATGACATCCAGTTAAAACCATATTTGTATCCTAATTCAACTTTATAATCTCTATCTGCAAGTGGGATTGGCAAGTACCACTCAGTACTATAACTATCAACTGCTATCTCCCTTAGTGTTCCTTGATTCAAGTTACTTCCTTCAGAACCAGATGCATCAAATAATCGTAAACATAATTTATTGGCTCCTAGAGATTGTGCTTTTTCTCTATCTGCATCAGAAATTTGCCAAAAAACATAAGCCCAATCCGGATCTCGGGGTAGGAAGACTACATTCGTTTTAACTTCTTCACTATTGTTGAAAGCATTGGACTCAGAAGTTTTTTCAGATTTTATTTCAGGAGTTGTGGTTGTGATGTATGTTTTTTTTGTAAATCTTTCTTGATATTTAACTATTAAATCAACTAAAACAGCTTTTGTTTTGCGACTGTATAGCGGAACCGATAATTTACTTGCTTCTTGACGTAATTGTCTGAGAGTTAGTGAGAGTAATTGATCTTTATTCATGATCTCATCAGCCACTTTAAATTCTCCGTTTTTGTTTGGGATCAGTATGTTCTTTTTTTTTTGGAATTGTGTGTCTTTTTGACCTGTCGTCAGGATCCTCTGACTACTAAAAAATTTACAAAATTTATATTTCTCTTCAAAACTGTTGGTATCAATAGAATTAAATAATTTTCAGAACTTTTTGAAATGTAAATTAATTTTCTTTTTTTTTAAATTTTATTACCTGAATTTGTTAAAGACTCAACAAAAATATATTTTTTCTTCGGGATCATTTAATTAAAAGAGAATTCAGCGATGTTCAACTAGAAGTACTAAATCATTTATCTCTAAATCCTCAATACTTTTACCTATTTTTTTTGAAAAAGTACTTAATTTTTTAGAAGTTGATTCTAACTGCTCATAAAAAAGATCACTAAATTTTTTATCATCAAATTTTTTGGATTGGTTATCACACCATTCTCTCAAGGGATTTTTATTTTGATATTCCAAATTATTATCTACATTGATAGTTTTTAAAATCTGAAGGCAATGAGCAAGTATTCTTAAATGATGTTTCTGCATTAAAGGTAAATCAAGATTATCAATTTCTTGAATAGTTTCTATGTTTAATGGGTTAGACAAGGGATCAAGATGATTAGACATTAATTTTTAGTTTTAATAAAGGAAAAAAACTCAATATTGGGGGTATCTTTCGTTAGAGTATATAAAGCTAATTGTAATAAGTTATTTTTGATAACATGGTCAACGAAAATTTAGTAAAAGATGTAGTAAAAGAGCCTTACAAATATGGTTTCGTTACTGATATTGAAACTGAAAAAATAGAAAAGGGATTAAATGAAGACATTATAAAAATAATTTCACAGAAAAAAGAAGAGCCAAAATTTCTTCTTGATTTTAGATTAAAAGCCTTTAGAAAATGGCAAAAAATGAAAGAGCCTGAATGGGCAGAATTAGGATATAAAAAGATTGATTATCAAGATATTATTTATTACTCTGCTCCTAAGCAAAAAGAGAAAATTTCTAGCTTAGATGAAGTTGATCCCAAACTTCTTGAGACTTTTGACAAATTAGGAATACCCCTCACAGAGCAAAAAAAACTCACAAATGTAGCAGTAGATGCTGTCTTTGATAGTGTTTCTATAGCCACAACTTTTAGAGAAGAACTTGCTGAACATGGAGTTATATTTTGCTCAATTAGTGAAGCAGTAAAAAATCACCCAGATTTGATTGAAAAATATTTAGGTACAGTAGTTCCAGCTAGTGATAATTATTTTGCAGCACTAAATTCTGCAGTTTTTAGTGATGGTTCTTTTGTTTATATCCCAAAAGGTGTTGCCTGCCCTATGGATCTATCTTCCTACTTCAGAATTAATAGTGGCGATTCAGGACAATTCGAAAGAACACTAATCATTGCAGAAGAGTCAAGTTCTGTAAGTTATCTAGAAGGTTGTACAGCTCCAATGTTTGATACAAATACTCTACATGCAGCAGTTGTAGAGCTTATAGCATTAGACGACGCCTCAATAAAATATTCAACAGTGCAAAATTGGTATGCTGGTGATGAAGAAGGTATTGGCGGAATTTTTAATTTTGTCACCAAGAGAGGAAAATGTTTAGGTAAGAGAAGTAAAATTAGCTGGTCTCAAGTTGAAACAGGGTCAGCAATTACGTGGAAATATCCTAGCTGTCTTCTTTTAGGTGAAGAATCTGTAGGAGAATTTTATTCTGTGGCTCTCACCAATAATCTTCAGCAAGCAGACACCGGCACAAAAATGATCCATATTGGTCCTAAGACCAAATCAACTATCGTTAGCAAAGGTATTAGTGCAGGTAACTCAAAAAATAGCTACAGAGGTCTTGTCAGAATGGGAACAAAAGCTACAGGATCAAGAAATTACAGTCAATGTGATTCAATGTTAATAGGGGATCAAGCTTCTGCAAATACATTCCCTTACATCAAATCTCAACAACCCAATTCTGAAATTGAGCATGAAGCAAGTACATGTAGAATCTCAGAAGACCAACTTTTTTATCTCCAAAGCAGAGGTATAGAATTTGAGGAGGCAGTATCTATGATGGTCAGCGGTTTTTGCAGAGATGTATTTAATCAATTACCTATGGAATTTGCCGCTGAAGCAGATAAGTTACTAGCACTTAAACTAGAGGGATCAATAGGTTAATTAATCAATTTCTAAACTGAAATGCAAAGTAAAATGAAAGAATCAGATCCAATTTTAGAAGTTGAAAATCTCTCTGCATCTACTGATAATCTTCCAATTTTAAAAGGGGTTTCACTTACTGTATATCCTGGAGAAATCCATGCCATTATGGGAAGAAATGGATGTGGCAAAAGTACTCTATCGAAAATCATTGCAGGACATCCCTCTTATAATATTACAAATGGCGACATAAAGTTTTTAGGTGAAAACATCAACTCTCTAGAACCTGAAGAGAGATCTCAATCAGGAATTTTTCTTGGTTTTCAATATCCAATTGAGATTCCAGGTGTAAGTAATCTTGAGTTTCTTAGAGTTTCAACTAATGCTAGAAGAAAATTCCTCAACAAAGAAGAATTGGATACTTTTGATTTTGAAGAATTAGTTAAAGAAAAATTAGAAATTGTGAAAATGGATCACGCATTCCTATCAAGGAGTGTAAATCAAGGCTTTTCCGGAGGTGAAAAAAAAAGAAATGAGATTCTGCAAATGGCTTTACTTGAGCCCAAGATAGCAATATTAGATGAGACCGATTCTGGTCTAGATATCGATGCTCTAAGAATAGTGGCATCAGGAATCAAAAAAATATCCAATGCACAAACTGGAATTATACTTATTACCCACTATCAAAGATTATTAGATGAAATTAAACCAAATTATGTCCATGTCATGTCAGACGGACAAATCATAAAAACTGGTGAGAGTGATCTTGCTCTAGAACTTGAGGAAAAAGGATATGAATGGACTGATAACTTTATAAGAGAGACCTAAACAAATGGACATTATTGAAAAAATAAAAACTAATAAATCGGATTATAACCTAACAGAAATTCAAAAAATCTGTCTTCATAAATTACAATCAAGCCCTCTCCCTAATCCTAAATCTGAATCATGGAGACTTTCAAATAAATCAAAATTGTCAAACTTTTTAGATTATTCAGTTAATGAAAAAGATTCAAAATTTGATATACCATATCCGAAAAATTATCAAAGTACTATTAGATTAATAATTGGTGAGAATTGCCAAATTAAATTAATAGAGAAAAATTATTCAATACAGCAATTAAGTGAGTATGAATTACAAAAATACATCAAGGAACAGATATCTTTTTTTAAGCAAAACGAAAATTGGAGTGACCTACTAAATCTGTCTTTAAGTTGTAAAAATAATATTTTGGGATTAAAAATAAATGGATCAAAAATTCCTCCTATTGAAATTTTTAGTCATGCATCAAGTAATTCTTTAAACGCAAAAACCCTCGTAATATTTTTAGAAAAGAATTGTGATGTTGAATTATTACAAGTAAATCTTGGTAAAGAAAACTCTTCATTATCTCAATCAACTTTCTTTTGCTTGAAAGAAAATAGTTCCGTAAATCATGGTGTTGTTTCTTACGGTGAAAACAGATCCAACCTATTAAATTCTCTAAATGTAATTCAACAAAAAAATAGTGCATACAACTTAGGATCTTTACATTTCAAATTCAATTACGCGAGATTTGAAATAAGTATTAAACAATCTGCGGGAAAAGCTAAAACAAATATCAAAGGTATGCAAATTACAAAAAAAGATGAGCAAATTTCAACCTATACAAAAATAGAATTTAATGGCCCAAATGGATTTCTAGATCAAATTAATAAATCACTTGCTGATGATAAATCACATGCAATATTTGAAGGTTCAATAATAGTTCCGAAAATTGCCCAGAGAACTGATGCTTCCCAATTAAGCAGAAATTTACTTTTATCAAATCTCGCACAAATAGATACCAAACCTCAATTAGAAATAATTGCTGATGATGTCAAATGTAAACATGGAGCTACAATTTCGCAACTAAATGAAGAAGAACTTTTTTATATGCGAACAAGAGGGATCACATTAACAGAGGCAAGTAAACTACAATTAAGTTCTTACTTTCAAGAAATAATTTCATTTATTCCCATTTCAAAAGATAAATGGGATTTGCTTGATAAACTTTTAAATGAGAATTAATGGAAACGATTCAAAATTTTCCTGAAATAACAAAGAAACACTTTCCTCTTTTAAATAAGAACTTAAAAAGTAATGAGCAAATTATTTATTTAGACCATGCTGCAACTACACAAAAACCAATACAAGTCTTAAAAAAAATTGATGAATATTACAAAAACTTTAATGCTAATGTACATAGAGGGGCACATCAATTAAGTGCTAAAGCAACTGAAGAATTTGAAAATGCACGATATTTAATTAGCAAATATATAAAAGCGAATTCAGCAAAAGAAATTATTTTCACAAGAAATGCTACTGAGGCAATCAATATAGTAGCTAGATCATGGGGCGAATATTCATTAAAAGAAAACGATGAAATTCTCTTATCAATAATGGAGCATCATAGCAATATTGTTCCATGGCAAATGGTTGCAGCAAAAAATAAATGCAAATTAAAATTTATAGGTATAGATAAAGATGGAAAATTAGATATAGACGACTTTAAATCAAAACTAACATCTAGAACTAAACTTGTTAGCTTAGTACATGTTAGTAATACTCTAGGTTGCTGTAATCCAATCAAAGAAATAACTAAATTAGCTAAACAAAAAGGTTCTTTAGTGTTAATAGATGCATGCCAAAGTTTGGCTCATCAAAAACTGGATGTGATTGATCTTGATATAGATTTTTTAGCTGGATCAGGACATAAACTATGCGGTCCTACAGGTATTGGTTTCCTCTGGTCAAGAAAAGAAATCCTAGAAAAAATTCCCCCTCTCTTTGGAGGTGGAGAAATGATTCAAGATGTTTTTGAAGAGACAAGTACTTGGGCAGAACTACCACACAAATTTGAAGCTGGAACTCCAGCCATTGCAGAAGCAATAGGTCTTGCAGAAGCAATTAATTATATTAACAATATTGGATTGGATGAAATTCATGAATATGAAAAGACTATTACTAAATATTTATTTGAAAAATTAAATCAAATAGAAAATATTGAAATTATAGGTCCATCGCCGGAGATAGATCCAGATAGAGCTTCACTTGCTACCTTTTATATAAAAAATATACATTCAAATGATATTGCTGAAATTCTTGATTCAAAAGGAATTTGCATCAGAAGTGGCCACCATTGCTGTCAACCTCTTCACAGATACATTGGAATTAAATCAACAGCTAGAATCAGCATGAATTTCACAACCAATAAGGAAGAAATTGATATGTTTATAGAAAAATTAAAAGATACTATTGATTTTCTAAAAATAAATTCTTAAATGTTCAAAACATTTTTTAAAAATTCCTGAGATTTTTGCATTACTACTTCTTTATTTTCAATATTTCTAAAACCATGTCCTTCATTATCAAAAAAAATAACTTCTGAATATTTATTATTTTGGATCAAAATTTCTTGAATTTTTAAAGTTTGTTTATAAGAAATAACTGTATCTTTTTTTCCATGAAACAATAAGATAGGTTTTTTTATTTTGTTAATGTGATTTATCGGTGATCTATTTATATAATCATCATGGTTTTTTGCATAATTTCCTACCAAAGAATTTAAATAATCTTTTTCAAACCTATGAGTGTTGTAATGCATATCCTTCAAATCAATTACAGGATATTTACAAATAGCTGCTGTAAAAATAGACTCATATAATAAACAATTCAGGGCAGTTAACCCACCAGCACTATTCCCAAAAATTACCACTTTTTCACTATCAACTTGATTTGATTTAATCAATTCAAGAGCTAGTGCTTTGCAATCATAAGAATCAACAATACCCCATTTATAATTCAACCTCTCTCTATATGCTTTGCCAAATCCTGATGATCCTCCATAATTAACTTCAGCAACAAAAAATCCTTTCGACGTCCAATATTGAACTTCAGAATTATATGATCCATCAAAAAAAGAAGTTGGTCCACTATGAGCTCTAACAAAAAGCGGTGGTTTTCTAAATTTTTCAACAAGCGGCCTATATAAAAAAGAATGAGTATATTTATCTTCAAAACCCTTAAAACAAAAAGATTCAGGTTTTGAACAATCTTTTATATATTCAGCATTTATTTCCTCAAAAACATATGTTGAAACTTGCTTATTACAATCAATTTCAAGTAAATTTCCAAGAAAATCAGATCCATGACCTTTCAAAACGACTTTCTTCTCAAAAACACTAAAATCACTTATTGAGGTAAAGTAAGTAGAAAATTCTTTAACGAATTGAAGATCTTTATATTGTTCAACTACTAAATTATTTTCTTTTTTTGCTAAACAAAATAAATCTTTTATATCCCCTGAAAAAAATGTTATTCCTGAGACCCACTGAGGTACTCCATATTCAACAAAATTTCTCTCTACTCTTTTTTTAATAAAAATATTCTCAATTTTACTAGCATCTAAAAACAATAGATTCCACCAGCCAGAACTATCTTCAGAACATACTAAAAGGGTTTCACTTATCCAATAAGGTTGAAAAAAAGAAACGTTTTTTTTGGCATTAATCAGCTTATCTGAGAATTTTTTTATTTTTGTTATCTCTCCATTTGAGTCAATTTGAGCAAAACAAAGATCATTTTTCTCCCAGGGCATGTATGGAGAATCCCACTCGACCCAAGAAAGTAAGCTAACGGAAGTATTAGAAGATAATTCGGCAGCAAAATTTTTAAATTTTTTTATTCGGTAAATATCTTGTTTAGTTTTTTTTAAGTTTAAAGAAAATAAGTAATCTCTATTATTTATTTCACAAATACCATACAAAAAAAAATTTTGAGAAATAACAAATGAAGAATCGAAATTTCCATCAATTGATTTAGATAGTTGTATAGGTTCTTGAACTGAATCGAGATATTTTTTTTTACTTCTATAATTTGATGCTACCTCTTTAAAAATTTGAAACCATACTGCGTTGGTAATCTGATCTATCCATATCAAATAAAAATTATTTTTTAAATATATACATTTATAAGATTTACCACCATATCCATGAAAGTTATTTTTAATATTAGATTTTTTACTTGTTAATTTCTGAGGAAAAGCCTCTTTTTCATTAAATGGTCTTGCAAAAATAGCATTTTCATTTTGACCTTCACCAACAAGATCAATCCAAAAAATGATATCCCTAACAATAGTTAATTCCTTAAAAGATTTTTTTTTAGATACAGTTTGCCTAACTTTTAACTGATCATCATTACTCATTTAAAAAAACTATAAAGAATGCAAATTAAAGTGCTAGTATTTTTATAGCTAAACTCTTAAGTAAAAACCTTTTTTTTAACGTGGCAAACCATTTTTCACAACTTGCAAAAAAGTCAAGAACAAATGGAAACGCAGAAAAAATTGCAAAAGAACAACCAGGTAAGCCATCTCTAGATATTCATAAACTTGGTGATGATGTACTAAGACAAAATTCCAAAAGAATAACTAAAGTTGACGAATCGATTAGAAAACTTGCTAGAGAAATGCTTCAAAGCATGTATGCAGCTAAAGGAATTGGACTTGCTGCACCTCAAATTGGAATCAACAAAGAGCTTCTTGTCATAGACGTAAATTTTGAAGATTCAGCAGCAGAACCTTTAATATTAATCAATCCAGAAATTACACATTTTGGAACAACCCTTAATTCATACGAAGAAGGCTGCTTGAGTATACCTGGCGTCTATTTGCATGTAGTAAGACCATCAACTATAAAATTAAAATTTAGAGATGAAATGGGACGACCACGTAAAATGAAAGCAGATGGACTTTTAGCGAGGTGTATCCAACACGAAATGGATCACTTGAATGGAATATTATTTGTAGATAGAGTTACATCAAAAGATGATTTGAACAAAGAACTTTTAAAAGAAGGGTTTAACAAAAAAGACGTTATCTCAATTAATTAATTTAATGCCTGAAACAACAATATTTCAAAAAATAATTAATGAAGAAATACCCTGCGATAAGCTTTATGAAGATAAGTTTTGTATTGCATTTAATGATATCCAGGCACAGGCTCCAGTACATTTTTTAGTGATTCCTAAAAAGCCAATAGTCAGTTTATTAGAGTGTATTGAGCAAGATACAAATTTATTAGGGCATTTACTTTTTGTTGGTAGCAAAATAGCTAAATCAAAAAATTTAACTAACTGGAGAACAGTAATTAACACTGGAGCAGAATCTGGACAGACAGTTTTTCATTTACATATTCATTTTTTATCTGGAAGAAAAATGAATTGGCCTCCAGGTTAAAACTCTCGAAAGAAATATTAATGGGTTATAAATAAATAAAAACAAAATGAATACTCCAGAGTCCTTAAATACAGAATCTAAAAATTTATTCAATTTAATTTCAAAAAATTGGGAAGAGCTTGATGATTCACTCAAAACTAAGTTAATAAAAATTTGGAACGTTTTAACTTACAAATGGCAATTACAAATTTTATTTAATTTACCTTTTCTACTATGGTGGTCATTAGATAAATCATTTCCAAAAGTTCATGAATTTGATGCAACAATCCTGAATTACTTTAATTTACCTGACTGGGCACTTTCATTTATTGGCTTTGGTCAATAGACTGCTAAAAGTTATAATTTATTTCATAGCAATAGTCGAGTAATGAATAAAGCAGTTAACAATAACTCCAAAATACTTTACCAATTACAAAAATTAAGGAAGCTATCCCAGCCGTTTTTTCTCCCCATAGATCAATGTAATGGTTTCCAATTCATATGGCTTTTGATTTCTCTTTTATTTTGTGTTGGTGGAGTAGTCCTTGTTGGTCTTACAGGAATAATAAGTTTTTTTGAAAGCTTTCAACCAATTTTTCTTGAAAAGTATTTCGGAGGTGTAGTAAGTACTGTCAATTCAATTTGGGCTGGGAGTTGGGGATTGCTTTTCTCTGCATTATTTCTAATTGGATCAGGAAGCTTTTTTAGCTTAAGACGTCAATTAAAAAACCGTAGATGGTTACATTGGTTATTCCTTGCGATAATTGTATTAATGCTTTTAGCTGTAAACGGAATAAACGCAGGTATTGGATTCATTGCAAGAGATTTAACAAATGCTTTAGTAGAAAAACAAGAAGATGGATTTTATCGGATATTGGGGATTTACGCTTGTTGTTTCGCTGTGGCTCTACCAATACGGGTTTCCCAAATATTTTTTACATACAAGTTAGGAATAATTTGGAGAGAATGGCTTTCAAAAAGTCTAGTCAAAGATTATATGACTAATAAAGCCTATTACCAGTTAAATCCCAATGATGAAGAACAAACCGATGTAGATAATCCCGATCAAAGAATTACAGATGATACCCGAGCTTTTACCGGGCAAAGTCTCTCTTTCACATTAGGTATTTTTGATGCCTTATTAACATTTTCACTTAATATTCTTATTTTATGGAGTATTAGTACGACACTTACTTTTTCTTTATTTGGTTACGCCGCATTTGCAACTTCTATCCTTTTAATTGCAGGAAAAAATCTTGTAAAGATTGACTTTGATCAACTCAGATATGAAGCAGATTTTCGATATGGCTTAGTACATATTCGAGATAATGCTGAATCAATAGCCTTTTACTCTGGGGAGAATCCTGAGCAAAGTGAAACCGAAAGACGCTTAGGAGAAGTGGTGAGAAACTTTAATTTACTAATTATATGGAGAGTAATAATAGACGTCATGAGAAGATCCATTAATTATGCTGGAAATTTCTTTCCATATTTAATAATGGCAATCCCTTACTTCAAAGGTGATATTGATTATGGACGCTTTATTCAAGCAAGTTTTGCATTTGGGATGGTTGAAGGTTCGTTATTTTTCATTGTTAATCAAATCGAAGAACTTGCAAAATTTACTGCTGGTATTGGCAGATTAGAAGGATTCCAATCAAAAGTTGAATCCATTAGTCAAACCAACCCAACAAGCAATCAAAACGTTATTTCTGATTACCCCTCAATTCTTATTAATAATGCTGACCTTTGCCCACCAGGATCAAATAAAACAATAATTAAAAATTTAAATTTGAGCATCGACAATAATCAATCACTTTTGGTAGTAGGACCATCTGGGTGCGGAAAAACATCTTTACTAAGAATGATTAGTGGTTTATGGGAACCCGATCAGGGAGTAATAAAAAAACCAAAAATTGGGGAATTATTATTCATACCCCAAAAACCATATATGCTACTTGGTTCTTTAAGGGAACAATTATGTTATCCCACAGAAGTCAAGAAATTTAGTGATGAACATCTTACTTCTGTACTTCATGAAGTAAATTTAAAAACTTTATTAGATCGGTATCCTAATCTAGATATCAAACAAGATTGGCCACGAATTCTTTCCTTAGGTGAGCAACAAAGATTGGCTTTTGCAAGACTCTTACTAAATTCTCCAAGATTTGCAGTACTTGATGAAGCAACAAGTGCTTTAGATATTAACACTGAAAAAAAACTATATAGTTTACTTAAGGAAAGAGAACTTTCTCTTATTAGTGTTGGACATAGACCTAGCTTGAAAGATTTTCACGAGAATATTTTAGAATTAAATGGACAGGGAGACTGGAAATTATTGACGTCTGATAAGTATAATTTTAAGGATTAACAAAAAAAATGAATTCGAAAGAAGAACAAACTAACTCAGAAGTCACTAATCTAGACAATGAAAGTTTTATAGAACAGCAGAAAGATCCAAATTATATCAATGAACAAACTGGAGATAATCAATTAGATGAAAAATCGATAGAAATCAAAGATGAATATAAATTTGGATGGAGTAGTTATTCTGAAAAAACTAATGGAAGATTTGCAATGATTGGATTTCTTTCAATAATATTGATTGAACTATTTAGTAAACAATCGTTTTTAAAATGGGCAGGAATCCTATAATTAATCATCAAATCTAGAACTATTATCTCTAGGTTTTTTCTTATTTGTTCCAAGGTTATATCTACTATTTTGATTTTTTGAACTTGATCTAGCTGAAGAGCTTACTCTACTATTCTCACGCGGTTTTTTAGCTTGATTAGCATCTTTAAATGAAGCATCTTCTACTTGAGCTGTTGAAGTTTGTTGCCTAATAGGGGATCTAGTAGGTTTCTTCCTTAATGGAGAAGAATCAGCAGGAGGAGAGATATTATCTTGTCTAGAAACTCTACGATTCATTTTGGGTCTTGACCCTGTTTTCACTTCATCGCGAGATAAATTTCTTCTTTCACCGAAGTTATTTGTTTCAGGTTGTTTCCTATTTCTATCTTCAGAAGTCTGTCTTCTCCTTCTTATAGGCTCGTCATTTTCAAACTGACTTATTTGCCTTGTAGATGGCCTACTTCTACTTGCTGCAGCAGAGGGTATGGCTCTTGATACATTCCTCCTACGAGATCTCCCCTCCGTATAATCTTCTTCAAATTCATCTTCTTGAGGTTTAAATCTTCTAGATGGTCTTTCCGATTCTTCAAATCTATCATAATCGTCATTAAATCGACCTCTAGAATTTCTTGGAACATCAGAAATAGAATCATCATCAAAATAAGATGACCTTCTAGCTTGATCAGTAGCAACTCCCCTCAATCGCACACTTTCATAGGCGAAAAAAACTGTAGTTCCTGCTAATAAAAACTGACCAAACTGAAGGATAGGATCTAACCTCCATCCTTGAAAAAATAATATTCCTCCGCACAAAAGTCCAATTGCAGCGAAGAAAACATCATAATCCCGCGCCAAGGCAGGCTTAAAGGACCTTAAAAAATAGAGGCCTCCTCCACATACCGCGAGAACTATACCAACAATACTGGCCCAATTGAGACTAGCATTGACCACATTCTTTCTCCAAAAATTTATTTTTTAAAGGGTTACTAATATCCCCTATATATATAGTGTACTTAAAACTTTTACAAAAACTAGCGTCTTCCAGTAGAAGTACGATCGAGGGAATCTTTCTGGCTGACAAAAATCAAAAATGCAGTGGCTGGAATAACGATAAGTAAGGCAGCAGCAATAAAACTACCTATCATTCCTACTGCGGAATTATTTGCTACTTCAGCAGAAAAATCTGCGGCTAGTAATAAATTTGAGATTTGAAACACTTTTAAATATTTAATTCTCAATTTATAATACGAATTAAATACGTTTCAATGGGTTATTTATTAAGATGAATTAAATAATTGTGATTTCGTTGTTTGTAAACTCTCTTCAAATTTTAGATATTAGTTTAGGAATTTCTCTTTCATATCTAACTATAGTTTTTCTAATAAGATTAATACTTACTTGGTACCCAAAAATTGATCTAAGTAAAAGTTTATGGTTATTAGTTTCAATACCAACAAGCTCTATTCTTAATTTAACAAGAAAACTAATTCCTCCTATTGGAGGGGTTGATGTTGGACCAGTAATTTGGATAGGAATTATAAGCTTTTTAAGAGAAATATTAGTCGGTCAGCAAGGGCTTATAAAACTTGCATTGCATACACATATTTCATAGAAATCTTTTAATTATTTCTCAGTAATTTGGCAATAATTCTTCCTCTACATATTTAGTATGTATCTTACCCTGCTTAAATTTAGATTTATTCAGTAAGGTTAGATGAAAGTTAATTGTTGTAGGAATACCAGTTACTGCACATTCATTTAAAGCCCTATTCATACGTTTAATTGCAGTATTACGATCCTTTCCCCAAACTATTAATTTACCAATTAATGAGTCATAGAAAGGTGGGATTTCATAGCCTGTATATACATGACTATCCACCCTGACACCAGGGCCACCAGGAGGAAGCCACCCAGTTATTTTTCCGGGTGATGGTCGGAAATTGTGAGAAGGATCTTCAGCATTGATTCTACATTCAATGGCATGACCGTTTAAGTGGATATCATCCTGATTAAATTCCAAGTTTGCTCCGCTTGCGATTTTAATTTGCTCAGCTATTAAATCAACTCCTGTAACCATTTCAGTAACAGGATGTTCAACTTGAATCCTAGTATTCATCTCCATAAAATAAAAATTATTATCATCATCAACTAAAAATTCAACTGTACCAGCCCCTTCGTAGCCGATACTTTTTGCAGCAGCAATGGCTGCGTTCCCCATTTTTTTTCTTAGCTCAGTATTAATTGCAGGACTAGGAGACTCCTCTAGTAACTTCTGATGTCTTCTTTGAACTGAACAATCTCTCTCTCCTAAATGAACAACATTACCCGACCTGTCAGCCAAAATTTGAATTTCTACATGTCTTGGCTTCTTTATAAATTTCTCCATATATAAACCATCATTACCAAAAGCTGCTTCTGCTTCGCCTTGAGCTGCTTTAAACATTTTTTCTAGATTATCAGAGTTTTCAACCAACCGCATACCTCTTCCTCCTCCTCCGGCAGTGGCTTTAATAATTACCGGATATCCAATATCATCTGCCAATTTATAAGCCTCATCAACATTTGATAACAAGCCTTTACTACCAGGTACTGTTGGAACTCCAACTGCTTCCATAGTTTCTTTAGCTGTAGATTTATCTCCCATAGATCTTATAGCTTTAGGAGATGGGCCAATAAAAACTATGCCGTGATCATTACACATCTCAGCAAATTTATCATTTTCCGCAAGAAATCCATAACCAGGATGAATAGCATCAACTCCTCTCGATGTAGCAGCAGCAAGTATATTTGGAATATTTAAATAACTCTTATTACTTAATGAATCTCCTACGCAAACCGCCTCATCGGCAAGCTGAACATGCAATGCTTTTTTATCTACAGTGCTAAAAACTGCAACGGTTGCAATACCTAGTTCTCTACAACTTCTGACAATTCGTAAAGCTATTTCTCCACGATTAGCAATTAAAACTTTTTCAACCATTATTAAAATAAAATTGAAGAAATGAAATGACTTAAAATAAAAAATTATTTGCCAAAGTATTCAACAAAATTTTTTAGTGATCAGAGGACATTTTTTACAATACAACCTAAAACGTTATATATGTATAAATATTTGTTTTATGCAATAGAAAAATTATTCATCATATTCAAAAAAACTCTTTTCGAACTACATCCTTAATTCAGCCAATAATGTATGATATTTTTAAGGTTTAAGCATCCTCCGGCTGCTTAAAAACCCTTTGCGGACGTGGCGGAATTGGTAGACGCGCACGTCTAAGGAGCGTGTGGCTTAGGCCTTGCGAGTTCAAGTCTCGCCGTCCGCATTTAATGTATCCTGGCTTAACTGCAATGAAAAAAGAATCAGTTGCAGTAGTTATAATTTCCAATGGCCCTGGTGAATTAACTACATGGGTAAATCCTGTAGTGGATGAGCTTAACAAAATAAATAAATCATTACGTGATGAAGATAAACAAGATTTCACTCTTAGGTTAGTCCTTGTTCCTTGCCCAAATGCCACTGGTAAAGAATTTTTAGTTGCAAATTCATGGAATAAATTCGAATTAATTACAAAATCCAAAAGTTTTTGGAAATTATTAATAAAGCCACATTCTTTTGCTGATTGGCCAAAAAAAGGGATAGTTATTTTCCTTGGTGGGGATCAATTTTGGAGCATTTTATTAGCTAAAAGATTAGGTTATTTAAATATCACATATGCTGAATGGGTTTCACGATGGCCTAATTGGACCAATGAAATTGCTGCTATGAATGTAAAAGTAAAAGAGTTAATACCTAAAAGATATAAATATAAATGTAAAGTAATTGGTGATTTGATGGCAGATATCAAACTTAATAGCGAAATATCACTAAGAAATAAGGAAAAACACTACATTGCATTATTGCCTGGTTCTAAAAAAGCAAAGCTTTCTGTTGGAATTCCCTTCTTCTTAGAAGTTGCAGATCATATCGCTAAAGAAAATCAAAATATAAATTTTATAATCCCTATTGCACCAACTACTAATAAAAGTGAATACTTATTTTTTCAAAGCAACAAAAATCCAATTGCTAAATATTACTCATCAAAAATCAAAACAATTAAAAACTTCAAAGACTCTAGTTTTGATTATGTAATTGAAACATCAAAAAAAACAAAGATTTTTCTAATCAAGAAACATCCTTGCTATGAAATATTAAAAGAATGTGATCTTGCAATTACAACAGTAGGAGCAAATACTGCAGAATTAGCTGCAATTAGTCTTCCAATGTTAGTTGTTCTGCCAACGCAACATTTAAATATGATGAACGCTTGGGATGGTATTTTTGGAGTAGTTGGAAAAATTTCATTCATAAATAGATTCCTAACTTTTATAATTAAAAATTTCTATTTTAAAAAAAAGAAGTTTTTTGCTTGGCCAAATATTAAAGCTAAAAGAATGATTGTCCCTGAACGGATAGGTAATATTTCGACAATAAAAATTGCAAGAGAAGTATTATTTCTTATTAAAAATAGAGATCAATTAAAAAGTATTAGGGATAATCTTAACAAAGAGAGAGGCGATAAAGGTGCTGCAAAAAAACTTGCTTCTATTATTGTTAATTCAATAAAAAAACTTTAGCAATAATTACCAGGGATCATCAATTTCAAACTTTTCTGATTTATTATTATCTGGAACTAAATTTTGTTCATTTAGTGGTTCAATATCTAAAGTTTCAGTTGCATTTTGAATTGGTCTTTTCGAAGCTAAATTAGTAATTGATTGTTTTTTTTGCATTGAATCAATATTGTTTTTTTCATCTATTTGATTAACACTATTATGATTCTGGATCTGATCAGAATCATCATTATCCATATATAGCTTTTTTCTATTATTTATTTCTTCTTCAGAACCTTTTATTTCAACATATTCAAGTTCATCTTCATAATCATCTTCATAATCATCTTGTTCAACAACTTCTTCATATTCCTCGACCAAATTGTTTTGCTGTTCTAATTCAGAACCTGAAAGTAACTGATTCTCAACAGGTACAAGATTTGCTGAGTATCCATTTACTTCCCTTTCATCCCATGAAGAACCCCCAACTCCAAGTTTCTCAAGTAGTCCACTACTTAGTTGCTTCAATTTCTCTTCCGCACCTTCATAAACAATAATCCTATCGGTACCACTACTCACAATTTCCTCAACAGGTATTTCCCAAGTACTTAAAACTCCCTCGCCTAAAAGCGGAACACCAACAGCACCCATAACAAGAGATATCAAATCCCCAGTCTCAATATCAAAAGAAAAGCCAAGAACTCTTCCCAGAAGTTGTCCAGATTCTGTAATGACTTGACAATTAATTACCTTCCCATACCTTTCTGGAGAAAAACTTTCACTCAAGGAATCTAGGGAGTCAACTAATATGACATCTCCAACTTGCTTGATACTTTCTAAAGGCATCCATTTAGGTAAACCAGGTAAAAATCTTGTAAGAGGATTATCTCTTAGTCCCAAAGCGACCACCTCTCTTCTATCAATATCAACAACAACTTCGCCAACTACGCCTAGCCGCCTTCCAGTATCAGTAGTTATCACTTGTGTTCCCATTAATTCTGACCTTAACCATAAACGTTCACTAGGAACCGAGTTAGGTAGATTCTTATTAGCAGATGTGTTAGACAAGCTCATAAATTTCTTTTTATCATTCTGACGTATAAATTTAAAAAAGTGTGTTTATGCAGCATTTGGTAACCCAAGAACTTGAGTATGAGCACCTCTTGCTTGCGCAACCCCAATTGTTCGTTCAGATGCACTAATCATAGGCCTTCTATGACTTACGACTATAAATTGAGCATTTGATGACTGATTTGATATTAGTTTTGACAACCTTTCAACATTAATACCATCTAAAAAACTATCAACCTCGTCTAATGCATAAAAAGGTGAAGGCTTATACTTTTGCAAAGCAAATAAAAAACTTAAAGCAGTTAAAGATTTTTCACCACCTGACATAGACGCTAATCTTCTGACATTTTTTCCCTTGGGATGCGCCACTAAAGTTAATCCTCCTTCTAAAGGAGAATTAGGATTTTCAAGTTGAAGAAATCCATCTCCATCAGATAAATTTACAAAAATTTCTCTAAAATGTCTATCAACTTCTGTAAATGCTTGCATAAAAGCCTCTTGACGCATCGTAGATACAGTTTCTATTCTCAGCAATAATTCAGATCTTTCATTAGATAGAATTTCTAATTTTTCTCGCAAACCATTTAATCTCTCAATTAATTCTTCTAGTTCATCAAGAGCCAACATATTGACAGGTTCTAAGCTTTCTAGTTTTGTGTTTATAATCGAAATTTCTGATTGCAAAGATTCAAGACTCTTCCCTTCATATTCTCCAAACTCCGGAGAAGGATTAGGTAGATCTTTTTTATAATTTTCTAATTTTATTTTCTCGCTTCTCATCTCTTCTTTAAGGGAATACATATCCCTTTCAAGATATTCAAGCTTTAACAGATAATTATTATATTCTTGCCTTTTATTTGAAATTGAAGAGTTTAATTCATCTCTCTTCCTTCTCAATAAACCTAAATTCTTCTCTAGAGAATTTTTTTGATTATCGAGATCTGAAAGCTCTTTTTTAAATTGATCTTTTTTTTCTATCCATTCACTATGAGCAGTTGCGAGTTGTTTAATAGATGCCTGCAAGTTTTTTTCTTGTAGTAAAGTAATTTTTAATGAATTATTGATACGCTCTTTATTTAAAGCAAATTGATTTTTTTTATCTAGTAATGTATTTCTCTCTTTAATAAGTAATTCAAGTTTTTTATCAAGATTATTAAAATCGTCGTTAAAAGCTATTAATGATGATTTTTGATTTTTTTCATAATTTGCCGTTTGAATAGTTTGTAGTTGATCAAACTTATCGTAATAAGGCTTCAATTGATTTTTTAAATGACCTAACTCGTTAACTAATAAATTATTAGCAGTATCAAGTTTATTTAATCTCAATTTACTATCCTCAATTCTTTGCGAGACAGCTTTAAGAGAATCTTGATTTACTTCAATTTCTTTATTAAATGAGGCACAATCCTCAATTATTTGACTGTGGTTAGAATTTAATATACTAAGTCTATTATTTTTTAGTATTAAATTATTATTTGACTCTTTTAAAGCTTCTTCGATAACTAATAATCTTTCTTTTATAGGACTGGAATGATCAATATCATTATTAATTCCAAACCTATAAGCCAAATCTTTATTTAACTTACTGCCTCCTGTAATAGCACCACTTGCTTCTAATAGTTCACCACTTAAGGTAACCAACCTATTTTTCTGTGTAGATAACCTAGCTGAGGATAAGTCTGAAAAAACCAAAGTATCTCCAAAAACATATCGAAAAACATCTGAATAAACTTCATCAAAAGTAATTAGATTAATGGCTTTATCAATAAATCCATTCTCCCTGTTATTTTCAAATCTTGAAATTGCATAATTCTTTTTTTGACTATTAATTCTATTTAAAGGTAAAAAAGTTAATCTTCCTGCTTTCTTCTTTTTAAGAATTTCAATTGCTTTTGCAGCAATATGATCATTATCTACAACAATTTGTCCTAACCTATTTCCAGCAGCAATTTCTAATGCATATCTATTCTTCTCACTGACCTCTCCAAGTTGAGCTACATAACCATGTATACCCTCTAACCCTGCCTCTAAGAGAATTCTGAGAGCATGTGAACCTCTAGATTCGTTTAAAGCTTCTTTTCTGCTTTCGAATCTAGATAAATCTTTTTCAAGCCTTAATTGCTCGTTATTTAGCCTTGATTTAGTTTTAATTAATAAATCGATTTCATTTTTTAAAGAATTAATTTCTGCGCTATTGCTTGCCAAGTTTTTATTCTTTGTATCGGATGTCTCTTTTTTTCTTTGATTTCCCTGAAAAAGTTTCTGCTTTTCTAAGTCTAAGGATTCGATCTGTGACAATATCTCATCTTTTTGAATATTATTTTGAATAGTTTCCTCTTCAATTTTCCTTTTTTTTATTTCCAAAGGATTAATTTGATTTTTTATACTTTCAAGCTCAGCATTTAATTTGATACTTTGTTTTGAGAATTCTCCAGATTCTCCAGCCGCATCAGAAAGTTTTTTTCTAGATAGTTTGTGTTTTAAAGTGAGATCATCAATTTGCAAGTTCAATTGATTTAAAAAATTATCATCGAAATTTTCTTGTCTCATCTTTTCTGACTCGATATTCCTCTTAGAAATTACAATTTCATCTCTCTGTTTTTGTAATTTAATACCTTCCTCTTTATTAAGAATTGATATCCTATCAAGTTCTCTCAAGCTAGAGTTAATACTTCCAATATCAGAATTAACTTTTATCAATTTATCCTCTCCTTTCTCCTTAAGCTCATCAACAAGTATTTTCAAAGCATCCTCTAAAACTAATATTTCTTTACTAATAGATTCTTTTTGTTTATTAAATAAGATTTTATTTTTTTCAATTTCACTTTCTTTTTTTTCTATAGATTCAACATGCTTAATTTGTTTTTCAAAAATAAGAACTTTCTCTAATTCTATTATTTGTAATAGTTTTGCCTTTAACTCTTTATATCGCTTTGCTTTTTCACATTCTTTTTCAAGCTTATTTTTACTTGATTGCAATTCATTTTCTAAAATTTCACATCTTTCTTGTCTTTCGAAAACGTCGTTTAATTTTGCATTAGTTTGTTCTATTCTTGTATCAAAAAGTGCAACTCCTGCTAATTCATCAATAAGATTTCTCCTCTCCTTGTTATTCATTGATACTATTCTTGTTACATCACCCTGCATAACAACATTGCTGCCCTCAGGATCAACACTAATATCTCTTAATATTCTCTGTATTTGTTGCAAGGTACATTGTTTTCCATCAGAAGTATAAGTAGAAGCATAAGAACCACCTGGCATAAGCCTTAATTTTCTAGAAACTAACCATTCTTTTTGACCTTTATTAAGGGCAATTTCTTCTTCTTCTAGTTCCAAAGGCGGAAGATCCTCTCTGGGAGACCAATCTTGAATATTAAATTTTACCGATACAGATGTTTCTGATGCCTTACCCTCTTTAACTTTGGAGTTATTGATTAGATCTGGTAATCTTTCAGCCCTCATACCTCTACTATTAGCGAGACCTAAACAAAATAAAATTCCATCTAAAATATTACTTTTCCCAGATCCGTTAGGACCCGTAACCACTGTAAAACCTTCTTCAAGAGGTATTTTTACATTTCCCCCAAAAGATTTAAAATTTTCAAACTCGACCTGATTGATATGTACCAATCTCAAGTCTCAATAGCTAAATAAGAATAACTAATTTGCAAAAATTCTCAATAGAAATATTACGTTTATTTATAAATGAGTATCAATAACTTTTGCTCAATCTGCAAAAATTACCCGAAATTTCAAACAAGCCATAAAGAAGTTCACCATCCAAAATGAATCTATAGTGTTCAGAGTCAAATTTATCAGAAACTCTTTTAAATATTCCATGATCAATTCTTTTTACAAACCCTCTATTATCAGAAAGTTCATGTTCTATCCGAGATAACCATACAAGTCTATGATTTGGCTGCTTAATAATTTCTATAGAAGCTTGATTTAATAAAGGTAGTTTTATAAATTTCCAAGTTAAACAATCTATGCCATTTTCAACAAGAAAATCGTAATGAATATCGAACGAGTTAGCAGAATAAACTTTATGTTCAAGCAAAACCCATTTATTCATTATCTATTTAATAAATAAACCGAATCTATTTTCAAAACAATGTTGATATTAAGATATATTTTATTAAAAATGGTTCCTGTTATTTAATTACCTGCATCAGGTACAAATCTTAAAGCAATGAATAGCAAACTTCCAGCTCCAGCGATAGCAGCAGCTACTAATCCAAAATCTGTAGGGATTGTGCGAGATGCAAAAATTAAGGATGCAAATGTAATATCCATGATGAAATTTAAACTCATTTTATAAATTCAGTAATAGCTTAACAAAACCTTCTTACAGAACTGAGTAGATAAATAAAATGTAAATAAACTTTTATATGTTTTTTTTCTTTATTAATCGAACAATTCTTTAGATAAGGGTTCCAAATTAAGAAAATAGGGTCTAATCTTAAAGTAAATAAGTTTAAATAATGGAGACCTACCATCCTCCCAAAGAATTAGAAGAAAAAGAAAATAACTCTGATCCTCCTGAAAAAGAAGTTATTTCGGAAAAATGGTTACTTGAAAAAATTGATAGTTTAATACCTTTAATAAAAGAAAAATGGCCTAACATTGCACACCAAACCCTTGAAGCCACAAAAGGGAGTATTGATGATTTAGTTGAAGTAATAGCTAGCCATAGTGGAACCTCAGTAATTGGAATAAAAAGCCAACTATTTGAAATTATTGACTCAATAAGAGAAAACAATTGGGAAATATCAGAAAAAATTGAACCTATCGAAAGTCAATTAGAAGAATTATTAGAAGAACTTAACAATACACTGAGACCAAAAATAGAAAATCCAATAAGAAAAAAACCATTATTATCTATTGCTATTGCGGCTGGTATCGGTTTACTAATAGGAACGCTCCTAAACAGTGGTAGAAAATAATATGGAAAAACCAAAAAATAAAAACTTTGCAAATACCGCCTCCAGAATTTCAGCGATTGCAAGTTCAGTTATGGATTTGCATGTAAGAATAGCTCTTCAAGAAGTAGATAGAGAAAAAAGAAGATTAATTAGTGGTGGAATATTTTTGGCAATTGGCAGCACATTATTATTATTAGTACTAATTTGCATCCATATTATTTTCTACCTTTTTCTAACAAAATATAATAATTGGAATATTGAATATAATTTATTACTCATAATATTTATCGATTTAGTTCTTGCAGGCTTAAGTTTAAAACTTGGAGGAAAATTAGCCAAAGGACCATATCTGCCTCAAACATTAGAGGGTTTAGGCAAGACAACAAAAGCGGTTTTAGGCAAAAAATAAATTACCTTATTAAATACTTTATCCATCTACAATCTATTCCCCCATTACTAACAGGAATTTTCAATGAAGATTTCATTTTCAAATATTTTGTTAGTTTTGGATTTCCACTTAGCAGCCAAAATTCCCAACCTGAAAAATTATTCTTTAGGAAGATTCCCATTTGTTCATATAAATAAATCAATTCATTTTCATCGCCTAATTTTTTACCGTATGGAGGATTACATATGATTATCCCAGGTGTGCAACTTAATTGGAGTGCTAAAAAATCATTATTTATAAGCTCAATATAATTTTCTAGTCCAGCTAATGATATATTTACATTCGCCTGCTCAAAAACCTTTTTATTAATTTCACATCCTATTATTGTTGGCAATTTTTCATAATTTATAATTTTATTTTTTGCCTTATTTTTTTCATTAAGATAAATATCTTTCCTAAAGTCCAACCAATTCTCAAAAAGATATACTTGATCAATATTTATAGGAACTCCAAGGTATTGGTTGACTGCCTCAATTAAAAAAGTTCCCGAGCCGCACATAAAATCTATTAATGGAACTTTGCCATTCCATTGTGTCATATTTATCAATCCAGAAGCTAAATTTTCTTTTAATGGAGCATTTCCAATTGCGGGTCTATAGCCTCTTTTATGTAAGCTTTCAACGCTGCTTTGAAGACTGAGAATTGCTTTATTATTATTTAAATGCAGATGAATTATAAAGTCAGGATTATCTAGAGAAATATTTGATCTTTTATTCCAAACTCCCTGTTGCAAATCAGTTATAGAATTTTTTACTTCAAGAGCAGTGAAATGAGTATGACTTAAAGAAGATGTTCTCCCAGTCACTTGAACATTAAACGTTTTATCAAAGTGCAACCAATTTAACCAATCAAATGAATCTCTAACCCCCACATATAAAGATTGCTTGTCATAGCAACTAAAACTTGCAATTTCTCTATAAAAACGAAACGCTAATCTGGAATAGAAATGAACTCTATAAAAAGTTTGCAAATCACATTCAAAATTAATAAATCTTTTAAAAGTATTAATATTAAAGCCGCCTAAATTTGAAATTTCATCTGCTAAAGATTTCTCTAGTCCCTCCGGAGATGATGCCACTACATTCATATACGATAAAACTTAGTAAAAAAACTATTCAATAACCATTTTGCCTGTCAGAATATAAATGTCCAATTGGACTAGGTGATCTCAACCGATGTTTCGGACAGCGGTTCGATTCCGCTCAACTCCACTATTTGGGGTTGTAATGGTTTCGACGGGGCATAAGGAAGGTGACTGAAGCCGGCTCGGTTAGAGCAAAAACACAAATGCTAACAAAATCGTTAGTTTCTCCCGTCAAACAGCACCAGTTGCTGCTTGATCCAAAAGGAGATGGGGTTATATCAGCCTTATCAACCAAATGATACGAGGAGTCTGGAAGGACTCCACTTTTTTAAATAACTAAGAAGTTGTAGTAGATAATTTATGAGTGTGTAAATATTGCTGCAATTACTTGTATTAAAAAGAATTTTTTTAATTTTATAAGTATAAATACTGAGAAGATAAGTTTTAAATTAATTTATCTTATTAAGAAATCCAATCTTGCAAAATGGAATCTAATAAAAAACTAAATGACTTGATAATAAATCTCAAACCAAAAGTTATTAGATTCACTGGTGAAAAATTTCCCAATGAACTATGGAATAGTGGTTATCAAATCAAAAAAAATAAGAAAATATCTAGCTAAAAATTTTATTAATTACTCGAAAAAGGATTTTTCGGCATTTTTTTTAAACATTTTTTTGAAACTTCCTGAAGTACTTTAAATTCATTTTTTTTTAAATTCCAATTAAATACATTAGATATATCTATAACTTGAGATTTTTTTCGCATTCCAACAAGTGGAATAGTTCCTTGATAACAACACCAATTAATTGCTACTTGCGCTTGGGAAACTGATCTTTGATGCGCAATTCTTTTTAGACACCTCCGCAATTCATATGTTGGTTTTTTATAATTTTCAAATAACAAATTACGAATAAAACTTTTTTCTTTATTTTCTTCTTTATCTGGATCAATACAAAGTATTCCAAAGGACAAAGGACTATAAGCAAATAAATCAATATTATTTTCGTCGCAAATTTTTTTTACCTGATATTGTTTTCCTAAATCGGGAGCAAGCAAAGAAAACTGTATTTGAACACTCTTTAGGTTCTGATTTCTTTTTGCTAAAAAATTAATTAATTTCATCAATCTTTTAGGGCCTACATTTGATAAGCCTAGTTGAAAATCAAAGCCTTCATCTTTTAAATCGCAAAGATTATTCAACAGCCCTAATTCCTGCCAAGGATTGTATTTTGCAGTTGACCAATGTAATTGCACTATATCTAATTTGTTATTAAGTCTCTCTAAACTTTTCAAAAAAGGTTTATTAAAGCCTCTGTTACCTATTCTCCAGGGATAAGGTGCAAGCTTGGTTGCTACTTGAATTCTTTTTTTCTTTGCTGAAGGAGTATTTAGTAAAAATTTTCCTATCAACAATTCACTTCTGCCCTGAAGATTCCCAGTACCGTAAGAATCTGCAGTATCAATTAGATCGAAACCTCTTCGTAACGCTTCATCATATGTTTCACGTAAATCATCGTCATTTGTAGATTGGTAATTCCATAAAAGCTTATTCCCCCAAGACCACGTACCTAATCCAATTCTTTTCTTCACTAGCCAATTTAAATAAGGAACTTAATAAGGTTATCTAAAAATATTAACTTCTTTAAAATATTTCAAAAAATAAGTTTTAAAGCATTAAAAATCAGTTTCTCTTGACATTAAGAAATTATTCTCCAAAGTAAGAGAAATAAAAATAAAAAATTGTTCATTACCGTTTGCGGACAAAAAGGGGGGGTTGCCAAGACCTGTACAAGTATTCACCTTGCAAGTGTTTGGCATTCTGAAGGTAAAAAAGTTTGCATAGTCGATGCCGACAAGAATAGATCTGCTTTAGCATACGCATCAAGAGGCAATCTTCCATTTCCAGTTTTCCCCGTCAGTTCAGCTGCTAAAGCATCAAGATCATCAGAAATTGTAATAACTGATGGCCAGGCTAGCAGTGATCAAGAAGAACTTAAACACTTAGCGTATGGTTCAGATTTAGTTATCTTGCCTACAACTGCAAAAGCAAGATCAGTAGAATTAACTGTTGAACTAGCTAATTTATTAAGCAACTTAAAAGTTAACCATGCTGTAGTAATAGTAAAAGTTGATTTTAGACAGCAAAAAGCAGCGCAACAAGCCAAAGCAGCTCTAGAAAATTTTGGTTTATATGTTTTTGATACATTTATACCCTTACTCTCAGCATTTGATAAAGCAGAAGCCTCTGGCAATGCTGTATTTGAAGCTGTAGACGATTTAGGCAGATCAGATCCTCGTCGAATGACGGGCTGGTCTGCTTATTGTTCAATTGCCTCACAAATTCCATGCCTGATTTCGAAGCCCTCATCCGACACCAACAACTTAAACAACCAACAACCAATAAGCGCTTAAAAGTAGTTGATTCTCCTAATTTTGAAGAAGAAGAAAAAAAAGAAGAAACAATAATTAGACAATCTGGATTATTAGTTAATTTTTTTGGAGGTTTTACAGGCTCTGTAATTGGAACTTTAACAATACTGTTTCTCTATATTAATGAATATCTACCATTAGATTTATTAAAACTTAAGTAGTAAATTCGCTATTAATACCAACCTTTTGCTAAACGAATACTAACCTTGCTGTAATCTATTGCTATCACTAGAGCAGTTTTCCAAAAAATAATCACACCATAATCACAGTCGCAAAAGGTGTGTATTCTTTTTGGGATTTTATATAGTCATATCATGTGATCCCAGAGATCACATTTTCTACGTCGTATACTCGCTATTTATTTCAACATATTTTTTAGAAAGATCGCACCCCCAAGCTGTGCCTTTCGATTCGCCAGAATTTAGATTAATCATAATTTTTACAATATCATCTACCAAATATCTACCTTTCATTCTGGACTTAATATAGTCTGTGACTTTTTGTGGATCATATTTATTTAACTTGCCTTTTCCCAAAATGTGGGCGTTTCCTATATACAAATCAACGTCATTTAAATTAAATTTAACTCCAGAATTGCCTGCAGCAGAAATGATTCGTCCCCAATTTGGATCACAACCATGTATCGCAGTTTTTACCAAAGCAGAATTACAAATAGATTTCGCGAGCATAATTGCATCATCTGTATTTTTTGCTCCTTGAACCAAAACTTCTAATAAACAATTTGCTCCCTCTCCATCCCTTGCAATATTTTTTGCCAAGTTCTGACATACAATATCAATCCCTTTTTGGATAATTGGAAAAAACCTTTTTTCAATTTTCTTTCCTGCATTTATTCCTACAAAAGAATCATTTGTGCTTGTCTCTCCATCAACTGATATTGCATTAAAAGATTTTTGAACCGCAATAGCAATCATTTTGTCCCATTCTTCTTTTTGAATAGCCGCATCACAGGTTAGAAAAGCAAGCATTGTAGCCATGTTGGGGTAAATCATCCCT